>NZ_JACHZF010000019.1 GCF_014193375.1 Halomonas campaniensis
TGGAAGCGCTGCAAGGCGTTGAGCTAACCGATACTAATGGCCCGTGAGGCTTGACCATATAACACCCAAGCGGTCTGAGATGACGACCGACAGGGCCGGATACGCAGAGACGTGTCGCGTTGCCAGCATGATTCCGTTTTTCGCCTGACGACCATAGCAAGCGTGAACCACCTGACCCCATGCCGAACTCAGAAGTGAAACGCCGTAGCGCCGATGGTAGTGTGGGGTCTCCCCATGCGAGAGTAGGTCATCGTCAGGCACCTTTTCAGAAACCCCGGCCATTGGTCGGGGTTTCGTCGTTCTGGGGGTTTCCCATGGAGAGTCCCGGGGTGCCGGCCGCCGGGAGGCCGGCCCGATCATCGTCAGGCACTTATTCAGAAAAGCCCCGTGTTCGAAAGAGCACGGGGCTTTTTGCGTTTCGGGCGCAGGCCCGGCGCCGATGCTGTTAGACCTTGGTCTATAGTCGATGGTATAATGCATCGCAACATGAATCGCGATGTGAGGCCGTAGCCATGAATTCCGCCAGGATGACCTTTCCCACCATCTGGGACCAGACGAATTCCCACCGTGCTGTTGTCATGCCGCTGCTGCGTGGCATGTGGCGGGGGGTAATGAGGCTTGCCGAGGCGCAGAGCCAGGCACAGGCGCGCCGGGGCTTCCTCCCGTACGTCTGATGCCGCTCACTGCCGCCCTCCGCAGGCAGAGAAGGTCATGACCAAGAAAAGCCCGGGCCATCAGGCCCGGGCTTTCTCGATCCTGGAAATGCGAAGGTGACGAGGCTTACACCACGCCCTGGTCGATCATGGCGTCGGCCACCTTGCGGAAACCGGCGATGTTGGCACCCAGTACCAGGTTGGTCGGCTCGCCGAACTCCTCGGCAGTGTCGGCGCACTGCTTGTGGATGTTGGCCATGATCTCCTTGAGCTTGGCGTCGACCTTCTCGAGGGGCCACTGCTCCATGCTGCTGTTCTGGGCCATTTCCAGCTGGCTGGTGGCCACGCCGCCGGCGTTGGCGGCCTTGCCGGGGCCGTAGGCGATCCTGGCCGCCAGGAAGCGATCCACGGCCGCCGCGGTGGACGGCATGTTGGCCCCTTCGCTGATGCAGGAGGTGCCGTTGCCCAGCAGCGTCTCGGCATCCGCCTCGGTGAGTTCGTTCTGGGTGGCGCAGGGGAAGGCGATATCGCCCTTGATACGCCAGACCGCATGGCCGTCGGCCGGGTAGTCGTCGACCGGGGTGTAGCTGGCCTCCGGGTGCTTGCCGAGATACGCCTCGAGGGAGGTGCGCTTCACCTCCTTGAGCTCCTTGAGCAGGTCCAGGTCGATGCCGCGCGGGTCATGCAAGGTGCCGCGTGAGTCGGAGCAGGTCACGGGCTTGGCACCCAGCTCATAGAGCTTCTCGATGGTGTAGATCGCCACGTTGCCGGCACCGGACACCAGGCAGGTCTTGCCCTCGATGCTTTCACCGCGCGCCTCGAGCATGTTCTGGGCAAAGTAGACGGCACCGTAGCCGGTCGCCTCCTTGCGGCCGATGGAACCGCCCCAGTTGAGGCCCTTGCCGGTGAGCACGCCCTCGTAGCGCCCGGTGAGCCGCTTGTACTGGCCGTAGAGGTAGCCGATCTCGCGGGCGCCGACGCCGATGTCGCCGGCCGGGACGTCGGTGGTCGGGCCGATGTGGCGATGCAGCTCGGTCATGAACGATTGGCAGAAGCGCATGATCTCGGCATCCGACTTGTCCTTGGGATCGAAGTCGGAGCCCCCCTTGCCGCCACCGATCGGCAGGCCCGTCAGGGCATTCTTGAAGATCTGCTCGAAGCCGAGAAACTTGATGATCCCGGAGGTGACGCTGGGGTGGAATCGCAGTCCGCCCTTGTAGGGGCCCAGGGCCGAATTGAACTGAACGCGATAGCCCTTGTTCACCCGGACCTTGCCGGCGTCGTCGGTCCAGCAGATGCGGAACATGATCTGGCGCTCGGGCTCGACGATACGCTCGATGATGCTGTGATCATGGTAGTGCGGGCTGCGCTCGAAGAGCGGGCGCAGGCATTCCAGCACCTCTTCGGCGGCCTGGTAGAACTCGGTCTGGGCCGGGCTGCTCTTGCGCAGACTCTCGAGAGTGTCGTGAACGTAGGGCATCGTCGATTCCTGTCGTGTGAAGAGAGTGGTAGGGGTCGCAGCGGTGTCGACCCGGTCTGAAATTGTTTTTCACAGGAACCACAATATAAAGCAATGCACCATTATGCAGCAACTGTATAGGTCATACGTGGATTAGACATTGATATGAACCAAAAACGCTTGAAAGTGCCGAATATGACCGCACCAAGATCGAGCATTCATTATCCTTCATAAATGTTTATTAAACGGTGCTGGCGAGATGTCGCCCCTGCAAGGGTCGCGCTGCTATGATGTGCGGCGTTTTTTTTCCTCTGCGGAGCCCTGCCTTGACCCTGACGACCCCGGCGCTGCTGTTTCCCGCCATCTCGCTGCTGCTGCTGGCCTACACCAACCGCTTCCTGGTCCTTGCCCAGCTGATTCGCAAGCTGGCGGATGAGGAGCGCAATCAGCATCAGGAGGTCAACGCCAGGCAGATCCTGCTGCTGCGCAAGCGCATCTCCCTCACCAAGCGCATGCAGCTGGCGGGGGTGCTGAGCTTCCTGCTCTGCACCCTCTCGATGTTTGCCCTCTTTCTCTCCCTCGAGCTGCCGGGCATGGTGCTGTTCGGTGTCAGCCTGGTGAGCCTGTCCGTCTCGCTGGTCTACTCCCTGTGGGAGATCCAGATCTCGACCAATGCCCTGAATGTCCAACTGCAGGACATCGAGGACCTGTTGGCCGCTGATGCGACAACGCCGCCGGCGCGGCAGCGTTCAGGAGATGAGCCATGACCACACCCTCGGAGCTGCTGTTCTACTGCCGGGCGGGATTTGAGCCCGACCTGGCCGCCGAGGTTACCGAGAAGGCCGCGGCCGCGGGTGGGGCAGGGGAGGCGCTCTTCGCCCCCGGGGACGGGTTCGTGCGCTTCCGGCTCGACGGTGGCGAGCCGGCCAACGCACTGCACCGGGCATTGCCCCTTGGCTCGCTGGTGTTTGCCCGCCAGAGCCTGGTGGCACTACCGCCGCTCCGGCTCTCCCGCGAGGATCGCCTCTCCCCCATCGTCGACCAGGTGGTAGCCAGCGGCTGGAACTTCGAGTCGTTCTGGCAGGAAACACCTGATACCAACGACGGCAAGGCCCTGGCCGGGTTGGCCAAGGCGCTGGATCGACCTCTGGCGTCGCTGCTCAAGAAGCGCCGGGCACTTCGCCGCAAGGCCGGCGGGCGTCGCCTGCACCTGCTGTGGAGTGCCGGCGACCGTGTCCAGCTCGGCATGAGCTTTCCCGGCAACCGCAGCGAGATGCCGGGGGGCATTCGTCGGCTGCGCTTCCCCCATGCGGCGCCGAGCCGTTCGACGCTGAAGCTCGAGGAAGCCTGGCACGAGTTCGTGCCACGGGACGAGTGGGACGAGCGGCTGGGGGAGGGGATGCAGGCGGCCGACCTGGGTGCGGCACCGGGGGGATGGACCTGGCAGCTGGTCCAGCGGGGCATGCACGTCTATGCCATCGACAACGGCTCGATGGACAAGGGCCTGATGGCGACCGGGCTGGTGGAGCACCTCCGGGAAGACGGCTTCGTCTGGGCGCCGCCCTGTCGGCTCGACTGGCTGGTCTGCGATATCGTGGACCGGCCGGCTCGGGTGGAGGCGATGGTCGAGCGCTGGCTCATCCGGCGCTGGTGCCGTGAGGCGATATTCAATCTCAAGCTGCCGATGAAGCGACGCTGGCCGGAGGTCTCGGCGTGCCTGGAG
Source organism: Halomonas campaniensis (assembly GCF_014193375.1). Taxonomy (GTDB): domain Bacteria; phylum Pseudomonadota; class Gammaproteobacteria; order Pseudomonadales; family Halomonadaceae; genus Halomonas; species Halomonas campaniensis. The sequence goes on from NZ_JACHZF010000019.1 coordinate 3,836, forward strand.
CACCTCGCGGAGGCGCTGGCCTCGGCCGGCATTGCCGCGGAGGTGGGCTGCCGTCACCTCTATCACGACCGCGAGGAGGTGACGGTGCACGTGCGGCTCCGCGGCTGACCCGCACGTGGGAAGGAGCGACGCGACTCAGTGGGTCGTCGGCTCATAGATGCGGATGCGTTCCTCCTCGGTCAGCAGCGGCAGCAGACGCTGCATGACGCGAGAGCGCTCCTCGCTGGTGTACCATTCCTTCCAGGCGCGCATGTCGCGCCACTTGGTGATCATCAGACGCCGGTCGCTGTGACCGAGCTCGACGAGACTTTCGCCGCCGACGAAGCCGCGAGCGCCCAGGGACTGGCGCATGGCTTCGCGGGCGGCCTCCTCGTACTCCTCCTCTAGCCCGGGCATGATCCGACGTTCGATAATGATCTTGATCATCTAGCTGCTCCCTACTGATTGTTCCCAACGACGAGGCCATCGATGGTTGATCCCCGTGACACCCACCCCGAGGGTGCCCCGCCCGATTTCGAGGTCGAGCTCGATACCACCGGGCTGTACTGTCCCGAGCCGATCATGCTGATGCACAACAGGGTGCGTGACATGCATGCCGGCCAGGTACTGAAGGTGATTGCCAGCGATCCGGCAACCACCCGCGACGTGCCGAAGTTCTGCCACTTTCTCGGGCACGAGCTGATCCATCGGCAGGAGCGCGACGGCAGCTACCTCTACTTTATCCGTTTAGGCTAATCCTGTCCGCCCGCCGGGTCCGCGCCTCAGTCGGCCGGGGGCTCGGGGGCATCCGGCATCACCATCAGGGCCAGCGCCTCCAGGGTGGCAGGGTCCTCGCGGCGAATACGATTGGCGATCTGGCGCTGGAAGAAGTAGACCACCCGGTGGCGGCTGTGACCCGGGTAGAGGCAGGCATCGCCCGGCAGGATGGGGGTCGACTCCACCAGGCGCTCGTCCGCCAGCAGGGCCTCCACGGCGCCGTCGCTGTAGAGCCGCCAGCCGAAGACCTGCTTGAGCTGCCAGGGGGCATTCCCCTCGTCCATGCACAGGGCATGGGTGCCCTGGGTCTCGGGGAGCTGCTGGATGAGGGTGACCTGCTCGGTCTCCTCGTAGTCGAAGTAGGCGGCGGCGTGCTCGAGTTCCAGCACCTTGTGCTCGGGCGCTACCTCGAACAGCTCCTCCGTCTCGGGGTCCCGGTAGCCGACGAAGCTGCCGTGCTCCTCGTCGTCGAGGCGGTGGCAGGGCGTCAGGGCCTCCATCCAGGGAACCAGGCCGACCACCTCACCATCCTCGCGCAGGCCCCACCCCAGCAGGGGCATGCCGTAGAGGGTGTCGGGACTGGAGGCGAGGCGATAGACCATCTCCAGGCCATCCAGCTCGGGGGCGAGGCGAATCAGGCGGCGTCGGGCTTGCTGACGCTGGCGCATGCTCTCGAGGTCGATGACCCGGGCGGAGCGGGGTGACAGCGGGATTCCCATGGTGTCCCTCCACATGCTGCGTGAACTGGCGGCCGGACAGTAGCGCACTGCGTCACTCTTGCACTCTCGCTTCCACCAATAGCACAGTCGCCCCGGGAGGTTAACCCCTGGCGCGTCATCGGCAGCGCCGATCGAGGCGCTCGCGCAGGGTGTCATGTCGCTCCCGGGCGGCCTGGAAGGCGGGCAGCGGCGCCTCCGGTGCCTCCAGCGAGAGCCAGCGGCGGCGATAGTCGCCGACGGCCTGGGGCCCCGAGATCTGGGCCTCGAGCAGGGTGTCGATGTCCTGGAGCCAGCGGGTAGCCGCGTCCTCGAGCCGCGTCAGCCAGGTGGCCATGTCGGCCGCCGTCGGGGAGTCCCCCGCACCGGCCGTGCGCGCGCAGCCATCGTGACGGTCCAGCGCGACCTGCAGCAGATCGGAGGCCTCCTCGAGGCGCTGTTCGGCCAGCATCAGGGTGCGCAGCAGCTCGGCCGTGTAGGGGCGGGCCTGGAGCGCCTGCAGGTGGCCTTCCAGGCGGTCGGCATCGGGCCGGCGATCCGGCCGGAACTGGTGGCGGGTCAGGTCATGCAGGAAGGCCAGCGCATCGCGCTGGGCAGGCGGCGGTGCCAGCGACTCATGAGCCAGCGGTGAACTCGCCCGGGAGAAGCTCCTGACCCACTCGTCGGAATCGAACAGCGAGTTCCAGCTGACCCGGGGCAGCTGCTCGGTCTTGATGGCGGCGAGTCGCTCCAGGCGCTCACGGTCGGCCTCGGCGAGGCGCTCCGGGACGTCGCTGGCCAGGCAGGCATCCAGGCGCTTCCACAGCTCCAGCTCGTAGAGCCAGCGCTGGCTGGCGGGGGCCACCCGCCCCAGGGCGCTGTTGCGCTCGGCGACCAGGGTGGTGATGTGGCACTCGCGCAGGGCGTAGACGTTGAGCATGCCGTCTCGGGTCTCGGGGATCTCCACCAGCCGTTCGCGACGCTCGGGGAAGGCGCCGATGTTGGCAGGGGGGCGGGGCTCGGGGGCCTCCATGCCCAGTCGGGCGGCGAGCGCCTGCTGGTAGTCGATCAGCAGGGCGTCACTGCTGTCTTCGCCGCTGCCGCCGCAACCGGCCAGCAGCAGGGTCGCCACGGCCGTGGCCACCCACTTCTGCCACAGGGCCGGCCTAGCTGTCGGAGAGGTCGATTCGTCCATGTGCCACCCCCTTGCTGATGCGTCTCAGGCGCTCGCCGAGCAGCAGGGCCGCTGCGGTGAGGCCTCCAATCAGGCCGACCCAGTAGCCGTGAACGCCCATCGGGTCGACCAGGCCGAACAGGCCGCGGGTTCCCAGCCAGTGGCCGCCGGCCAGTCCGACCAGCCAGTAGGCCACCAGCGTGATGAACATGATCACCCGGGTGTCCTTGTAGCCGCGCAGGGCGCCCGCCAGGTTGACCTGCAGCGAGTCCGAGACCTGGAAGATCATCGCCAGTATGACCAGCGACAGCGTCAGGCGTTGCACCGCCGGGTCATGGGTGTAGAGCGCGATCACCGGCTCCGCGGTGAGCCACAGCAGCAGGCTGTTGAGGCCGGCGACCAGCAGGGCGATCAGGATGCCGTTCCAGGCCACCCGCCGGGCCAGGCCGGGGCGCTGCTGTCCCAGGGTGTTGCCGACCCGCACCGTCAGCGCCATGCTCAGCGACAGCGGCAGCATGAAGAGGATCGAGGTGTAGTTGAGGGCCACCTGATGGGCCGCCACGGTCACCTCGCCGAGGCTGGCGATGAACAGGGCGATCAGCGTGAACAGGGTCACCTCGACGAAGATCGCCACGCCGATCGGCACGCCCACATGGAGCAGTTCGCCGATCATCCGCCAGCGCGGCGGCGTGGGCGAGTGCCAGAGCTTGACCTCGCCGTAGGCGCGGGAGCGACGCGTGTAGAGGGCCATGGCCAGGCTCATCACCCACAGCGAGAGCGCCGTGGCGATGCCGCAGCCCAGGGCGCCCAGCGCCGGCAGACCTGCCACCCAGGCCGGCAGCCAGTCGCCCAGCAGCCCGGTCAGCCCCTCGCCGCCGTAGATCAGCACGAAGTTGCTGGGGACGTTGACGGCGAGCCCGATCAGGCTGATCCACAGCGAGGGGCGCGTATGGTTCATGCCGTCGGAAAAGGCGCGCAGCGCCTGGAACAGCGCTGCCCCGGGCATGCCGAAGGCGACCGCGGACAGGTAGGCCGCCGAGCGCGTCGCCACCTCCTGGGGGACCTGCATCAGGGCGAAGATCGGCATCACCGCGAACCACAGCAGCAGGCCGGCGGCGATGCCCAGGGCCAGCGCCACCCACAGCGCCTGGTGGACATGGGGCCGGATGCCGGCGACCCGGCGACCGCCGAGCAGCTGGGCGACGATGGGCGTCAGCCCCATCAGGGTGCCGGTCATGAACAGCATCAGCGGCATCCACAGGCTCGAGCCCACCGACACGGCCGCCAGGTCGGTAGCGCTGAGCCGTCCGGTCATCATCACGTCGGCCACGCTCATGCCGGCCTGGGCGAGCTGGGCGCCGCAGATCGGCAGGGCGAGGCCGAGCAGCGGCCGCGTCTCCCTGCGGCTGGTGCGGGTCAGGTTGGCGAGTGGGCTGGCCACGGGCGTGCGCTCCCTGCGGTTCGGCGGGTCGTGGAAGCCGGCTATCCTAGCAACTCCCGAGGATTTTCGCCCGCCTGCGCGGCTCGCTATAATGCTGCCTTTACCCCCACCCCGGAGCTCGTGTGACCCACCGCCTCGACGACGTCATCGCCCTGTTCGACGGCCTCTTCCACGACACCTTCGCCACCCGGCTGGTGCGCGGCGGCGACGAGCCGCTCTACCTGCCGGCGGATGCCGACACGCCCTTCCACCGGGTGATCTTCGCACGGGGCTTCTACGCCAGCGCGCTGCACGAGATCAGCCACTGGTGCATCGCCGGCGCGCGCCGGCGCCAGCTGGAGGACTACGGCTACTGGTACCTGCCCGATGGCCGCGATGCCGACCAGCAGCGTGACTTCGAGGCGGTGGAGGTGGCGCCTCAGGCGCTGGAGCGGCTGTTCACCGAGGCCTGCGGGCGGGTCTTCCACGTCAGCGTCGACAACCTCGGTGGCGACGTGGCGGTGGACCGCGAGGCCTTCCGGGCGCGGGTGGAGGCAAGGGCCGACCGCTACCTGGCCGAGGGCCTGCCACGGCGCGCCGCCGCCTTCCGGCTCGCCCTGCAGCGCTTCTACCGGGAGGGTGACCCCCGGGAGGTCGCCATCGCCGCGGGGCGTCGCCGGCTCGAGCCGGCCCCTTTCGCCCTGGCCTGATCGCCGGCGACCGGACCGGGCGAAGTCGACTAGGCTGAAGGCGTTCCCCCAGCCGGAGTTCGCCGTGGCCACCGCTTCCCCGCCCCGCACCCCCGAGCCCCTGCCCCAGGAGCAGCACTTCCTTGCCGCCCTGCGCGATGACGACTGGCCGATCCCCGCAGCGTCCCTGGGCCTCGACGAGGTCGGACTCGACGGTCCGGCGCTGCTCGAGCTGTTCGAGTCCCAGCTGATGAGCCGCCATCTGGACCTGCAGGCCCGTCGCCTTCAGGCCCGAGGCGAGGGGTTCTACACCATCGGCAGCGCCGGCCACGAGGGCAATGCCGCGGTCGCCCGGGCCTTCCGCCCGAGCGATCCCGCCTTCCTGCACTATCGGGATGCCGCCTTCCTGATCGAGCGCAGCCGCCAGCGTCCCGGCCAGGCCCCGCTCTGGGACCTGCTGCTGAGCTTCGTGGCCTCCCGCGACGACCCGATCTCCGGCGGGCGTCACAAGGTGCTGGGCTCGAAGGCCCTCAACGTGCCGCCCCAGACCAGCACCATCGCCTCCCACCTGCCCAAGGCGGTGGGGGCGGCCCATGGCCTGGGGCTCTGCCGGCGCCTGGGCGTCAGCGGGGAGTGGCCGGCCCAGAGCGTGGTGCTGTGCAGCTTCGGCGATGCCTCCTTCAACCACTCCACCGCCCAGGGGGCGCTCAATGCGGCGGGCTGGGCGGCCTACCAGGGGTTGCCCATGCCGCTGGTGATGGTCTGCGAGGACAATGGCATCGGCATCTCCACGCCCACCCCGGCCGGCTGGATCGAGGCCAGCATGCGCGCCCGGCCAGGTTTCCACTTCCTGAGCGGCGACGGGCTGGACCTTCTCGACAGCTGGCGCGCCGCCCGCGAGGCCGAGGCCATCGCCCGCCAGCGCCGCCAGCCGGTGTTCCTGCACCTGCGCTGCGTGCGGCTGTTCGGCCATGCCGGCTCCGATGCCCAGCAGGCCTACCTCTCGGCGGAGCGTATCGCCGCCGACGAGGCTCGCGACCCGCTGCTGGTCAGCGCCGGCCTGCTGCGCCGCCACGGAATCCTGACGCGGGCGCAGCTCGCCGAGCGCTACCGGGCCATCGGAGACGAGGTGGCGCGGCTGGCCGAGGCGGCGATCCGTCGCCCGAAGCTGGAAAGCGCCGCGCAGGTGATGGCCAGCCTCGTCCCGCCGCCGCGCCCGGGGCGCGGGCAGCCGGCCCCGGCCCGGCAGGAGCGCGAGGCCGCCCCGGCCCCCATGGCGAAGCTGATCAACCAGGCCCTGCAGCGGCTGATGGCCGGCCACCCCCGCCTGGTGATGGCCGGCGAGGACATCGGCCGCAAGGGCGGCGTCTACGGGGTGACCCAGAAGCTGCAGGCGCGCTTCGGCGCCCATCGGGTGGTCGACACCCTGCTCGACGAGCAGAGCATCCTGGGGCTGGGGATCGGGCTGGCCCACAACGGCCTGGTGCCGATCCTGGAGATCCAGTTCCTGGCCTACCTGCACAACGCCGAGGACCAGCTGCGCGGCGAGGCCGCCACCCTGAGCTTCTTCTCCGATGGCCAGTATGCCAACCCCATGGTGGTGCGCATCGCCGGGCTCGGCTACCAGAAGGGCTTCGGCGGCCACTTCCACAACGACAACGCCATCGCCGTGCTGCGCGACATCCCCGGGCTGCTGGTGGCCTGCCCCTCCAACGGGGCCGATGCCGTGGGACTGCTGCAGGAAGCGGTGCGCCTGGCCGACGAGGAGCAGCGGGTGGTGGTCATCATCGAGCCCATCGCCCTCTACCACCGTCGCGACCTGCAGGAGGCGGGCGATGACGGCTGGTGCTGCGTCGACCCGGGGGCCAGGCATCGGCTGCCTCCGGGGGAGCCGGGGCAGTGGGGGGAGGGGACCGATCTGGCGATCATCACCTACGGCAACGGCGTGCTGCTCTCGCGGCAGGCCGCCATCGCGCTGGAGGCCGAGGGGGTTGCCCTGCGCATCATCGACCTGCGGTGGCTGACAGGCCTTGATCACGACGCCATCCAGCGCCGCGTGGCCGGCTGCGAGCGGGTGCTGGTGGTGGACGAGTGTCGGCGGTCCGGCTCGGTCAGCGAGGCGCTGGTCACCGGCCTGGTGGAGCGCGGCGTGGCCGGCGAGCGGCTGGCGCGGGTGACGGCAGAGGACAGCTTCATCCCGCTGGGGCCCGCGGCCACCCTGACGCTTCCCTCGGTGGCGACGATCCTCGAGGCCGCGCGCCGCCTGACGGGGAGGCGCTGATGCGGGGCGCCGGTCAGTCGTCGGCCGCGCCGTTCATGCGCTGATGCAGGTGCAGCATCACCTCCACCTCGTGCTCCGGGCGCAGCGGCTCGAGCCCCAGCTCGCCGAACAGCTCGCCGCGCGCCCGGGCCCAGTCGCCCGGCGCCAGGGCGGCGTAGAGACTCTCCGCGGGGGCCAGCTCCACGAAGGGGTCCAGGCCATAGGTGTCGAAGAGGCGTGACAGGGCGGCCTCGTCGTCGCTGATGCCCGCCGTGTAGAGGGTGTCGCTGAAGTGGTCGTTCTCCAGTTCGCGGATCACGTCCAGCGGGCTCACCCCCATGGAGTTGAGCTCTTCCAGGCTGTACTCGCCCAGCGATACCGTCTCGGCATCGAGCCAGTCGTCCTCGGGCTGGATCAGGGTGTGCTTGACGCGCCCGTCGGGCAGCGTCCAGGCGATCGCCAGCGGCAGGCCGCCGTCCTCGCCGGTCTCGACCGCAATGAAGCCGGGTAGGTCGGCCATGTCAGGAGTCCTCGTGTCGGGTGGCTGGGGGGTGAGGGTCCGCCATCGGCAGGCGGAAGAAGGCCCGGGCCGTGCGGGTGGTCGCCGCCGCCAGCTCGGCCTCGTCGATGCCGCGCCAGTGGGCGATCTCGCGCACGATCCACGGCAGCAGGGCCGGCTCGTGGCGCCTGCCCTTGAGTTTGGCAGGTAAATTGCGCGGCAGCAGGTAGGGGCAGTCGGTTTCCACCATCAGGCGGTTCAGGGGAATCTCGTCGACCAGCTCGCGCAGGTGGTGCCCGCGGCGCTCGTCGCACAGCCAGCCGGTCAGGCCGACATGCAGGTCGAGATCCAGGTAGCCGAACAGGGTGTCGCGATCGGCGGTGAAGCAGTGCACCACGGCGTCACCGATGTCGTCGCGCCAGGCGTGCAGCATCTCGCGCATGCGCCGGCCCGCGTCGCGCTCATGCAGGAACAGCGGCTTGCCGCTCTGTGCCGACAGGCCCAGCTGGGCCTCGAAGGCGCGCTCCTGTTCGGCGGGCGTGGAGAAGTTGCGGTTGAAGTCGAGCCCGCACTCGCCTACCGCCACGACCTCGGGCTGGCGATGCAGGTCGGCCATGGCGGCGGCGAGGCCGGCGTCCCAGCGGCTGGCGTCGTGGGGGTGCACCCCGGCGGTGGCATACAGGGCCAGCCCGGCGTCGGCATGGCGGCGGGCCATGGCCACGGCCTGTTCGGCGTGCTCGCGGTCGGTGCCGGTGAGGATCAGGGTGGTGACGTTGGCGGCGCGGGCGCGGGCCAGCACCGCCGGCAGGTCGCGGGCGAAGCTCTCGTGGGTCAGGTTGGCGCCAATGTCCACCAGCGGGGCGGCGGCGCGGAAGCGCAGCGCCTGGGGCAGGAAGTCATCGAAGCCGTCGGTCGGTTCAGCCAAGGCGGAGCTCCTGTGGTCGTGATGGCCGGATCGTCGGGGCGCGCCGCAGTTTACTCGGGAATGGCGGAGGTCACCATGGCGGCACGGCCACGGCGGGCCGGAGTTGCGATACACTAGCCGCCTTCGCGATTCGATGAGGTGTGTGCGTGACCCTGCTACGTCTGGAACAGCTGCAACTGGCCTATGGTACCCATGTGCTGCTCGACGGCGCCGACCTGGTGCTGGAGAAGGGCGAGCGCCTGGCCCTGGTGGGGCGCAACGGCACCGGCAAGTCGACGCTGCTCAAGCTGGTCGCCGGCGAGATCCTGCCCGACGGCGGCAGCATCTGGCGCGCTCCGGGTCTGAAGATCGGCGTGCTCGCCCAGGATCTCCCCGAGGCCTCCGGCCAGACCATCTTCGACGTGGTGGCCCAGGGCCTGCCCGAGGCGGGCGAGCTGCTCTCCGAGTACCACCACCTGATCCACGAGGACGAGCCCGACATGCGCCGCATGTCCGAGCTGCAGACGCGCCTCGAGGCGATCGACGGCTGGTCCTTCCACCAGCGCATCGACGTGGTGCTGACCCGGCTGGGGCTGCCCGAGGACGCCGAGATGGCTGCGCTCTCCGGGGGCTGGCGGCGGCGCGTGGCGCTGGCCCGGGCGCTGGTGGCCGAGCCCGACCTGCTGCTGCTCGACGAGCCCACCAACCACCTGGACCTCGACACCATTGCCTGGCTCGAGGAGCAGCTGGCCGCCTTCAACGGCGCCGTGCTGTTCATCACCCACGACCGCGCCTTCCTGTCGAAGCTGGCCACGGCCATCCTCGAGCTCGACCGCGGACGCCTCGGCCGCTATCCCGGCGACTACGCCAGGTACCAGGCCCAGAAGAGCCACGAGCTGGAGGTGGAGGCCCGCGAGAACGCCGAGTTCGACAAGAAGCTGGCCCAGGAGGAGGCGTGGATCCGCCAGGGCATCAAGGCGCGGCGCACCCGCAACGAGGGGCGGGTGCGGGCCCTGGAGCAGCTGAGGCGCGAGCGCAGCGAGCGTCGCGAGCGCCAGGGCAAGGCCAGCCTCAGCGTGGACAGCGGCGAGCGCAGCGGCAAGCGGGTGGTGGCCCTGGAGCATGTCACCCAGCGCTTCGGCGACGAGGCGGTGATCCGCGATCTTTCGCTTGAGATCCAGCGCGGCGACCGCATCGGCCTGATCGGCCGCAACGGCGCCGGCAAGACCACCCTGCTCAAGATCCTGCTGGGCGAGCTTTCGCCCACCGAGGGCAAGGTACAGCTCGGCACCAAGCTGAAGGTGGCCTACTTCGACCAGCTGCGCGGCGGGCTCGAGCCCGAGAAGAGCGTCTACGACAACGTGGCCCAGGGCAGCGACCGGGTCACGGTGGGCGGCCGCGACCGCCATGTGATGAGCTACCTGCAGGACTTCCTCTTCACCCCGGAGCGGGTCCGTCAGCCGGTCAAGGCGCTCTCGGGCGGGGAGTCCAACCGCCTGCTGCTGGCCAAGCTGTTCACCCAGCCGGCCAACGTGCTGGTGCTCGACGAGCCGACCAACGACCTGGACGTCGAGACGCTGGAACTGCTCGAGGAGCTGCTGCTCGACTTCGACGGCACCCTGCTGCTGGTCTCCCACGATCGGGCGTTCATGGACAACGTGGTGACCAGCGTGCTGGCCTTCGAGGGCGAGGGGCGGGTGCGCGAGTACGTGGGGGGCTACAGCGACTGGGTGCGCCAGGGCGGCAAGCTGCCCCCGGCGCCCTGGGAGGGAGCGGCCCGCCAGGGGGCCGAGCCGGCCCAGACCACCGAGGAGATGGCCGAGCAGTCGCCGCTGACCTCGAAGGCGACGGCGGCGAAGGAGCCCTCAGCGGGGGGAGGGAAAAAGCCGGCCAAGCTCTCCTACAAGCTGCAGCGCGAGCTCGACGGCCTGCCGGCCGAAATCGAGCGGCTGGAAGGCAAAGTCGCCGAGTTCGAAGCGAAGGTGGGCGATCCGGCTTTCTACCAGCAGGAGGCCGACGCGGTGACGGCGACCCTGGAGGCCCTCGCCGAGACCCAGGCGGCGCTTGACGCCGCCATGGAGCGGTGGATGGAGTTGGAGGCCATGGCCTCCGGCGACGCATAGGAAAGGCGCCCAGCGGGCGCCTTGGGAGTGGCAGGGAAGCGGTTACTCGGCGCTCTCGCCTTTCTTGCCCACGCGTACGGCGAGCACGTCGCACTGGGCACCGTGCAGTACGCCGGTGGAGGTGGAGCCCAGCAGCAGGGCGAAGCCGTGGCGGCCGTGGGAACCGACCACGATCAGGTCCACGCCGTTCTCCTCCGCGAAGCGGTGGATCTCGGTGTCGGGCATGCCCACCAGCACGTGCTGGTCCTCCTTGGCCACATGGGGGTCGGCGATCTCGGCCAGCCGCTGCTTGGCATGCTCGTCGAGTTGGTCCTGGATACTGGTCAGGTCCATGGGGATGTCGCCGCCGTAGGCGAAGCCCAGCGGCTCCAGGGTGTGCATGATCGACAGCTTGGCCTGGTTGCGGTCGGCGATCTGGTGGGCACGCTCCAGCACCTTGTGAGAGTCCTTGGTCAGGTCGACGGCGACCAGCACATGGCGGTATTCGTTGCTCATGGGGAGCTCCTTGGCAGGGGTCCAACGGGTTGGGCGGTATGCCTTCACTCTAGGCCGCGTCGCGTGCCAAGACAACGACTTGTATCAAGATTCACGCATCAACCCTGTCGGGAGAGAGGCATGGCCTGGTTCTTCATTCTATTCGCCCTGATGCTGGTGATCTCACCGGTGATGTGGCTCAAGCCGAGCCCCCGCCAGCGGCGTATCGCCGCCCTGCGCAGCCAGGTCATGAGGGCGGGCGTCAGCGTCAAGCTGGAGTCGCCGCCGCTGCACGGCATCAAGACGGCGATGCCGGTCTATCGCTGGCACTACCCGCAGGAGCGGCCGGGTCCCGACTTCCTGCTGGTGCGCGACAGCCATGCCGCCGACGCCCTCAAGCCGTTTGCCCACGGCTGGCGATGGCGCCACGAGCCCCTGCGGCCCCTGCCCGCCCCCCTGGAGACGCGGCTCAGGTCGCTGCTGGGCCGACTGCCGCAGGATGCGCTGGTGGTGGAGTCCGGCGCTCGCGCGCTGGGCCTCTGGTGGCACGAGTCCCAGGGCTTCGAGCGCGTCTCGACCTACCTGGAGGATTTTCAGGCGCTGCGCGACGGGCTCGCCGGTCGCCCGGACGACCCGACGGCCGCCTCTGCCTTCGGCGGGGGCGGCGAGTAGGTCGGCGGATCAGCCCTCGGCGTCGCGGGCCTGGATCGCCAGCCCGTTGTCCTCGATGCGCGAGAGCAGCTCGGAGAGGGTGGCCACGTCCTGGTCGCTCAGGCCGGCCAGCATCTCGGCCCGGGCCTGGGTCACTACCTGCTCGATCTGTTCCAGCAGGGGGGTGGCCTCCCGGGTGAGGTAGACGCGCTTGGTGCGGCGGTCCTGGTCGCAGGGCTGGCGCTCGATCAGGCCCTGCTCGGAGAGCTGGTCGAGGGTGCGGACCAGGGAGGGCGCCTCGACGCCGATGGCGCGGGCCAGGTCGCACTGGGGCTGGCCGTCACCCAGCCGCCACAGGTGGTAGAGGGTGACCCAGCGGGTCTGGGTCAGCCCCAGCGGTGCCAGGCGCTCGTCGATGATCGCGCGCCACAGGCGTGGCACGCGGCTGAGCTGGAAACCGATGTTCTGATGCATGGGGACTCTGGATTCCAAGGGGCGTCACGGGATTGTCCGAACCCCCCGCGTGGAATGCAAGCAGGCTTACCGTTCGTCACTCGCCTTGTCTTCCGCCGCCGGCTCGGCCGCCTCCCCCGTGGGCAGCGCCTCGCTCGCTTCCCGAGGCGGAGTGTCCTCGGCGGCCTGCGCTGACGGGGCCTCCTCGCCCGGTTCCGGTGGCGGGTCGTCGCCGGTGTCCTCCCGCGGCGCTGCCGACATGCCGGGTACCAGGTGCCGCCAGTCGAGCCCCGGCAGGCCAGGGGGCGACAGCGGCCTGCCGTCGGCCAGGGTGCCCCCCTCGCCGTCATCGACGGTGAAGCGCAACACGCCGATCCGCTGGCCGCTGTCGGTCATCACGTCGATCCGCCAGCGTCCCGCCGGCGACGCCGGAAAGTTCTCCTTGTGGCTCCAGGCCCGGTAGCCCGCCTCGCGGCCGCCCTCGATCACCAGCGGAATGCGGTCGATCACCTCGCCCTGGTGTCGCCATACGTGGAACACCTCCTCCCGAAGCCCCCGCGGCGCACGAATCGCCGTGTAGGCGTAGAGCCCGCTGCCGGCCAGCGCCTCGGGGGTCAGCCTGAGGCTGCCCAGCGGCGCTCTGGCCTCGCTGTCGAAGCCCGGCGACAGTGCCATGGCACTGATCCACAGGTTGGCAGGCGGGACCCAGACGCGCCCGAACCAGGCGGCGCCGGCCAGCACCGGCAGCAGTGCCGCGATCATCACCCAGCGTCGCGGCGCCTTGCGGCCCAGCAGGTGCAGCAGGCTCGGCAGGCTGAACAGCAGCATGGCGGCCAGCGCCAGCTTGAGGCTCTGGCCGGTGGTCAGCTGGAGCATGATCGGCAGGGTGACCAGCACCACTAGGAAGACACACTGGGCGTGGAAGGCGAAGTAGAGCCAGCGGAAGCGGTCCGCCACCCGGTAGTAGAGCGGGTCGATGATGGAGAACAGCGCCATGCCGAGCAGCAGCAGGGTGAACAGCGCCTGGCCGCTGCTCCAGACGGTGGTGGCGAGCAGGAAGGGCAGCGAGAAGAACAGCGTCTCCTGGTGGATCATCTGGGCGATGAACAGGGTGACGCCATGGGGCAGGGTGGGGTAGCCGCGTCGCGCCAGCAGCCGGCCGATCAGGCTCTCGAAGAGCAGCAGCAGCCAGGCGGCCAGCATCCCCAGCGCCAGCAGCGCCCCCAGCCACTGCTGGCGATCCACCAGGAAGAAGCTGCCGAGCCCTGCCGCGAAGGCGGCCGGCGGCCATAGCCAGCTCCAGGGGCGCAGTCGTTCCACCAGGCGCTCGACCCGCTGCTGGAAGGCATGCAGCTGCGGGGGGCTTCGCGGCGGGTCGTCGGGCGCTGGACTGGCTGAGGGGCGTGGCATGGAGGTCGGCTATCCTGATCGAAGTGAGGAAGTGACGCGCCAGGTTGTTACCTTAGCAGCGTTCGCCGGTGGCGGTATCGTGCGCCCCGGTCGATTAGGTGGCAGGCGATGATGGGAGGGGTTGACGTTTGCGCAGGAGTGAACCAAGCTGTGTGCATTCAAACGGCCGTATGAAATCGGGAGATTCGCGGAATGATCTATCAGGGCAATGCCATCACGGTGACGCGCGGCGACGACATCGCCACGCTCACCTTCGACCTGAAGGATGAATCGGTCAACAAGCTCTCCAGCGCGGTCGTCGCCGAGCTCGACGACGCCGTCAAGGCCATCCGGGCCGAGGGCGGCCTCAAGGGGCTGATGCTGACCAGTGCCAAGGAGGCCTTCATCGTCGGGGCCGACATCACCGAGTTCCAGGGCATGTTCGACAAGGGCAGCGACTTCCTGGTCGAGATGCTCGAGCGTGTCCATGGCATCTTCAATGCCATCGAGGACCTGCCGTTCCCCACCGTCACCGCCATCAACGGCCTGGCGCTGGGGGGCGGCTGCGAGGTGCTGCTGACCACCGACTTCCGAGTGATGAGCGACAAGGCCCAGATCGGCCTGCCCGAGACCCAGCTGGGCATCCTGCCGGGCTGGGGCGGCTGCGTGCGTCTGCCGCGCCTGATCGGCGCCGACAACGCCATCGAGTGGATCGCCGGCGGCACCCAGAACCGGGCCGACGCCGCCCTCAAGGTGGGGGCCGTGGACGCCGTGGTGCCGGGCGAGGAGCTCGAGGCTGCCGCCCTGGATATCCTCGCTCGGGCCAATGCCGGCGAGCTCGACTACCGGGCCCGCCGCCAGGAGAAGAGCCAGCCGCTCAAGCTGGGCCCCATCGAGCAGATGATGGCCTTCGAGACCGCCAAGGGCTACGTGGCCGGCAAGGCGGGCCCGCACTACCCGGCGCCGGTGGAGGCGATCAAGGTGATCCAGAAGGGCGCCGGCGAGGAGCGCGCCCGGGCCCAGGCCATCGAGGCCAAGGCGTTCGCCAAGCTGGCGCTCTCCGACGTGGCCTATAACCTGGTGGGGCTGTTCCTCAACGACCAGGTGGTCAAGAAGAAGGGCGCGCGGTTCGAGAAGCAGGCGCGACCGGTCAGGCAGACCGCGGTGCTCGGTGCCGGGATCATGGGCGGCGGCATCGCCTACCAGAGCGCCTCCAAGGGCACCCCGATCCTGATGAAGGACATCAAGGACGACGCCATCGAACTCGGCCTCAAGGAGGCGCGCAAGCTGTTCGCCAAGCAGGTGGAGCGCAAGAAGCTGACCACCGAGCAGATGGCCGAGAAGCTGAGCAACATTCGCCCGACCCTCTCCTATGGTGATTTCGGCAACGTCGACCTGGTGGTCGAGGCGGTGGTCGAGAACCCGAAGGTCAAGGACGCGGTGCTCACCGAGGTGGAAGGCCAGGTGGGCGAGGAGACCATCCTGGCCTCCAACACCTCCACCATCTCCATCACCCGCCTGGCGCAGAACCTCAAGCGCCCCGAGAACTTCTGCGGCATGCACTTCTTCAACCCGGTGCACCGCATGCCGCTGGTGGAGGTGATCCGCGGCGAGAAGACCTCTGACGCGGCGGTGGCGGCCACCGTGGCCTATGCCCGCGCCATGGGCAAGACGCCCATCGTGGTCAACGACTGCCCGGGCTTCCTGGTCAACCGCGTGCTCTTCCCCTACTTCGGCGGTTTCAGCCAGCTGATGGCCCAGGGGGCCGATTTCCAGCGGGTCGACAAGGTCATGGAGAAGTTCGGCTGGCCCATGGGCCCCGCCTACCTGCTCGACGTGGTGGGCATGGACACCGCGGTGCATGCCGGCGAGGTGATGGCCGAGGGCTTCCCGGAGCGCATGGGCAGCCTGGGCGGTGACGGCGAGCAGAAGAGCGCCATCCAGGCGATGTTCGAGAACGACCGCCTGGGCCAGAAGAACGCCAGGGGCTTCTACGCCTACGAGGAGGACCGCAAGGGCAAGCCGAAGAAGGTTCGTGACGAGGCGGCCATCGAGCTGGTCAAGGGCGTGGCCAGGGAGAGCCGCGAGTTCTCCGACGAGGAGATCATCAGCCGCATGATGGTGCCGCTCTGCCTGGAGACCGTGCGCTGCCTGGAAGATGACATCGTCGGCAGCCCGGCCGAGGCGGACATGGCGCTGATCTACGGCATCGGCTTCCCGCCGTTCCGCGGTGGCGCGCTGCGCTACATCGACGCCATGGGCGTGGACGCCTTCGTCGAGCTGGCCGACGGCCTGGCCGAGGAGCTGGGGCCGCTCTACGCCCCCACCGAGAAGCTGCGCGCCATGGCCGCCGCCGGCGAGACCTTCTACGGCGCCCCGGCCCAGGCCTGAGTCCCCCACCACGAACAGGAGTAACAGAACGATGAGCTTGAACCCGAGAGATATCGTGGTGGTCGACGGCGTGCGGACCGCCATGGCCAAGGCCAAGAACGGCGCCTTCCGCCACGTGCGCGCCGAGAACCTGTCCGCCGCGGTGATGGAGGCGCTGCTCGAGCGCTCGCCCGGCGTCGACCCCGGCGAGATCGATGACATCCTCTGGGGCTGCGTCAACCAGACCCTGGAGCAGGGCATGAACATCGCCCGCAATGCGGCGATCCTGACCCGCATTCCGCGCAGCGTGCCGGCCCAGACGGTCAACCGCCTGTGCGGCTCCTCCATGAGTGCCCTGCATACCGCCGCGGCCAACATCAAGGCCGGCATGGGCGACGTCTACCTGGTGGGCGGCGTGGAGCACATGGAGCACGTCGCCATGACCCACGGCGTCGACGTCAACCCGGCGGCCAGCAAGCACGCCGCCAAGGCGGCGATGATGATGGGCCTCACCGCCGAACTGCTGGGCAAGATGCACGGCATCTCCCGGGAGGACCAGGACGCCTTCGGCGTGCGCTCCCACCAGCGCGCCCAGGCCGCCATGGAGAAGGGCTACTTCGACAACGAGATCATCGGGGTGGAGGGCCACGACCAGCGCGGCTTCAGGGTCCGGGTCCAGCGCGACGAGGTGATCCGCAGTGACGCCAGCCTGGAGAAGATGGCCGAGCTCAAGCCGGTGTTCGACCCGCGCGGCGGCACCGTTACCGCCGGCACTTCCTCCGCGCTCTCCGTGGGCGCCTCGGGGATGCTGGTGATGAGCTACGAGCGTGCCCAGGCGCTGGGCCTCGAGCCCATCGCCCGGGTGCTCTCCACCGGCGTGGCCGGCTGCGACGCCTCGATCATGGGCTATGGCCCGGTGCCGGCCTCCAGGAAGGCGCTCAAGGCCGCCGGCCTCACCGCCGACGACATCCAGACCGTCGAGCTCAACGAGGCCTTCGCCGCCCAGGGCCTGCCGGTGCTCAAGGACCTCGGCTTCCTGGAGGCCTTGGACGACAAGGTCAACCTCAATGGCGGCGCCATCGCCCTGGGCCACCCGCTGGGCTGCTCGGGGACCCGCATCTGCACCACCCTGCTCAACGTGATGCAGCAGCGGGACACCACCCTGGGGCTGGCTACCATGTGCATCGGCATGGGGCAGGGGGTGGCCACGGTGTTCGAGCGCCTGAAGTAGCCGAGCGCCGGCGGCACGCCGGCGCCCTCGACATCGCCCACACGCCGGCGGCACCCCTCGGGGTGCCGCCGGCGTCGTCGTCCTGGCGGGTCAACGGATCACTTCCGCGGTCATGGCGCCGTCGTCGAGCCAGCCCTGTTCGCGGTAGTAGCGCAGCGCCCCCTCGTGGAGCGGGGCGGTGAGCCCATCGCGGATCATCGCCTGCGGGGTGAGCATGCCGAAGGCGGGATGGTGGGCCTTGAAGCGCTGGAAGTTGTCGAAGACCCCGGCGACCAGCCGGTAGACCTGTTCCGGGTCGGTGTCGGCCGAGGCCACCAGGGTGGCCCGCACGCCAAAGGTCCTGACGGCCGGCTGGTCGGGGCCGTACAGGCCGCCGGCGATCCAGGCAGGGCTGAAGAACGGGTAGGCCTCGACCAGTCGGTCGATGGCGTCGCCTTCCACGTCGATCAGCTCGGCATTGCAGAGGCGAATGGCCTGGGCCACCGAGGCGTTGGGATGGCCCACGGTATAGACCATGGCGTCGATGTTGCCGTGGCAGAGTTCCATCGCCTGCTGGTCGGCGGGCAGGTCGTTGACCATGCGGAAGCTGCTGCGGCTCCAGCCCCGACTATCCATCAGGCGCAGCATGGTGCCGCGCTGCCCCGAACCGGGATTGCCGATGTTCACCGAGCGCTGCAGCAGGTCGTCGAAGGCGTGGATCCCGGCATCGCGACGCACCACCAGGGTGAAGGGTTCGCTGTGCAACGAGAACAGCGAGCGCAGGCCAGCATCCGGCCCGGCCGCACGGAAGGCCTCGCTGCCGTTGACGGCATAGAAGTGGATGTCCGACTGGGCCAACGCCACCTCCACGTCTCCCTGCCGCACGGCCCGCAGGTTCGCGCTGGAGCCGTCACTGGATTCGGCGGTGCAGGGAATGTCCACCACCCGGCAGATGGCGCGTCCGGCGAGGTGGTAGACGCCGGCCGGACTGGCCGTGGCGATGGTCAGGGCAGAGTCGGCTTGCGTCGATGACGGGGCCCAGAGGAACAGGCTGGTCAGGCCGATGGCCAGCAGCCCAGCAGATCGTTTCATGACTCACCTCGCGTTGCGTGAGTCGACCAGGGACGAGCATGACCAAGAGGGCCGGGCGGAAGCCGAAGGCGGGGTGACTTCTCTGCGTTGCTGGTCGACGGGCGGTATTGTTGTGTTGTTGTTGTGCTTGTCTTGTTATCGCTTGATCAGGCGATGCCGTTTTAGCAACGTCTTGATTATCCCTGCGTTGTCAGGAATCACTTGAGGTATAGCAGGTGGTGAAGAGTGGCAATGGCGTTTCAACGAAATTTTATCGCATAAGCTTAGATCGCGCTGTCCTCCAGCCCCGCGGCCACGGCCATGCCCAGCTCCTCCACCTGCTCGACGAAGGCCTCCTGCCACTCCCCGCGCAGCAGCAGCGGCGCCTGGACCCACCGCCAGCGCAGCCCGGTGACGATGCCCTCCACGGCCCGGCGGGTGCCGGTGCCGTCGTGGCCGGCGCGGATATAGAGCGCACAGGGCAGGCCCTGCTTCTCCTCGAGTACCGGATAGTAGGAACGATCGAAGAAGTCCTTCAGGGCGCCGCTCATGTATCCCAGGTTCTCGGTGGTGCCGAGCAGGATGGCGTCGCAGGCCTGCACGTCCTCGGGGCCGGCCTCGAGGGGGGCCTTGACCACCACCTCCACGCCCTCGATCTCGGGGTGGCGGGCGCCCCGCTCGGCGGCCTCGCGCAGCCTGAGCGTATTGGGAGAGGGGGCATGGGCCACGATCAGCAGACGCTTGTTCATGTTGACAGCTCCTGGGCATTTTCCGAGGCTGAGGTGGTTTGCACACGTTACCTATCGTTCAGGAGGATCCACGATGGCATTTGCCCTGTCGACCCTGCGGCTTACCAGCCCCGCCTTCGAGGATGGCGGTGCGATTCCCGCCCTCCACACCGGGGAGGGCGATGACCTCTCCCCGGCGCTGGCCTGGCAGGACGTACCTGAAGGGACCAAGAGCTTTGCGGTGATCTGCCACGACCCGGATGCGCCCCTGGTGCAGCACGGCGCCTACGGCTTCGTGCACTGGGTGCTCTACAACCTGCCGGCCTCCACCACCTCCCTGGAGGAGGCGACCCGCGCCGGCACCCGCGGCAAGAACGACTTCGGCAAGACGGGCTACGGCGGCCCCATGCCCCCCGAGGGACACGGCCTGCATCGCTACTACTTCTGGGTGCTGGCGCTGGACAAGGCCACCGGCCTGCCCGAGGGGCTCAAGCTTCGCGACCTGCTCACCCAGATCGAGCCCCACCTGCTGGGCATGAACCGCCTGGTGGGCACCTATCGGCGCGGATGACGACGGGACAGCACGTCGCATGCATGACTCCCCGCCACTCAGGGTCTACTACGATGGCATCTGCCCTGGCTGCCGGCGCGATCGCGCCCGCTACGAGCGCTGGGCGGGAGAGGCCGGCAAGCAGGTAGCATGGTGCGATGTGACCGAGCACCAGCAGGAGCTGCGCGACAAGGGTGTCGACCCTCGGGCCGCGCTGCTCTCCCTGCACGTGGAGGAGGAGGGCGGGCCCATCCGGGAAGGCATCGACGCCTATATCCTGCTGATGCGCCGGGTGCCTCGGCTCAGGCCCCTGGCCTGGCTGATCGGCCTGCCGGGGCTCAAGCCGGCGCTGCGCTGGCTCTATGATGGCTGGGTCAGGCGGCGCCTGGCCCGGGAAGGGCGCCTGCCGTGAGGCCCGGCTTCCTCACGCCTTGCCGTTGAGGGTGGCGATCAGCCGTCGTGGCCCGCCGTGGTCGCGGTGCTCCCCGATCCAGATCCCCTGCCAGGTGCCCAGTGCCAGGCGGCCATCGCGTACCGCCAGGGTCAGCTGGGTGCCCAGCAGGCTGGCGATGACGTGGGCCGGCATGTCGTCGGGCCCCTCCAGGGTATGGCGGAAATAGGGCAGGTCGCCCGGTACCAGCCGGCGCAGGAAGGCGTCCATGTCGTGGCGCACGTCGGGGTCGGCGTTCTCGTTGAGGGTCAGCGAGGCCGAGGTGTGCTGAAGCTGCAGGTGCAGGAGGCCCACCCGGCAGCGGGTGAGCTCCGGCACGGCCTCGACGACGCCCTCGGTGATCAGGTGGAAGCCCCGTGGCAGGGTGGGAAGTCGGATCTCGTGCTGGTGCCACATGCCAGCCTCCTAGTGTCGATCAGGGAAAAGACGGTTCAGGTTGCGGGCGCCTCGCCTCGGGCCTGGCGCTCCTGGGGCAGCAGGGCGGCATGGACCAGGGCATTCACCGGCGTTTCGACCCCGGCCTGCCGGCCCAGTCGCACCACGGCACCGTTCTGGGACTCCAGCTCGGAGGGCAGGCCCGCCATGATGTCGCGCTGCATGGAGGCGGTGCTCGCCTCGGGCAGGGCGTCGATGAAGCGCAGGGCGCGTGTCGCGGCGTCGCGGGGCAGGGCCACGCCAAGGGCCCGGGCCACTGCCTCGATCTCGGCCAGCAGCCGCTCGATCATCTCGCGGGTCTCGGGCAGCGTACGGGTAACGCCGATGGGGGCCCGGGTGATGCTGCCGATCCCGCTCATGGCGCAGATGAACAGGAACTTGCTCCACACCGCGACCTGGATGTCGTCGGGGATCTCGGCGGCGACGCCCCGGGCCGCGTCGAAGGCTTCATTGAGGCGCTCGGCGCGCTTGCTGCGGCGGTTGTCGCGCTCGCCGAAGCGCACGAAAGGATCCACGCCCGCGTGGCGGATATGCCCGGGGCCCTCCCGCCAGGCGAGGATGCCGCACAGCCCCTGGAGCACATGGGCCTGGCCGAGCACGGCGGCCAGCTCGTCGGCGGCCTCGACGCCGTTCTCCAGCGGTACCACAAAGGTATCCGGCCCGATCATCGGGCGGATCGCCCTGGCGGCCTCGGGCACCTGCCACGCCTTCACCGCCACCAGCACGCAATCCACGGCGCCCACCTCGGCGGGGTCGTCGGTGGCGCTCACCTCGGGCAGGTGGACATCGCCCGCGATGCTCGAGACCGTCAGGCCATCGCGGCGCATCGCCGCCAGGTGCTCGCCGCGGGCGATGAAGGTCACCGCGTGGCCGGCCTCGGCCAGCCGTGCCCCGAAGTAGCCGCCCACGCCGCCGCTGCCCATGATCGCGAAACGCATGCTCTCCCTCTCCTCGGTCGTCGGATGTCATTGAAGCCTACACCGGTCGGGGCGTGTCGGCATCGTCGGGGCATCCCGCCGGTGAGGTCGAGCCGCCATGACGGCCCCCCGGGGGGCTGATACGATGGCGCTAACCGAATCCCGCCTGGCCGGATACGCCGCGTTGCCGGGCCATGCCCCATGGAAACATGCCATGAAGAAGTCCCATCCCGAAGCGCTGCCGCTGGACGACACCCTGTCGCCGCTCTCCCTGAAGCGCGTGGGCATCGACACCTACCGCGAGAACGTCGCCTACCTGCACCGTGAGTGTGACCTCTACCGCGCCGAGGGCTTCCAGGCGCTCTCCAAGGTGGAGATCCGCGCCAACGGCCGGCGCATCCTGGCCAGCCTCAACGTGGTGGACGACACCAGCATCGTCGACTGTCAGCAGCTCGGCCTCTCCGAGGATGCCTACGCCTCCCTGGGGACGGAGGAGGGCCACCCGGTCAGCGTCTCCCAGGCGGAGCCGCCGGCCTCGATCCCGGCCCTGCACCGCAAGCTGGCCGGCGAGCGACTGTCCCGCGACGACTTCCGCGGCATCATTCGTGACATCGCCGAGCTGCGCTACTCCAAGATCGAGCTGACCGCCTTCGTGGTGGCCTGCGACCGTGGCGAGCTCGACCGCGAGGAGGTCTTCTACCTGAGCGATGCCATGGTCCGCGTCGGGCGGCGCCTCGACTGGCACGAACAGCCGGTGGTGGACAAGCACTGCATCGGCGGCATTCCCGGCAACCGGACCTCCATGCTGGTGGTGCCCATCGTCGCTGCCCACGGCCTGCTCTGCCCCAAGACCTCGTCGCGGGCCATCACCTCGCCCTCGGGCACCGCCGACACCATGGAGGTGCTGGCCGACGTCGACCTGCCCTTCGACGCCCTGGGCGAGATCGTGAGGACCCACCGCGGCTGCCTGGCCTGGGGCGGCACCAGCCAGCTCTCGCCGGCCGACGACGTGCTGATCTCGGTGGAGCGCCCGCTCTCCATCGACTCCCCGGGGCAGATGGTGGCCTCGATCCTCTCCAAGAAGGTGGCCGCCGGCTCCACCCACCTGCTGCTCGACATCCCCGTGGGGCCTCACGCCAAGGTGCGCTCCATGCCCGAGGCCCGCCAGCTGCGCAAGCTGTTCGAGTTCGTGGCCGGGCGCATGGGGCTGACCCTGGACGTGGTGATCACCGACGGCAGCCAGCCGGTGGGACGGGGGATCGGCCCGGTGCTGGAGGCCCGCGACGTGATGCAGGTGCTCTCCAACCACTCCGCGGCACCCATGGACCTGCGCCAGAAGGCGCTGCGCCTGGCGGGCCGCATGCTGGAGTTCGACCCCGACGTGCGCGGCGGCGACGGCTTCGGCATCGCCCGGGACATCCTCGATTCCGGCCGGGCCCTGGAGAAGATGCAGGCGATCATCGCCGCCCAGGGGGCGAAGCCCTTCGACCCCGATGCGCCTCCGCTGGCGGCCCACCATTTCGAGGTGGTGGCCCATGAGGCGGGGGTGGTCACCGGCATCGACAACCTCAAGCTGGCGCGCATCGCCCGCCTGGCCGGCGCCCCCAAGGCCGCCGGGGCCGGTGTCGACCTGCTGGCCCGCATCGGCGATCGCGTCGAGGCGGGCCAGCCGCTCTACCGGGTCCATGCGGCCTTTCGCAATGAACTGGCCTTCGCCCACCAGTCCAGCGAGCGGGACAGCGGCTTCAGCATCGGTCAGGCCGCGCAGATCACCCGCCTGAACGTGGAGTTCTGATGACCCCTGCACTGCTCCATTTCCCCGACGAGGCGGCACCGGCCCGGCGGCTCGCCGAGGCGGCGGGCATGGCCGCCCATGCCGTCGACCGCCACCGCTTCCCCGACGAGGAGCTCAAGCTCACCCTGCCCTTCGCCGAGGCAGCGGCCTTCCCCGAGACCCTGGTCATCTATCGCAGCCTCGACCGCCCCAACGACAAGCTGGTCGAGCTGCTGCTGCTGGCGCGCCACGCCCGCGGGCAGGGCGTCTCCCGGCTGGTGCTGGTGGCGCCGTATCTCGCCTACATGCGCCAGGACATCGCCTTCCACGCCGGCGAGGTGGTCAGCCAGGGCATCGTCGGTGGCTTCCTCGCCGAGCTGTTCGACGCGGTGATCACCGTGGACCCCCACCTGCATCGTATCGAGCGGCTCGAGCAGGCGATCCCCCTGGCACATGCCGTGGCGATCTCCGGTGCCCCGCGGCTGGCCGAGCTCATGGCCGGGAAGCGCCCCGGGGCGCTGCTGCTGGGGCCCGACGAGGAGGCGCGCCAGTGGGTCGCCCAGGCCGCCGAGGTCACCGGCCTCGACCATGATGTCTGTCGCAAGACCCGTCGCGGCGACCGGGACGTGACGGTCACCCTGCCCGAGATCGAGGTGGCGGGGCGGCGGGTGGTGCTGATGGATGACGTGGCGAGCTCCGGCCATACCGTGGCCCGCGCCGCCGAGGCGCTGCTGGGGGCCGGGGCGGCGTCCGTGGACGTGGCGCTGACCCATGCGCTGTTCGCCGGCGATGCCCTGGCGGTGATCCGGGAGGCCGGTGTCGGCGAGATCTGGAGCACCGACTGCATCGCCCACCACAGCAACGCCATCGCCATGGCGCCGGTGCTGGCCGAGGCGCTGGCCGCGCTGACATGACAACGGGGCGGGCCTCTCGGCTCGCCCCGTCGCGGTTTGCTTTCCCTTCGGCTTCGACACTAGGTGTTGTCGTGCTTCCCGGGCTTGTCCGCCCCCTGGTGGCCCAGCGCCCCGGCCTCGTCGAGGCGCGGGTGGTTGTCCTGAAACTCCCGGTGCGGGTCGGGCAGGGCGTCCAGCGCCTGGAGGGTGCGGGTGATGGCGTGGATCGCCGCCGTCACGTCCCGTGTGTTGCCGGTCTCGGAGATGGTGTGCATGTTGCGGATCGGGAAGCCGATGGAGGTGGCCACGCAGTCCACGGCGGCCAGCACCCCGGCCATGCCGTCGGTGCCGGTGTCGGCGCCGACGATGTCCCGCTGCATGGGGATGTCGTGCTCCCGGGCGGTGGTCTCGACAATCCGGTTGAGCTGCTCGCTGGCAATGGCCCCCACCGACAGGGTGAAGCCCTTGCCCATCTCCAGCGGCTGCATGCGGCGGTCGCCGATGCCCGGGGCGGCCACGTAGTCGTGGTTCACGTCCACGGCGATGATCGCATCGGGCCTGAGCTCCCCGGCCAGCACCCGGCTGCCGAAGCGGCCGATCTCCTCGTAGCTGGCGATGGCGAACAGCACCCGCACCTGCTCGGTGCCGCCCGCCTCGGCGATCAGCCGCGCCACCTCGGCGGTGACGAAGCAGCCCAGGCCGTTGTCCAGATAGGCGCCGTAGAAGGTGTCCGGGCTGAAGCCGTGGCGGATAGGGCGGTTGAAGAGGATCGAGTCGCCGGGGCGCACGCCCAGGTTCTCCACCTGCTGCTTCTTGTTCTCGCCATGGATCTGCAGGTCCAGGTAGAGCTGTTCCTTCTTGATGCCCTTGCTGCCATCGCGCTGGGCCGGGTCGGAGAAGTGGATGGCCCCCAGCGCCTCCACGGTGCCACCCTCGATGCGGCGGTAGCGGCCGGGTGCGGCCGGGTCCTCGCTGAACAGCGTGACCTCGTGGCCGATCAGCACGTTGGGCAGGAAGGAGTCACTGTTGATCCAGATCTTGCCGTCCTCGCCGATGGAGCGGACCTGCATGCGGATCTTGTCAGCGTGGCCGATCACCATCACCTTGAACAGGTCGTCGCGACCCGGGTGGGTGTCCAGCACCACCCCGGCATGGCCCTTGAACTGGCGAAGCTGCCAGCCAGTGGGGGCGAAGCTCTCGAAGTGGGGCTTGAGCACGCCGTAGGTCATGGCCGCCTCCAGGCCCACGGGGCTGGGGGCCGCGAGGATGCGTCGCATCAGCTCGAACTGGGGCTCGGGCATGGGGCTCGTCCAGGGAGTGTCGCTCATTGCGTTCTCTCTCGCTTCAGGGGGTGATCATCACCCCGGAGCTTACCATTCCGGGCGGCTGCGGTCTGTCCGAGGCGTCGTCGGGTGCCACTGCCGCCCTCGGCCAGGCTATGCTGAGCGCCATACCCTCAATCTCTGGGCCATGAGTAAAAGGAGAGCCAGGCATGTGGTCAAGGATGTCAGTGATGTTGCCCCTCGGGTTGGCGGTACTGCTGGTGGCAGGCTGCGCCGGCGCTCCGCCGTCGCCACCCGAGCCGGAACGGGAGGTCGCACCGCCCCCCGAGGGTGGCATGCCTGGCGCCGGGGCGGAGGAGGCGGCCTGGTTGCCGCCGCTGTTCGACGGCGTGGAGGACGAGGTGCACTACTACATCAGCCGGCTGCCGGACCGCGGTTTCGTCACTAGCTACGGGGGGGAGGAGCATCCGCGCCCCTGGTACATCGCGGCCGAGCGGCTGGGACGGATCGGCGAACCGGCCATTCCCCTGCTGGCCTCGCGCCTCGAGTCCCCGGACGAGTATGAGCTGATGCTGGTGCTCTACGCGCTGATGCTCGCCTCGCAGGATCCGTCGCTGGTGGCCGCCACCGGCGGTGACACCCTCGAGCTCGGTACCGTGCTGGACCCGCGGCACAATGCTGAGAACCTCGCCAGGGCCCGGGCCTGGTGGCAGCGCCATGGCTGGCGCTGGCCATCATCCAGGCGATGACGCCCCGGGGCGAGTGGTCACCCGTCCGTCCAGCATGGCGCTTCCCCGGCCTGCCGGAGGCGTGCCCCGTCATCCCCGGATCTCGGCGACGACCTCGCCGGTCTCCTCGCTCAGCCCCGTCTCCTGGAAACCGAGGCTGGCGTAGAACTCCCTGGCGACCTGGTTGGTTGGCACATAGCAGATCGCAATTCGCTCGAAGGGGCCCTGAGCCTGGATCTCCTCCAGCACGCACTGCATGGCCCGGTGCCCGATGCCTCGTCCCTGGTGATGTCGGTCGACCATGAGGCGGAAGATATTGTAGGCGGGTGGCCGGTCGTCGTGCTCGAAGGATTCATACATGAGGAAGCCGACCACTTCGCCATCGCAACAGATGGCGCGAGGTCGATAGGTCGGATGGAGGCTCGATTCGGCCAGGGAGTACATGTTGTCGGCGACATAGTCACGCTGCGATGTGGCGACCTCCAGCGCGATGACAGCCTCGAAGTTCTCGCGGGTGACCTCCTTCAGTGCCACGTCCATCGCATGCTCCTCTCTCTTCGGGGTATCGCCCGCCGGCGGGGGGGCGTCCACTCTCCGCGCCACCCATGGCCCCGGGTGCTCGGGGGCGAGATGACATCGCCACCGGGCCCCGCCGTGTTGCGCTGTCAGTATGGTGCATCCTGCGGACAGCGAGCGACGGTGTCGTCTCTTACGCGTCTCCGCACGACTGTGCCAAGCTGGAAGCAGGATGAAGGAGACGTCGAGGGGGCCATGAACGACAGTCGGCGTGAAGCGCTGGAGCGGGAGCATCGTCCGGAGGTGATCGAGCGGCGCCTGCGTGCTCCGTCACGGGGCCGGCACCTGCCCGATGCCATCCTCGGCGGTATCGACGGCTGCGTGACCACCTTTGCGGTGGTCTCCGGGGCCTTCGGGGCGGGCTTCTCGGCCACCGTCGCCCTGGTGCTGGGCCTCGCCAACCTGCTGGCCGATGGCTTCAGCATGGCGATCAGCAACTACGAGGCGACCCAGGCCCAGCGCGAGCATGTCGACGGGGTGCGACGCAGCGAGAACCACCATATCGACGTGGTCCCGGAGGGAGAGCGCGAGGAGATCCGCCAGATCTTCCAGCGCAAGGGGTTCACGGGCGAGACCCTTGAGCGGGTGGTGGACACCATCTGCAGCGACCGTGAGGTCTGGGTGGAGACCATGATCTCCGAGGAGCATGGCCTGCAGAGTGGGGGGCTGAGCCCGCTGCGCTCGGCGCTGGTCACCTTCGTCGCCTTCCTGGTGGTCGGCGCCATGCCGCTGCTGCCCTATGCGGTGCCGGGACTGGATACCACCCGGCAGTTCCTGGCGAGCCTGGCGGTGGCCGGGCTGATGTTCTTCCTCATCGGCATGGGCAAGAGCCTGGTCTACCACCAGCCGGTGCTGAAGTCGGGGCTGAGGACCCTGCTGATCGGCGGCGGCGCGGCGGGGCTGGCCTTCCTGACCGGCCACCTGGCACAGGCGATGTTCGGCGTGGGGATGTAGGTGTCGCCTTCTCCCCAGGCCAGGTTGAACGGCAGGGCCGCGCTGGCCACAGAAGCGTGGACCTCATCGCCGCCTCGCCCGAGCCGAGACACGAGGATATCGGCGGGCAGGGCGACGGCATGAAGAAAATCATGCTGGCCCCTGTCGAGTGGGCGGGGGCCGACTGGACTACCTTGATGATGAGGCTGGCCCGCCAGAGGCACGATGGTCGGGAATTGTCGGTCCTGGCATCCCGGTTTTTCCATGAGCCTCGCCATTCGCTAACGCCATTCGAGGAGCCCTCATCATGGCCAAGAAAGCTTCCAAGGACACCGAGGAGGTTCCGGTCTCGGCAGGCAAGTCTGCCCCCCAGGCCGAATCCCGGGCGATGAGCCCGTTCCGGGAGTTTGATCGACTGCTCGAAACCTTCTTCGATCGTGGCGGTATGCCGTCGCGCTGGGAGCATCCCCTCTGGCAGCGCTTTGCCGCCTTCGAGAAGGGCATGCCGAAGGTCGATGTCATCGACCGCGACGCCGAGGTGGTGGTGCGCGCCGAGGTCCCGGGCTTCGAGCGCGAGGAGCTCGATGTCTCGGTGACCGATGGCGCGGTGACCATCAAGGGCGACCACCGCGAGGAGAGCAGGGAGGAGGAGGGCGAGTACTACCATTCCGAGATCTCCCGCGGCTCCTTCACCCGGACGGTGGCACTGCCCGGTGAGATTGATGCCGACAAGGCGGCGGCCACCTTCAGGAACGGGGTCCTCGAGCTGACCCTGCCGAAGCACAAGAAGGCCAACCGTCGCAGGGTCGAGGTCAAGTAACTATCCGGAACGACTGGCATGCCGGGTATGACGGCATGCCAGCCGTTCCTTGTATGAGAGAACGACATGGAAACCACCTGGGTAGTCGTCGCCGATCAGGCACGAGCACGTCTCTTCTCGGCGTCCGACCAGAGAGGGGCGCTTGAGGAGGTGGAGGATCTGGCCAATCCGGAGGGCCGCCTGCATGACCAGGATCTGAATGCCGATCGGCCGGGACGCGCCTTCGACTCCATGGGTGAGGGGCGTCATGCCATGGGCAAGCACCATTCGCCCAAGGAGCAGGAGGCGATACGTTTCGCGCAAGAGGTCGGGGATCGCCTGGCCGTCGGCCTGCATGATGGCGCCTACCGGCACCTGATCATCAGCGCCACGCCGCGGTTTTTGGGGTTGCTGCGCGAGGCGCTGCCCGAGGATGTCAGGAAGCGCGTCGTGCTCGAGCTTCACAAGGACCTCACCGCCTTGAGCAGCGACGAGATTCGGGCGCACCTGCCGGAGCGGCTGCCCCGGGCACCCCTTTCCCAAGGGGAGTAGTGGCAGGGCACGATGGCGAGTACCTGGGGCGGGCAGTGGGCGGTGTGACCCTCTGACGGATCGGGGATGTCATGCCCCGCCGCGGCATCACGGCCTGTGCTTTCCTTGACAGTCCCGGCCGGCGTCGGGCGGAGCTGCCGACGCTTCCGGTTCGGTGACGAAGGCACTGCGATGAAAGGCGGCGGCGGCCTCCACCTCCGCCATGCCGCGCAGGCCGGGTTCCGGTGGTGCCTCGCCGGCCAGCACGCGCAGCACCGATCTCACGCCGCGTGACAGGGAGACGAGGTTGTAGCCGCCCTCCAGCACGAAGACCAGCCGGCCGCCGCACTGCTGACGGGCGAGTGACTGCAGGATGCCGGTCATGGCGGCAAAGCCGTCATAGGAGACATTCAGCGCCAGGTCATGGCTGTGGGGGTCGAACCCCGCCGAGACCAGGATCAGGTCCGGGCGGAACCACTCCGCCGCCGGCACCAGGATCTCGCGAAACGCCTTGAGATAGGCGGCGTCACCGGCATCGGCAGGCATGGGGACGTTGACGTTGGTGCCTTCTCCCAGACCCACCCCGACCTCCTCGAGGCTGCCCGTCCCCGGGTAGAAGGGCGAGGCGCGATGAATGTCCACCAGCAGCACATCCGGGTCGGCCCAGAAGATGTCCTGGGTGCCGTTGCCATGGTGGGCATCCCAGTCGACGATCATCACCCGCTCGCAGCCCAGCGCCAGGTGCGCATGGGCAGCGGCCACCGCCACGTTGTTGAACAGGCAGAAGCCTCGGGCGCGCACCGGCTCGGCGTGATGGCCGGGCGGCCTGACCAGCGCGAAGCTGCTCTCCGCCCGTCCCTTGACCACCGCTTCCACCGCGGCGATGGCCGTGCCTGCCGCCACCTCGGCGGCCTCGACGCTGCCGGGAGACACCGCCGTGGTATCCACGTCCAGCCAGGCGCTCTTGCCGCGCAGCTGATAGATGCTGTCCAGGTAGGAGAGGGTGTGGACCCGGGCCAACTCCTCTCGTGTTGCGGCCACCCCGGCCTCGAAAGTGACCCCGGTCACCGGTTCGAGCTCGAGGAAGTGGCGGATGGCGGTCAGCCTGGCGGGGTGTTCCGGATACTTCCAGGGTACGCCCAGCCCCGACAGCAGTGAGCGGATGCGCGTGTCCATTCGCCCGGGGAGGAACGGCACCTCGATGTCCGGTTCATGGGCCAGCATGCGCTCGTCGTAGAAGGCGATCACACTGTTCTGGTTGCTCACGGCTCAGGCTCCCTGGTCGGTGGGGCCCCACCCGCGGTGGAGCCGCCACCTCCAGCATAGCCGGTAAGCTAGCCCAGGGCGTCGAGCAGCCGCTGCGTGGCCAGGAACAGCTGGCGGCGCGGCTGGGCGCCCTCCAGCACGCCGGCGTGCTCGCCGTCCAGGCTGAAGCGCAGTGCCGGCACGCCCTGGATGCCGAGCTCGCGGGCGGTGCGCTGATCCTCCATCACCGCCTGGCGATGGTCGCCGTTCTCCAGCGCTCGACGCAGCGCGCTGCCGTCCAGGGACAGCCCATCGGCCACTCGCGCCAGCGCCAGCGGGTCGGCCAGGTCCAGGCTCTCCTCGAAGAAGCCCCGGAACAGCGCCCTGCGCATGGCGTCGCCGGCGCCCGGTTGCTGGGCCGCCTGGGTCTCGGCCCAGGCGGCGGCCTCGTGGGCCAGCCGTGAACGCGGCTGGATCCGCGGCAGCCGCAGGGTCATGCCGCGTTCGGCGGCCATGGGATAGACGGCCCGGCCCCAGACGTCTTGCAGGTAGTCGCCGTCCGGGTCCAGGGTCGGCTCGGGGTCGGGGCGCAGTTCGAAGGCGCGCCAGCGAATCGTCATCCGGCCGGCGAAGCGCTCGGCCAGGGCGTCGAGCTCCGGCATTTCCAGGTAGCAGAAGGGGCAAACGTAGTCGCTGAAGACGTCGAGCGCGATGCGCGGCTGGGCCATGGGGGCTCCTGCGGTCGGTGGGCGGGTGGGCCTATCCTGCCAGGCGGCTCAGCCGGCGGCCAGGCAGGCCGGCAGGCTCTCGCTCAGCGAGCGGGGGACGATGCCCAGGTCCCGGAAGGTGCCGACGCCGTCGCCGACGAGGTTGTCGCGCTGCATCAGCCATACCTGATCGCGGGTCAGCGGGGCGCCGGGGAGGGGAGAGAGCAGTGCGGCCAGCAGGTGCCAGCTCCAGAAGGGCACCGGCACCAGGGGGCGGTCGCGCTTCAGGTGGGCCATCACCCGCTCGACGATCTCGCGGTAGCCGAGCGTCTCGGGGCCGCCGAGTTCGAACAGGCAGCGCCCGGGCGGATGCGACCCGACCAGCGAGACCACCGCGCGGGCCACGTCCACCACGTGCACCGGCTGCAGGCGGGTCTCGCCGCGGCCGAACAGGGGAATCGCCGGCAGGCGCGTCAGGCCGGCCAGGCTGGAGAGAAAGGCGTCCTGCGGGCCGAACAGCACGCTCGGCCGCAGCAGGATCGCCCGGGAGAGGGCATCGACCACGGCATGCTCGCCGCGGGCGTGCGCCCGCACGTAGGGCGAGGGGCAGTCCAGGCGGCAGCCTATCCCCGAGATCTGCACCAGCCGCTCGATGCCGGCTTCATTTGCCAGGCGTGCCAGACGCGCGGCGCCCGCCACGTGGATCGCCTCGAAGTCGAGTCCACGTCGCTCCTTGTAGAGGCTCACCGCATTGACCACGGCGCCGGCCCCCTGCACGGCCCGGGCCACCGACGCCTCGTCGCGGAGATCGGCGGCCATGAGCTCGATACGATCGTCCTCCTCGGCCCAGTCGGGCAGGGCGGGGCGGCGGGCGACCAGCCGCACCGGCCGGCCGGCATCCACCAGCTCGCGGATGATGGCCCGGCCGAGAAAGCCGGTGCCGCCGAATACCGTGATCGGGTGGTCGGGCATGGCGCGTCTCCGTGACGGGTAGGGCCTATCCTGCCAGGCGTAGCGCGGCGCGTCATGCGCCGGGGTGCCGCGTCACGCCGCTGGAGCCCGGGAGGCGGGCGGTGTAGGCTTGCCGCCTTCGATTCCCGGCGCACAGGAGCTGCCCCCATGAGTGACCTTCCCCACTGCCCGTCCTGCGGTTCCACCTACACCTATGACGACGGCCTGCAGTATGTCTGTCCGGAGTGCGGCCATGAGTGGTCCCGGGAAGCCGGCAGCGATGCCGCCGAGGAGGGGCCGGCGGTGCGCGATGCCAACGGCAATCCGCTGGCCGACGGCGACACCGTCACCGTGGTCAAGGACCTCAAGGTGAAGGGTTCCTCGCTGGTGGTGAAGGTGGGCACCCGGGTCAAGAACATCCGCCTGGTCGAGGGTGACCACGACATCGACTGCAAGGTCGACGGCATCGGCCCCATGAAGCTGAAGTCGCAGTTCGTGAAGAAGGCATGACGGTGAGGGCCCCGAGGCGGGAGGCCGGGCGAGGGGGATAGATGCCTCATATGAGAATGATTGTCGTTATTGATGTCATCGGCGGCGATCCTGCCGCCATCCTGCCGGTTGTGGCCAGGAAACGGGGGTCGGGCTTCACATCGAACTTATACAGGACTAAAATGGTCCCCAATTGAGGCGCGCCGCCTTCCCGGCGTGCGCGACACCGAGGAGGGCAGGCATGCTCAAGCTTTCGCGGCTGACCGACTACGCCGCCGTGGTGATGGCGCAGATCGCCCGACATCCGGAGCAGTCCCATGCGGCGGCCGAGCTTGCCGACGCCGTTCAGCTGCCGCACCCCACGGTCTCCAAGACCCTGAAGATGCTGGTCAAGGCGGGGCTCCTCGAGTCGCGCCGCGGGGCCCAGGGGGGCTACTCGCTGGCACGTCCCGCCTCGCGCATCACCGCCATCGACATCATTACCGCCATCGAGGGGCCGGTGGCGATGACCGAGTGCAGCCACGCCGAGGGCGACTGCGACCTCGCCGCCACCTGCGGCGTGTCGGACAACTGGCAGCGCGTGTCGCTGGCCGTCCGCACCCTGCTCGACAGCGTGACGCTGGCCCACCTGGCCGACACTGCACCGATCAAGCTGCCGGTGCAGCTGCCTATCCAGAGCGTCAGCCTGGCCGCCGACACGGCCTGAGACCACTTACGAATCATGAGGGCGAGTGACCCTCGCCAGCCCAACCGCCCGGGAGGGGAGACACCATGGCAAGTCAGGAAATGGAACAGCTTGTCCGTCGCGACTACAAGGAAGGTTTCGTGACCGACATCGAGAGCGACACGGTACCGCCCGGTCTCGACGAGGGCACCATCGCCTTCATCTCGAACAAGAAGGGCGAGCCGGAGTGGATGCTCGAGTGGCGCCTCAAGGCCTACCACCAGTGGCTGAAGATGACCCCGCCCTCCTGGGCTCATCTCGATTATCCGCCCATCGACTACCAGGCGATCTCCTACTACAGCGCGCCCAAGCGTGACGAGGACAAGCCCCAGAGCCTCGACGAGGTGGACCCCAAGCTGCTCGAGACCTACGAGAAGCTGGGCATTCCGCTGCACGAGCGCGCGGCTCTGGCCGGCGTGGCGGTGGACGCGGTGTTCGACTCGGTATCGGTGACCACCACCTTCAAGGAGAAGCTGCACGAGGCGGGGGTGATCTTCTGCTCCATCTCCGAGGCGATCCGCGACTACCCGGAACTGATCAAGCAGTACCTGGGGACCGTGGTGCCGGTGGCCGACAACTACTTCGCGGCGCTCAACTCCGCGGTGTTCACCGACGGCTCCTTCGTCTTCGTGCCCAAGGGCGTGACCTGCCCCATGGAGCTCTCCACCTACTTCCGTATCAACGCCGCCAACACCGGCCAGTTCGAGCGCACCCTGATCATCTGCGAGGAGGGCGCCCAGGTCTCCTACCTGGAGGGCTGCACCGCGCCGATGCGCGACGAGAACCAGCTGCACGCGGCGGTGGTCGAGCTGGTGGCCCTGGACGACGCCTATATCAAGTACTCCACGGTGCAGAACTGGTACCCCGGCGACGAGGACGGCAAGGGTGGCATCTACAACTTCGTCACCAAGCGCGGCGACTGCCGCGGCGACCGTTCGCGCATCAGCTGGACCCAGGTCGAGACCGGCTCCGCCATCACCTGGAAGTACCCCTCCTGCGTGCTGCGCGGCAAGGACAGCATCGGCGAGTTCTACTCCGTGGCGGTGACCAACGGCCGCCAGCAGGCCGATACCGGCACCAAGATGATTCACATCGGCGAGGGCTCCCGCTCCAGCATCATCTCCAAGGGGATCTCCGCCGGCCGCAGCAACCAGTCCTATCGCGGCCTGGTCAAGATCGGCCCGCGGGCCAAGGGGGCGCGCAACTTCACCCAGTGCGACTCGCTGCTGATCGGCGACACCTGCGGCGCGCACACCTTCCCCTACCAGGAGATCGGCAACAGCACCGCCACCGTCGAGCACGAGGCCACCACCTCCAAGATCGGCGAGGACCAGCTCTTCTACTGCCAGAGCCGGGGGATCTCCGAGGAGGACGCGGTGAGCATGATCGTCAACGGCTTCTGCAAGGACGTCTTCCAGGAGCTGCCGATGGAGTTCGCCGTCGAGGCCGAGGCGCTGCTGAGCGTCACCCTCGAAGGCGCGGTCGGTTAATCCCCATTTTCAGAATTCAAAGGTAGCGAAGATGCTCGAAGTCAAGGATCTGCACGTCACGGTCGAAGGCAAGGAAATCCTCAAGGGCCTCAGCCTGACCATCAAGGCCGGTGAAGTCCACGCCATCATGGGCCCCAACGGGGCCGGCAAGTCCACCCTCTCGGCGGTGATCGCCGGCAAGGAGGGCTACGAGGTCACCTCCGGCTCGATCACCTTCGAGGGCCAGGACGTGCTGGAGATGGAGGTCGAGGAGCGGGCGCTGGCCGGCATGCTGCTGGGCTTCCAGTACCCGGTCGAGATCCCCGGGGTGAAGAACATCTACCTGCTCAAGGCGGCGCTCAACGCCAAGCGTGCCGCCCATGGCCAGGAGGACATCCCGGCGCCGGAGTTCATGAAGCTGATCAAGGAGAAGATCGCCGAGATGAAGATGGACGCCAGCTTCCTGCAGCGTTCCGTCAACGAGGGCTTCTCCGGCGGCGAGAAGAAGCGCAACGAGATCCTCCAGATGCTGGTGCTCGAGCCCAAGCTCGCCATGCTCGACGAGATCGACTCGGGGCTGGACATCGACGCCATGAAGGTGGTGGCCGACGGCGTCAACAGCCTGCGCGCCCAGGAGCGGGCCATCCTGCTGGTGACCCACTACCAGCGCCTGCTCGACTACATCGTGCCCGACCACGTCCATGTGCTGGTGGATGGCCGCATCGTCAAGAGCGGCGATGCCGAACTGGCCAAGGAACTCGAGGCACGCGGCTACGACTGGGTACTGGAGGAATCCGCGGCATGAGCGATGTGCAGACCTTTCTCGATCGCCTGAGCGAGCGCAGCGCCTCCCGGGGGGCGGAGCCGACCTGGATCGCCGCACGGCGCCAGGCCGGGGCCGCGCGCTTCGAGGCGATGGGCTTCCCGACCCGCCGCGACGAGGCGTGGAAATACACCGACGTGCGCGCCATCGCCCGGGGCGACTTCGCCCTGGCCGACAGCGCCGAGTTCTCCCAGGCCTCGGCCGCGGCGCTGACCCTGCCCCTGGAGGCCCATCGCCTGACCTTCGTCGACGGCGTCTTCTCGGCGCCGCTGTCGCAGCTCGAGGGCCTGCCGGCGGGGGTGGCGCTGCTGCCGCTGTCGCGGGCGCTGGAGGAGAACCACGAGGCGGTGGGCGGCCCCCTGGGCCGGCTGACCGGGGTGGAGTTCTCGCCCTTCTCGGCCCTCAATACCGCCTTCATGGAGGAGGGCGCCGTGCTGCGCCTGGCGCCGGGTACCGTGGTGGAGAAGCCGATCGTGCTGCAGTTCCTCTCCCGGTCCGGCGAGCGGGCGGTGATGAGCCATCCGCGCATCCTCATCGAGGCGGGCGGGCGCAGCCAGGCCACCGTGATCGAGCATCACATCGGCGAGGAGGCCGCGGCCAACTTCACCAACCTGGTGGCCGAGATCATGCTCGACCGCGGGGCGATCCTGACCCACTACAAGCTGCAGGAGGCGCCGCTGGCCGACCTGCACGTGGCCAGCATCCACGTGGAGCAGGGCCGCGACAGCACCTACACCTCGTTCAACCTGAACCTGGGGGGCGGCCTGGTGCGCACCGACCTGATCAGCGAGCTCAACGGCCAGGGGGCCACCGCCAACTTCTACGGCCTCTTCTACGGCCAGGGCCGCCAGCACGTGGACAGCCACACCCTGGCCAACCACAACGCGCCCCACACCTACTCCAACGAGAACTACAAGGGCATCCTCGACGACCGTGCCCATGGCGTGTTCAACGGCAAGGTGGTGGTCAAGCGCGACAGCCAGAAGATCGAGGGCTACCAGAGCAACGCCAACCTGCTGCTCTCCGACCGCGCCGAGATCGATGCCAAGCCCGAACTCGAGATCTATGCCGACGACGTCAAGTGCTCCCACGGCACCACCACCGGCCAGCTCGACGCGGAGGCGGTCTACGCCCTGCGCACCCGCGGCATCGACGAGCAGACGGCCCGCGGCCTGCTGACCCTGGCCTTCGCCGGCGAGGTGCTGGAAGAGGTGGGCCTCGACGCCATCGCCGAGCGGGTCGAGCTGGCGGTGGCTGGCAAGCTCCCCGAGCGCTTCAACCTGGCCGGGCTGGTGGAAGCGGCCGTGGCCCTGGGCGATGAATGAGCGGGCAACAGACGATCACCGAGCGAGGACTACCGGATGACTGACCTGGCCACCAGCAGCGAACTCGAGGCCCCGTCCCTGGACGTGGCCGCGGTGCGGGCCGATTTCCCGATCCTGGCGCGCCGGGTGCACGGCAGGCCGCTGGTCTATCTCGACAATGCCGCCACCAGCCAGACCCCGCGGCAGGTGATCGCGACGTTCGACGACTACTACGGTCGCTACAACGCCAATATCCACCGCGGGCTGCACACCCTGGCCGACGAGGCCACCGCGGCCTTCGAGGGGACCCGCGAGACGGTGCGCGGCTTCCTGAATGCCGCCGACAGCCGCGAGATCATCTTCACCCGCGGCACCACCGAGGCGATCAACCTGGTGGCCTACAGCTGGGGGCGCGCCAACCTCCGGGCCGGCGATGAAGTCCTGATCTCGCGGCTGGAGCACCACTCCAACATCGTGCCCTGGCAGCTGCTGGCCGCGGAGCTCGGTTTCACCATCAGGGTGATCCCGGTGGACGAGCGCGGGGTGCTGGACATGGCGGCCTACCGGGAGCTGCTCGGCGAGCGCACGAAGCTGGTGGCGGTGAACCATGTCTCCAACGCCTTCGGCACGATCAACCCGGTCAGGGAGATGGCGGCCAGCGCCCACGCCCGGGGCGCCCTGATCCTGGTCGACGGCGCCCAGGCCACGCCTCACCAGGCGGTGGACGTCCGCGACATCGACGCCGACTTCTACGCCTTCTCCGGGCACAAGGTCTACGGCCCCACCGGGGTCGGCGTGCTCTACGGCAAGGCGGCGCTGCTCGAGGCGATGCCGCCCTGGCAGGGCGGCGGCGAGATGATCCGGACCGTCTCCTTCGAGGCGGGCACCACCTTCGCCGAGATCCCCCACAAGTTCGAGGCCGGCACTCCGGCCATCGCCGAGGTGATCGCCCTGGGCGAGGCGCTGAAGTGGGTGGCCGGCGTCGGCCTCGGCGCCATCGGTGCCTGGGAGGGGCGGTTGCTCGCCCATGCCACGGCCGCGGTGTCGCGCATCGACGGCCTGCGCATCCTGGGCACCGCCCCGGACAAGGCCGGCGTGCTGTCGTTCGTGGTCGACGGCGCCCATGCCCAGGACATCGGCCTGCTGATCGATCAGCTCGGGGTGGCGATCCGCACCGGCCACCACTGCGCCCAGCCGCTGCTGGCCCAGTTCGGCGTGGATGCCACCTGCCGGGCCTCGTTTGCCGCCTACAACACCCTGGAAGAGATCGACGTCTTCGTCGAGGCCCTGGAGCGGGTCATCGGCATGGTGCGCTGAGACCAGGCACCGGATCACGGAACGAGAGAGAGCCATGAGCGAAATCGAGCAGATTGCCCGCCTGCAGAAGGGCCAGACGCTGCCGTTGCAGCGCGACGTGGAGGCCATCTCCATTCCCTTCGGCAAGACCGTGACCCTGGCCGAGGACAGCATCGTCAGCGTGATGCAGGCCAAGGGCAGCACGGTGAGCGTGGGCTACGAGGGGCGCCTCTACCTGATCGAGGGTGCCAACCTCGATGCCCTGGGGCTCGAGGCGCTGCCGCGGCCGACCCTCGACGAGAATGCCTCCGAGGACGAGATCGAGCAGTTCGTCTGGGACCAGCTGCGCACCTGCTTCGATCCGGAGATCCCGGTCAACATCGTCGACCTGGGGCTGGTCTACGGCTGTCGCATCGAGCGACTGATCACCGGCGAGCGCATCGTTACCATTCGCATGACCCTCACCGCGCCGGGATGCGGCATGGGCGACGTGATCGCCGCCGACGCCCGCAACAAGATCCTCGGCGCCCCCCAGATCGCCAAGGTGCATACCGAGATCGTCTTCGACCCGCCCTGGAGTCGTGAGATGATGAGCGACGAGGCCAAGCTCGAGCTCGGCATGTTCTGACGCCACCCCCCGCGGCGGGGCCTGGGGAGTGCCATGAAGCGAACGGTGTGGGCGGCCTTCCGGGGCCTGCTGATGACGCTGGGGGCGGCCACGCTCCTGGCCGCGCTGCTGTTCGTGGTCGCCAACCTCTGGGTGCTGGGACAGACCCGCGCCCGCATCGAGCACGAGCTGCCGCTGTGCCGTGCCGAGCAGGTGGGGATCGTCTTCGGTACCTCCCACTGGACGCGCAGCGGGGTCCGCAACCCCCACTTCGAGGCCCGCATGAGCGCCTCGGCGCGCCTCGTCCGCCTGGGTCGCGTCGACCACCTGCTGCTCTCCGGCGACAATCGCACCCGGTTCTACAACGAGCCCATCACCATGTGGCGGGACCTGCGGGGGCGCGCGGTGTCCGACGACGACATGACCCTCGACTACGCCGGCTTCAGCACCTTCGACACCCTGGCCCGGGCCCGGGAGGTGTTCGGGGTGGAGCGGGCGCTGCTGATCACCCAGGCGTGGCACCTGCCGCGGGCGCTGTTCATCGCCGATGCCCTGGGGGTAGAGGCCAGCGGCTGTGCGGTGCCCGCCCAGCGGGTGGCGGGGGTCTGGCGACTGCAGGTCCGGGAGTGGGTGGCGCGGGTGGCCACCCTGGGTGATCTCTACCTGTGGGGGCGCTCCCCCCACTTCCTCGGCCCGCTGGAGCCGCTGGAGATCACGCCGCGGACCTGGGAACCGCCGGCGCCCGAGCCGCGGACGGCCGAAATCGGGGACGGGTGAGCGGGAGGGCAGGGCTCAGCGGCGCTGGCGCTGCTTCTGCAGGGCGTAGAGCTCACGGATCAGGCCGCGGCAGCCCTTCCAGCACGCCTCGATGACCGGCTCGATGGGTTCGGGCAGGGGATGGGTGTAGAGGGTGGAGAGCGCCTGCATCAGCACGCGCTCCTGCTCGAGCAGCTCGCCGATCACCACCTGGCTCTCGTTGCCGACGAAGCTCTTCAGCCGGCTCCACAGCCACATGTAGTCATCGCGCTCCACATCCGCGTCGCGCGGCAGCATGTTGAGATGCTGGCGGGCCAGCTCCTGCAGCTCGTGCATCGACCGGTCCCGGGCCTCGTAGTGGGGCTTCAGGGTGTCGCGCAGGGACGGGCGCAAGCGCTCCAGGTTGTCCTGGAAATAGTCGATGCTGTCGGCCAGCGCCTCCAGGACGCTGTCCATCGCCACCTGGCGATTGTCGAGAAACATGAGCGGTCACCTCCTCCGGTGACGCAGATTGTGGCGGGGGAAACACTGTTTTGCTACCCCCGGGGAGGAATAAATTTCCTCCCCATTGGGCCTGGCCCGGGTCGTCCTGGCAATTACCCCTTGGGCTTAGGCGGTGCCTTGCGGCTCGGAGCGGCGTGCTTCTCGATATGCTCGACGATCAGGCCGGCGATGTCCTTGCCGGTGGCCGTCTCGATGCCCTGCAGCCCGGGCGAGGAGTTGACCTCCATGATCACCGGCCCGTGATTGGAGCGCAGCAGGTCGACGCCGGCCACCCGCAGGCCCATCGCCTTGGCGGCACGGATGGCCGTGGAGCGCTCCTCGGGGGTGATGCGGATGACGCTGGCGGTGCCGCCGCGGTGCAGGTTGGAGCGGAACTCCCCCTCGGCGGCCTGGCGCTTCATGGAGGCCACCACCTTGTCGCCGATCACGAAGCAGCGGATATCGGCCCCGCGGGCCTCCTTGATGTACTCCTGCACCATGATGTTGGCCTTCATGCCCATGAAGGCCTGGATCACCGACTCGGCGGCCTGGTTGGTCTCGGCGAGCACGACGCCGATGCCCTGGGTGCCCTCCAGCAGCTTGATGACCAGCGGGGCGCCCTTGACCATGGTGATCAGGTCTGGGATGTCGTCGGGGGAGTGGGCGAAACCGGTGATCGGCAGCCCCAGGCCCTTGCGCGAGAGCAGCTGCAGGGAGCGCAGCTTGTCCCGGGAGCGGGTGATGGCCACGGAGTCGTTGAGCACGTAGGTGCCCATCATCTCGAACTGGCGCAGCACGGCGCAGCCGTAGAAGGTCACCGAGGCGCCGATGCGCGGGATGACCGCGTCGAAGGGCTCGAGCTCCTCGCCCTTGAGGTGGATGGAGGGATGATGGGCCGCGATGCTCATGTAGCAGCGCAGGGTGTCGATCACGCGGGCGGTATGGCCGCGCTGTTCGGCGGCCTCCACCAGCCGGCGGGTGGAGTAGAGGTTGCGGTTGCGGGACAGCAGCGCGATATGCATCGGAAGGCTCCGGATGGCCGGTGGAGGTCAGGGTTCGCCGTGCAGGAAGGCGGCGCCGGGGGCCACCAGCAGGCGGCGCAGGGCGCGGCGGCCGAGCAGCATCGGGTGGCGCATGTCGCGGCGGTCGGTCAGCGTGAGCTCGACCGGGTACTCCAGGTCACCGAGGCGCAGCAGGGTACGGATCACGTAGCGCCACTCCTCCTGCCCGTTGGAGCTGCGCACCTTGCGCCGGTCATGCAGGTGCATGCGGAAGACATGGGGCGGGGTGTCCGGCCCCCCGCTGCGAGTGGTGAAGCTGACCCACAGCTGGCCGTCCTCCTCGAAGGACTCGATGTCCTCGGCGTGCAGCGCCGAGGTGCGGGCGCCGGTATCTGCCTTGGCACACAGCGTGAGGTGCATCTCCGGCAGCACGATCATCTCGCGGCGGCCGATCACCGCCTTGGGGGTATAGGGCAGCTCTTTCATGGTCATCCTTCCGGTGTCCCCGTTTGCCGTGTCAGTTCCGCCAGGCGCTGGCCGATGGCCGAGTCCGGGGCCGCCTCGCGCAGCGCCATCAGCACCGGCAGGCGCAGCCTCGGGACCAGCGCCAGGTCGCGGGCCACGCTCATGAAGTCGGCGTTGCGGCACTCCGCGAGGCGGGTGAGGAAGCGCGGCAGGCGCCGGGCGTCCTCCAGATGATGCCAGCCGCGTCCCGCCATGGCCGCCAGCAGGTCGGGGCCGCAGGCGTCCGGGTCGGCGAGCAGGGCGTCGAACCAGGCACCGGCCGCTGCCGCCTCCGCGCCACCCATGGCGCGCACGCAGGCACAGAACGCCTCCACGTCTCCCGCCGCGGCGTCTGCCTCGCCCCGCGCCCGCAGGGCGCGGGCCAGGGCGTCATCGATGGCCACATGCTCCAGACAGTAGCACAGCGAGGTGAGCACTTCGCCAGGCAGCGCGGGCAGGCGAGCGGCCAGCTGGCGGCGCTGCTCGGCATCCATGCGCACGACGAAGTCGGCCAGCCCCTGCAGGCCGAGGGCCTGCCAGTCGATGGCCTGCTGGCCGCTCAGGTAGGCCTCCACCGGCTCCAGGTGCTGGCTGGCCGGCTGGCCCAGGTCAAGGCTGGCACGGGCATGCAGCACGGCCTGGAAGGGCAGGGTGGGGGTGAAGGCCAGCGGGTTGTCCTTCATCAGGTTCTCCACCGCCTCGCCTCCCTCGCGCCCGACGCTGGCCACGCTGCGCCCCAGGGTCTCCAGCAGTCGCTGGACAAAGGCGTCGCGGGGCGCCGCCACCAGCTGGCCCTGCTCGTCCAGCGGCAGCGCCAGGAACCAGATCAGCGGATCGCGGACGTCGCCGAGGCGAAACACCAGGCCCAGGCGCGCCTGGCCCTGCCAGGGGGCCGGCCAGGGCGCCTCGCCACGCTCGAAGGCCGCCAGGGTCTCCAGG
Source organism: Halomonas campaniensis (assembly GCF_014193375.1). Lineage (GTDB taxonomy): Bacteria > Pseudomonadota > Gammaproteobacteria > Pseudomonadales > Halomonadaceae > Halomonas > Halomonas campaniensis. The sequence continues at coordinate 45,870 of NZ_JACHZF010000019.1, forward strand.
CTGCAAGGTTCGACGCGTCGTCCCAGGTGGTAGAGCCACACCTCGGCGCCGCTGCGAACGAAGAAGTCGTGAAGGCTGTGGATCGGTTGCATGGCGTCTCCCGTTTTCGAAGCGTGCACTCTACCGCGGTGGTCAAGCGCTGTCAGCAGCGGAGGAGTCCGCAGGGATCCACGCCGCTGGTCAGGAAATGATCGATGGGCCGAAGGCCCCGTCATGCCTGGCCGGCAGGCGACTTTCCAGAGATTATCCACAGCCCCGTTCAGGAAAACTGTGAACTGTGCACAAGACGCCCGGGAGGGGGCCCCCGGGCGGTGGACAGGGCGTGCGGGGTGGCCGGGTCCCGGGCGAACGGGGATAATGGCCCTACATGTCACCGAGGTACCCGAAATGAGCGTTCACCAGGAGCTGGCGGTCGCCCTGCGCGAGCTGGAGGCGACCATGCGTGCCACCGGGCAGTGGCGCATGGAGCGCCCCGAGCCCGCCGCCTTCGACAGCGTGGCACCGTTCTGCGCCGATACCATGTCGCTGCCCCAGTGGCTGCGCTTCGTGTTCATCGTGCGTCTGGAAGCGCTGGTGGAGGTGCAGGCGCCGATGCCGGCGAAGTGCGAGGTGGCCCCCGCGGTGGAGGCCTGGATGGCTCAGTCGGGCGCGCGCGCCAGCGAACGGCTGATGATGAAGCGGGCGGTCGAGGCGGTCGACCGGCTGGTCACCGAAAACTGAGCGGGACGTGAGCGGCGGGGTGGGCCGGCCCTGTCGGGCCGGCCGGGTCGACTACTCGGCGGTCGCCAGCAGGCTGGCGTTGCCACCGGCGGCGGTGGTGTCGATGCACAGGTGGCGCTCCACCACGTAGCGCTCGGGCGCGATGGTCTGGGTCTCGAGCGGCACGATGGCGCCCTCGCGACCGGCCAGCGCGACGCGCAGCTCCCGGGTCCAGTCGCTGGCCCCCGCGGCAGCCACGGCCGCGATGCCCTCGACCCGGGTCAGCGTCTCGGCCTCGAGGCTGCCGTCGAGGGCGGCGGCGGGGGCCCCGGCCTCGACCAGCGGCTGCACGGCCTGGGCAGCGCCCGGGACGACCAGCACCGCCGCGCAGCCCGCGCCGAGGGCCTGCACCGCCTGGGCGATGGCGATCTCCAGGGTCGGCCCCAGGCAGAGCACCGGTCCCTTGGGATACATCGCCAGGCGGTTGCTCTCCCCGGTGGGCCCCGGCAGCGTCTGGGGCGTCATGTCCAGGGCCGCGGCCTCGGCCAGCGCTTTGCGAATCACGCCACGCTTCCCCGACAGCGCCTTGCGCAGCACCTCCACCCGGTCGGGTCGCGCCGCCCAGTTGCGCGCGTCCAGGCCGTCCAGGGCCGCCTGGAGATCGCCCAGGGGCACGGTCTTCCCCGTCGGCGCCTCGTGCTGCTCGGCATCGGCGGTGCGGCGGAAGCGGGTGACATAGAGCGGCCCGCCGGCCTTGGGCCCGGTGCCCGAGAGCCCCTCGCCGCCGAAGGGCTGGGAGCCGACGATGGCGCCGATCTGGTTGCGGTTGACGTAGATGTTGCCCACATGGAGCCGCTCGACGATCTGCTGCACGCGGTCGTCGATCCGGGTGTGCAGGCCGAAGGTCAGGCCGTATCCCCGGTCGTTGATCGCGTCGACCACCCTGTCGATGTCCCGCGCCTTGAAGGTGGCCACGTGCAGGACCGGGCCGAAGATCTCGCGCTCGAGGTCCTCGATGCCCCCGACCTCGACCACCGCCGGGGTGACGAAGGTGCCGACATCCGGCACCGGCAGCGTCTTGATCACCTTGCCGGCCTTCTGCCGGGCCGTCACATAGTCGCCGATCTCGGTCTGGGCCTCGGCGTCGATCACCGGCGAGACGTCGGTGTCGGTGTTCCACGGGTCGCCGATGCTGAGCGCGTCCATGGCGCCGTCGAGCATGTCGAGCAGGCGGTCCCGCGCCTCCTCCTGGACGTAGAGCATCCTGAGCGCCGAACAGCGCTGGCCGGCCGACTGGAAGGAGGAGATCAGGATGTCGCGCACCGCCTGCTCGGTCAGCGCCGTGGAGTCGACGATCATCGCATTCAGGCCGCCGGTCTCGGCGATCAGCACCGCGTCGGGGCCGGCATTCTGCGCCAGGGCCTGGTGGATGATCTGCGCCACCGGGGTCGAGCCGGTGAAGCAGACCCCGGCGATGCGCGGATCGCTGGTCAGTGGCCCGCCCACCGTCGGCCCGTCGCCGGGCAGCAGCTGCAGGGCCGCCTCGGGCAGTCCGGCCTCGCGCATCAGCTCGATGGCGCGGGCGGCGATCAGCGGCGTCTGCTCGGCGGGCTTGGCGAGCACCGCGTTGCCGGCCGCCAGGGCGGCGGCGATCTGGCCGGTGAAGATGGCCAGCGGGAAGTTCCACGGGCTGATGCAGACGAAGATGCCGCGGGCGCTGCCGGGCTCCTCCGCCTCCAGCCGTTCGCCCTCGTTGGCGTAGTAGCGCAGGAAGTCCACCGCCTCGCGCACCTCGGCGATGCCGTCGAACATCATCTTGCCCGCCTCGCGGGTGGTGATCACGGTCAGCTCGGCGATGTGCTCCTCGTAGAGATCGGCGGTGCGGCGCAGCACCTCGGCCCGCTCCGCCGCCGGCCGCGCCGACCAGTCGCGGAAGCCCTCCTCTGCGGCGTCGAGGGCGGTCGCGACCTCCTCCGGCGTCGCCTCATGCACCTGGCCGACCACCCGGGAGGTGTCGGCGGGGGAGACGACATCGCGGGCCTCGCCACGGGGAGCCGGGCTGCCCGCCAGCATCGGGCCGGCGGTCCAGGTGGTGTCGGCGAAGCCCTCCCGCGCCTCGAGCAGCGGCAGGATCGAGGCCGGCTCGTTGATCCGGTAGCCCCTGGAGTTTCGGCGCTCGGGGGCGAACAGCTCGCCGGGCTGGCGGATCAGCGGGCTCGAGATGGCCTCGCCCAGCTGCTGCATCCCGGCCACCGGGTCCTTCGAGACCTCGCTCGGGGGAATCGAGGCGTCCACCACCTGGTTCACGAAGGAGGAGTTGGCCCCGTTCTCCAGCAGGCGGCGTACCAGGTAGGCCAGCAGGTCGCGGTGGGCGCCCACCGGGGCGTAGATGCGGCAGTGGGTGCCTTCGGCATCCTTGACGATCTGGTGCAGCGACTCGCCCATGCCGTGCAGGCGCTGGAACTCGTAGCTGTCCTTGTCGTCGCCCGCCATGGCGACCACCGCGGCACAGGTGTGGGCGTTGTGGGTCGCGAACTGCGGGTAGATGCGGTCGCGCCGGTCGAGCAGCATCTGGGCGCAGGCCATGTAGCTGACGTCGGTGTTGATCTTGCGGGTGAACACCGGGAAGGTCTCGACCCCCATCTCCTGGGAGAGCTTGATCTCCGTATCCCAGTAGGCCCCCTTGACCAGCCGCACCATGATCCGGCGGTCGTGCCGCTCGGCGAGGTCGTAGAGCGCCTCGATCACCGGCCCGGCGCGACGCCCGTAGGCCTGCACCACGACCCCGAAGCCGTCCCAGTCCTCGAGGCTGGGGTCGGCCATCAGCGCCTCGATCACATCCAGGGAGAGGTCCAGCCGGTCCTGCTCCTCGGCGTCGATATTGAAGCCGATATTGGCCTTGGCCGCCTGCCGCACCAGTTCCTGCGCGCGTGGCAGGAGCTCGGCCATCACCGTGTCGCGGTGGGTGTATTCATAGCGCGGATGCAGCGCCGAGAGCTTCACCGAGATGCCGGGGCTGCCGCGCACGTCGCCCTTGGCCTGCTTGGCGATGGCGGTGATCGCCTTGGCATAGGCCGCGTGGTAGCGACGGGCGTCGGCGTCGGTGCGGGCCGCCTCGCCCAGCATGTCGTAGGAGTAGGTGTAGCCCTGCTTCTCGAGCTCGCGTGCATTCTTCATGCCCTCCTCGATGGTCTGGCCGAGCACGAACTGGCGGCCGAGGATCTTCATGGACTGGCCCACCGCGGTGCGCACCACCGGCTCGCCCATGCGGCGCACCAGGCCGCGCAGGGCCCGCACCGGGCCCTTGGGATCCTCGTCCAGCACCTTGCCGGTCAGCAGCAGGGCCCAGGTGGAGGCGTTGACCATGGACGACGAGGACTTGCCCAGGTGGGCGCCCCAGTCGGAGGGCTCGATCTTGTCGTGGATCAGGTCGTCGATGGTCTCCGCGTCGGGCACGCGCAGGAGCGCCTCGGCCAGGCACATGAGACCCACGCCCTCGGCGGTGGAGAGCCCGTACTCGGCCAGGAACGACTCCATCATCGACGGCTTCTTTTCCTTGCGCACCCGTTCGACGTATTTCGCACCGGCGTCGGCGACCCGGCGGCGCTCTTCCTCCGACAGCCGGAGCTGTCCGACGAGTTCATCCAGCACCTTGGCCTCGTCGGCCGCATAGCGGGCGCGGATGCGCGCACGGGATTCGCTGATGGCGTCATGGGGGTGAAGGTCTGCTTTGTTCATGCTCGAACTCCCTGGGGTTCCGACACGCCGCGTCGAGGCGACGCCGGAAAGGGCTCCCGCAGGACCCCTTTCATCACGTTGATGGCGTGTTGCGCGCTCTGTTAGCGAGTGATGTGCTGGTATTCGCCGGCATCGGCGGTGGCTCTGCTCACCACCACGATGGCGATCATGGCCGCGATGAAGCCGGGAATGATCTCGTAGACGCCGGGTCCGCCCATGAAGGAGCCGTTCCAGCCCAGCGAGATCCAGATCATGACGGTGGCGGCACCCACCACCATGCCGGCAATCGCGCCGGCCCCGTTGGTGCGCGGCCACATCAGCGACAGGATGATCAGCGGGCCGAACGCCGCACCGAAGCCGGCCCAGGCGTTACTGACCAGTCCCAGCACCTGGGAGTTCTCGTCGGAGGCGATGACGGCGGCCACCAGGCCGACGAGCACCACGCAGACCCGGCCAACCGCCACGGTCTCCTTATCGCTGGCCTCCTTGCGCAGGAACAGGCGATAGAAGTCCTCGGTGAGGGAGGAGGACGACACCAGCAGCTGACTGGAGATGGTGCTCATGATCGCGGCCAGCAGGGCCGCATAGAGGAAGCCCGTGACCAGCGGGTGGAACAGCAGGTTCGCCAGGATGATGAAGATGGTCTCCGGGTCCTGGACATCCAGGCCGTTGCGCACCGCATAGGCGCGGCCGAATATCCCCAGGGAGATCGCGCCGATCAGGGAGATCGCCATCCAGCTCATGCCGATGTTGCGGGCAACGGGCACATCCTTGAGGGAGCGGATGGCCATGAAGCGCACGATGATGTGTGGCTGCCCGAAATATCCCAGCCCCCAGGTGACCGCCGAGAGCCAGCCGACGAAGGTCAGTCCCGCCGTCCATGACAGCAGCGTGGTATCAACGCTATTCAGGGTCTCGGACGCCTGGGCGAAGCCGCCGCCGCCTTCACCGAAGAGCACCACCGCCGGCATGATCACCAGCGCCAGCATCATGATGCAGCCCTGCACGAAGTCCGTCAGGCTCACGGCCAGGAAGCCGCCGACGACGGTATAGATCAGCACCACGCCCAGGGTGATCACCACGCCCATGGCATAGTCGCTCATGCCACCGAAGTTGTAGATGCCCGAGAACGCGCTCTCGAACAGCTTGCCGCCGGCCACCAGACCGGAGGCCGTGTAGACCGCGAAGAAGATGACGATCACCACGGCCGATACCGTGCGCAGGGAGAGCGCCCGGGTCGGGAAGCGGTTGGCCAGGAACTCCGGGATGGTGATGGCGTTGCCGTAGTGAACCGTCTGTTCACGGAGGCGAGGTGCGACCAGGGTCCAGTTGAAGAACGCGCCCACGAGCAGGCCGATACCGATCCAGGCCGAGCCCAGGCCGGAAACGAACAGCGCCCCGGGCAGGCCCAGCAGCAGCCAGCCGCTCATGTCCGAGGCCCCGGCCGACAGGGCCGCCACCTGGGGGCTGAGGGCGCGGCCACCCAGCATGTAGTCCTCGGACGAGGACGTGGACTTGCGCATGGCATAGACGCCGATGGCGATCATCAGCGCAAAGTAGCCAAACAGGCTTATCCAGACTCCAGTAGCCATGAAATACCTCCAGTTCATTGGGCCGGAGCGGGCTCCGGCCGGATAACGCATCTACCGTTGGGAGTCCGGTAGCGGCGCGCGTTTATTGTTGTCACTTCGCTTTCGTCATGCGCAACGGGGCGCTGCCGCCTGTCACGCCAGGGGTTACTGCTCGATGCTTGCCTCCTGTCGCTCGTCCCTGGTTCAGGGCGTTGTGGGATGGGATGCCTTCGGTGCTGCCGGATTGGCCGGGTTCTTGCTCAGTTTAAAGGCGTCGATGAAAAGCGTAGCAGTCGAGCCGGGTCACGTCGGCTCGTGCAGGGGGAAGCAGGGTAGAGGCATCGAAGGGGCCGGCCGATGGGGCAGGCCGGCCAGGGAGGAGGGCGTCTGGTGGCATGATCCCGTTGCGGCGATCCGGCGGGTAGCGCTCGACATGTCGAGCCCCCTTTCATGAAAAATGTAGTACTGATACTAGCGCGTATCGAGAGGCCGCAGCATTTCACGCTGTGTGGACGGTGCCTAGGGCCAGAGGATGGGGCGGGCGGCCCACATGCCGGTACCGCCTTTGCGCCTGCCAACGCAACGAGGCCCGCCGGTGGCGGGCCTCGTCGTGGCGCGAAGGGGGGATCAGAAGCGGTAGCTGATACCGCCCATCACCACCCAGGGGTCGATCTCGACCTTGCCGACGCCGACACCTTCAACCTTGGCATCGGTGTCGATATCGAGATACCAGGCGGCGGCGTTGAGCGCCCAGTTGTCGTTGATCAGCAGGTCGACGCCCACCTGGCCGGCGGCGCCCCAGGAGTCATCCAGCTCCAGGTTCAGGGCCGTGCCGTTAGCCAGCGAGACTTCTTCATCAGAGAAGCGGGTGTAGTTGACGCCCACGCCGACGTAGGGCTGCACGCTGGCCGCGGTGCCGCCCAGCGGGTAGTACTGCACGGTCAGGGTCGGCGGCAGATGCTTGGTGGAGCCAGACGCTGCACCGTCACCCAGGGTGAAACTGTGCTTGAACTGCTCGGCGGCCAGCAGCTCGACGCCGATCTTGTCGTGGAAGCGATAGCCCAGGGTAAAGGCGAAGCGGGTATCGTCGTCGACATTGGTACCTACGATGACGCCATCACCCAGCAGCGGGCTGAGGTCCAGATTGCCGTTATCACTCTTGGGGGCCACCTTGGCCACGCCCAGGCGGGTAAAGAAGTCGCCGGCGCCGTAGGCCAGGGCCTGGGTGCTGGTGGTAAAGGCGGCGGCGGCCAGGCCGGCGGCCAGCAGGGTGGGGAGGTGCTTGCGCATGGGGCGGCTCCTTGAGGTTCCGGGTTCAGCGTTGTGGTCTAGCCAGTCCCTGGCCTGCCAGGGTGACGGGAAGTTTAATCAAGCTGCCCGGGAACTTTCTTGACGTCGGTCAAGTGATGTTGCAACGCACAAGGGCGGGAGCCCGGAAATAGCGATACAAGAAGGAGACAAAAAAGGACGCCGCCGGGCTGGGCCCGGCGGCGTCCTTCGTGACGGCGGATTACCGCAGACGTTGCGCTGCGCGGATCAGAAGCGCAGGGTCACGCCACCGCCGATGGTCATCGGGTCGATCTTGGCGGTGCCGATGCGCTCGCCGCCGACGGAGATACGCGAGTCGACGTCGGCGTAGTTGGCGAAGCCGTTGAGCATCAGGTTGTCGGTGATGGCGAGGTCCACGCCCACCTGGCCCACGGCGCCGTAGCTGCGACGGGCGTCCACGCCTTCCGGCTCGCCGGAGAAGCGGGTGTAGTTGAGGCCGGCGCCCACGTAGGGCTGCACGCGGGAGTCCAGGCCGCCCATGGGGTAGTAGTTGACCAGCAGGTTGACCGGCATCCGGTCGATGGTGCCGCCCAGAGCACCCGCAGAGAACTCATGCTCGATCTTCTCGGAGCCGTTGAGCTCCACGCCGACCTTGTCGTGGAACAGGTAGCCGGCGCCGAGGGTGAAGCCGGTCTCGCCGCTGCTGACGCCGTCGAGCACGCCGTTGTCGGAGCGGGTATCGGACTTGGCGAAGCCGCCACGCACGAAGGTGTCGCCGGCGCTGTAGGCCAGGGCGGCCTGGCTTGCGAAGGCGCAGCTGGCGGCGATGGCGGCCGCGGTGATCAGTCGAGTGGTGCGCATATGGGGATCCTCCCTGTTGCTTCACGCGAAGTCGCGTTGCCGGAGCGTCCGGCATCCTGTGACCAAGGTATTATACGAAACACTGTTTCCAAATGTCTCGTCACGAGTGGTCAACAATTGTGAAAGTTCTTTTCCGCGGGCGCGCAGGGGAGGGAGCGGACACGAAGGCGCCGGGCAGGAGCCCGGCGCCAGGATAGGCGGGAGTGATCAGAAGCGGTAGGTGATGCCGCCGCCGATGGTCATGGGGTCAATCTTGGCCTCGCCGATGTCGGTACCGCCCAGGCGCACGTCGGCGGAGACGTCGGCGTAGCTGACGAAGCCGTTGAGCATCAGGCCCTGGGCCACGGCCAGGTCCACGCCCAGCTGGCCGATGGCTCCATAGCTGCGGCGGACGTCCAGTCCCTCGAGCTCCTCGCCGGAGAAGCGGGTGTAGTTGAGGCCGGCGCCCACGTAGGGCTGGACCCGGGAATCCATGCCGCCCATGGGGTAGTAGTTGACCATCAGGTTGATCGGCATCCGATCGACGCTGCCGATGGGGCCTCCAGCGAGGGTGAGGTCATGTTCGACCTTCTCCTGGCCGCTGAGCTCGATGCCCAGCCTGTCGGTCAGGAGGTACCCTACGCCGTAGTAGAGGCCCCGCTCGTCGGAGACATCCAGGCGCAGGTTGTCGGCCGTCAGGTCGCCATTGTTGGACTTGACGTCGGTCTGGGCGATGCCGCCGCGAACGAAGATATCCCCGGCGCTGTAGGCCAGGGCCATCTGGCTGGCCATGGCACAGCCGGCGGCGATGGCGGTGACGGTCAGGAGATTGGTTCTTTTCATCGGGTCGTTCCTCTCGTCGAGCTTGGTCGTCGTTCTGGGCGGCAGCGTCGTGCCTGAGGTCCTGCATTCCTGTACAAGTATGACTATAGAAACGATGTTTGCAAAAGTCCTGTAAAGTTTTTCGATGGCGCCCATAGCCGCCCATGACTCGCGGCCATGGGCAGGCGCGGGCCCTTTGGGGGCGTTCGGCCCCGTTGTCGGGCATCGGGCTTGTACAACACTTGACGCGGCGCAGCGTCGGGGCTCGCGAGAACGGCGGGAATCGTCTTGACTGAAGAGACCTGACAAGGAGAGCGCAGATGAGACGCGAGATGTCCCTCCGGCACCCGGCGTGGCGCGAGGCCGTTCCCCTGCTGGTCGCCGCCGGCCTGGCGGTCTGGCTGCTGCTGCAGCCGCAGCTGGTCAGTGGCCTGGCGATGCCGCTGCGCCTGCCGGTGATCCTGCTGGGCGCCTGGTCGCTGGGCGCGGCCTTCATGCGCCCGCTGGGGCTGGTGCCGCGGCGCCACTGGCAGCGCCGGGCCACCTCGCCCCCCTGGAGCCTGGCGGCGCTGGTGCTGTTCACCCTGGTGCTGCTGGTGCGCGCCGCGATGACATGACGCCCCGCGTATGCCGAGGCCGACATGCAGGAAGCCGCCCCGAGGGGCGGCTTCCTGCGTCAGCGCGATGGGGCGGGACGGTGCCCCGTCCGGTCGGTCAGGCCTGGTCGAAGGTGTCGAAGTCGGCGGTGATGGCGTCCGTCGGCTCCTCGGTGGCCAGGCTCGCCACCACGATGGCGATGTAGGCGAAGATCACCCCCGGCACGATCTCGTAGAGATCGAACAGCCCGCCGGAGAGCTCGGCCCATACCACCACGGTGATGCCGCCCACCACGATGCCGGCCAGGGCGCCCCACTTGTTCATGCGGCGCCAGTAGAGCGACATGATCAGCGCCGGGCCGAAGGCGGCACCGAAGCCGGCCCAGGCGTAGGCGACGAGGTCGAGCACCGTGGCGTCGGGGTTGAGCGCCAGCAGGTAGGCCAGGACGGCGATGCCGATCACCGCGAAGCGGCCCACCCATACCAGCTCGGTCTGGCTGGCGTCCTTGCGGAAGATCGCCTTGTAGAAGTCGTCGGTCAGCGCCGAGGAGGAGACCAGCAGCTGGGAGTCGGCGGTGGACATGATGGCGGCCAGGATGGCGGCCAGCAGGATGCCGGCGATCACCGGGTGGAAGATCAGGTTGACCATCACCATGAACACGGTCTCGCCGTCGGCCAGGTCGCGCTGCACGAAGCCCACGCCGAGCAGGCCCACGGCGACCGAGCTGATCAGGGCGATGGCGGTCCAGCTCACCGCGATGCGGCGGGCGGCGGGGATGTCGCGGTCGCTGCGGATGGCGGCGAAGCGCGCCAGGATGTGCGGCTGCCCGAAGTAGCCCAGGCCCCAGGCCAGGGAGCTGACGATGCCGATGACCGACAGCGCCTCTCCGGTGGAGGCATCCCGGAACCAGGCGAGCATGTAGTCGCTCTCGGCGGCGAGCGCCGCGCCGGCGCCGCTCGCGCCGCCCAGGTCGCTGAAGGCGATGATCGGCACGATGGCCAGGGCCGCCGCCATCATCAGGCCCTGGATCAGGTCGGTCCAGGAGACCGCGAGGAAGCCGCCGATGAAGGTATACATGATGATGGTCAGGGTGCCGATGGTGACGGCGATGCGGTAGTCGAAGCCGAACACGGTCTCGAACAGCCGTCCGCCGGCCACGAGGCCCGAGCTGGTGTAGAAGAGGAAGAACATCAGGATGAAGATCGCCGAGATCACCCGCAGCAGATGCGACTTGTCCTGGAAGCGGTTGGCGAAGTACTCCGGCAGGGTCAGGGCGTCACTGACCTTGAAGCTGTAGAGGCGCAGGCGGCGCGCCACGACCAGCCAGTTCAGCCAGGTGCCGACCAGCAGGCCCACGGCGATCCAGCTGGCCGAGATGCCGCTGACGTAGGCCGCGCCGGGCAGGCCGAGCAGCAGCCAGCCGGACATGTCGGAGGCGCCGGCGGAGATCGCCGAGGTCCAGGGGCCGAGCGAGCGGCCGCCGAGGATGTAGTCGGAGAGGTTGGTGGTGCGCTTGTAGGCGACGATGCCGATGCCGAGCATCAGTGCCAGGTACACCACGAAGGTGAAGCCGATGGCCATGTTGTTCTGAACCATGAGGGGGTTCCTTCAGTTTATTGTCGTTACAGACGAGCGGGGCTCACTCGTCTCCCAGCGCAAGCAGTGACGCGTTGCCGCCCAGTGCGGCGGTATTGACGGTCACCGTCTTTTCCGTGGCGAAGCGCAGCAGGTAGTGCGGTCCGCCGGCCTTGGGTCCGGTTCCGGAGAGGCCCTGGCCGCCGAAGGGCTGTACGCCCACGACGGCGCCGATGATATTGCGGTTGACGTACACGTTGCCAACGCGAATCTTCTGCGCTATTTCATCGGCGAAGGATTCGTTGCGGCTATGCACGCCAAAGGTCAGGCCATAGCCCCGGCCGTTGATCGACTCGATCACCCGGTCGATCTCGCTGGCCCGGTAGCGCACGATGTGCAGGATCGGGCCGAACTGCTCCCGTTCCAGCGCCTCGATGCCGTCGATCTCGAAGGCCACCGGGGCGATGAAGGTGCCGTCGCCGGTCAGGGCCGGGTCCAGGCGGGTCTCGGCCACCAGGCGACCCTCGGCCTTGAGCTTCTCGATGTGCGCGGAGAGCCCGCGGCGGGCGTCCTCGTCGATCACCGGGCCGACGTCGGTGCCCAGGTCGCGGGGGTCGGCCACGCGCAGCTCGTTCATGGCGCCGTCGAGGATCTCGATGACCCGGTCGGCCACGTCCTCCTGGAGGTAGAGCACCCGCAGCGCCGAGCAGCGCTGGCCGGCACTCTGGAAGGCGGACTGGATGACATCGGCGACCACCTGCTCCGGCAGGGCGGTGGAGTCGACGATCATGGCGTTCATGCCGCCGGTCTCGGCGATCAGCGTCGGCAGGGCGGCTCCCTCGCGGGCGGCCAGGGCGCGGTTGATGATCTGCGCCGTGTCGGTGCCGCCGGTGAAGACCACGCCGGTGATGCGCGGATCGCTGGTCAGCACGCTGCCCACGGTGGGCCCATCGCCGGGCAGCAGCTGGACCACGTCCCTGGGCATGCCGGCCTCATGGAGCAGCTCGATCACCCGGTGGGCCACGATGGAGGTCTGCTCGGCGGGCTTGGCCAGCACGGTGTTGCCGGCGACGGCGGCGGCCACCACCTGGCCGCAGAAGATCGCCACCGGGAAGTTCCAGGGGCTGATCGCCGCAAAGACGCCCTTGCCGGCGAGCATCAGCTGGTTGGATTCGCCGGTGGGGCCGGGCAGGGGCATCGGTTTGCCGAACAGCTCCTCGGCCTTCATGGCGTAGTAGCGACAGAAGTCCACCGCCTCCTTGATCTCGTCGACGCCGTCGGTGAGCAGCTTGCCGCCCTCCCGGGAGCAGAGCGTCATCAGCTCCGCCATGTGGGTTTCCATCAGGTCGCCCAGGCGGCGGACGATGGCGGCGCGTTCGGCCACCGGCGTGCCCTCCCAGCGCGGGAAGGCGGCCCAGGCGGCATCCACTGCGCGGGCGGCCTGCTCGGCGCTGGTCCACTGCACCGTGCCCACCTTCCGGCGGCGGTCATAGGGGCTGGCGACCTCATGCTGGCTGGTCGGGTCGTCGGCCACCTCGAAGGCCAGCAGCGGACCCACCCGGTGCTCCTTCTCCATGGTGGCGGCCATCGCCTCCATCAGCGGCTGGTACTGGCTGCGCACGTTGAGGTTCACGCCGCGGGAGTTCGGTCGGCCGGGGCCGAAGATGTCGCGGGGCAGCGGGATGCGCGGGTTGGCGTAGGTCCGATACTCCCTGAGCGTCTCGGCCGGGTGCACGCAGAGCGACTCCACCGGCACGTCGGGGTCCACCAGCTGGTGCACAAACGACGAGTTGGCGCCGTTCTCGAGCAGCCGGCGGACCAGGTAGGGAAGCAGGTCCTTGTGGGCGCCCACGGGCGCGTAGATGCGGCAGTAGGTGCCCTGCGGGGCCCGGGTCAGGGCCGCATCGTAGAGCGCCTCGCCCATGCCGTGCAGGCGCTGGAACTCGAACGGGCGGGAGGCGTCGTTGGCCAGCTCCAGGATGGTGCTGATGGTATGGGCGTTGTGGGTGGCGAACTGCGGGAAGATGCGACCGCGGGTGGCATCCGAGAGCAGGAAGCGCGCGCACACCAGGTAGGCCACGTCGGTGCTGGCCTTGCGGGTGTAGACCGGATAGCCGTCGACGCCGAGCTGCTGGGACTCCTTGATCTCGCTGTCCCAGTAGGCGCCCTTGACCAGGCGCAGCGGGATCTCGTCGCCTTGCGCCTCGGCCAGCCGGTTGAGGTAGTGGAGCACCGGCAGGGCGCGCTTGGAGTAGGCCTGCACCACCAGCCCGAAGTGGCCCCAGCCCTTGCCGATGTCGCTCTCGTAGACCGCACGGAACACCTCCAGGGAGATCTCCAGGCGGTCGACCTCCTCGGCATCGATGGTCAGGGCCACGTCGCGCTCGCGGGCCATGGCGCCGAGCTTCTTCACGCTGTCGACCAGCTCGTGCAGCACCTGCTCGCGCCGCCCGAACTCGTAGCGCGGGTGCAGGGCCGAGAGCTTGATGGAGACCGAGGGCGCCGGCGTCTTCGCGGAGAGCGCCTTGCTGGTCCTGCCCACCCGCTCGATGGCCCGGGCATAGTCGTCGAAGTACTTGGCCGCGTCCTTGCGGGTGCGCGCCGCCTCGCCGAGCATGTCGTAGGAGTAGGTGTAGCCCTTGTCGAACAGCGGCCGGGAGCGCTTGAGGGCCTCGTCGATATCACGGCCCAGCACGAACTGCTTGCCCATCACCTTCATGGCTTCGCGCATGGCGCGCCGGATCACCGGCTCCCCCAGGCGGTTGACCAGCCTGTTGATGAAGCTGGCCGGCCGGCCATCCTTCGGGTGGTCCAGGTTGATCACCCGGCCGGTCATCAGCAGGCCCCAGGTGGAGGCGTTGACGAACCAGGACTCGCTCTGGCCGAGGTGGGACTTCCAGTCGGCGGGGCCGAGCTTGTCCTCGATCAGCGCATCGGCGGTGGCCGTGTCGGGAATGCGCAGCATGGCCTCGGCGAGGCACATCAGCATCAGTCCCTCGTGGGTGTCGAGGCTGTACTGCTGCAGCAGCTCGTCGATGGAGTCCACGGCGGTATCCATCTCGCGCACCTCGCGGACCAGCTCGGCGGTCTTGCCGGCGATGCGCTGGAAGTCGCGTGAGTCGGCGCTCAGCACCTTGATCAGTTCGGCGACGAAGTCCTCCTCGTCGACCACGTAGTGGTCGCTGATGCGGGCGAAGAGGGTGTCGAGGTCCTGCTGCCAGGTGGCGGCATCCAGCATGTTGTTGGCATCGAGCATGAAGGGTTCCCTGGTCGTATCGTCAGGTGGCCGCCCGCCGCGGACGCGGCAGGCAAGTGGCGCCCACAGGCGCGGCCATGGACAAGACTCTAGGAGCCGAAGGGTGGGGGTGCTTGTCGATTCCGCGGGAATAGTTGTCGATTCCGCGGAAAGGGGCGGCAGGTTGATCGCGGAGTTAGACTTTCGTCTAGAAAGATGTTGGAGGCAGTGCCTGCGACGGCCCTTGTCTCAGCGGCGAGCCCGGGTGACCTGGCCGGCGGGCGGGAAGGCCGCGCGCCGGATCTGGCTCGGCGGGTGGCCGAAGGCCTGGCGGCAGGCGTGTGACAGCGCACTCTGGTTGGCGAAGCCGGTCAGGGCGGCAACCTCGGAGAGCGGCAGGCGGCTCTCGCCGAGCAGCCGACGTGCCGCCTCGAGGCGCTTGCGGCGCACGTACTGCCAGGGCGTGAGGCCGGTCTGCTCGCGGAAGCGATGGCGGAAGTGGGCCTCGCTCAGGCAGGCCTCCCGGGCCAGGTCGCCGACGCTGAGGCGGCTCGGGAGATGGTCCTCGATGAAGCGGTCGAGCCTCTTCAGGTCCAGGCGGCGATGTGCCGGATCGGGGGAGCCGGCCAGGCGGGCATGCAGGCAGCCGAGCAGGGTGGCGGCCAGCCGCTCGTACTGGCTGGCGCTGGCCGGCGTCGGGGAGGCGGCCAGCTCGTGGAGCAGGAAGTCCAGGTAGCGCTTGAGCGGGTCGTCCAGGGTGAAGAAGCGCGGGGCATCGAAGAGTCGCGCCAGTTCGTGGTGGAAGCCGGTCAGGGAGGGCGCCTGGGCGGGGAGGTCGAGGATCAGCTGGCGGTTCTCCCCGGTCCCCGCGTAGTAGTGGACATGGTTGGCGGGCACGATGCAGCCAGACAGGGCCGAGATCGAGCCGCCGAGCCCCTCGATCTCGAACTCGGCCTGCCCGCGCAGGCCGATCACGATCTGGTGGTAGTCGTGGGCGTGGTGCTGGGTGGCGGTATCGAGGGGGATCTGGCGGATGGCACTCGACATGGCGGGCCCCGTTCAGTCGGCATGAGCCGGATAGTCTAGCGCGGATGACGGCGCCCGTTCATTCCACGTTGCGTTGACGCTCTCTGAGACGGATATGGCGGGCGAGGTGGTCGCGAAGGGCCCGGAGCTCCTCCTGGCCTTCAGGATCGAGCAGTGGCTTGCCGCGGGCGACACGGCCATGATTGCCGTGTTCGTCCATCAGCCGCAGGGCACGGCGCCTGATGTCGTCCAGGGTGTCGTCGTGGCGGATCGGGTAGCCGACGATGGTGTTCCACTCGGTCTCGTCCACGCGGCTTTCCAGCGCCTGCTCGATGAGCTCGAGCAGCCGGCGCGGTTCGGTGCGGTAGCGGGGCGTGCCGGATAACAGCAGGATGGCCACCATGCCACCGAAGATCAGCAGGCAGACGGCGAAGACGAGCAGGAAGAGGGCCATGGGCAACCGGAAGCTCAAACCGGTTCAGAGCCATTGTCTGAACCCACGTTTCAAGTGAATGGAATGACGGGAGAAACGTGGAGCGGGTGAAGGGAATCGAACCCTCGTCTTAAGCTTGGGAAGCTTCTGCTCTACCATTGAGCTACACCCGCTGGGCGGAATCGATAGTAAAACCAATCGCTTAGCCATGCAAGCCGCGGCTGGACCTTTTTCGTGTTTTCAGTGCAACTTGCTGTTTTTGCAGTGTGTTGTGGGTGGTGCTCGGCGGCCGGCGGCGACGCCGACAAGAAATTTGTCGCCGGTCCCGAACTTTTCCTCGCAGCACTGTCTGAAGTAGCACAGGCAACAGCGCGATAGCAGTCGCTAACACTGTTGTTCTGGCTTGCAGTTTCGATCGATGCTTGGCCGCTTCGCTTCCCGAGGCGGCTTTCTTTTGTGCGCCCGTTGGGCCCATGGGACAGACGCCGAGGGCCCCTCCGGCCAAGCCGGAGGGGCCCTCGTGATCGGTAGGGGTGCGGGTCAGGTGCGGCGCATGCGCAAGACGGCACTCAGCACGTCACGGCGGGTCACGATGCCCACCAGGCGTTCCTGCTCGACCACCGGATAGACCTTCGGTTTGCTGCCCAGCATCTCCTGGGCCAGGTCGGTGATGCTCTTGGTGGGCGGGACCGAGAGCACCTCGTTGCGCATCAGCTCCCGCACCAGGGGCGGCTCCTCGTTGAGGTAGGAGCTCTCCAGGACCTTGCCCAGCACGTCCTGCTCGGAGATGAAGCCGATCAGGTGGTCGCGTTCGTCGACCACCGGAACCCCCGGGAGGCGGTGCAGGGCCAGGCCTTCGGCCAGCGTGGACACCGAGGTCTTGCCGGTGACCCGGTAGCAGTCACGGGACATGATCTCGCGAACGGTGGTGGGGGCCTTGTTGGGCATGGCGTGTCTCCTTGTGCCGGTTCGAGTTCAGCATAGACGACTCCTGTCACGCAGCCGTCTCTCCGAGGTCGTGTTCTTCCAACGTTTCGCGGCCGCTGCCGCCTTGCCGGTCCGTTCGGAACCCGGAGTCGGATGGGAGCTCCAATGTGGCATCCTGCCATCATGTCATCGAGCCATCATTTCATCGAGAGAGGTCAGCCATGGATGCCCGAGAGTACCTGGCCAGGAAGGGGTTGAGCGGGGAGCGCGACAGCGAGCGCCCCACCACCCTGGAGGAGAAGGCCTGGTCGCGCGCCCGGGAAGCGGGGGACCATCGGCCCCGCGCCGGCACCCCCCACGACTGGGAGGACTGGGAGCGCCACCACGACGAACTGGCCGAGGGCGCCGAGGAGCTCCAGCAGAAGATCGACCATGAGGCGCACCGGCGGTTTCTGGAGCACCAGGCCAGCGAGGCGCGCCGCGGAGATGAGGCGGTGCAGGCGTTCACCCCCGGCGAGGGCGCGGACGAGGCTCGTCCTGGTGTGGAACGGGCGCCAGCGGAGCCGGTGGGCGCCATGGTGGCGCTGGCGGTCCTGATGCCGCCCCTGGCGGTGGGCCTGTCGCACGGGGGCGCCTCGCGGATCGGGCTCAGCCTGCTGCTGACGCTGCTCGGCTGGCTGCCCGGCGTGCTCCACGCCCTGCGCTGGGTGCGCCGCCCGCTGCGCTGATCGCTTGCGCGCGTCTCTTGGCACGCGACGCCCGACGCGTATAATCACGGTAAACCAAGCCATGTTCTGGAGTTTACCGTGGGCTATCTCGTCGGCGTTACCGTGCTGTGGGCCTTCTCGTTCTCGCTGATCGGCGTCTACCTGGCCGGCCAGGTGGACAGCTACTTCGCCGTGGCGATGCGCGTCGCCCTGGCGGCCCTGGTCTTCCTGCCCTTCCTGCGGCCCGGGCTGCTGCGTGGCCGCCAGCGCCTGATCCTGATGGGGCTCGGGGCGGTTCAGCTGGGGCTGATGTACATCTTCTTCTACCAGTCCTTCCTGCTGCTCTCGGTACCCGAGGTACTGCTCTTCACCATCTTCACGCCACTCTACATCACCCTGCTCGACGACGCCCTGTTCGGCCGCTTCACCCCCTTCTACCTGCTCACCGCGGCGCTGGCCGTGCTGGGTGCCGCGGTGATCCGCTACGATGGCCTCGACAGCGGCTTCCTGCTCGGCTTTTTGGTGGTGCAGGGCGCCAACCTCTGCTTCGCCCTGGGCCAGGTGGGCTATCGGCGCCTCTCCGCGGAGCTGCCCGACTCGCTGCCGCGCCACAGCGTCTTCGCCTGGTTCTACCTGGGGGCGCTGGTCGTCGCCCTGCCGGCCTTCGCCCTGCTCGGCAACGCCACTGCCCTGCCCACCACCGGGGTGCAGTGGGGCGTGCTGCTGTGGCTGGGGCTGGTGGCCTCCGGGGTGGGCTACTTCCTGTGGAACCTGGGCGCCACCCGGGTCGACGCCGGGGCCCTGGCGATCATGAACAATGCCCTGATCCCCGCCGGCCTGCTGGTCAACCTGGTGATCTGGAACCGCGACGCCGACCTCGCCCGGCTGGCGCTGGGCGGGGCGATCATCGCCGGGTCGCTCTGGCTCAACGAGTGGTGGCTCAAGCGGCGCGCCCTCCCGGCCGCCTGAGCCGGTTTGCCGGGGCGCGGGGCAGTCGCCATAATGGGCCGCTGCGATGCGAGAGGCCCGTGCATGCCATCCGAACAGAGTTCCCCGACGGGGCGCGACAAGGCGTCCTTCCGCAGTATCGGTCTGATCGGCCGCCTGGGCAGCGCCAAGGTGGTCGAGACCCTCAAGCGGCTGATTCGCTTTCTGGACGGGCGTGGCTATCACGTCATCATCGAGGATCGCACCGCCACGGTGCTCCTCGACCATGGCCATCCCGAGGCCAGCCGCCGCATGCTGGGCCAGCTGTGCGACCTGGTGATCGTGGTCGGCGGCGACGGCAGCCTGCTCGGCGCCGCCCGGTCCCTCTGCCACAGCGGCACCCTGGTGCTGGGCGTGAATCGTGGCCGCCTGGGGTTCCTCACCGACATCTCGCCGGACGAGCTCGAGGCCCGCGTGGGCGAGGTGCTCGAGGGGTGCTACGAGGTGGAGGAGCGCTTCCTGCTCGACGCCGAGCTCTATCGCGACGGCACCCTGATGGGCAGTGGTGATGCCCTCAACGAGGTGGTGCTGCACCCCGGCAAGGCGGTGCGCATGATCGAGTTCGAGCTGTTCATCGACGACCAGTTCGTCTACAGCCAGCGCAGCGACGGGCTGATCATCGCCACGCCCACCGGTTCCACCGCCTACTCGCTCTCCGGCGGTGGCCCCATCATGCACCCGAAGCTCGACGTGGTGACCCTGGTGCCGATGTTTCCCCATACCCTCTCCAGCCGGCCCATCGTCATCGATGCCGCCAGCGAGATCCGTATCCACATCGGCGAGACCAACCAGACCTATCCCCATATCAGCTGCGACGGCCAGACCCGCGCGGTGGCCAAGCCCGACGACGTGCTGGTGATCCGCCGCAAGCCCCAGCGCGTGCAGCTGGTGCACCCGCTCGGCCACAACTTCTTCGAGGTCCTGCGCAGCAAGCTGGGCTGGAGCAACCGCCTGGGAGACTGATGTGATAACGCAGGCGAAGCTCGAAGGGTACGACCTGATCGGCGACGTGCACGGCTGTGGCGCCACCCTGGCGGCCCTGCTGGAGAAGCTCGGCTATCACCAGCGCGGCGGCGTCTATCGCCATCCCCGGCGTCGCGTGATCTTCCTCGGCGACCTGATCGACCGTGGCCCGCGCATCCGCCTGGCGGTGCAGATCGCCCGGCGCATGGTGGAGGAGGGCGAGGCCCATATCGTCATGGGCAACCACGAGTACAACGCCCTGGCCTACTGCCACCGGGCGCCCTCGGGCCTGGGGCGCGAGTGGCTGCGCGAGCATACCCCGCGCCACAACCGCATCATCAAGGAGACCCTGGAGCAGTATCGCGACCATCCCCAGGAGTGGGAGGAGGCGCTGGCCTGGTTCCTCGACATTCCGCTCTGCCTGGAGCGCGACGGCCTGCGGGTGGTGCACGCCTGCTGGGACCAGGCGCTGATCGACGACTTGCTCAGCCGCCGGCCGAATGGCTGCATGGACGAGGCGTTCCTGGTGGAGTCCACGGCGCCGGGCACGCGTGCCTTCGAGATCCTCGATCGCCTGACCCGCGGCACCCATATCCCGCTGCCCACCGGCACCGAGATCCACTCCGGCGACGGTTTCACCCGGCGCAGCTTCCGGGCCCACTTCTGGGCCAGGGAACCGGAGACCTGGGGTGACGTGGTGTTCCAGCCGGACAACCTGCCCGGCGACCTGGAGCTGCGGACGCTGACCGACGAGGAGCGCGCCCGGCTCAGCCACTACGGGCTCGACGAGCCGCCGCTGTTCATCGGCCACTACTGGTGCGAGGGGGTGCCGGCCCTGCCGGCGCCCAACGTGGCCTGCCTGGACTACAGCGCCGTCAAGTTCGGGCGCCTGGTGGCCTACCGCTGGAGCGGCGAACGGCGCCTGGACGCCGACCACTTCGTCTGGCTGCGTGTGCCCCGCGAGGAGCAGACCCGTCCACGGCCCTGGGAGATCGACCTCGATTGATACAAAAGATTACCAAAAAACTTTCCCGCTGCCGTGAACTCCTGGCCGTGTCCGTCATCAGAGTAGGTGTTCCCTTGAATGATCCCTTGCTCTTGTCCGGCGGCCCCCTCCGCCGGACTTTTTCTTTGTGTCCGCTTGCCACGCCCTGCGGGGCTCGGGAGGTGCCATGTACCGGGTGATCCTGCTGCCCCGCGAGGCCGATACCGGTGAGCTGCGGCGTGCCCTCTGGGCGCACCGCATCGGCCACCGGATCACCGAGGAGGAGGAGGGGCAGATGCTGTGGCTGGCCGACCCGGCCCAGCACGACGCCCTGCTGCAGCTGGTGGCCCGCTGGCAGCGTGGCGAGCCGCTGATGCCCGAGGGGAGGCCCGCCGCGACGCATCCGGCGGCCGGTGCGGCCTCGCTGCTCGGCCCGCTGCGCCAGGCGCCGGTCACCGCGATCACCCTGGGTTTATGCCTGCTGGTGTTCGCCGTGATGGCGGTGCTGGGCGATCGGGTGATCGCGGCCCTGGCCATCGTGCCGCTGGGCGTGGTCAACGGCAGCCTCGCCGTGGGCAGCCTGACCGAGGCGGTGGCCTCCGGCCAGGTCTGGCGGCTGCTGTCGCCGGCCTTCCTGCACTTCGGCTGGATGCATCTGATCTTCAACATGCTGTGGCTCTGGTACTTCGGCCGCCAGGTCGAGGCGCTGCAGGGCAGCGGGCGCATGCTGACGATCCTGCTGGCTGCCGGCATCGGCGCCAACCTGGCCCAGTATGCCGCCGGCACCGTGCTGTTCGGCGGCATGTCGGGCGTCGACTTCGCCCTGCTCGGCTACGTCTGGCTGATGTCGCGTCGAGCCCCGGGAAGCGGCTTCTTCGTGCCCCAGATGCTGGTGGCCTTCATGCTCGGCTGGATGGTCTTCACCATGACCGACATGGCCGGGGCCGTGGGCTTCGGCAACGTGGCCAACGAGGCGCACCTGGGCGGGCTGGTCGTGGGCCTGCTGCTGGGCTGGTACCATTCCGGGCGAGCACGCCGGCAGCGCTGAGCTTGCCATCACCATCGAGAGACGAACCATGAGCGATATGACCTTCGAGCGCATGATCCAGCAGATGACCCCGGCCATCTACGACAGCCTCAAGCAGGCCGTGGCCCTGCGCAAGTGGCCCGACGGCCGGATGCTGACCCGCGAGCAGACCGAGCTCTGTCTCGAGGCGGTGATGCGCTACGAGGTGGAGAACCACGTGCCGGAGAGCGAGCGGGTGGGCTACCTGGAGCGGCGCACCTGCGGCGGGGCCAGCAGCGGTGCCAATGTCGACCCGGCGCTGGCCGGCCTGGCCAAGGACGCCAGCCGTGACTGAGTCGATCGCCTCGGCCGCCGAGGTCCAGGGCTGCCTGACCAAGATGGCCATCGCCCCGGGCCAGGGCGGCGAGCCCGCCCGCTACACCCTGCGTGCCGGGGAGCAGCACCTGGTGCTCAACGAGCGCCTCGGTCGGTCGCTCACGCTCACCTGGACCGGCGCCATCGCCTGCACCCACTGCGGTCGGGCGACGAAGAAGAGCTTCGCCCAGGGCTACTGCTACCCCTGCTTCAAGAAGCTGGCCCAGTGCGATACCTGCATCATGAAGCCCGAGACCTGCCACTTCTACGAAGGCACCTGCCGCGAGCCGGAGTGGGCCGAGCGCCACTGTTTCCAGCCCCACGTGGTCTACCTGGCCAACGCCTCGGGCCTGAAGGTGGGCATCACCCGTGGCAGCCAGGTGCCGACGCGCTGGCTCGACCAGGGCGCCGTCCAGGCCCTGCCGGTCTTCGAGGTGGACACCCGCCAGCAGTCCGGCTTCGTCGAGATGCTGTTCAAGGAGCAGGTGTCCGACCGCACCAACTGGCGGGCCATGCTCAAGGGCGACACCGTCGAGATGGACCTGCCCGCCGAGCGCGACCGCCTGCTGGCGCGCCTGGAGAGTGGCCTGGCCAACCTGCGCGAGCGCTTCGGCCACGACGCCATCCGCCTGCTCGATGCGCCGCCGGTGACCCTCGACTACCCGGTGCTCGAGTACCCCACCAAGGTAGTCTCCCACAACCTCGACAAGACCCCGGAGATCGGCGGTACCCTGCTCGGCCTGAAGGGCCAGTACCTGATCCTCGACAGCGGGGTGATCAACCTGCGCAAGTACACCGGGTACGAGGTCAAGGTCGCCGCCTGAGCCTTCGGCTATCCTGTCGGCATCCGGGGCAGCCGCCCGCGATCGTCCACAGGAGAGCCACCATGACCGAGACCATGCGCGCCATGCGTCTGCATGCGCCGGGCCAGCCCCTGGTGCTGGAGGAGATCCCGCGTCCGCGGCCCGGCCGCGGAGAGGTCCAGCTGCGCGTGCTGGCCTGTGGCGTCTGCCGTACCGACCTGCACGTGGTGGACGGCGAGCTGCCCGACCCGCGTCTGCCGCTGGTGCCCGGCCACGAGATCATCGGCGAGGTGACCGCGCTGGGGGAGGGCGTGACCGGGCTGGCGCCCGGCCAGCGGGTCGGCGTGCCCTGGCTGGGCTGGACCTGCGGCGAGTGCGAGCCCTGCCGGCGCGGTGAGGAGAACCTCTGCGAGCGCGCCGCCTTCACCGGCTATACCCGCGACGGCGGCTACGCCGAGTACGTCGCGGCCGACGCCCGCTACTGCTTCCCCGTCCATGACGACGACGCCCAGGGTGCCGCGCCGCTGCTCTGCGCCGGGCTGATCGGCTATCGTACCTGGCGCCTGGCCGGCGCCGAGGCGCCCCATCGCCTGGGCATCTACGGCTTCGGTGCCGCCGCCCATATCCTCATCCAGCTGGCCCTGGCCCGCGGCCAGCGGGTCTACGCCTTCACCCGCCCTGGCGACGAGGCGGCCCAGGCCTTCGCCCGCCGCCTCGGCGCCAGCTGGGCCGGCGGCAGCGACGAGGCGCCTCCCGCGGTGTTGGACGCCGCCCTGCTGTTCGCCCCGGTGGGTGAACTGATCCCCACTGCCCTCGCCCACGTGCGTCCCGGCGGGGTGGTGGTATCCGGCGGGATCCACATGTCCGATATCCCGAGCTTTCCCTACCGGCTGCTGTGGGAGGAGCGCTCGGTGAAGTCGGTGGCCAACCTCACCCGCCGCGACGGCGAGGAGTTCCTGGCCCTGGCCGCCGAGGTGCCGATCCGCACCGAGACCCGCGCCTATCCACTGGCAGAGGCCAATCGCGCCCTCGATGACCTGCGCGAGGGACGACTCTCCGGTGCGGCGGTGCTGATTCCCTGAGGCCCATGTTGCCCCCCGGCCGGGCCGCCGATCGGCGCGGCGGGTCAGGCGAACAGGTCGCCCTGGGCATGGGGCGGGCGGAAGGCGGTGGTGTCCAGGCGCATGGCCGCCTCGGCCGCCGGGGTATTGAGCCCCAGCCGCCGGCAGGCCCCACGGAAGCGCTGCTCCAGCAGGTCGGCGAAGACGCCCTCGCCGCGCATGCGGTGGCCGAAGCGCGGGTCGTAGTCCTTGCCGCTGCGACACTGCCGGATCAGGCTCATCACCTTGCCGGCCCGCTCGGGGGTGTGGGTCGCAAGCCAGGCTTCGAACAGCGGGGCGACCTCGTGGGGCAGGCGAAGCAGCATCCAGCCGGCGGTGGACGCGCCGGCATCCGCGGCCGCCGCCAGCAGGCACTCCAGTTCATGGTCGGTCAGCCCGGGAATCACCGGCGAGACCAGGGTGCCGACCGGCACCCCCGCAGCGCTCAGGGCCCGGATCACCCGCAGCCGTGCGGCGGGCGAGGCGGTGCGGGGCTCCAGGGTGCGCTTGAGGTCGGCATCGAGGCTGGTCAGGCTCACCATCACCCGCACCAGGCGCCGCTCGGCCAGCGCCGTGAGCAGCTCCAGGTCGCGCAGGATCAGGGCCCCCTTGGTCACCAGCGTCACCGGGTGGCGACACGCCAGCAGCAGTTCCAGCACCGCGCGGGTGGTCCCCAGGCTGGCCTCGATGGGCTGGTAGATGTCGGTATTGCCGGCGAGGTTGATGGGTCGGCAGGCATAGCCCGGCCGGCACAGCTCCTCCCTCAGGCGCTCCACCAGGCCGGTGCGGGCGATCAGCCGGGTCTCGAAGTCGAGCCCGGGGGAGAGATCCCAGTAGGCGTGGCTGGGACGGGCATAGCAGTAGATGCAGCCGTGCTCGCAGCCGCGATAGGGGTTGATGGAACGATCGAAGGGCAGGTCCGGCGAGGTGTTCCAGGCCAGCGCGCTGCGCGTGCGCTCCTCGCGCACCTCGGTGGCGACGCTCGCCGGCGCCTCGTCCTGCCACCAGCCGTCGTCTTCCGCCACGCTGAGGGTGGGGGCGAAGCGGTTGGGGGGATCGAGGGTGGCGCCACGGCCCTTGCGGGCTGTCCCATGGCGAGGCGGGGGATGGGCCATCGAGGTCACCTTGACTGTATTTATGAACAGTATAGGGGCCCGGCGACAGTCTGTCAGCCCACCGTCGGCTGGCGGCACTCGGTCAATCCCGGGCCCGGGGCGCGTTGACGCTTTCCCGTGGGGTTGCTAGCTTACGCGCACTCTCAGGTGCTGGCGGCATGGCCGCCAGTGAAACGGGAAGTCGGTGCAATCCTCGGTCCCCCGAGCGACGAGTCCGACGCTGCCCCCGCAACGGTGATCGAGTCAAGAACGGCCCTCATGCCACTGTGCCCAGGCACGGGAAGGCGGCCTTCCGTGAAGCCCTGCTTCCGCTCGTCAGCCCGGAGACCGGCCCGAGAGTTCATGCCGTATCGCGGAGGGCGAATCCATGGCAGGGCATCGACCGCACCGTTCGCGCCGCTCCCCTTCCCCTGTTCCCCCGCGCCGGCCCACCAGAAGAAGCAGGACGCCGTGCGGGTGAGCACGGCGAGCAAGGGACAGACATGAACATGACTCGCACCTCCCGTGGCCTGGCCGCCTTCGGCCTGGCCGCACTGCCGCTGGCCATCCAGGCCGCCGACACCCCGCCCGACAGCGCCGCCGAGACGGTAAGCCTCAATCCCATGGTGGTCACCGCCGCCCTGGTGCCTCGCACCGCCGACGAGAGCCTGGCCTCGGTCACCGTCCTGGACGAGGCGGTCCTGCGCCGCCAGGACCCCACCAGCATGACCGACCTGCTGCGCGGCCAGCCGGGGGTGGATATCACGACCCAGGGAAGCTTCGGCAAGCAGAGCAGCCTCTTCCTGCGCGGGGCCGGCAGCAATGCCAACGTGCTGCTGATCGACGGCATCCGCCTGCGTTCCGCCACCACCGGGGCAGCCTCCTGGGAGTTTCTCGACCCGCGACTGTTCGAGCGCGCCGAGATCGTCCGCGGCCCCCGCGGCAGCCTCTACGGCGCCGATGCGGTGGGCGGGGTGATCCAGCTGTTTACCCCCGAGGGGGAGGCGGGCGCCCCCCGGCCGCGGGTTTCCGTGGGCGGCGGCTCCTTCGACACCCAACGCCACAGCGCCAGCCTGGCCGGCGGCAGCGGCGGGACCCGCTACTACGTCGCCGGCAGCCGCTTCGACACCGACGGGACCGCGGTGCGCCGTGACGGCGACGACAAGGGCCATGACAGCACCTCCGGCCTGGCCAGGCTCTCCCACACCTTCGCGGGCGATGCCGAGGTGGGGCTCTTGGCGCTGCGTTCGCGGGGCCGCGCCGAGTTCGATGCCTCCGGACCGGCGGTCGACGACTTCGTCCAGCAGGTGGCGGGTGTCTATGGCGAGCTTCCCGTCACCGACCGCTGGCGCAGCCGCCTCACCCTGAGCGAGGCGCGGGACGAGCGCGACACCCTGGCGCCGAGCTATGCCTCACGCTTCGAGACGCGCACCCGCACCGCCCGCTGGCAGAATACCCTGGCGCTGGGGCGACACGAGCTGGTGGCCGGTGCCGAGTACGCCGAGGATGACCTTGGCGACAGCGAGACCTCGGGGCTGCCCTTCGACGAGGACCGCCGCTACAACCGGGCCGTGTTCGCCCAGGGCCTGCTGGACTTCCAGCCGCTGACGACCCAGCTCAGCCTGCGCCATGACGATAACCAGGCATTCGGCGAGGAGCTGACCGGCAGCCTGGCCCTGGGCTACGCCCTGGACGAGCACCATGTCGCCCGGGCCAGCTATGGCACCGCCTTTCGCGCACCCACCTTCAACGAGCTCTATTTCCCCTTTGTCGGCTCGAGCAACCCCGACCTGGCCGCGGAGACCTCGGGCACGCTGGAACTCGGCATTCGCGGGCAGCACGACCGCTGGTTCTGGGACCTGGCCGCCTATCAGACGGAGGTGGATGACCTGATCGCCCTGGACGAGACCTTCCGTCCCGTCAACGTCAACGAGGCCCGCATTCGGGGCGCCGAGCTGGCCCTGGGAGCCGAGATCGATGACTGGACCCTCGCCGCCGCGCTGACCTGGATGGACCCCGAGAGCCGCAGCGGCGACAACGCCGGCAAGCGCCTGGCGCGGCGCGCGACCCAGGGGCTGCGCCTGGACGTCGACCGCGAACTGGGCGACTGGTCGCTGGGCGGCTCCTGGATCGCCCAGAACCACCGCTACAACGATGCGGCCAACCAGGCGCGCCTGCCCGGCTATGGCATCGTCAACCTGCGGGCCGGCTGGCGGTTCGCCCCGATGTGGTCGCTGCGTGCCACCCTGGAGAACGTCCTGGACAAGGAGGTCGTCACGGCCCAGGGGGCCGAGTTCGACCCCGTCACCTTCGAGGCGATGCCGTTCGACTACCTCAACGCCGGCCGTGCGGCCTTCGTGAGTGTTCACTTTGGCCAGTAGCGGCCGGATCAGCGGGGCCCTCGGCCCCGCTACCGCGTTCTGCGTCTTGCTCGGCCTGGCCCTGCCGCTGCCGGGCGAGGCGCGCGCCGATTCGCGGTGCGCCATCGATGACCGCGGCCGCGAGGTGTGCCTCGAGCAGCCGGCCGAGCGTATCGCCGCGCTCTCGCCGGGGGCCACCGAGCTGCTCTTTGCCGCCGGCGCCGGCGACCGGGTGGTGGCGGTGGTCGCCCATAGCGACTATCCCCCCGAGGCCGGCGAGATTCCCTCGGTGGGCAACCACGCGCGGCTGGACCTCGAGGCGCTGCTGGCCCTCGACCCCGACCTGGTGGTCGGCTGGATCACCGGCAACCCCGTGGAGCAGCTCGAGCGCCTGGAGCGCCTCGGCCTGCCGGTGTTCCAGCTGGAGCCGCGAGACATCGCGGGGGTGGCCGGTGCCATCGAGCGCCTGGCGAGCCTGGCCGGCAGCGAACGGCAGGGGCGACGCGCGGCCCTGGCATTCCGCGAGGGGATGGCCGAGCTCGCCGAGCGCCATGCCGAGGCCGAGCCGGTGTCGGTCTTCTACCAGGTGTGGGATTCGCCGCTGATGACCGTCAACGATGCGCACTGGATCGGTGAGGTCGTCCGCCTGTGCGGCGGCGTCAATGCCTTCGGTGATCTCGATCGGCTGGCGCCGCGGATCGCCGAGGAGGCGGTGCTGGCCGCCGATCCCGAGGTGATCCTGGCCGGCGGCATGGGCGAGGCGAACCGCGACTGGCTCGCCCACTGGTCCCGCTATCCCGAGCTCACCGCGGTGGCCGCCGACAACCTCTTCTTCGTGCCGCCCTCGCTGATCCAGCGGCCGACGCCGCGGCTGCTGGAGGGAGCGGGCCTGCTGTGCGAGGCGCTGGAGGTGGCCCGTGGCCGGCGCTGATTCGCGGTGCGTGCCACGGGCCGCCCGTGGCTGGGCCATGCCGCTGGGCCTGCTGTCGCTGACCTCCCTGCTGGCCCTGGGGCTGGCGGTGGCCGTGGGCAGCGTCGGCATCACCCCGGAGGCCCTGTGGGCGGTGCTGCGCGGGGAGGGTGATGCCCTGTCGCGGACCCTGGTGCTGGAGCTGCGCCTGCCTCGCGCACTGTCGGCCTTCGCGGTGGGCGGCCTGCTCGCCATGGCCGGCGCGCTGATGCAGGTGCTGCTGCGCAATCCGCTGGCCGACCCCTATGTGCTGGGGCTCTCCGGGGGCGCCGCGGTGGGGGCGCTGGTGGCCATGCTGGCAGGGGTGGGCGGGGCGCTGGTCACCGGCTCCGCCTTCGCCGGTGCCCTTGCCTCCACGCTGGTGGTATTCGGCCTGGCCCACGGCACCGGCAGCTGGACGCCGTCGCGGCTGCTGCTCACCGGGGTGGTGGTGGCCGCCGGCTGGGGCGCGGTGATCACCCTGCTGCTGTCGGTGAGCCCGGTGGAGCGGCTGCCCGGCATGCTCTACTGGCTGATGGGAGACCTGGCTCATGCCGGAGCGCCCGGGGCCCCGCTGGCGCTGCTGCTGGTGGCCAGCCTGGTGGCGCTGCCGCTGGGGCGCAGCCTCAATGTGCTGGCCCGCGGGCCGCTGCAGGCCGCGGCCCTGGGCGTGGCCGTGCGCCCCCTGGAGTGGGCGATCTACCTGATGGCGAGCGCGCTGACCGCCATGGCGGTGACCAGCGCCGGCAGCATCGGCTTCGTGGGCCTGGTGGTGCCGCACATGCTGCGCCTGTCGCTGGGCAACGACCAGCGCCTGATCCTGCCCGCCTGCGCCCTGGCCGGTGGCACGCTGCTGGTGCTGGCCGATACCCTGGCGCGAACGGTGATCGCCCCTGAACAGCTGCCGGTGGGGGTGATCACGGCACTGCTCGGGGTACCCACCTTCCTCTACCTGCTCTACCGGAGTCGCTGATGGGGCGTTCGACACAGGGGAACAGGCTCGCTCGAGAGGTACCGCCTGCCGTGGCACCCCCGGCGCGGGCGGAGCCGATGAGGGGCTGCCTGGAAAGCCGCGAGCTGGTGATCGACGTGCCGGGGCGGTCCGGGGGTGCCGCGCTCACCCTGGCCGTGGCGCCGGGACAGGTGTGGGGCGTGCTGGGCCCCAACGGCGCCGGCAAGACGACGTTGCTGCACACCCTGGCGGGGCTGCGGGCGCCGCGCTCGGGGGAGATCCGGCTCGATGGGCGGTCGCTGACCGCGTGGCGACGACGGGACGTGGCGCGTCGCCTGGGGCTGGTCTTCCAGGAGAACCACGACGGCTTCCCGGCCACGGTGCGCGAGACGGCCCTGATCGGCCGCCACCCCTGGCTGTCGCCCTGGCAGATGGAAGGGGGGGAGGACCTCCGGTTGGCCGAGGCGGCGCTGGCCAGACTCGGCGTGGGCCACCTGGCCGACCGCCTGGTCGGCACGCTCTCCGGCGGCGAGCGCCAGCGAGTCGCCATCGCCACGGTGCTGGCCCAGGCGCCGGGCGTGTGGCTCGCCGACGAACCCACCAACCACCTCGACCTGCGCCACCAGACGGCGGTGATGGCGCTGCTGGCCGAGCAGGCCAGGGCGGGGAGCGCGGTGATGATGTGCCTGCACGACCTCAACCTGGCGGCACGCTGGTGCGACCACCTGCTGCTGCTCTATCCCGATGGCGAGGCGTGCTGGGGCCCGCGTGACGCCATGCTGGTGCCGGCTGCCCTGGAGCGACTCTACGGGCAGCGCCTGGCCACCGCCTGGGTGGAGGGTGCCCCGGTCTTCGTCCCGGCGGGGTAGCTCGCACCGCTGGCCCCGTTGAGGCCGCTTCGTCGTCAGGGGCCCTGGCGCTCCCCACGGGGTCGTTGGACCAAAGTTTACGTTCACGTAAACGTCCGATATCGTCGTCATAGTGTCGACAGCTTTTACGGCCGTTACCGGCCCGATCCCGGCGTTTCGGCACCTGTTCCCGGAAAACCGGCTGGATTGTCGACATGCGCATCTCCCCGCGGACGGGCTTGCTCGTTACAAGGTCGAATGTCCCCCTCGGCCCGGCCCGAGTACAACCCCCTCAGCCAACAACAACAACAGCGACAGGACTGCCCATGAACCACCAGAACCGCTGAGGTTATCGACGTGCTACTGAAACGTGACTATGGCCAGGAACAACCCTACTGGCCGGTGGGACCCTTCAAGCTCCGCCTGCCCTTCATCCACTTCCCCTGGGCCATCCCGGAGACCATCCAGGCGCTGGTGATGTTCGTCATCTCCCTGGGCATGATCCCGCTGCTGGAGCAGTACCTGGGCGTGCCCTACGAGGTGGCGCTGGCCTTCGTGGTGGTCTGCGGCATCGGCTTCATCCTGCCCCCGCTGCTCGGCATTCCCTTCATCGCCGGCTGGATCACCCCGGCGATCCCCGTGGTGCTGCTGTTCATCGGCGACTATGAGCCGGGCCCCGAGGCGCTCAAGGCGATGATCGCCCTGCAGCTGATGGTCACGGCGATCTTCCTGTTCATGGCGGTGACCCGCCTGGGGACCCGGCTGGTCAACAACGTGCCCGACTCGATCAAGGCCGGCATCCTGCTGGGCGCCGGCATCGCCGCCATCAGCGGCGAGATCAGCGTGGGGGGGCGCCTCTACAACACGCCCATCTCGCTGGGCATCGGCGGCCTGATCACC
This sequence comes from Halomonas campaniensis, assembly GCF_014193375.1. Taxonomy (GTDB): domain Bacteria; phylum Pseudomonadota; class Gammaproteobacteria; order Pseudomonadales; family Halomonadaceae; genus Halomonas; species Halomonas campaniensis. Next base: position 76,631 of record NZ_JACHZF010000019.1, read on the forward strand.
CTCTACGTGCTCTTCTCGCTCTCCTTCCGCGACCTCGCCGAGAAGTACCGCTGGGCCCGCAACATCGTCGCCTACGGCATGGTGCCGGGCATGCTGGTCACCATGGCCATCGGCTGGGGGGTGGGCGAGTACCCGCTGCCGACGGTGGAGTGGGGCATCGCGATTCCCGACTTCGCCGGCATCTGGGCCTACCTGCCGTTCTCCATCGGCGCGCCGGGCCTGGAGCTGATGGTGGCGGCGATTCCCACCGCGATCATCGCCTACATCATCGCCTTCGGTGACATCATCGTCGGCCAGACCCTGATCAAGCGGGTGGACCACCTGCGTCCCGACGAGAAGATCGAGGTGGACGTCGACCGGGTGCACCTGATCACCGGCCTGCGCAACCTGATGCACTCCCTGCTGGCGCCCTATCCGGGCCTGGCCGGTCCGCTCTTCACCGGCGCCATGGCCACGGTCACCGAGCGCTATCGCTACGGCCGCAAGGCGATGGAGAGCATCTATTCCGGCACCGCGGTGTTTTGGATCGTCGGCTTCTTCGCGCTCTTCATGCTGCCGCTGGTCACCGCCTTCCGGCCGGTGCTGCCCATCGCGCTCTCGATCACCCTGCTGATCACCGGCTACCTGTGCATCGCGGTGGCGGTGGAGCAGATCAAGAATGCCACCGCCATGGGCGTGGCGGGCATCATGGGCGTGGTGCTGGCCACCCACGGTGCCGCCTGGGGCCTGGGCATCGGCCTGATCCTCTACTTCCTGATCGAGCACCGCGCCCGCAGCGCGCGTGACGCCGAGGCCGAGGAGCCAATCCACGTCGAGGACGACATGGTGGTGGAGCAGGACGACGGCCGCGAGCCGGAGCCGGCCACGCGCTGATCCTCCGCTTGCCGATACCACGGCGGGCCGCCCCCGGGGGCGGCCCGCTGTCGTTGAGGACGGCCGGTTCTGCCGCCCGGTGTCAGCCAGCCGGGGGCAGGTGGCCGGCGAAGCGCGCCGGGTCGTCGCTGATGACGCTGGCCACTCCCCAGGCCCACTGGTGGGCGAAGGCGGCGGGGTCGTTGGCCGTGTAGCAGAGCAGGGGATAGCCCGCCTCGTGGACCGCCAGTGCGCCGCGCCGGCTGAGCCGCTTCCAGTCGGCGTGCACGCTGAAGGCCGCCACGGCCTCGCAGCGCTCTCGCCAGTCACGGGTGATCCCCTCGAACAGCACGCCCAGTGCCAGCCGGTCCGCCGGGGCCAGCTCCCGGGCGCGGGCCAGGGCGTCGGCGTTGAAGGAGGAGACGATCACCCGCTCGGCCGGCAGGGCATCGAGGAGGGTGGGCAGCACCCCCTCGACCAGCGCGGCGGCGCTGCGGCCACGGTTGACCTTGAGCTCGAGGTTGAGGCCGAGGCCGAGCGCCTCGATCAGGCCCAGCATCTCGCGCAGGGTCGCCATGCGCTCGCCGCGGAAGCGGTCGGCAAACCAGCTGCCCACGTCCAGCCGGCGAGCGGCGGGCAGGTCCAGGTCGGCGAGCCTGGCGCGTCCGTCGGAGCAGCGCTTGACCGTGGCGTCGTGCCAGATCACCGGGGTGCCGTCCCCCAGCAGCTGCACGTCGAGTTCGACCCAGGCACAGCCGGCCTCAGGAGTGGCACGTACCGCCGCCAGGGTGTTCTCCGGGGCATGGGCCGAGAGGCCGCGGTGGGCGATCAGGCGGGGCAGGGCGATGGCGGGATGGGGCATGCGATGGACTCGGCTCCGGAAAGAGGAAGGGATTCCAGTATCGGCGCCCTTCATGACAGCGAATGGGCGACAGCATAGCGACCGGGAAGCGCCGCGCCCAGCGTCCTGATCCCGGCCGGAGTGTGCTAGGCTTCGCGCGATTCCGTCACGACAGCGAGGAGCAGCGATGAAGGTGGTGAGTCTCGAACCGGGAGCCTGGCGCGATGCCTGCCTGGCACGCCTGTGTGCGGCGATCCATGGGACCCAGGCGGGGCTGACGCCACTGCTGGCCTTCAGCGGGACGCGCCACCTGCTGTTCCCGGCCGAGGGAGCACGGCTCTGGGCGCTGGTGGATGATCGGGGGCGCCCGCTGGCCCTGGCGTTGCTGGTGCTGGATGAGAGCGGGGAGGGGATGGCCGTGACGCTCGCCGCCACCCTCGAGGCGAACCGCGAGCCCCTGCGGCGGCTGATCCGCGACCTGGCCCTGAATGCGCCCCTGGCCATCGAGCCGACCCCGGCGATGGACGAGGCCTTCCTGCACGAATGCGGGCTCTCGCGCTGGGTCGAGGATGGCCACGGCCGGCGGGTGGGGCTCTCCTTCCAGCACCCCGCGGCGCTCTCGGGCAGGCTGTCGGCCCCCCTGACGTTCGATGAGCAGGCCGTGCTGCGGCGTTTCAAGCAGGAGCGCGCCTTCTTCGAGGCGGAGAAGCACGCCTTCGTCGAGGGGCTCGAGGCCCTGCCCGCCACTTGACCGCGACGGCGATCGGCGTTTGGATGACTCCTCGACTCCCGACCGACATCCCTCCAGCAGAACAAGGACTTTCCCCATGGCCAAGCGTATCCAGTTTGCCCGCACCGGCGGCTCCGAGGTGCTCGAGTTCGTCGACGTCACCCCCGTCGCGCCCGGCCCGGGCGAGGTGCGGGTCGCCAACCGGGCGATCGGCCTCAACTTCATCGACATCTACTTCCGCACCGGCCTCTATCCGGCGCCGTCGCTGCCCTCCGGACTCGGTACCGAGGCGGCCGGCGTGGTCGACGCCGTGGGCGAGGGCGTGACCCGCCTCAAGCCCGGCGACCGCGTCGCCTACGCCCAGGGGCCGCTGGGCGCCTATGCCGAGCAGCACACCCTGCCCGCCGAGAAGCTGGTGGTGCTGCCCGAGGGCATCGACTTCGAGACCGCCGCGGCCAGCATGCTCAAGGGGCTGACCGTGCAGTACCTGATGCGCCAGACCCACCGGCTCCAGGGCGGCGAGACCATCCTCTGGCACGCCGCCGCCGGCGGCGTCGGCTCGATCGCCTGCCAGTGGGCCCGGGCCCTGGGGGTGAAGCTGATCGGCACCGTCAGCTCGCCCGAGAAGGCCGCGCTGGCCGAGAGCAACGGCGCCTGGGCGACCATCGACTACACCCGGGAGGACGTGGTCGAGCGGGTGCGCGAGCTGACCGACGGCGCCATGTGCGACGTGGTCTACGACTCGGTGGGCAAGGACACCTGGGAGACCTCCCTGGACTGTCTCAAGCCGCGCTCGCTGATGGTCAGCTTCGGCAACGCCTCCGGCGCCGTCGAGGGGGTCAACATTGGCATCCTCAACCAGAAGGGCTCGCTGTTCGTCACCCGGCCGAGCCTCAACGGGTACGCCGATACCCCCGAGCGGCTGCAGATGATGGCCGACGAGCTCTTCGAGATGCTCCAGAGCGGCAAGCTGAAGGTCGATGTCTCGCATCGCTACCCCCTGGCAGAGGCGGGCAAGGCCCAGGACGCCCTGCAGGGCCGCCAGACCACCGGCTCCACCATCCTGCTGCCCTAGCCCGGATGTTGCACCGGGTCAGTCAGAAGTCCCCAGATGCCATGCTCGGTGGGGATAAAAGGGCTCTGGGGGTGGAGATTGGCTGCTTTTTG
>NZ_JACHZF010000020.1 GCF_014193375.1 Halomonas campaniensis
CCTGCCTCCCTCAATAGTGGCTCTGTGTTTGGGTGTCCCCACCTCAACGTAACCCACGACGTTGAGGCGGGGCAGGTCAATCCATCATGTCTACAGGTGGCAATAGCCAGGCCATCGTACATGCCGCCGGGGCGCCTGCGGCGCCATTCGCCGGGCGGAGCCCAGCTCCCACAGGTGACAATAGCCAGACCATCGAACAGCCGCCCGGGCGCCTTAGTGGGTGGTGGCGGGTTTCACGTCCAGCACTTCCACCTCAAAGGTCAGGGTACGCCCTGCCAGCGGGTGGTTGAAGTCCACGTCGACCATCTCGCCGTCGATGGCGCTGATCACCCCGGGCAGCTCGCCGCCGCCGGGGTCGGCGAAGGACATCACGGTGCCCACCTCCAGTGCCTCGTCGCCGAAGTCGTCGCGCTTGAGGCGCTGGATGTTCTGGGGATTGTGCTGGCCGAAGGCGTGCTCCGGGGTGATCTCGAAGCTGCCGCTCTCGCCGGCGGTGAGGCCCTTCATGGGGTGCTCGAAGCCGGGCGGCAGGTTGCCGTCGCCCACCTGGAAGGTGGCCGGGGCCTTGTCGCGGGTGGAGTCCACCACGGTGCCGTCTTCCAGCTTGAGGGTGAAGTGCAGGGTCACTTCCATGCCCTCGTCGATGCGGTACTGCTCGCTGTTCTGGTCGGTCATGGTATCTAGGGCTCGGTAAAGATGATTAAGTTCGCTGGCCTCGCAGGGGCCGGGCAACACCGCCGGGGCGCCTGGCGGCGCCGGTCGCCCGGCGGAGCCGGCCTCCTACAATGTCGTTGCCATGCGTTGGTGCCTCAGCTGCGCCGGTCGCGCAGCGGAGCTGCCCTCCTACAAATCAGTCGTCAGCTTCGTTGCCGGGCGCGGCGCTTCTCGCCGAACACCGACTCCCAGATCAGGCCGATGGCGCCCAGGGTGATGCCGATGTCCGCCACGTTGAAGGCCGGGTAGTACCAGCCGGCGACGTGGAAGGAGAGGAAGTCCACCACGTAGCCGTGCACCAGGCGGTCGTAGAGGTTGCCGAGCGCCCCGCCGATGATGGCCGCCAGCGACACCGCCAGCAGGGTCTCGTCGCGCTTGAGCCGGCTCAGCCAGATGGTCAGGCCGACGCTGGCCCCCACCGCGATGGCGGCGAAGAACCAGCGCTGCCAGCCGGGGTGGTTGGCCAGGAAGCTGAAGGCGGCGCCGGTGTTGTGCAGCAGCGTCAGGTTGAAGAACGGCAGCACCTCCACCGGCCGGGCGTACTCCAGCCAGGCGCTGGCGGCGTACTTGGTAGCCAGGTCCAGCACGATGATCGCCAGCGCCAGCCACAGCCAGCGCAGCGGGCGCTGCATGGGTGGCACCTCTGGGTGGCTGGAAGGGCCGCCGCTGGTCGGCTTGGCATCAGGCATAGAGGCGCGTCTCGCCGGGGCCGTCCGGCAGGTTGCTCACGCAGCGCCCGCACAGGTCGTCGTGGCCCTCGTGGTGACCCACGTCCTCGCGGTGGTGCCAGCAGCGCTCGCACTTCCGGTGGGTGCTGGCGGCCACGGCCACCTTCAGGCCCTCGAGTTCGGTGGCCTCGGCGCTCTCTCCTTCGGGCTTTGCAGCCTCGGCGAGCGGCCTGACGGTCACCTCGCTGGTCAGCATCACGAAGCGCAGCTCGTCGCCCAGCTTGGCCAGCGTCGCCTGCAGGGCGTCGTCCACGTAGAGGGTGACCTCGGCGGCCAGGCTGCCCTTGATGGTCTTGGCGTTGCGGGCGTCCTCCAGGCACTTGTTGACGGCCTGCTTGACCTCCAGCACCCGCTCCCAGAAGTCGCGGCCCAGCTCGGCGCCATCGTCCAGGGTGGAGAGGCCGGTGTAGTACTCCTCGAGCAGCACGCTGTCGCCGCGCTGGCCGGGGATGTTCTCGAAGATCTCCTCGGCGGTGAAGCTGAGGATCGGGGCGACCCAGCGGGAGAGCGCCTCCACCACGTGGTAGAGGGCGGTCTGGGCGCTGCGCCGGGCCAGGGAGTCGGCCTGGGTGGTGTACTGGCGATCCTTGATCACGTCCAGGTAGAAGCCGCCCAGCTCCCGGGCGCAGAAGCCGTGCACCTGCTGGTAGACGTCCAGGAAGCGGTACTCCTGGTAGGCGGTCTCGATGCGCCCCTGCAGCTGGGCGGCGCGGTCGACCACCCACTGGTCCAGAGCCAGCATCTCGCCTGCGGCCACGGCGTCGCGGCTCGGCTCGAAGCCGTTGAGGTTGGCGAGCAGGAAGCGCGCGGTGTTGCGGATGCGGCGGTAGACGTCGGCGGTGCGCTTGAGGATCTCGTCGGAGACCGCCATCTCGTGGCCGTAGTCGGTGGAGGCGACCCACAGGCGCAGGATGTCGGCGCCGAGCTTGTCCATCACCTCCTGGGGGGCCACCACGTTGCCCATGGACTTGGACATCTTGCGGCCCTGGGCGTCCACGGTGAAGCCGTGGGTGAGCAGGCCGCGGTACGGCGGGTGACCGTCGATGGCGCAGCCGGTCAGCAGCGAGGAGTGGAACCAGCCGCGGTGCTGGTCGGAGCCCTCCAGGTAGAGATCGGCCACCGGGCCGCTCTCGTGGCCATGGGGGTGGGAGCCGCGCAGCACGTGGCGGTGGGTGGTGCCGGAGTCGAACCAGACGTCCAGGGTGTCGGTGACCTTGTCATAGTCGGCGGCCTCCTCGCCCAGCAGCTCGGCGGGGTCGAGGCGGAACCAGGCGTCGATGCCCTCCTGCTCGACGCGCTGGGCGGCCTCTTCCATCAGCTCCAGGGTGCGCGGGTGCAGCTCGCCGGTGGCCCTGTGCAGGAAGAACGGGATCGGCACGCCCCAGTTGCGCTGGCGGGAGATGCACCAGTCCGGGCGGTTGGCGATCATGCTGTGCAGGCGCGCCTGGCCCCAGGCCGGGGTGAAGGTGGTCGCCTCGATGCCTTCCAGGGCGCGCTCGCGCAGGGTCTTGCCATGACTGCCCTCCACGTCCATGCCCACGAACCACTGGGCGGTGGCGCGGTAGATCACCGGGGTCTTGTGGCGCCAGCAGTGCATGTAGCTGTGGGTGATCGGCTCGTGGTGCATCAGCGCCCCGACCTCGCGCAGCTTCTCGACGATCTGCGGGTTGGCCTTCCAGATCATCTGGCCGCCGAAGAAGGGCAGGTCCTCGGCATAGACGCCGTTGCCCTGCACCGGGCTCAGGATCTCCTCGAAGCTCATGCCGTGCTCGCGGCAGGTGACGAAGTCATCCATGCCGTAGGCGGGGGCGGAGTGGACGATGCCGGTGCTGCCCACCTCGGCCTCGACGTAGTCGGCGAGATACACCGGCGAGAGGCGATCATAGAGCGGGTGGCGGAAGCGGATGCCGTCGAAGGCCGCGCCGCGGGCGGTGGCAATCACCTCGCCCGTGAGACCGAAGCGCGCCAGGCAGGACTCGACCAGCTCCTCCACCAGCACCAGCAGCCGCTCGCCGGTATCCACCAGGGCGTAGGTGAACTCGGGGTGCATGTTGAGCGCCTGGTTGGCCGGGACCGTCCAGGGGGTGGTGGTCCAGATCACCACGGCGGCCGGCTTGGGCAGCGCCGCCAGGCCGAAGGCTGCGGCCAGGCGGTCGGCGTCCTCCACCGGGAAGGCCACGTCGATGGCGTCGGACTTCTTGTCGGCGTACTCCACCTCGGCCTCGGCCAGGGCAGAGCCGCAGTCGAAGCACCAGTTGACGGGCTTCAGGCCCTTGAACACGTAGCCCGCCGCGACCATGTCGGCCAGGGCCCGGATCTCGCCCGCCTCGTTGGCGTAGTCCATGGAGCGGTAGGGGTTGGCCCAGTCGCCGATCACGCCCAGCCGCACGAAGTCGGCCAGCTGGCCCTGGATCTGCTCGCCGGCGTACTCGCGGCACAGCGCCCGGGCACGCTCGGGCTCGAGGTGCTTGCCGTGGGTGGTCTCGACCTTGTGCTCGATGGGCAGGCCGTGGCAGTCCCAGCCGGGCACGTAGGGGGCGTCGAAGCCGGCCAGGTTCTTCGACTTGACGATGATGTCCTTGAGGATCTTGTTGACGGCGTGACCGATGTGGATGCTGCCGTTGGCGTAGGGAGGGCCGTCGTGCAGCACGAACAGCGGCTTGCCACGGCGCTCCTCACGCAGGCGGTGGTAGAGGTCCAGGCGGTCCCACTGGGCCAGCCGCTCGGGCTCGCGCTTGGGCAGCATGCCGCGCATGGGGAAGTCGGTTTCTGGCAGGTTCAGAGTGTGCTTGTAGTCGCTCATATCCTGGGGGTCAGCCGTCGTCGTGGTCGGCGGGCGCACCCGCCGAGGAATCGGAAGTCACGGCCTCGCGCGCCAGCGGCGCCGATGCCAGAGGAAGAGAATCGTCGCTGCCGAAGGCCTCGAGGTGCGGACCGGCACCGGCTTCGGGGTGCTGTGAAACAGAGGCGCCGGCTTCGGGGCGCTGTGAGGCGCCGGCTTCGGGGCGCTGTGAGGCGCCGGCTTCGGGGCGCTGTAAATCATGCTGGGAAAAGTAGCCGCGGGCGCGGCGCTGGTCGGCCCCGATCTGCTGCTTGAGGGCGTCGAAGTGCTCGAACTTCACCTCGCCGCGCAGCTTGGCGCAGGGGAACACCGCCAGGCGCTGGCCGTAGAGGTCGCCGTCGAAGTCGAACAGGTGCACCTCGAGCACCGGCCGGGTGCTGCCCAGGGTGGGGCGCCAGCCGATGTTGGCCACGCCGGGCAGGCGCCGGCCGTCGGGCAGCTCGCAGACCACCGCATAGACGCCGTGCAGGGCCAGGGAGCGCACCGGCTGGGGCAGGTTGGCGGTGGGCACGCCGATGGTGCGGCCGAGCTTCTGGTCGGCCACCACGCGGCCCCCCAGGCGATAGGGGCGCCCCATCAGGCGGGCCGCGGCGGCGAAGTTGCCGCTGGCCAGCAGGGTGCGGATACGGGTGCTGGAGACCCGGTCGTCGTCGATGGTGAAGGTGCGGGTATGCTCGACGCCGAAGCCGCGGGTCTCGCCCACCTCGGTGAGCAGGTGGAAGTCGCCGCGGCGGTCGCAGCCGAAGCGGAAGTCGTCCCCCACCACCAGGTGGCGCACGCCCAGGCCATCGATCAGCACCTTCTCGATGAAGGCCTCGGCGGTGAGGCCGCGAAGCGCGTCGTTGAAGGGCAGGCAGAGCACCCGCTCGACGCCCGCCTCGCCCAGCAGGCGCACCTTCTCGCGCAGCCGGGTCAGCCGCGGCGGCGCCTGGTCGCCGGCGAAGAACTCCCGGGGCTGCGGCTCGAAGACCACCACGGTCACCGGCAGCTGGAGCTTGGCGGCCTGCTCGCGGCACTGCTCGAGAATCGCCTGGTGGCCCCGATGAACGCCATCGAAGTTGCCGATGGTGGCCACGCAGCCGCGGTGCTCGTCGCGCAGGTTGTGCAGTCCTCGGATCACTTGCATGGCGTTGCTCGAGCCCCGCTGGCCAGGTGAATGGCGAAAGATGAGTGGCGAAAGGATGGTCATGAAGTGGGCGATTATACCGGACAGCCGGCCCCTTGACAGCCGGGCCGGCTGGCTGCAAAGGCGGCGTTGTCCGGGGCTGCGCCGTCGACAAGCCTGCGAGGAGGCGCCATTAACCCTTCCCTGGGGGCTACCTAGACCATCCCTGGTCCACGGACCTCCTCTTCGGCTTGCCCCCGGCGCCCCTCGCCTCGGGTAACCAGACGCTACTCTCAGCTCTTCATCCGGAAGTGCCGCAGTCGCACCCCGGTGATGGCGAGCCAGGTGAAGTAGACCCCCGCGCCGGCCACCACCAGCGCCGCCAGCCAGGCGACCCGCGTCCAGACGTCCCAGCCCAGCCAGGCCTGCCAGTCGGGGGCGAAGGCGGCGAGCCCCAGCCCCATCACCGCGCAGCCGCCCAGCAGCTGCACCGCGTAGCGGCCCCAGCCGGGCTGGAACACCAGCACCCGCTCCCTGTAAAGCAGCCAGCCCAGCAGGCCGGCGTTCAGGAAGGCCGAGAGCGCCGTGGCCAGGGCCAGGCCGGCGTGGGCCAGCGGCCAGATCAGGATCAGGTTGAAGACCATGTTGGCGACCATGGCGATGATGCCGATCTTCACCGGAGTCTTGGTGTTCTGGCGGGCGAAGAAGCCCGGCGCCAGCACCTTGATCAGCATGAAGGCCACCAGGCCGAAGGCATACGCCCTCAGGCTCATGGCCGCCATGGCGATGTCGTGCTCGGTCATGGCGCCGTAGTGGAACAGCGAGATCAGCAGCGGCTCGGCCAGGATCGCCAGCGCCAGGGCCGCCGGCAGGCCCAGCAGCAGCACGGCGCGGATCGCCCAGTCGAGCATCGCGCTGAAGTGCTGGCCGGACTGCTCGGCGTGGCGCTTGGAGAGCGCCGGCAGGATCACCGTGCCGATGGCGATGCCGAACACCCCCAGCGGCAGTTCCACCAGGCGGTCGGAGTAGTAGAGCCAGGAGACGCTGCCCGGCGCCAGCAGCGAGGCGAGGATGGTGTCGAGCAGCAGGTTGATCTGCGACACCGAGACGCCGAACAGCGCCGGCGCCATCAGCACCATGATCTGCTTCACCCCGGGGTGTACGAAGCTCGGCCAGGGGCGCGGCATCAGCCCCAGGCGCACCAGGAAGGGCACCTGGAAGGCGAGCTGGGCGACGCCCGCGATCAGCACCCCCCAGGCCAGCGCCATGGCCGGCTGGCTCATCAGCGGGGTGAGCAGCAGCGCCGCCCCGATCAGCGAGAGGTTGAGCAGCACCGGGGTGAAGGCCGGGATCGCGAAGCGGTTCCAGGTGTTGAGCACGCTGCCGGCAAACGCCGTCAGCGAGATCAGCAGCAGGTAGGGGAAGGTGAGCCGCAGCATGTCGGCGGTGAGCGCCAGCTTGGCCGGGTCGCGGCCGAAGCCGGGGGCGAAGACCCACACCAGCCAGGGCGCGGCCAGCATGAACACGGCGGTGAGCAGCGCCAGCACCGCCGTGAGGCTGCCCGCCACCGCGTCGAGCAGCTCGCGCACCTCGCGTTTGCTGCCGCGGGTGGCGTATTCCGAGAGCACCGGCACGAAGGCCTGGTTGAAGGCCCCCTCGGCGAACAGTCGGCGCATGAAGTTGGGGATCTTGAAGGCGACGAAGAAGGCGTCCGCGCCGCTGCCGGCGCCGAACAGGGCGGCGATGACCACGTCGCGCACCAGGCCCATCACCCGCGACAGCAGGGTCATCACGCTGACCACCAGGCCTGAGCGCATCAGGCCGCCGGCCTTGGGGGCCACCACCTTGTCGTGCTCGTCCACCGGCGTGGGTGGCGACTGCTCGCGATCCGTCACGTTCGGGCTCCTTGGCGGGCGCCTGGGGAATGGCGGCCAAAAACGAAGGCTCTTCGCAGATCAGCGCGGCGTCAAACTGCAGGAGGGCAACTTGTTGCGCGATTGGCGCCGTCAGGCGCCCGGCGCTGCCACCAACGCTGAAGGGTCACCGCCAGGAGGCCTTCGGCCGCCAGTCGCGCAGCGGAGCTGCCCTCCTGCAAAAGCGTTCACGCCGGTCTGCCATGAACCACAAAAAAACCGGCCGCAGCCGGTTTTCTTGCGGAAGCGACGGACCTTGCCGGCGCGTCACTCCGTTGGCATCCGGTCTACTCAGGCAGCCAGCGCCTTGATGCGCTTGTTCAGGCGGCTCTTCAGGCGGGCGGCCTTCTTCTTGGAGAGCACGTCCTTGTCGGCGATGCGGTCGATGACCGGCTGCGCCTTCTGGAATGCGGTCATCGCCTCGGCGTGGTCGCCGCCGTTGATGGCCTTGATCACGCGCTTGATGTAGGTGCGGACCATGCTGCGCTGGCTGGCCTTCAGGACACGACGGCCTTCGGCCTGGCGGGCGCGCTTGCGGGCTTGCTTGCTGTTTGCCACTGAACTGTCTCCTTGGAGATTCTGTCGTCATCGCCCTCGGCGATGGCTTCGATAACGTATTGATCCGGCAGGAAGGCGCGAGCCTTTCCGCCGGCTTGGCCATCTGGCCGACCGCTTGACATCAGCGATCGTTCACGGGCCGTGTCTGAGAGGATGGCGTATCCTATCACAGCCCGCGCCGCGCTTGCTATAGCGCGGGAGTCACAACACCACCAGGTTGTCGCGGTGGATCAGCTCCGGGGCCTCCATGAAGCCCAGGACCGCTTCGATCTGGTGGCTCGGCTTGCCGAGGATCTGGGCGGTGTCCGCCGCGCCATAGTTGACCAGCCCCTTGGCCACCCGGTGCCCCTGCTCGTCCACGCAGAGCACCATGTCGCCGCGGCGGAACTCGCCCGCCACCGCCTTGACGCCCACCGCCAGCAGGCTGGAGCCGCTGCCGCGCAGCACCTTCACCGCCCCGGCGTCCAGGGTCAGGGTGCCGCGCACCTGCAGCTGCCCGGCCAGCCAGCGCTTGCGCGCCGCCATGGGCGCCTGGTCCGGGCGCAGCAGCGTGCCCAGCCGCTCGCCGGCCATCAGCCGGGTCAGCACCTCGGGCTGGCGGCCGCTGGCGATGGCGGTGAAGGCGCCGGAGCGCGCCGCCAGGTGGGCCGCCCGCAGCTTGGTGGCCATGCCGCCGCGGCCGAGCGCCCCGCCGCCACCGGCCACCGCCGCCAGCGCCGGGTCGTCGGCGCGCCCTTCGCTGATCAGCCGCGCCTCCGGGTTGCGGCGCGGGTCGGCGTCGAACAGCCCCTCCTGGTCGGTGAGGATCACCAGCGCCTCGGCCTCCAGCAGGTTGGCCACCAGGGCGCCCAGGGTGTCGTTGTCGCCGAAGCGGATCTCGTCGGTGACCACGGTATCGTTCTCGTTGATCACCGGCACCACCCGCAGGTCCACCAGGGTGCGCAGCGCCGAGCGGGCGTTGAGGTAGCGCTTGCGGTTGGAGAGGTCGTCGTGGGTCAGCAGCACCTGGGCGGTGAGCAGGCCGTGACGGGCGAAGTGCCCCTCGTAGCACTCGGTGAGGCCGTTCTGCCCCACCGCGGCGGCGGCCTGGAGCTCGTGCACCGCCGAGGGGCGCGCCTGCCAGCCGAGGCGCACCATGCCGGCGGCCACCGCGCCGGAGGAGACCAGCACCACCTCGATGCCGCGCTTGTGCAGGGTAGCGACCTGGTCGACCCAGCCGCCGATCGCCGCCTCGTCGAGGCCGCGGCCGTCGTTGGTCAGCAGCGCGCTGCCGATCTTCACCACCACCCGGCGGGCGCCGACCAGCGCCTCGCGGCCTGCCACCTGCTCGTTGCCTTCCACTTGGTTGTCCAACGCCATCAACCTCTAGCTCTCAGACACTGCGCGAGCGCAGCCGGTTTGTCCTTCAGGGCGCGTATTCGACCTCGACGTCGAAGTCATCATCATCGAAGTCGTCGTCATCCTCGTCGTCACGCTTGCGCCTGCGACCCAGGCGCGCCTCGGTGCGGGCCACCGCTTCCTCTTCCATGCGCTGGCGCATCTCGCGGGCGCGCTCGGCGGCCTCCTCGTCCTCGTTCTCGAGCTGGCGCTGCTCGGTGAGCCAGCGGTGGGCGGCCTGCACCAGGGCAAGGGTGCCGTCGGCGGAGATCGCCGAGATGCGGAACACCGGCCCCTCCCAGCCGAGGCGGCGCACGATCTCGTCGGCCTTCGCCTCGCGCTCCTCCGGGGGAAGCAGGTCTAGCTTGTTGAGCACCAGCCAGCGCGGCAGCTCGGCCAGCGCCGGGGAGAACTCGCCCAGCTCGTGGACGATCGCCTCGGCCGCCTCCACCGGGTCGGACTCATCGAAGGGGGCCACGTCGACCACGTGGAACAGCAGCCGGGTGCGGGTCAGGTGCTTGAGGAAGCGCAGCCCCAGGCCGGCCCCGTCCGAGGCGCCCTCGATCAGGCCCGGCACGTCGGCCATCACGAAGTGCTCGTGCATGCCGAGCTTCACCACGCCCAGGTTGGGCACCAGGGTGGTGAAGGGGTAGTTGGCCACCTTGGGCTTGGCCGCGGAGACGGCGCGGATCAGCGTCGACTTGCCGGCATTGGGCATGCCCAGCAGGCCCACGTCGGCCATCACCTTCATCTCCAGGCGCAGGTTGCGTCGCTCGCCCTCGGTGCCCGGGGTGGTGCGCCGCGGCGCCCGGTTGGTGGAGGACTTGAAGTGGATGTTACCCAGCCCCCGGCGCCCGCCCTGGGCCACCAGCACCACCTGGCCGATCTCGGTGACGTCGGCGATCACCTCGAGGGTATCCTCGTCGATCACCGTGGTGCCCACCGGCACCTTGACGTGCAGGTCCTCGCCGGCGCGGCCACTCATCTGGCGGCCCATGCCGGGCTGGCCGTTCTGGGCCTTGTAGAAGCGCTGGTACTTGAAGTCGATCAGGGTGTTGAGGGCATCGTCACCGATCAGGTAGACGCTGCCGCCGTGGCCGCCATCGCCGCCATCGGGGCCACCCCTGGGCACGTACTTCTCGCGGCGGAAGCTGAGGCAGCCGTTGCCCCCCTTGCCGGCCTCCACGATGATCGAGGCTTCGTCGACGAACTGCATCTGTCACTCTCCCGGCGGCGCATACCGCCATGATACAAGAAGGCCCCGCCGTGGCGGGGCCTTCCTGCGGCAAGGGTCAGGCGTCTCAGGCAGAGACGACGCTGACGAACTTGCGGTTCTTCGGACCCTTGGTCTCGAACTTGATCACACCGTCGTTCAGGGCGAACAGGGTGTGGTCGCGGCCGAGGCCGACGCCGGTGCCGGCGTGGAACTTGGTGCCGCGCTGGCGCACGATGATGTTGCCGGCGGTGACGGCCTGGCCACCGTAGAGCTTGACGCCAAGGCGCTTGGATTCGGAATCGCGACCGTTACGCGTGGAGCCGGCTGCCTTCTTATGTGCCATGGAAATATCCTCCGTTCAGGGGATGGACCGCTTAGGCGGAGATCCCGGTGATCTTGACTTCAGTGAACCACTGGCGGTGGCCCTGACGCTTCATGTGGTGCTTGCGGCGGCGGAACTTGATGATGGTGACCTTGTCGCCACGGCCGTGGGAGACGACCTCGGCAGAGACCTTGGCACCGTCCACCAGCGGAGCGCCGACCTTGATGTCGTCGTCGCTGCCGACCAGCAGCACCTCGTCGAAGTCGATGGACTCGCCGGTCGGGACTTCGATCTTCTCGAGCTTGAGGGTCTGGCCTTCCTGAACGCGGTACTGCTTGCCACCGCTCTTGATAACTGCGTACATGCTTCTCTCTCCAGGACTCATCGGGGTTGGCTCTTCATCGGCCTGCTTCGAGTGGCGCCCCTTCCGGCAGCCATCTGACAGGGAGCGAGATGAGTGGGCCGCGCATTATAGCGACACCCGACCCACCAGACAACCCGCGCACGCGCCAAGACGTCACCGGGCCGGCCGGCCTTTTCCGGGGCGCGGGTAGCGGCGAGCGGCTTGCCTTGACGCCCTCATGGGGGCCCCATAGCATGACCGGCAACCCAAGGCCAGCGGGGTGATGCGCCCCGGCCCCCCACCTACTCGTCGATGTCGCCCACATGCCAGCCAACGCCTCGTCCCCCGCCAGTGCCGCCGCCCCCTCGCCGATCCATGCCGTCGTGGCCGACGACTTCGCCGCCGTCAACCGCACCATCATGGCCCAGCTCAGCTCGCGGATCCCGCTGGTGGAGACCATCGGCCAGTACATCATCGCCAGCGGCGGCAAGCGCCTGCGCCCCCTGCTGGTGCTGCTGGCGGCGCGCTCGCTGGGCTACCAGGGGGACCGCCACGTGACGCTGGCCACCCTGATCGAGTTCATGCACACCTCGACCCTGCTGCATGACGATGTCGTCGACGAGTCGCACCTGCGTCGCGGCAAGGCCACCGCCAACGACGCCTGGGGCAATGCCCCTTCGGTGCTGGTGGGCGACTTCCTCTACTCGCGCTCCTTCCAGATGATGGTCGAGGTGGGCTCCATGCGGATCATGGACGTGCTCTCCGCGGCCACCTGCACCATCGCCGAGGGCGAGGTGCAGCAGCTCACCAACGTCGGCAACCCCGACACCGACGAGACCGCCTACTTCGAGACCATCCAGGGCAAGACGGCGATGCTCTTCGAGGCGGCCAGCCACAGCGGCGCCATCCTCGCCGAGGCGAGCCCGGAGCAGGAGGCGGCGCTGCAGTACTACGGCCGCTACCTGGGCCTCGCCTTCCAGCTGATCGACGACCTGCTCGACTATCAGGGCGACGCCGAGGCCATGGGCAAGAACGTCGGCGACGACCTGGCCGAGGGCAAGCCTACCCTGCCGCTGATCCAGGCCATGGCCACCGGCACCCCGGAGCAGGCCGCCCTGATCCGCCAGGCGATCCGCCAGGGCGGCCTCGACCACCTCGACGAGGTGCTCGAGATCGTCCACGCCACCGGTGCCCTGGCCTATACCCGTGCCCGCGCCGAGGAGATGGCCGACCGGGCCCTCGCGCAGCTCGAGGCCCTGCCGGCCAGCCCCTTCCGCGACAGCATGGCCGACCTGGCCCGCCTGGCGGTGGATCGCCAGGCATGACGACGGGGCGCGTCACGCGGGGCTTGCAAAGCCCGCGGCGGCGGGTATAATGCCGCCCTGTTGAGACGCCAGCTCAACGCGTCGGAGTATAGCTCAGCTTGGTAGAGCGCTGCCTTCGGGAGGCAGAGGTCGTAGGTTCGAATCCTGCTACTCCGACCAACGAATTCAAGGCCCTGCGGGTAACCGCAGGGCCTTTTTCGTGCTCGCCGGGCGGCCGGTGCACCCATCCGCCGAGGGCGCCGGCGGCCGTCGCTTCGTCAGCGATTCGTCAAGTTACGGTGATGACGGTGCAGCTCGCGATATGGCTGATCTTGTGGGAGACGCTGCCGAACACCATGCCGCGCATGTCGCTGACCCCACGGCTGCCCATGACGATGGCATCGGCGCCGAGCTTCTCGGCCTCCTCGTGAATCAGGTCGGCCGGGCGCCCCTGCCGGGTCACCTCCTTGACCTCGATGCCGGCGAGGTCGACCGCGGCGCGCGCCTTCTCGATGACCTTGTGGGCCTCCTGTTTCATGCCTTCGGCGAGCTTCTCGCGTTCCACCTCGGAGAAGGGCTCGGCGGTGCCGCCGGTGAACAGGCCGATGTTGTCGGGGGGAAACTCGGCCACGGTCATCAGGTGGAGCGTCGCGGAGGAGGCGCGGGCCAGCAGCGCCGCGACACCCAGCGCCTTCTCGGCATGGGCGGAGCCGTCGACGGGAACCAGGATGGTCTTGAACATGAGTGGGCCTTCCTTCTTGTCTGTCTGGGAGGCGGGACGCGCGGTCCCTCTGCTTCCAGCCTAGACGCTCGCCGCCGTTCGGCAATGTCCTGGATCAAGCCGCCCAGCCGAAACCCAGGACCGGCATCGCCAGGGCGAACACCACCAGGGTAATGACCCCCAGCGCGGCGACGCTGACCAGGGCTCCGGCACGCATCATCTCGGCCACGCTGAGCTTGCCGCTTGCGAACACCACCGCATTCGGCGGCGTGGCCACCGGCAGCATGAAGGCGCAGCTCGCGGCCATGGCCACCGGTACCGAGAGCAACAGCGGGCTGGCCCCCAGGCTGACGGTGAGCGAGGCGGTCAGCGGCAGGATCGCCGCGGCGGTGGCGGTGTTGCTGGTCACGTGGCTCATCATCATCACCACCAGCGCCACCATGCCCACCAGCCCCCAGGTGGGCCAGCTGCCGAAAGCACCGAGCCCCTCGGCCACCGTCGCGGCCAGGCCGCTCTCCTCGATGGCAGTGCCGAGGCTGAGCCCGCCCCCCACCATGATCAGCACGCCCCAGGGCAGGTGCCTGGCGCTATCCCAGTCCATCAGGAACTGTCGCTGGCGCCAGCGGGCCGGCACCACGAAGAGCAGCAGCGCCCCGACCATGGCGATGCCCGCGTCGCTGAGCCCCACGCCCAGGGCCCGCTCCAGCAGCGGCCGGGTGACCCAGGCCAGCGCCACCAGGGCAAAGATCGCCGCGACGCGCTGCTCCGGCCGGGTCATGCGACCGAGGTCCCGGGCCTGGTCGGCGAGCAGCTGGGCCACCCCCGGCACCTCGTCGCGCGCCACCGGATAGACCCAGCGGGTCAGCAGCCACCAGCCCAGCGCCAGCAGCAGCAGCGAGGGCGGCACCGCCACCGCCATCCACTGGGCGAAGCCGATCTCGATGCCGTAGCTGTCGCCCATGAAGCCGGCCAGCAGCGCGTTGGGGGGCGTACCGATCAGGGTCCCCATGCCGCCGATGTTGGCGGCCAGGGCGATGCCCAGCAGCAGGGTCAGCGCCGTGTGGCGGCTCGCCCCCGAGCCACCCTGGCGCTCCAGCATGGCCAGCACCGAGAGGCCGATGGGCACCATCAGCGCCGCAGTGGCGGTGTTGCTGACCCACATGCTCAGCGCCGCGGTGGCGATCATGAAGCCCCCCACCAGCCGGTCCGGGCGGCTGCCCGAGACCCGCAGCACCAGCATGGCGATGCGCCGGTGCAGCCCCCAGCGCTGGATCGCCTCGGCCAGCAGGAAGCCCCCGAGGAAGAGGAAGATCAGCGGGTTGGCATAGGGCACGGCCACCTCGTTGATGGTGCCCACGCCGAGCAGCGGCAGCACCGCCACCGGCAGCAGCGCGGTGACGGCGATCGGCACCGGCTCCAGCACCCACCAGGTGGCCATCCATGCGGTCAGCGCCACCACCTGCCAGGCGGCCGGCGGCATGTCCGCCGGCGCCTCCATCAGCAGCAGCCCCAGGGCGGCCAGCGGCCCCAGGAAGAGACCCAGGGTGACCTTGGCCCGGCGGACCCGCTCCTGGCGCGCCTCGCCGTCCGACGCCGCCTCGTCACGGCCGGCGGGGGATGTCGATTCGGTCATGGAGCCTCCTTCTGCTCTCGGGATCGAGTGGGCTAGAGCCAGCGCTCCAGGCGCAGCGCACGGCTCAGCCAGGCATTGAAGTGCCGCCAGGCGCTGCCCGGCTCGCGTTCGAGCCATACCGGCCGGTCATCGACCTGGGTCAGCCAGCCCAGCCGCCCCTGGTCATCCAGCAGTACCGCATAGCTGAGCGCGGGGTTCGCACCGCCCTCCACCAGGACCTCGAAGTCATCGGCCAGGCCGCGGCTCACGGCCAGCACGCCCACCTCGCTGTTCCACCAGACCGAGCGCGGGTCGGCGTTGGCCGAGCCCACGAAGACCCGCTCGCCATCCACGGCCAGGGCCTTGATGTGCAGGGTCGAGGCGGAGGTGCCGGGCACCCCGATGGCATCCTCTTCGCCGCCCTCATGCTCGGCACGCAGCTCGAACAGCGCCACCCCGCTCGCCACCAGGGCGGCGCGGTGGGGCGCGTAGACGCCGTGGGCCATCGGCACGTCGGTGGCCTCCAGGGCGTTGGTGACCACCACCACCTCGACGCCCGACTCGGCCAGCGCCTGCAGCAGCCGACTGCCGGCCGCCGTGGGCACCAGGTAGGCCGAGACCAGGCTGAGGCTCTCCTCGGGCTCGGCACGCGCCCAGAGCTGGCCGGCCATGGTCGTCGCCAGCGGCGGGCGCCCCCGCCAGGCCGGCTTGCCGGGCGGATCCCACAGCGCCTCGGCCTCGCCCCAACGCAGCTCGTCGACCAGGCGGTCGCGGTCGCGCTCCTCCTGCCGCTGGCGCAGGGCGGCGAAGTAGTCGGAATCGGCCTCCTCCGCCAGCCAGGCGTCCAGCGATTCCTTGAGCGCCCGCCAGGCGTCAGGTTCGGCGCCATGGTAGCGGCCGATCGGCTGGGCGAGCCCGTGGTTCCAGT
The DNA here is from genome assembly GCF_014193375.1 of Halomonas campaniensis. Classification (GTDB taxonomy): domain Bacteria; phylum Pseudomonadota; class Gammaproteobacteria; order Pseudomonadales; family Halomonadaceae; genus Halomonas; species Halomonas campaniensis. Next base: position 15,684 of record NZ_JACHZF010000020.1, read on the forward strand.
AGAGGTCGAAGCTCATCGACAGCGGCGCCACCACCGGCCCCAGGGTCAGCAGGTCGAGGTCGGCGAAATTGCGCGGCTCGTTGGCACTGTAGTACTCGTCCCCCAGGTTTCGGCCGCCGACGATGGCCAGGGCGTTGTCGGCAATCCACAGCTTGTTGTGCATCCGCCGGTGCTGGCGTCCCAGCACCGGCAGGGTGGCCAGCACCCGGGTCGCCAGGCTGCCCCGCCCCACGGGCAGCGGGTGGTAGACCCGCACCTGGATGTTGGAATGGCTGTCCAGGGCCGCCAGCCGATCGCCCTGGCCCACGGCGCCGAAGTCGTCGAGCAGCAGGCGGACCTCGACGCCGCGCTCCGCGGCCTCGAGCACCCGCGACAGCAGCACCCGGGTGGTGAGGCCATCGCCCATCAGGTAGGTCTGGATATCCAGGCGCCGCTCGGCGCGCAGCGTCAGCAGCGCCCGCAACGCGAAGGCGTCACGGCCGTCGGCCAGCAGGGTGAAGCCGCTCAGGCCCGGGTGGTCCGCCGCCTGCCGGGCGGTCCACTCCCCCAGCGCGGTATCGGCGACCTCCCAGGGGGGCAGCGCGAAGGAATGCTCCCGGGGCAGCGGGGCGGCGGCGCAGCCGGCCAGCAGCAGGCAGGCCAGCGCCAGCAGCCAGACGCCCCGGCGGGCCAGCGAGGGGCCCGCGGCGTCAGGCGTCGTCATCGTCGTCGAGCCGCCTCGCCAGCGCCTTGCGCGCCCGGTTGCGCCGGTAGAGGCGCACCAGCGCGATCCACAGCGCGGCCGTCACCATGGCCGCCAGGGTCCAGCCCTGCCAGGGTCGCGCGGCATCGCCCAGCACGGTCTCCAGGGTGATGATCAGGATCAGGCCCAGCGCCTGGCTGGCGATGGCCAGGGCACGCAGGGTGTCGAAGGCAGGCTTGGCCATGGGGGCTCCCGCAGGATGACAGCCATGCCTACCGGCAGTAGGCTTGGCAGGAACAGGTTGCACGGATTCGGGCCGGTCGTGCCCGGGAGCCCAAGTGTACCCGGTCGTGCGCCGGGCGCCGACCCCGCTGCGCCAGCCAAGGAGTCTTGCCACACCATGGATGCCATCGCCCTGGGTCCCGTGCTCATCTCGCTGCCTCGCCTCTACGCCCTGGGCGCCGCGATCGTGCTGCTGGCGGCCAGCGCCTGGCTGCTCGGCCTGCCCCGTCGCCGGCACGCGCGCTGGTTCAACGGCCTGGTGCTGGCCTGGCTCGTCGGTGCCCGCCTGGGCCACGTGGCCCTCAACCTGGAGGCCTACGCCGCCGCCCCGCTGGACATCCTCAAGGTGTGGCAGCCGGGCTTCCACGGGCTCTGGGGGCTGCTGGCGGCGCTGATCTGGACCGGCTGGACCCTGCGCGACCACCTGCTGCGGCTGATCGGCGCCATGGCGCTGCTGGTGGGGGCCTCCAGCCTCTGGCTGGTGCTGGTGACCCTGGCGCCGCTGGGCGGCAGCATGACCCTGCAGTCGCTCCCCGACCTGGCCCTGGAGAGCGTCGAAGGCGAGGCCGTCAACCTGCGCGAGCTGCAGGGTGAAAGGGTCGTGCTCAACCTCTGGGCCACCTGGTGCCCGCCCTGCCTGCGCGAGATGCCGCTGCTGGCCGAGGCCGATACCCGCGACGGCGTCACCGTGGTGGTGGCCAACCAGGGCGAGGACCTGCTGCCGGTGGTGCGCTACCTGGATGACCAGGGGCTGGCGTTCCGCTACCCGCTGCTCGACCCGCGCCAGGAGCTGATGGTGCTGCTGGAGTCCCCCGGCCTGCCCACCACGGTGCTGTTCGACGCCGAGGGGCGCGCCGTGGAGCGCCACGTGGGCGAGCTCTCCCGGGCCCAGCTGGAGGCCTGGCTCGACCGCCACTGAGCCACGCCCGATCCACATGTCCCGACGCGACAAGCTATTTGCAGTTGCCTGCAGCGAGAGGCGCCGTGGGCAGGTCGGAGAGGGTGGGGCCTGTCGCCGGAACAGCCTCGAGCAACGGCCCGAGACGAATCATCACGCTTAAGCCACGCCGTCCTTTGCTGTAAGATACCGCGCCCTGTTGCCGCCGCCCCGTCCCGGCGGCCATGAGCGCACCCTGTTACAGCATCCTCCGAGGCACCATGAGCGACTTTTCTCCCGGCCAGCGCTGGATCAGCGACGGTGAGGCCGAACTCGGCCTTGGCACCATCCTCGGCGTCGACGCCCGCAGCGTCACCGTCCTCTTCGGCGCCAGCCAGGAAACCCGTACCTACAGCAGCCGCCAGGCCCCGCTCACCCGGGTGGTGTTCGGCAGCGGCGACCGCATCCGCTCCGCCGAGGGCTGGAGCCTCACCGTCGACGACACCAAGGAGGTCGGCGGCCTGGTCGTCTACATCGGCGAGGACGGCCAGGGCGAGCTGCGCGAGCTGCCCGAGGCCCAGCTGGCCGATACCATGCAGTTCGACCAGGCCCGGGACCGCCTGCTCACCGGCCAGGTCGACCGCAACGACTGGTTCGACCTGCGCTTCCGCACCCTGCACCACTTCCACCGCATCGAGCAGAACCCGGCCCTGGGCCTGGCCGGCCCGCGCATCGACCTGATCCCCCATCAGCTCTACATCGCCGACGAGGTGGCCCGCCGCCACGCCCCGCGGGTGCTGCTGGCCGACGAGGTGGGGCTGGGCAAGACCATCGAGGCGGGGCTGATCCTGCACCGCCTGCTGCTGACCGGCCGCGCCGAGCGCGCGCTGATCCTGGTGCCGGCGAGCCTCACCCACCAATGGCTGGTGGAGCTGCTGCGTCGCTTCGCCCTGGAGGTGACCCTGCTGGACGAGCAGCAGAGCCTGGCCCATGGCGATGCCAACCCCTTCGAGGCCGGCCAGCTGGTGCTGGCCAGCCAGGACTGGCTGTTCGCCAACCCCCACCGCCAGGCCCAGGCCCAGGCCTGCGACTGGGACCTGCTGATCGTCGACGAGGCCCACCACCTGGAGTGGTCCGGGGAGCTGGTGGGCCCCGGCTACGCGTGCGTGGAGCGCCTGGCCGCCGAGGTGCCCGGGCTGCTGCTGCTCACCGCCACGCCGGAGCAGATGGGGCTGGAGAGCCACTTCGCCCGGCTGCGCCTGCTCGACCCGGACCGCTACCACAGCCTGGAACGCTTCCGCGAGGAGGAGGCCCACTATGTGGAGGTGGCCGAGGCCATCGACGCCCTGGAGCGCCTGCCCGGCGATGATGCCGACCGCGCCCGGGTCGCCGCGGTGATCGACGAGCCCGACAGCCTGGCGCTGCTCGCCACCCTGGCCAACGCCGAGAGCGGCGCCGAGCAGCAGGCCGCCGCCCGCGACCAGCTGCGCGACCAGCTGCTGGACCGCCACGGCACCGGCCGGGTGATGTTCCGCAACAGCCGCCGCCACGTGGGCGGCTTCCCGGAGCGACGCCTGCACGTCACCGAGCTCGAGCCGCCCTCTTCCTACCGCCGGGTGCTGCGCCGCCTGGGGCGGGACGACGACTACCTGGACGAGCTGTTGATCGAGACCGGCCTCGACCACCCCGAGGTGCTGGTCTACCTCGACACCATGTACCGCGCCCTGGCCGACGACCCCCTCAACACCGAGCCCTGGTGGCAGTTCGACCCGCGCGTGACCTGGCTGATGGAGCGCCTGGCCGACACCGACGAGGGCGGCTTCGCCGGCGACAAGGTGCTGGTGATCGCCCACGACCGCGAGACCGCCCAGGGCCTGGCCGAGGGGCTGAGGGTGCTCGGCGGCCTGCACGCCCCGGTGTTCCACGAGGGGCTCTCGCTGGTGGAGCGCGACCGCGCCGCGGCCGCCTTCGCCGACGAGGAGGAGGGCTGCCAGGTGCTGGTCTGCTCGGAGATCGGCTCCGAGGGCCGCAACTTCCAGTTCTGCCGCCATCTGGTGATGTTCGACCTGCCGCTGCACCCGGACCAGCTGGAGCAGCGCATCGGCCGCCTGGATCGCATCGGCCAGCGCCATGCCATCGAAGTCCACGTGCCGGTGTTCACCGGCAGCCCCGGCGAGAAGCTGCTGCGCTGGTACCGGGAGGGCATGGACGCCTTCAGCGCCCCCCACGGGGTGGGCAGCGAGATCTTCGACGCCTTCGGCGATGCCCTGGCCGATGCCCTGCTCGACGACGAGAGCCTCGAGGAGGTGATCGAGGAGACCCGGGCGCTGTTCGAGAGCCGCCTCGCCGAGCGCGACGCCGGCCGCAACCGCCTGCTGGAGCTCAACGCCTGCCGCCACGAGCGGGCCGATGCCGTGGCCACGGCGATCCGCGAGCTGGACGAGGACCGCGCCCTGCCCCGCTACCTGGACCTGGCGCTGGACATCTTCGGCGTCGACAGCCACGAGCTGGGCGGCGGCATCCAGCACCTGCAGCCCAGCCCGCAGATGCTCGACGGCCTGCCCGGGCTGGCCAAGGGCGAGGAGGGCTTCTCGGCGACCTTCTCCCGCGCCCGGGCCCTGGCCCGGGACGACGTCCAGCGGCTCTCCTGGGAGCATCCGCTGCTGCGCGAGATGATGGGCCGCATCCTCGACGGCACCATGGGCAACACCGCCCTGGCGCTGCTCAGGCACCCGGCGCTGCCCGCCGGGCGGATGATGACCGAGCTGGTGTTCCGCACCCACTGCCCGGCGCCCCGGCGGCTGCACCTCAACCGCTTCCTGCCGCCCACCGCCGTGCGCGTGCTGCTCGACGAGTCCGGCGCCAACCTGACCGACAGGATCTCCTTCACCGGGCTCTCGAAGAACCTGCAGAAGGTCAAGAAGGCCATGGCCCGCGACCTGATCCGCAGCCGCCTCGAGGCGCTGCGCGAGATGCTCGACCGCGGCGAGGCCGAGGCCGAACGCGAGCTGCCCTCCATCGTCGAGGCGGCCCAGGTGCGCATGCGCGAGGCACTGGACGGTGAGCTGGCGCGCCTGGCGGCCCTGGCCCGCCACAACCCGGCGGTGCGCGACGACGAGCTCGAGGCGCTGCGCGCCGAGCGCGCCGCCCTGGACGAGGCCATCGAGGGCACCCGCCTGCGCCTGGACGCGGTGCGGGTGATCGTGACGGTGGGGGAGGAGAGCCGCTAGCCCAGGATATCCGCCAGGGCGGCCTCCAGGGTCTCGTACTCGAACCGGAAGCCGGCCTCCTGGAGGCGCTTCGGGCGCATGTCGGCGCCGGTGAGCAGCAGCCGCGACATCTCGCCGAAGGCGGTCTCCAGCACGATGGCCGGCACCGGGAAGAAGGCCGGGCGCCCCAGCTGCTTCGCCAGGGTGCGGGCGAACTCGGCATTGGTGACCGGATGGGGGGCGCTGCCGTTGAAGGGGCCCTCGAGCTCGTCGTTGTCGAGCAGGAAGAGGATCGCCCGCACCAGGTCCTCGCGGTGGATCCAGGGCATGAACTGCTCGCCGCTGCCGAAACGCCCGCCCAGGCCCAGCTTGAAGGGCGGCAGCATCTTCTGCAGGCTGCCGCCGCCGGCCTCCAGCACCAGGCCGATGCGCAGGATCGCCACCCGGGTGCTGAAGTCGGCCGCCTCCCGCGCGGTGTCCTCCCAGCGCTTGCAGAGGCGATGGGCAAATTCGTCGTGGGGCGGGGTCTGCTCGTCCACCTCGAGACTGCCCTGGTCGCCGTAGAAGCCCATCGCCGAGGCCGAGACCATCACCCGGGGTGCCCGCCCGCCGGCGGATCGGAGCTGCTCGCAGAGCATCACCAGGTCGCGGGTGATGTTGACCCGCGAGTCGATCAGGCGCTCCTTCTGCTCGTCGCTCCAGCGCCTGGCGGCGATCGACTCCCCGGCCAGGTTGACGATGGCGTCCGGCGGCGTGTCGACGAAGTCCAGCACCGAGCGGCGGATATCGGCCCCGCGGGGCAGCCGCCCCCTCACCGCCTCGGGATCACGGGACACCACCAGCAGCCGGTGACCGGCCTCGGCGAGGCTCTGGCACAGCCGCTGACCGACAAACCCGCTCCCCCCGGTGATCAGCACGCGCATCGCAACCTCCTTCCTGTCTGCCATGAGTTATACAGCTGTTGTACACTTCTGCTAGTCTAGCTGAAAACCCCCAGTGTGAGTCCGCCATGACATCCCGACCCAACCTCGACACCGCCATCATCGGGGCCGGCATCGCCGGACTGGCCTGCGCGCGGGTCCTTCACGAGGCCGGCCTGCCGGTCACCCTCCTGGAGAAGGCACGCGGTGCGGGGGGGCGGATGTCCAGCCGGCGCCTGCCCGATGCCGTGGTCGACCTCGGCGCCCAGTTCTTCAGCGTGCGCGACCCCGCGTTCGGCCGCCAGGTCGAGGCCTGGCGCCAGGCCGGCTGCGCCAGCCGCTGGCCGGAGTCGCTGTGGTCCGCCGAGGCCGCGGGCTGGCAGCGCCACCGGGACGACCGGGAACGCTTCATCGGCAGCCCGCGCATGAGCGCCGTGACCCGCCACCTGGCCGAGGGTCTGACGATCATCGCCGATACCCGCATCGAGCACCTGGAAGGCAACGCCGGCCGGTGGTGGCTGGTCGACCAGCACGGCGAGCGCCACGGTCCCTTCGCGCAGGTAGTGATCAGCGCCCCGACGCCCCAGGCCCATGCGCTGGTCGCCGCCCACGACGCCTCCCTGGCCGCGGCCTGCGAGGCGGTGATCCAGCGCCCCTGCTGGGCCGCCTGGGCACTGTTCGACGAACCGCTGCCGACGCTGCCCGGGGTGGACGACGACTGGCAGGCGGTGCGGCTCTCCCCCGGCCATGGCAGCAGCCCGCTGCGCTTCGTGACCCGCAACCACCGCAAGCCCGGCCGCGCCGACCAGGGCGAGAGCCTGAGCCTGCTGGCCCACCTCGACTGGAGCGAGGCGCGCCTGGAGGACAGCCCCGAGACGGCGGCGGAGGCGCTCTTCGACGCCTTCCAGCGCGCCCTGCCCGGCGGCCTCGCGCTGCCCGAGCCCCGCGAGCTGGGGGCCCACCGCTGGCGCTACGCCCAGCCGGATGTCTTTGCCGGCGGCGAGCCGGTCAACCTCGACTACCGCCGCTCGGCCAGCGGCCTGGCACTGTGCGGCGACGGCTGGCGGGGCCCGCGGGTCGAGGATGCCTGGCTCTCGGGCCACCACCTCGGCGAGGCCCTGCTGGCCGACGCCTCCTGACACCTTCTGCGACGGGAGACCCCCATGAGCGACGCCCAACCCCCTTACGTCCCGGCCCCGCGGGCCCATGGCGCCAGCGCCCCCCTCGGGCGAGCCCCCTTCGAACGCGTTCACGCGGTCCCGGCGACCAGGCTCGTCGAGCAGGCCGGGGAGTCCCGAGTCTCATGAGCGAGCAGGCACCCCACACCGGCGAAACGCCGCTCTACCCGATCCGCGAGGTGTCGCGGCTCACCGGCGTCAACTCGGTGACGCTGCGGGCCTGGGAGCGTCGCTACGGGCTGATCAAGCCCCAGCGCACGCCCAAGGGGCATCGCCTCTACGCCCGCGAGGACATCGAGCGGGTGGAGCAGATCCTGCAGTGGCTCAACCGCGGCGTGCCGGTAAGCCAGGTCCGCGAGCTGCTCGACCGCCCCGAGGCGAGCGAGGCGCCGCCCCCCGATGCCAGCGACTGGCCGAGCCAGCGCGCCCAGCTGGTCGCCGCGGTGGAGTCGCTGGACCAGAATCGCCTGGAGACCCTGTTCAGCCAGTCGCTGGCCCTCTATCCGGTGCCGGTGTGCATCGGCGAGCTCTGGGAGCCGGTGATCCGCGAGCTGGAGGAGCGCTGGGGGGACCGCCTCGGCGACACCCTGCAGCGGCGCAGCCTGGAGGCCTTCCTGCGCACCCGCATCGGTACCCGGCTGTTCCATGCCAATGCGCAGTCGGCCGGGCCCACCCTGCTGGTGGTGCCGCTGCCCGACGACGCCGGCCCGCTGTGGGGGCTGCTGGCGGCGCTCGCCGCCAGCGACCGCGGCTACCGGGTGCAGCTGTTCGACGCCCCGCTGCCCTTCGGCGAGCTGCCCCTGGCCATCGAGCACTTCCGCGCCGGCGCGCTGCTGCTGGCCGGCGGCCAGGCCGGCAAGGCCGACCTGGTGCGGCGCCAGCTGCCGCGCCTGGCCGAGCAGCTGGCCGTGCCGGTGGGCCTGTGCGGCCCGGTAGCGCGGATTCGCGCCGCGGAGCTGGCCGAGACCCGGGTCGAGGTGCTGGGCGACGACCTGGGCCAGGCCGTGGGCCGGCTGCAGACCCTCGTGCCCAGCGCCTGACCTGGAGCCGCCATGCCCCTCTCCCTCGTCTGGTTTCGCAACGACCTGCGCCTCGCCGACCATCGCGCCCTGGCGGCCGCCGCCCGGCAGGGGCCGTTGGTGGCCGTCCATCTGCGCGCCCTGCCCCACTGGCGGCGCCACGGCCACGGCGCCAACCAGCTGGACTTCCGGGCCCGCGGCCTGGCCGCCCTGAAGGAGGGCCTCGAGGGCCTCAACATCCCGCTGCTGCATCGCGACATCGACGACTTCGCCGAGGCCCCCGACGCGCTGCTGGCCCTGGCCCGGGAGACCGGTGCCGAGGCCCTGCACTTCAACCACGAGTACCCGCTGGACGAGGTGCGCCGCGACCGCGCCGTGGTCGAGGCCTTCGACGCGGCCGGCCTCGCCGCCACCGGCCACCATGACGCCGTGGCCTTCGCCCCCGGGGAGCTGCTCACCGGCAAGGGCGACTACTACGGCGTGTTCACCCCCTTCGCCAGGGCCTGGCACCGCCGGCTCACCCCCGAGCGCCTGGCGCTGAGCGACACGCCCGCGCCCCAGGCGCCGCTGCCGATCGCGTCCGACCCGCTGCCCGAGCTCCCCGAGGGGGAGGAGGCACCCATCGACGGTCGCCAGTGGCCCGCCGGCGAGGGCCCGGCCGCCGACCGCCTGGAGCGCTTCCTGCGCTTCCGCGGTCGCCACTACGCCGCGCAGCGGGATCTCCCGGCGATCCGCGGCACCAGCGAGCTCTCGCCCTACCTGGCGCTGGGCATGATCTCCCATCGCCAGTGCCTGCAGGCGGTGCTGGCCGAGAACGACGGCCGCCTGGCCGAGGGCGATGCGGGGCTCACCGCCTGGGTCAACGAGCTGGTGTGGCGGGAGTTCTACCGCCACGTGGCCTTCGGCTTCCCCCGGGTCTGCCGCCATCGCGCCTTCCAGGCCCACACCGAGGCGCTGGCCTGGCGCGACGACGAGGCGGGCTTCGCGGCCTGGTGCGAGGGGCGTACCGGGTATCCCATCGTCGACGCGGCCATGCGCCAGCTGGTCGCCACCGGGTGGATGCACAACCGCCTGCGCATGATCACCGCCATGTTCCTCAGCAAGCACCTGTTGATCGACTGGCGGCGCGGCGAGGCCTTCTTCCTGCGCCACCTGGTGGACGGCGAGTTCTGCGCCAACAACGGTGGCTGGCAGTGGGCCGCCTCCACCGGCACCGACGCGGCCCCCTACTTCCGCATCTTCAACCCGACCACCCAGTCGACTCGCTTCGACCCCGACGGCCGCTTCATCGCCGAATGGCTGCCCGAGCTCGCCGGCCTGCCGGCGAAGGCCCGCCATGCCCCGCCCCGCGACCTGGCGAGTGGCATCGACTACCCGCCGCCCATCGTCGACCACCGGGCGGCCCGCCAGCGCGCCCTCGACGCCTTCAAGGCCCTGGCGCGGGACTGACCCCGCCACACCGACCGGAGGAACCGCCCATGCACCGGGACCCGGAGCTGGAGGCCTTCTGCGCCTTCTTCAATAAGCTGGACAAGAGCTGTACAAGAAAGCTTTACGAGTTCTATACTGACGACGTTGTCTTCACCGACCCGCTGCACCGGGTGGAGGGCGCCAGGGCGCTGGAGGCCTACTTCTCGACCCTGTACGAAAACGTGACATCGTGCCGTTTCACCTTTCACCACGGGCAGCGCAGCGGGCAGGACGCCTTCGTCACCTGGACCATGCAGCTGGTCCATCCGCGCCTCGACCGGGGCCGGGAGATCGAGGTGCCGGGGTGCTCCCACCTGCAGTTCGCCGCCGACGGCAGCGGCAAGGTGGCCCGCCACCGCGACTACTTCGACGCCGGTGCCATGCTCTACGAGCGCCTGCCGCTGCTGGGCGGGGCGATACGGCTGGTGAAGCGACAGCTGGACGGATAGCGCCCGACCGATTCGACCACAGCCGGCGGGCCGGGAGCGCCCCACCCCCACAGGAGGCCGCATGACCGCATCGCGCGACACCCAACGCATCTGGCTGACCGGCGCCACCTCGGGCATCGGCCGCGCCCTGGCGCTGCGCCTGCTGGAGCAGGGCCACCGGGTGGCACTGAGCGCCCGCAGCGAGTCGGCGCTGGCCGAGCTGGCCGAGGGCCACGACAACGCCCTGACGCTGCCGCTGGACGTGGCCGACCGCGCGGCGGTGCAGCGCGCCGGGGAGCGGCTCGCCGAGGCCTTCGGCGGGCTGGACCTGGTGATCCTCAATGCCGGCACCTGCGAGTACCTGGACGCCCGGGACTTCGACATGGCCCTGGTGGAGCGGGTCTTCGCCCCCAACTTCTTCGGCGCCCTGCACGGCGTCGAGGCGGCCCTGCCGCTGCTGCGCCGGGCCCGGGCCGAGGGCGGCAGGCCGCTGATCGCGGCCACCTCCAGCGCCGCGGCCTACGTGCCGCTGCCGCGCGCCGAGGCCTACGGCGCCTCCAAGGCGGCGCTCAGCCACTTCATGGAGTCGCTGCGCCTGGACCTGCACGCCGAAGGCATCGACGTCAGCCTGATCCACCCGGGCTTCGTCGAGACCCCGCTCACCGACCGCAACGACTTCGCCATGCCCCTGCGCATCAGCGCCGACGCCGCCGCCGAGGCGATCCTCCGCGGCCTGGCCAGGCGCCGCCTGGACATCCACTTCCCGCGCCGCTTCACCCTGCTGGTGAAGCTGATGGGCATCCTGCCCCCGGCCCTGCGCTTCCGGCTGGGCCTGCGCATGACCCGGCAACAGCCCGCCCCGGAGGCCACGCCATGACCGCCCCCTTCTCGCCGCCGCCCTCCCGGGGCGGCGCCGCCCCCCGCATCGCCGTGATCGGCAGCGGCATCGGCGGCATGGCCGCCGCCTGGTACCTCTCCGGCCGCTACCGGGTCACCCTGTTCGAGGCGGAGTCGCGCCTCGGCGGCCACACCGCCACCGTGGACGTGGAGCTCGAGGGTCGCCACTACGCCATCGACACCGGCTTCATCGTCTTCAACGACTGGACCTACCCCCACTTCCAGCGGCTGCTGGCGCGCCTCGGGGTGGCCACCCAGCCCACCGAGATGAGCTTCTCGGTCCACGAGACGGCCCGCGACTTCGAGTACAACGGCCATACCCTGGCGAGCCTGTTCGCCCAGCGCCGCAACCTGCTGCGCCCGAGCTTCCACCGCCTGCTGCGCGACATCCTGCGCTTCAACCGCGAGACCACCCGGGCGCTGGAGGACGGCAGGCTCGACCCGTCCATGACACTGGGCGCCTGGCTGGATGCCAACGGCTTCGGCGCCGACTTCCAGCGCCACTACCTGCTGCCCATGGGGGCGGCGATCTGGTCGGCCAGCATCCGCGACCTGCGCGACTTCCCGCTGCTTTTCTTCGTGCGCTTCTTCCGTCACCACGGCCTGCTCTCGGTCAACGACCGGCCCCAGTGGCACACCCTGGTCGGCGGCTCGCGAAGCTACATCCCGGCGCTGACCGCGCCCTACGCCGGACGCATCCGGCTGGCCACCCCGGTCCACGGCATCCGCCGCCATGCCGACCGGGTCGAGGTGCGAAGCGATGCCGGCGTCGAGGCCTTCGACCAGGTGGTGCTGGCCTGTCACGCCGACCAGTCGCTGGCGCTGCTCGAGGACCCCACGGCGGCGGAGCGCGAAGTGCTCGGCGCCCTGCCCTACCAGGACAACGAGGTGGTGCTGCACACCGACACCCGGCTGCTGCCGCGTCGCCGGCGCGCCTGGGCGAGCTGGAACTACCGCCTCGACGGCCGCGACGAGGCCTCTAGGGTCTCGGTGACCTACGACATGAATATCCTGCAGCGCATCGAGTCTCCGCACACCTTCTGCGTGACCCTCAACGACAGCGACGCCATCGCCCCGGAGAAGGTGCTCGGCCGCTATACCTATGCCCACCCCCAGTTCACCCTGGCCGGCGAGGCGGCCAAGGCGCGCCACGGCGAGATCTCCGGGCCGGAGCGGCGCACCCACTACTGCGGCGCCTACTGGCGCAACGGCTTCCATGAGGACGGGGTGTGGAGCGCGCTGCGCGTCGCCCGGGCGCTGGGCTGTGACGAGGGGGGCGCCCCGGCCGAGCCGGCCACCGCCGGCGTGGTCGCCGACGAGGACGTCCCGGCATGATCGCGGCCCCCCGCTCGCGGATCTACCGCGGCAGCCTGGCCCACCGCCGCTTCGTGCCGCGGACCCACGCCTTCACCTACGGGGTGTGGATGGCCTGGCTCGACCTCGACGAGCTGCCCGAGCTGTTCGACCGGGTGCCCGGCTTCAGCGCCCGGCGCCCCGCCCTGGCGCGCTTCCGGCGCGAGGACTACCTCGCCCCCCTCGACCGGCCGCTGAAGCAGGCGGTGCGCGAAGAACTGACGCGCCGGCTCGGCTTCGCCCCGGAGGGACGCATCTGCGTGCTGACCCAGCTGCGCACCCTCGGCGTGGGCTTCAACCCGGTCTCCCTCTACTACGCCTTCGATGCCCAGGGCGAGCTGCGCGCCGTGCTCGGCGAGGTGACCAACACCCCCTGGGGCGAGCGGGCCTGCTATGCCTGTGCTGTGGCGCCGGAGCGCCATGCCCATGTGGCCGAGTTCGACAAGGCCATGCATGTCTCGCCCTTCAACCCCATGGACATGACCTACCGCTGGCGCTTCAACACCCCCGGCGAGCGGCTGATGATGCAAATGGAGACCTGGCAGGCGGGCGAGCGGCACTTCGACGCCACCCTGACCCTGACGGCCCGGCCGGCCACCCGCGGCACCCTGGTGGGCACCCTGGCCCGCCAGCCGTGGATGAGCCTGAAGACCCTGGCCGGCATCCACTTCGAGGCGCTGCGCCTGTGGCTCAAGCGCGTGCCGATCCACGACCACCCCGGCCCCGCCCCGAGATCCCGTAAGGAGAGTTCGTCGTGAACACCCTACGCTCTGCTAGCACCACCCCTCCCCTGTCAGACGATGCCGACCGGATGACCCGCTGGGTCCGCCCCCGGCTGCTGTCCCAGCTCGAGCGGCTGGAGGGCGGCCAGATCACCCTGATCGAGGGGCACCGCCGGCACCGGCTAGGCCAGGGCGGCCCGCTGACGGTCACCCTGGTGGTGCGCAACAGCCGCGCCTGGAAGCGCGTGGCGCTCGGCGGCACCGTGGGCGCCGCGGAGGCCTACATGGACGGCGACTGGGACGCCGACGACCTGGTGGCGCTGGTGCGCCTGATGGCCGCCAATCTCGAACGTGTCAACGGCGAGCTGGAGAACGGCCCGGCGCGGCTGGGGCGCTGGCTGCTGGCCGGCCTCTACCGCCTGCAGCGCAACAGCCTCAAGGGCTCGCGGCGCAACATCTCGGCCCACTACGACATCGGCAACGACCTCTTCGCCACCTTCCTGGACCGGCAGCACTGGATGTACTCCAGCGCGGTCTTCCCCCACGCCGAGGCGAGCCTGGAGGAGGCCTCCACCTTCAAGCTGGACATCATGCTGGACCGGCTCGACGTGCGCGCCGAGCACCACCTGCTGGAGATCGGCACCGGCTGGGGCGGGCTGGCGATTCACGCGGCGAAGACTCGCGGCTGCCGGGTCACCACCACCACCATCTCCGAGGAGCAGTACGCCCACACCGCGCGGCGCATCGAGGAGGAGGGGCTGGGCGACCGCATCACTCTGCTGAAGCAGGACTATCGGGAACTGGAGGGCCGCTACGACCGGCTGATCTCGGTGGAGATGATCGAGGCGGTGGGCCACCAGTACCTGGACACCTACCTGACCACCCTCGATCGGCTGCTGACCGATGACGGCCAGGCGATGCTGCAGGCGATCACCATCCGCGACCAGCGCTTCGAGGCCGCCAAACGCGAGATGGACTTCATCAAGCGCTACATCTTCCCGGGCGGTTTCCTGCCCTCCCACCACGCCATCCTGCGCGGGCTCACCCGGCATACCTCGCTCAACGTGGTGGCCCTGGATGAGATCGGCCTGCACTACGCCCGGACCCTGCGCGAGTGGCGCCACCGCTTCGAGGCGAGCCTGGAGACGGTGCGCGGCCTGGGCTACGACGAGCGTTTCATCCGCATGTGGCGCTACTACCTCTGCTACTGCGAGGGGGGCTTCCTGGAGCGCACCATCGGCACCTGCCACCTGCTGCTGGCCAAGCCCGGCGCCCGCCCCGCGCCGCTCTCCGGCGCGGTGTGAGGCGCACCGCGATGTTCCGGGCACTGCGCGATCCCGACACTCGTCGCCTGCTGGCCAACCTGGCCGCCTTCCAGGCAGGCTGGTTCGCCTGCGTGCTGGGCGGCTCGCTGATCGGGGTGCTGGCCGCCGCCGCCATCCTGGCCCTGCACCTGCGCTGGCAGGCGAGGCCCGGGGAGTGGCGCTGGCTGGGCGGCTTCGCCGGCCTGGGCCTGCTGGTCGACGGCGGCCTGGCACTGGCCGGCGGCTTCGACTTCGGCGACGCACCGCTCGCCCTCGGGGTGCTGCCGCTCTGGCTGTGGCTGCTCTGGCCGCTGTTCGCCACCCTGCTCCACCACTCCCTGTCCTGGCTCTGGCAGCGCCCCTGGCTGGCGGTGCTGGGGGGCGCCACCAGCGGGCCCTCCTCCTACCTGGCAGGCGCCCACCTGGCCGGCGTCGATCTCGCCCCCTGGCTACTGCCGGTGCAGTCGCTGGCCTGGGCGCTCATCTGCCTGGCGCTATGCCGACGCCTCGGCCGCCTGCCGGCCACTGTCGTCGGCCGTGCTGGCTGACGCTGCCTCGCGCCAGGCACTCTCCAGCGACTCCGGCGGCTCGGGCCGGGCATAGAGGAACCCCTGCACCAGGGCGCAGCCCTCGGCGACCAGGAAGTCCCGCTGCGCCTCGGTCTCGACCCCCTCGGCAATCACCTCCAGGTCGAGCCCGCGGGCCATGGCCAGCACCGCGCTGACGATGGCCGCATCGGCCCGGTCACCGGGCAGGGCCATGATGAAGGCGCGGTCGAGCTTGAGCTTGTCCAGCGGAAGCTTCTTCAGGTAGCCCAGCGAGGAGTAGCCGGTGCCGAAGTCATCGATGGCGATGGGATGGCCGCGCTCGCGAAGGGCGCCGAGCCGCGGGGCGATGTCGCCGGCCCGCTCGTCGAGCAGCACCGACTCGGTGATCTCCAGGCCCAGCTGACGGGCTGAGACCCGGTGGCGGGCCAGGCCGGCGGCCAGGGCGGCCTCCAGCTCCCCCTGGAACATCTGCAGGGCCGAGACATTGATCCAGAGCGGCACCTCGGGCATACCCAGCTGGCGCCAGCGGGCCAGCCGCGAGAGCGCCTCATCGATCACCCAGTTGCCCAGCGAGACCATCAGCCCGTGACGCTCGGCCAGGGGAATGAAGTCGCCCGGCGAGATCAGGCCGTCCCGTGGATGGCGCCAGCGCAGCAGCGCCTCCCAGCCCACCAGGCTGCCGTCGGCCAGGCGGTGCTGGGCCTGGTAGTGAAGCTCCAGCTGGGTGCCCGACGCCAGGGCGTTGCGCAGGTCGTTGACCAGGCCCAGCTGCGGGCTCTCCTGCACGTCCAGTGCCGGGCGGAACCGCTGGCTATGGTTGCGGCCATGCCGCTTGGCGGTATAGAGGGCCGACTCCAGACGCTGGAAGAGCACCCCGGACTCGCGTCCGTCCTCCGGGGCCCGGCAGCTGCCGATGGTCAGGCCGAGCCGCAGTGAGTGGCCCTGCAGTTCGAAGGGTCCACCGAGATGCTCCTGCAGCCCGGCCACCCAGCGGTCGTGGTCGTCGAAGGTGGTGGTGCGGATCACCAGGAACTCGTCGCCCCCCAGCCGCCCCACCACGCCACCGGCCACATGGCCGGCCAGCCGTTGCCCGAAGCGCGCCAGCAGCCGATCGCCGGTTTCCACACCGAAGCCGTCATTGATCGCCTTGAAGCCATCGATGTCGATCAGAGCCATGTCGAGGCTCTCCCCGGCACGCATGTGGCGCAGGCGGGAGTCGAGCAGGTCGTGAAGGCGACGCCGGTTGGGCAGGCCGGTCAGGGGATCCTCGAAGCCGATCCGCCGCAGGTCGCGTTCGCGCGCCTTGTGCATGGAGATGTCGGTGAACAGGCAGACATGGTGCGTCACCCGCCCGGCGGGGTCGCTGACGGCCCGCACCCTCAGCCACTCCGGGTACTCGTCACCGTGCTTGCGTCGGTTCCAGATCTCCCCTTCCCAGCGCCCGCTCGCCTGGAGGGTCTGCCAGTAACGTTCGAAGAAGGCGCTGTCGTGGCGCGGGGAAGAAAGCGAGGTGGCATTGAGGCCGCGCACCTCGTCGGCGCTGTAGCCGGTGATGCGGGTGAAGGCCGGGTTGACCGCCAGGATCCGGTTGGCGGCATCGGTGATGATCACGCCATCCTCGGACAGCGCCAGGGCATCCTGGCCCAGGCGCGCTCGCTGGTGCTCGAGCCGGACTTGCCGCCAGGCATCCAGCAGGCCCAGGGCCACCAGGCTCATCGCCACCAGGCGCAGCGTGATGTCGGGCAGCCAGACGCTGGCCGAGAGGGAGGCGAGTCCGACCCAGAGCAGGGGGCGATTCAGGGAGAAGGATGGCCACATGGGAACAGGCTCGATCGTGGAGGCTTGGGAAGACACCGGGCAGCGCGCGGGCTTCCGCTCTATCCTGCTATCGGCAGCCCGCCGGGGAACTGTAACCCGGAACCCCCGCCCGGCGTGCATTCACCGTTCGCGAACAGTAGACTAGGCGAAGTCGTCCGGCGGCAGTGACCGCTGCCGCCCGGGACGAACAACAACTTCGACTCTCGGAATGACCCAGTGACCAAGCAACACTCCTTTGATCGCGAAGAACTGCTGGCCTGCTCGCGCGGCGAGCTGTTCGGCCCCGGCAACGCCCAACTGCCGGCTCCCAACATGCTGATGCTCGATCGCATCACGCGCATCTACGAGGACGGCGGTGACAACGGCAAGGGCGAGCTGATCGCCGAGCTGGATATCCACCCCGACCTGTGGTTCTTCGAGTGCCACTTCCCCGGCGACCCGGTGATGCCCGGCTGCCTGGGCCTGGACGCCATGTGGCAGCTGGTGGGCTTCTACCTCGGCTGGCTCGGTCACCCGGGCCGTGGCCGGGCGCTGGGCTGCGGTGAGGTCAAGTTCACCGGCCAGATCCTGCCCGACGCCAAGAAGGTCACCTACCGGATCAACATCAAGCGCATCATCACCCGGCGCCTGATCCTGGGCATCGCCGACGGCACCGTGTCGGTCGACGGCCGTGACATCTACCAGGCCAATGACCTGCGCGTCGGCCTGTTCACCTCCACCGCGAATTTCTGATCAGGAGGCTCCCATGCGACGAGTGGTAGTCACTGGCCTGGGCATCGTGTCCTGCCTGGGCAACGACCGGCAGCAGGTTCTCGAGGCGCTCAGGGAAGGGCGCTCCGGCATTCGCTTCAAGGAGGAGTACGCCGAGCGCGGCTTCCGCAGCCAGGTGGCCGGCTCGGTGGACATCGACCTGGACGCGCTGATCGACCGCAAGCTGCGACGCTTCATGGGCGATGCCGCCGCCTACGCCTACGTCTCCATGGCCCAGGCCATCGAGGACTCGGGGCTGGCCCCGGAGATGGTCTCCAGCGAGCGCACCGGCCTGATCGCCGGCTCCGGCGGCGCCTCCAGCGCCAACCAGGTGGAAGCCGCCGACGTGATGCGCGAGAAGGGCCTGCGCCGCGTCGGCCCCTACCGCGTGACCCGCACCATGGGCAGCACCGTCTCCGCCTGCCTGGCCACGCCGTTCAGGATCAAGGGGGTCAACTACTCGATCTCCTCGGCCTGCGCCACCTCCGCCCACTGCATCGGCAACGCCATGGAGCAGATCCAGATGGGCAAGCAGGACGTGGTCTTCGCCGGCGGCGGCGAGGAGGAGCACTGGACCCTCTCCTGCCTGTTCGACGCCATGGGGGCGCTCTCCACCCACTACAACGACACCCCCGAGAAGGCCTCCCGCCCCTATGACCAGGCCCGCGACGGCTTCGTCATCGCCGGCGGCGGCGGCATGCTGGTGCTCGAGGAGCTGGAGCACGCCAGGGCACGCGGCGCGAAGATCTACGCGGAGGTGGTGGGCTACGGCGCCACCTCGGACGGCCACGACATGGTCGCCCCCTCCGGGGAGGGCGCGGTGCGCTGCATGCGCCAGGCCATGGCCACGGTGGACGGCAAGATCGACTACATCAACACCCACGGCACCTCCACGCCGGTGGGCGACGTGGCCGAGCTCAAGGCGATCCGCGAGGTGTTCGGCAACACCACCCCGGCCATGAGCTCCACCAAGTCGCTGACCGGCCACTCCCTGGGCGCCACCGGCGTGCAGGAGGCGATCTACTCGCTGCTGATGATGGAGAACGACTTCATCGCCGCCTCGGCCAACGTCGAGACCCTCGACGAGCAGGCCGACGGCTTCGATATCGTCACCCAGCGTCGCGACGGCGTGAAGGTCGAGCGCGTGCTCTCCAACAGCTTCGGCTTCGGCGGCACCAACGCCTGCCTGGTGCTGGAGAAGTTCCGCGACTGACCCGTCGCACTGAAAGCCGCAACGCAAGAGGCGCCCCAGGTGGGCGCCTCTTGCGTTGCGGGGGCGGCCAGCGTCAGGCCAGGGGCTTCTCGGTGGCCGGCGGGGCAGCCGTGGCCGGGCGCGGCACCTCGGAGATCTCGGCCAGCCGGGCCTCGATCCAGGCCTCCACGTCGACCAGCACCTCCTCCGGCGAGCGCCCCTCCGTCTGGATGGGCTCGCCCACGACCAGCGACAGGCGCCCCGGGTTCTTGACCCAGTGCCGTCCCGGCCAGCGTTCGCCGGCATTGTGGGCCACCGGCAGCACCGGCACCCCGGCGCGGCAGGCGATCACCGCCCCGCTCTTGTTGTAGCGGCGGCGATGCCCCGGCGCGACCCGGGTGCCCTCGGGGAAGATCAGCACCGAGAGCCCCTCCTCGAGGCGGGACTTGCCCTGGGTGAGCACCTGCTTCATGGCCCGGGCCGGCCGGGAGCGATCCAGGGCGATGGGGTGCAGCAGCCGCAGCCCCCAGCCGAACAGAGGGATCCGCAGCAGCTCCTGCTTGAGCACGGTGCATACCGGAGGATGGAGCAGCTGCAGGTAGACGGTCTCCCACTCGCACTGGTGGTTGGCCAGGATCACGCAGGGGCCGGGCGGCAGTCGCTCGAGCCCCCGCATCTCGTAGCGCACCCCGCAGGTCCAGCGGAACCACGCGATGATGAAGTGGTTGTAGAGATTGAGCAGCCGGTAGCGGTGGCGCAGCGGCAGCAGCGGTGCCACCGGCAGGAACAGCACGCCGCAGACCAGCATGGCCAGGAAGTAGCCGACATAGAAGAGCAGGCTGCGCAGGACATTCATGGGCGTGTCTCGTCCTCCCTCTCGGGCCGGCAGGCCTCGTTGGCCTGGCACCAGGCATCGAGCATCCGCCCCACCTCCAGCCGCCAGGGCTTCTGGTGCACGCCGAACACCTCGAGCACGCGGCGACAGTTGAGCACCCGGCGCAGGGGATGGTCGTGGTGGTGGTGCAGCGCCTTGACGCTGCCCAGCTCACGGTGGTCCCCGCGCCCCTCAAGCCGCGTGGCCAGCTGGGTGCGCACCACGGAGATGAAGGTGTAGACGCTGATCGGCTCGGTGCCGGCCAGGTGGTAGCTGCCCCAGGCCCCGGCGCCGCAGTGCTGCTGCTGGAGCATGCCGATGAGCGCCATGGCCACGGCGTCCGCCGAGGTGGGGCAGCAGGTCACGTCCGACTCGCCGCGCAGCTCCTCGCCCACCACCAGGGTATCGATCAGCTCGCCCAGCCAGGCGTGACTGCCCTCCAGGGCAAACAGCGGGCCCAGGCGGACGATCAGGTGCTGCGGGTACTCGGCTCGGATGCGGTCGCCGGTGGCCACCAGGCGGCGCAGGCTCTCGTCACGGGGGCGCGGGATGACGTGCTCGTCGATGGGCTCGGCGAAGCCGTCCTCGTAGAGCTGGTCGGAGACGCACCAGACGAGCGGCACCCCGGCGGCGCGACAGGCCTCCATGCAGCGTTCCACCGCCTCGGCATGGGCGGTCACCGCCGCCGGCGTGGCGCGAATCGGCCGCGCCAGCGGCGGAATCACCAGGGCATCCGGGGCCAGCGCCTCCAGCTGTTCGGAGGACAGCTCGAGTCCCTCCTCGATGACCAGCTCGGTATCGGTACGCCGGTTGGCTTCCCGGGCCAGCGCCAGGCTCAGGCAGTGGCCGGCATCCAGTATCAGCAGCTTCACTCAACCTCCTTGCGCAGCCGGCTGGCGTCGACGATGCGACGGCCCGTCAGAACGGGATCTCGTCGTCGAAGTCGTCGAAGCTGCCGGGGTCCGGGGCGCCATAGTTGCCACCCTGCTGGGGGCGTCCCGGCTGCTGGCCCGGCTGCTGGCCCCCCTGGGCCGGCGGCTGCTGCGGGGCCGGGCGCTGCGGCTGGCCGCCGAAGCCCCCCCCCTGCGGGGCCTGTCCACCGCCGAAGCCGCCGCCCTGCTGGGGCGCATTACCGTAGCCGCCCTGGGGCTGGCCGCCATGGCCGCCGCCCTGGGACGCACCGCCGCCCTGGAAGTCGCCGCCGCTGCGCGAGTCGAGCATCTGCATGTCATTGACGACGATCTCGGTGCTGAAGCGGTCCTGGCCGTCCTGCCCCTGCCACTTGCGGGTCTGGAGGCGACCCTCGACGTAGATGCGCGAGCCCTTCTTGAGGTACTGCTGGGCGATCTCGGCCAGCTTGTTGAACATCACCAGGGTGTGCCACTCGGTGCGCTCCTGGCGCTGGCCGCTCTGGCGGTCCATCCAGGTATCGGTGGTGGCCAGGCGCAGGTTGGCGACCGGGGCACCGGAGGGCAGGAAGCGCACCTCGGGATCCTGCCCGAGGTTGCCGATGAGAATGACCTTGTTGACGCCGCGGGCCATGATGGACTCCTTGCTGTCATGAATGGGTGTGCAGGCCAGGCCTGCCAGGTGGCGCCGGGGGCGCCCTGTCTCATGGCGGCGCGCTCAGGCGCCGCGATTGTTTCCCGTGTCGATCAGTCGCGCCAGGGCCTCCTCGTCGAGGCGCTGGCGATCCACCTTGAGGTAGGCGAGCCGCTCCTCGGGCACCACCAGCACGTCCTCGACCCCGGCCACCTCGGCGAAGCGGGCCATCAGGGTGTCCAGGGCATCGCCGTGGTGATCGCCGTCGAGGGCCACCACCTCGCTTGCCAGGTGCGGCGGCGAGGCCATGCCGGCCATCAGTGCCAGCCACACCAGGCCGAGCAGGGCGCAGCCGAGGAACACCGCCGACAGCCCCCACTGCTGGGCCAGGAAGCCGCCCAGCACGCCGCCCAGGAAGGCGCCCAGGAACTGCCCGGTGGAGTAGACCCCCATCGCCGTGCCCTTGGCCCCCGCCGGCGCCAGCTTGCTGAGCATCGACGGCAGCGTCGCCTCCAGCAGGTTGAAGGCGACGAAGAACAGCAGCAGCCAGCCGAACAGGCTCCACAGCCCGCTGCCCAGGCCGGCCAGCCCCCCCAGGCTGAGGGTGATGGCGGCAATCGCCGAGAGGCACATCGCCTTCATCTGCCGGCGCTTCTCGGCCAGGATCACCAGCGGCACCATGGCGGCGAAGGCCAGCAGCATGACGCCCAGGTAGGTGAGCCCGTGGCGCTCCACGGCGACCCCCGCCTCGAGCAGCCGGAACGGCACCGCCACGAAGATCGCCATCAGGATCAGGTGGAGGGCGAAGATCGACAGGTCCAGGCGCAGCAGGTCACGGCGGCCCAGGGTGGCGCCGAGCTGCGCCCGGTCGATGCCCACGTCGCGATGCTGCAGCCGACGCGGCGCCGGCGGCACCAGCTTCCACAGTACCACGAGCCCGGCGCCGGCCAGCAACGCGGTGAACCAGAATACCGCCGAGAGGCCGAAGGCGGCGGCCAGCCAGGGCCCGAGCACCATGGCCACGGCGAAGGCCACGCCGATGGAGAGCCCGATGGTGGCCATGGCCGCGGTGCGTACCTGCTCGCGGGTCTGGTCGGCGAGCAGCGCCATGATGGCCGCGGCCACCGCCCCGCTGCCCTGCAGGCAGCGCCCGAGGATCACCCCGCCGATGGTGTCGGCCTGGGCGGCCACCACGCTGCCCGCCAGGAACAGCAGCAGCCCCGCGGCGATCACCGGCTTGCGGCCGAGGCGGTCGGAGAGCACGCCGAAGGGAATCTGCAGCACGGCCTGGGTCAGCCCGTAGACGCCCAGCGCCAGCCCCACCAGCAGCGGGGTGGCGCCGGCCAGGTCGTCGGCATAGAGGGCCAGGACCGGCAGCACCATGAACAGGCCCAGCATGCGGGTGGCATAGAGCCCGGCGAGCCCGGTGATGGCGCGTCGCTCGGTGGCGAGGAGCAGTCCAGAGACCTTGCGCATAGAGAGTACGGTATTCCATGGACGGGCGCGGCGCACCCTTGGGTGGATCGCATATTCTAGCGGCTCGCCACCACCCAGGGAAAGCCGCGCCCGGGCGGCGCTTTGCCGCCGCCGGGAGCGGACCCGTATAATCGAGCTTTTGCCGCGCGCTCGAGGTGGGAATGGACAGGATTCTGGTCAGGGGTGCCCGCACCCACAACCTGAAGAACATCGATGTCGAGCTGCCCCGCGACAAGCTGATCGTGGTGACCGGGCTGTCCGGCTCCGGCAAGTCGTCGCTGGCCTTCGATACCCTCTACGCCGAGGGCCAGCGCCGCTACGTGGAATCGCTCTCCACCTACGCCCGGCAGTTCCTATCGATGATGGAGAAGCCCGACGTCGACCATATCGAGGGGCTGTCGCCGGCGATCTCCATCGAGCAGAAGTCCACCTCCCACAACCCCCGCTCCACCGTGGGCACCATCACCGAGATCTACGACTACCTGCGCCTGCTCTACGCCCGCGCCGGCACCCCGCGCTGCCCCGAGCATGGCGAGGACCTCGAGGCCCAGACCGTCTCGCAGATGGTCGACCAGGTGCTGGCCCTGCCCGAGGGCAGCAAGCTGATGCTGCTGGCCCCGGTGGTAAAGGGCCGCAAGGGCGAGCACCTGCAGCTGCTCGCCGAGCTGCGCGCCCAGGGCTTCGTGCGCGCCATGGTCGACGGCCAGGTGCTCGAGCTCGACGACATCGCCCCGCTGGACAAGAACAAGAAGCACGACATCAGCGTGGTGGTGGATCGCATCAAGGTCCGCGAGGGGCTGGCCCAGCGCCTGGCGGAGTCGTTCGAGACCGCCCTCAACCTGGCCGACGGCATCGCCATGGTCCACTTCATGGACGGCGAGCAGGAGGACATCGCCTTCTCGGCGCGCTTCGCCTGCCCGGTGTGCGGCTACTCCATCGCCGAGCTCGAACCGCGGATGTTCTCCTTCAACAACCCGGCCGGTGCCTGCCCCAGCTGCGATGGCCTGGGTGTCCAGCAGTTCTTCGATCCGGACAAGCTGATCAGCCACCCGGCGCTGTCCCTGGCCGAGGGGGTGATCAAGGGGTGGGATCGCCGCAGCGTCTACTACTTCAACCAGCTGCAGGCGGTGGCCGACCACTACCGCTTCACCCTCGAGACCCCCTGGCAGGAACTGGCCCGACACGAGCGCGAGATCATCCTGCACGGCAGCGGCAGCGACGAGATCGGCTTCCACTACGTCAACGACCGCGGCCGCAAGGTGACCCGCCAGCACCCCTTCGAGGGGGTGCTGCCCAACATGCAGCGCCGCTATCGCGAGACCGAGTCCAACATGGTGCGCGAGGAGCTGGCCCGCTATATCGCAACCCACGCCTGCCCGGCGTGCGAGGGCAGCCGGCTGCGCAAGGAGTCGCGCCACGTCTTCATCGACGACCGCCCGCTGCCGGCCCTCGTCCACCTGCCCATCGGCGAGGCCTGGAGCTACTTCAAGGCCCTGGAGCTGCCGGGACGCCGCGGCGAGATCGCCGTGAAGATCATCAACGAGATCCACGCCCGGCTGGAGTTCCTGGTCAACGTGGGGCTCGACTACCTGACCCTGGAGCGCAGCGCCGAGACCCTCTCCGGCGGCGAGGCCCAGCGCATCCGGCTGGCCAGCCAGATCGGCGCCGGCCTGGTGGGCGTGATGTACATCCTCGACGAGCCCTCCATCGGCCTGCACCAGCGCGACAACGACCGCCTGCTCAAGACCCTCGAGCACCTGCGCGGCCTGGGCAACACGGTGATCGTGGTGGAGCACGACGAGGAGGCCATCCGCGCCGCTGACCACGTGCTCGACATCGGGCCCGGGGCCGGCGTCCACGGCGGCCGGGTGGTCGCCCAGGGCACTCCCGAGGAGGTGATGGCGACCCCCGAGTCGCTCACCGGCCAGTACCTGGCCGGCACCCGCCGCATCGAGGTCCCGCCCTGGCGCATCCCCGGCAACCCGGAGAAGGTGCTGCGCCTGACCGGCGCCCGCGGCAACAACCTGCAGGACGTGACCCTCGAGCTCCCGCTGGGCCTGTTCATCTGCGTCACCGGGGTCTCCGGCTCCGGCAAGTCCACGCTGATCAATTCGACGCTGATGCCCATCGCCGCCCGGGAGCTGAACCACGCCACCAGCCTGACCCCGGCCCCCCATGACGGCATCGAAGGGCTGGAACAGCTCGACAAGGTCATCGACATCGACCAGAGCCCGATCGGGCGCACCCCGCGCTCCAACCCGGCCACCTACACCGGCATCTTCACGCCGATCCGCGAGATCTTCGCCGGCACCCAGGAGGCGCGCTCCCGGGGCTACAAGCCGGGGCGCTTCTCGTTCAACGTCAAGGGCGGGCGCTGCGAGGCGTGCCAGGGCGAGGGGATGATCAAGGTGGAGATGCACTTCCTGCCGGACATCTACGTGCCCTGCGATGTCTGCAAGGGCAAGCGCTACAACCGCGAGACCCTGGAGATCCAGTACAAGGGCAGGACCATCGACGAGGTGCTGGGGATGACCGTGGAGGAGGCGCTGGAATTCTTCAGCCCGGTACCGGCCATCGCCCGCCGCCTGCAGACCCTGCTCGATGTCGGCCTCTCCTACATCCGCCTGGGGCAGAGCGCCACCACCCTCTCCGGCGGCGAGGCCCAGCGCGTCAAGCTGGCCCGCGAGCTGGCCAAGCGCGACACCGGCAAGACGCTCTATATCCTCGACGAACCCACCACCGGGCTGCACTTCGAGGACATCCGCCAGCTGCTCACCGTGCTGCACCGCCTGCGCGACCACGGCAACACCATCGTGGTGATCGAGCACAACCTGGGCGTGATCAAGACCGCCGACTGGCTGGTCGACCTCGGCCCCGAGGGCGGCTCCGGCGGCGGGCGGATCATCGCCGAGGGCACGCCCGAGCAGGTCGCGAAGATGGAGGCCTCCCATACCGGGCGCTTCCTCCGGCCGCTGCTGGAGCGGGCCGAGCACAGCAAGAAAAAGGCTGAAAGCGTCAACTGATACCCCAGAGGCGAGCGGCGCCGGGGGCAGGCCTGGAGGGGGTCCTACGCCAGGGATGGCGTCGGTAGCGCCCAGGGAGGGGTTCACAGCGCCCCCGCTCAGGCCTGTCGCCGGAAAAGCCGCAGATTCAGCCCACTCACCTGAACCCCTCTCAGCATGCCCAAGACGAAAAAAACCGGCCCCTCGAGAGGGGCCGGTTGGACGTGCCGTAGCCGGAAGGCCGGTCGAGGATCACTCCTCGGCGGCGGCTTCCTCGGCCTCGACGATCGGACGATCGACGAGCTCGACGTAGGCCATGGGCGCGTTGTCGCCGGTGCGGAAGCCGCACTTGAGGATACGGACGTAACCGCCCGGACGCTCGACGTAACGCGGACCCAGCTCGTTGAAGAGCTTGCCGACCGCTTCCTTCGAGCGGGTACGGCTGAAGGCCAGACGACGGTTGGCGACGCTGTCCTGCTTGGCCAGGGTGATGAGCGGCTCGATGACGCGACGCAGCTCCTTGGCCTTGGGCAGGGTAGTCTTGATGACTTCGTGCTCGATCAGCGACACGCTCATGTTCTTGAACATGGCCTGGCGGTGCGAGCTCGTACGGTTGAGGTGACGACCACTCTTACGATGACGCATGGGTGTGATTCCTTACCAAACTGGGACTCGAGTCGGCTCTCACGCGGAGGCCTTGTCGTCCTTCAGGCTTGCCGGCGGCCAGTTCTCCAGCCGCATGCCAAGGGAAAGACCGCGCGCTGCCAGAACGTCCTTGATCTCGTTCAGGGACTTCTTGCCGAGGTTGGGGGTCTTCAGCAGCTCCACCTCGGTGCGCTGGATCAGGTCCCCGATGTAGTAGATATTCTCGGCCTTCAGGCAGTTGGCGCTGCGAACGGTCAACTCGAGATCGTCTACGGGGCGCAGCAGGATGGGATCGATGTGATCCTCTTCCTCCTCCACTTCCTGTTCCTTGTCGGCTTCCAGGTCGACGAACGCGGCCAGCTGCTCCTGCAGGATGGTCGCGCTGCGACGGATCGCCTCTTCCGGATCCAGGGTGCCGTCGGTTTCCAGGTTGATGATCAGCTTGTCGAGGTCGGTGCGCTGTTCGACA
Source organism: Halomonas campaniensis (assembly GCF_014193375.1). Classification (GTDB taxonomy): domain Bacteria; phylum Pseudomonadota; class Gammaproteobacteria; order Pseudomonadales; family Halomonadaceae; genus Halomonas; species Halomonas campaniensis. The sequence continues at coordinate 42,341 of NZ_JACHZF010000020.1, forward strand.
CGCGCGGCCTCGACGCTGTAGGAAACCCGACGCACGGGGCTGAAGGTCGCATCCAGCTGCAGGCGACCGATGGCACGCGACTCGTCGTCGGCGCCGACACGAGCATCCGCCGGCTCATAGCCGCGGCCACGAGCCACCTTGAGCTGCATCTTCAGCTCGGCGCCTTCGTTGACGTGGGCGATGACGTGATCGGGGTTGACGATCTCGACGTCGTGGTCGAGAGCGATGTCACCCGCGGTCACGACGGCCGGGCCCTGCTTGTTCAGCGAGAGCACCGCCTCGTCGCGGCTATGCATCTTGATCGCCACGTCCTTGAGGTTCAGGAGGATCTCGATGACATCTTCCTGGACGCCCTCGATCGCGCTGTACTCGTGATCGACACCGGCGATCTCGGCCTCCACCACGGCACAGCCGGGCATGGACGAGAGCAGGATGCGACGCAGTGCGTTGCCCAGGGTGTGGCCGAAGCCACGCTCGAAGGGCTCGAGCACGATCTTCGCGTGATGTGCGCTGATCTCTTCGACCTTGATGTCGCGGGGGCGAAGAAACTCTGTCACTGAACGCTGCATATGAACACCTTTCAGGCTGCCAAACGGATACTCGGTACTCTTGGCCGGCCCCCGTCACCGGGGGCCGGCACGGCGCTTGGCACCGCTTACTTCGAGTACAGCTCGACGATCAGGTTTTCGTTGATGTCGGCAGTCAGGTCACCGCGTTCAGGCAGAGCCTTGAAAGTGCCTTCCATCTTCTTGGCATCGACTTCGATCCAGGCCACGTCGCCGCGGTTGGCGGCGATGGCCAGAGAGGTCTGGATGCGCGCCTGGTTCTTCGCCTTCTCGCGAACGGAGACGACGTCGCCGGGCTTGACCTGATAGGAAGCCACGTTGACGGTGCGGCCGTTCACGGCGATGGCCTTGTGGCTGACCAGCTGACGTGCCTCGGAGCGGGTCGAGCCGAAGCCCATGCGGTAGACGACGTTGTCCAGTCGGGATTCGAGCAGCTGCAGCAACATCTCGCCGGTCGCGCCCTTCAGGCGGGCCGCTTCCTTGTAGTAGTTGCGGAACTGCTTCTCGAGTACGCCATACATACGACGTACTTTCTGCTTCTCGCGAAGCTGCAAGCCGTATTCGGAAAGACGCTGACGACGCTGGCCGTGCACACCCGGGATCTGTTCGGATTTGCACTTCTTCTCGAAGGGAGTGACACCGCTCTTCAGGAAGAGGTCGGTACCCTCACGACGAGACAGCTTGCACTTCGGTCCAATGTAACGAGCCATGAATCTGTCTCCTTAAACGCGGCGTTTCTTCGGCGGACGGCAGCCATTGTGGGGAATGGGCGTCGCGTCGGTGATGCTCTGCACGCGGAAGCCGGCGGCGTTGAGCGCGCGCACGGCGGATTCACGGCCAGGACCGGGGCCCTTGACCAGCACGTCGACGTTTTTCACACCATACTCGGCTGCAGCAGTCGCTGCACGCTCGCTTGCCACTTGAGCAGCGAACGGGGTGCTCTTGCGAGAACCACGAAAACCCGAACCACCGGCAGTCGCCCAGGAGAGAGCGTTGCCCTGGCGGTCTGTGATCGTAATGATCGTGTTGTTAAAAGAGGCGTGGATATGCGCGACGGCATCCACTACCTGCTTTTTAACCTTTTTACGGTTGCTACGCGGGTTAGCCATGTTGATGTCTATTCCTGTCTTTACGCCAGAACGTGCGTGTTATTTGCGGATCGGCTTGCGCGGGCCCTTGCGGGTACGCGCATTGGTCTTGGTACGCTGACCACGCAGCGGAAGACCACGACGATGACGCAGACCACGGTAGCAACCCAGGTCCATGAGACGCTTGATGTTAAGCGTGACATCACGGCGAAGGTCGCCTTCTACGGTATACTTGCCAACCTCGGAACGCAGGGTGTCCAGCTCTTCAGAGGACAGTTCCTGGATCTTGGTGGTCGGCGCGATGCCGGACGCGGCACAGATATCCTGTGCACGAGTGCGGCCAATCCCGAAGATATAGGTCAGCGAGATCGCCGCATGCTTGTTGTCCGGGATATTGACGCCTGCAATACGGGCCATCAGCTTACTCCGAAATTTGAGCGGCTTGCTCGTTGGGTCATCTACAAAAGGCGCAACAGCATACCCCTTTACCCACCAGAGGGCAAGGGGCATGCCGGCACCGGTCCATCACAGCGTCAGGAAATCAGCCCTGGCGCTGCTTGTGCCGCGGTTCGCTGCAGATGACGCGCACGGCGCCATTGCGACGAATGATCTTGCAGTTGCGGCACATTTTCTTTACGGAAGCTCGAACTTTCATCGTTCCATCTCCAAAGTTGGTTCGCGTCGCGGGCCGAACCCTCGGCGCGCGACACGCCCAAGTCGCCGGCGGCACGCCTCAGCGCATGATGCCGCCGCTACCGTAGCCTTTCAGGTTGGACTTCTTCATCACCGACTCGTACTGGTGCGACATGAGGTGCGACTGCACCTGGGCCATGAAGTCCATGATCACCACCACCACGATCAGAAGGGCCGTGCCTCCGAAGAAGAAGGGCACGTTCCAGGCCACGATCAGGAACTGGGGCATCAGGGAAACCGCAGTGATGTACATGGCGCCGAACAGGGTCAGACGGGTCATGACCTTGTCGACGTAGCGAGCGGTCTGCTCACCTGGGCGAATCCCCGGCAGGAAGGCCCCCGACTTCTTGAGGTTGTCGGCGACATCCTTGGGATTGAAGACCAGCGCTGTGTAAAAGAAGCAGAAGAATATCACCGCCGCGCCAAAAAGCAAGATGTGCAGCGGCTGACCCGGCCCGAGGGCCTGGGACGCCCGCTGCAGCCACTCCAGGCCGTCGCCGCTGCCGACCCACTGCCCCAGCGAGGCCGGGAACAGCAGGATGCTGGAGGCGAAGATCGCCGGGATGACACCCGCCATGTTCACCTTCAGCGGCAGGTAGCTGCTCTGGCCGGCATACATCTTGTTGCCGACCTGGCGGCGCGGGTAGTTCACCGTGATGCGGCGCTGGCCGCGTTCGATGAACACCACGAAGGCCACGGTCGCGACACCCAGCACGGAGAGCGCCAGCAGCGGCAGCACGTTCCACGCGCCTTCGTTGCGGGCCAGCTCGAAGGCCTGTCCCACGGCACTCGGCAGTCCGGCGACGATCCCGGCGAAGATCAGCAGCGAGATGCCGTTGCCGATGCCCTTCTCGGTGATCTGCTCGCCCAGCCACATCAGGAACACCGCACCACAGACGAAGGTCACGATGGCGGTGAAGAAGAAGCTGAAGTCGGCCGTGTAGGCAATGCCCTGGTTGGCCAGGCCCACCGACATGCCGGTGCCCTGGACCAGTGCCAGGACCACGGTGCCGTAGCGGGTGTACTGGCTGATCTTGCGGCGGCCGGCCTCGCCCTCCTTCTTGAGCTGCTCCAGGTGGGGCGAGACCGCGGTCAGCAGCTGCATGATGATCGACGCCGAGATGTAGGGCATGATGCCCAGCGCGAAGATGCTCATGCGCTCCAGGGCGCCACCCGAGAACATGTTGAACATGCCCAGGATGGTGCCCTGCTGCTCCCTGAACAAGGCAGCAAGCTGGTCAGGATTCATACCGGGCACGGGGATGTGGGCACCGATCCGGTACACCACGATGGCGAGGAGCACGAAGCGCAGACGCGCCCACAGTTCACCCAGACCGCTGCCCATCGCCGGCATTTTTCCTGACTTGGCCATTTAGTCCTCTACCTTGCCACCGGCGGCTTCGATCGCGGCGCGGGCACCCTTGGTGACCTTGATGCCGCGGACCGTGACCGCCTTGTTCAGTTCGCCGGACAGGATCACCTTAGCGTGGAGCGTGGCGTCCTTCAGCACGTTGGCCTGCTTGAGGGTCTCCAGGGTGACCTCGTCGCCCTGGACCTTGGCCAGCTCGGCCAGGCGGACTTCCTCGGAGGCCAGCGACTTCATGGTGGTGAAGCCGAACTTGGGCAGACGACGCTGCAGCGGCATCTGACCGCCCTCGAAACCGGGCTTGACGCTGCCGCCGCTGCGCGACTTCTGGCCCTTGTGGCCACGGCCGCCGGTCTTGCCCAGACCGGAGCCGATGCCGCGGCCGACGCGCTTCTCGGCGTGCTTGGAGCCCGGTGCCGGGCTCAGGCTATTGAGTTTCATGGATTACTCTCCCTCAACGCGCACAAGGTAGGTCACCTTGTGGATCATGCCGCGTACGGCAGGGGTGTCTTCCAGTTCAACCGTGTGACCGATGCGGCGCAGCCCGAGGCCCTTCATGGTGGCCTTGTGCTTGGGCAGGATGCCGATGGTGCTGCGGGTCTGGGTAACCTTGAGTGTTGCTGCCATGGTGTTTACCCCGTGATCGCTTCGACGGACAGACCGCGCTTGGCGGCGATGTCGTCCGGCGCTTGCATGGCGGACAGGCCCTTGACGGTCGCCCGAACCACGTTCACCGGATTGGTGGAGCCGTAGCACTTGGCCAGGACGTCATGGACGCCGGCCAGCTCGAGCACGGAGCGCATGGCGCCGCCGGCGATGATGCCGGTACCCTCGGAGGCCGGCTGCATGTACACCTTGGAGGCGCCGTGACGGGCCTTGACCGGGTACTGCAGGGTGCCACCCGCGAGGTTCACCTTGACCATGTTGCGGCGGGCCTGGTCCATCGCCTTCTGGATCGCGACCGGCACTTCACGCGCCTTGCCGCGGCCGAAGCCGACACGACCCTTGCCGTCGCCCACGACGGTCAGAGCGGTGAAACCGAAGATACGGCCACCCTTGACCACCTTGGCGACACGGTTGACCTGCACGAGCTTTTCCTGCAGATCGCCGCTTTGCTGTTCGTTCTTCGCCATCGTAAAAACCCTTTAGAATTCCAGGCCGCCTTCACGAGCGGCGTCGGCCAGGGCCTTGACGCGGCCGTGGTACTTGAAACCGGCGCGATCGAAGGCTACCTGGGTGATGCCTGCTTCCTTGGCGCGCTCTGCAATCAGCGCACCCACCTTGGCGGCGGCGTCTGCATTGCCGGTCGCACCCTCACGCAGGGCCTTGTCCAGCGTGGAAGCGCTGGCGAGGACCTTGCCACCATCCGGCGAGATGATCTGCGCGTAGATGTGGCGGGGGGTACGGTTGACGCACAGGCGATACACGCCCAGCTCGCGGATCTTGGCGCGAGCGCGGCGGGCACGACGGAGACGAGATTCTTTCTTCGCGTTCATAACCCTGCCTTACTTCTTCTTGGCTTCTTTGCGACGCACCTGCTCGTCGGCGTACCGGACACCCTTGCCCTTGTAGGGCTCGGGCGGACGGAAGGCGCGGATTTCCGCGGCGACCTGGCCGAGCTTCTGCTTGTCCGCGCTCTTCAGCACGATCTGGGTGTTCTTGGGCGTTTCCGCCGTGACACCCTCAGGCAGCGTGTAATCGACCGGGTGCGAGAAGCCCAGTGACAGATTGAGCGTCTGGCCCTTGGCCTGGGCACGATAACCGACGCCGATGATTTCGAGGGAACGGGTGAAGCCTTCGCTCACACCGGTGACCAGGTTCTGGACCAGGGCACGGGTGGTACCGACCATCGCCCAGCTCTTGGCGGACTCGCTCGGTGCGAAGGTCAGCTGACCCTCCTCCTGGCCGATCACCACATCGGGGTGAACGGTCATTGACAGCGTGCCCTGGCCGCCCTTGACGGACAGCTGGTCGCCGTCGAGCTTGATCTCGACGCCGTTGGGCACTTTTACCGGATATTTGGCTACGCGGGACATTCCAAACTCCTAGAATACGGTGCAGATGACTTCGCCACCGACACCGGCCTTGCGAGCCGCGCGGTCGGTCATCACCCCGTTGGAGGTGGTGACGATCGCGATCCCCAGGCCATCGGCGACCTTCGGCAGCGCGTCCTTGCCCTTGTACTGGCGCAGGGACGGCTTGGACACGCGCTGGAGATGCTCGATGACCGGCTTGCCCTCGAAGTACTTGAGGGTCACGGTCAGCTCGGGCTTGGCGCTATCGGACACCGCGAAGTCGGTGATGTAGCCCTCTTCCTTCAACACGCGGGCCACCTCGACCTTCAGCTTGGAGGACGGCATGGTGACCGTCTCCTTGGTGGCCATCTGCGCATTGCGGATACGGGTGAACATATCCGCCAGAGTGTCTTGCATGCTCATTTACGTTGCGCTCCTGATGTTTCTACGTGGCGTTACCAGCTGGACTTCTTGAGCCCGGGAACGTCGCCACGCATGGCGGCTTCACGCAGCTTGTTGCGGCCGAGGCCGAACTTGTTGTAGAAGCCATGCGGACGGCCGGTGATGCGGCAGCGGTTACGCTGACGCACCGGGCTGGAGTCGCGCGGCAGCTGCTGCAGCTTCAGCGTTGCCTCGAAGCGCTCTTCGTCGGAAGCGTTCACGTCCTGGATGATCGCCTTGAGCTCGGCACGCTTGGCGGCGTACTTCGCCACCAGCTTGGTGCGCTTGAGCTCGCGCTCTACCATGCTCTTCTTTGCCATGATCCCACCCTTATTTCTTGAACGGGAAGTTCAGCGCGCTCAGCAGCGCACGACCTTCTTCATCGGTGTTGGCGGTGGTGGTGATGGTGACATCCAGACCACGAATCCGGTCGATCTTATCATACTCGATCTCCGGGAAGATGATCTGCTCACGCACCCCCATGGAGTAGTTGCCACGACCGTCGAAGGACTTCGGGTTGAGACCACGGAAGTCACGAACGCGGGGGATCGCGATATTCACCAGGCGATCGAGGAAGTCCCACATGCGCTCGGAGCGCAGGGTTACCTTGATCCCGATCGGCCAGCCTTCACGCACCTTGAAGCCCGCGATGGACTTGCGTGCCTTGGTCACCATCGGCTTCTGACCGGAGAGCTTCTCCAGGTCACCGATGGCATTATCGATCAGCTTCTTGTCGCTGGTCGCTTCGCCGATGCCCATGTTCAGCGTCACCTTGGTGACCCGGGGCACCTGCATCACGTTGGCGTAGCTGAACTGCTCTTTGAGTTGAGCCACCACCTCGTTCTGATAACGTTCTTTCAAGTTCGCCATTTTGCTACCCGACTCGCGTTAGGCGTCGATCTGCGTCTGCGTCGACTTGTAGATACGTACCTTGGTACCGTCTTCCTTAACCTGGAAGCCGACGCGATCCGCCTTACCGGTCTCCTGATTGAAGATGGCTACGTTGGACGCGTGAATCGGAGCCTCGCGCTCGACGATACCGCCCTGATTGCCCGCCATGGGATTGGGCTTGGTGTGACGCTTGATCATGTTCACACCGGACACGACGAAGCGGTCGTCCTTGAGGACGCGCTTGATCGTGCCTCGCTTGCCCTTGTCCTTGCCGGCGATGACGATCACTTCATCGTCACGTTTGATCTTTTGCATATCCGCCTCGCTCCTTACAGCACTTCAGGCGCCAAGGAAATGATCTTCATGAACTTCTCGTTGCGAAGCTCACGGGTCACCGGCCCGAAGATACGGGTACCGATCGGCTGTTCGTTGGTGTTGTTCAACAGAACCGCCGCATTTCCATCGAAGCGGATCAGCGAACCGTCGGGACGACGGACGCCACTGCGGGTGCGAACCACCACCGCCTTGAGGACCTGGCCCTTCTTGACCTTGCCACGCGGAATGGCTTCCTTCACCGTGACCTTGATGATGTCACCAACGTGGGCGTAGCGACGGTGTGAACCGCCCAGCACCTTGATGCATTGCACCCGGCGCGCCCCGCTGTTGTCGGCGACATCCAGCATTGTCTGAGTCTGAATCATCGGTTTTCTCCAAACCTAATCTGACTGCACTGGTTTGACAGGCGTGAGCCGATCAGCCCTTGGCCTGCTCGACCACCTCGACCAGCGTCCAGGACTTGTTCTTGGACAGCGGGCGGCACTCCTGGATGGAGACCGTATCGCCGGCCTTCGCCTGGTTCGCCTCATCATGGGCGTGCAGCTTGGTGGAGCGCTTTACGTACTTGCCGTAGATCGGGTGACGCTCACGGCGCTCGATCATCACGACGATGGACTTGTCCATCTTGTCGCTCACCACCTTGCCGGTGAGCGTACGGGCTTTCTTCTCTTCGGCCATCTCAGTCACCTGCCTTCTCGTTGAGCACAGTCTTCACCCGGGCGATATCCCGACGAACCTGCTTGAGCAGATGAGTCTGGCTGAGCTGGCCGGTGGCCTTCTGCATGCGCAGGTTGAACTGCTCGCGGAGGAGTTCGAGGAGCTGCTCCTGGAGCTGCTCGACTGACTTTTCACGAATTTCCTGGGCTTTCATCACATCACCGTCCGTTTCACAAAGGTGGTGGATATGGGCATCTTCTGGGCGGCGAGAGAGAAGGCCTCACGGGCCAGCTCTTCGGACACACCCTCGATCTCGTAGAGGACGCGACCCGGCTGGATCTGAGCGACCCAGTACTCGACGGAGCCCTTGCCCTTACCCATACGGACTTCGAGCGGCTTCTTGGAAATCGGCTTGTCGGGGAAGACGCGGATCCAGATCTTGCCGCCACGCTTGACGTGACGGGTGATCGCACGACGGCCGGCCTCGATCTGGCGCGCGGTGATGCGGCCACGACCGGTTGCCTTCAGGCCATATTCCCCGAAGCTGATCTTGCTTCCGCGATGCGCCAGGCCACGGTTGCGGCCCTTCATCATCTTGCGGAATTTCATACGCTTGGGTTGTAACATCGACTCGCTCTCCCCTTACCTGGAACCTTTCTTCTTGGAGGGCGCGGCCTGAGGCTGCTTCGCCTTGGCGCGGACCTCTTCGATGCCCCCGAGGATCTCACCCTTGAAGACCCACACCTTGACACCGATGATGCCGTAGGTGGTCTGAGCCTCGTAGGTGGCGTAGTCGATGTCCGCACGCAGGGTGTGCAGCGGAACACGACCTTCCCGGTACCACTCGGTGCGAGCGATCTCGGCGCCACCCAGGCGACCGGAGAGCTGCACCTTGATGCCGCCAGCGCCCAGGCGCATGGCGTTCTGCACCGCGCGCTTCATGGCGCGACGGAACATCACGCGACGCTCGAGCTGGCCAGCGATGTTCTGGGCCACGAGCATGGCGTCCAGCTCGGGCTTGCGAACTTCCTCGATGTTGACGTGCACGGGCACGCCCATCATCGCGGTGACCTCGCGGCGCAGACGATCGACGTCCTCGCCCTTCTTGCCGATCACGATGCCCGGACGGGCAGTGTGAATGGTAATGCGCGCGTTGTTGGCCGGACGCTCGATGGTGATGCGGCTCACGGAAGCGTTCTTGAGACGCTCCTCGAGGAAGCGGCGCACTTCGAGGTCGCTGTTGAGCTTGTCGGCATAGGCGCCGCGCTCGGCGTACCAGACAGAGGTATGGTCCTTGACGATACCCAGTCGGATGCCTGTCGGATGTACTTTCTGACCCATCTGGTCGACTCCTACTTCTCGGCTACCTTGACGGTGATGTGGCAGGTGCGCTTCAAGATACGGTCCGCGCGGCCCTTGGCACGCGGCTTGATACGCTTGAGCGTCATGCCCTCATCGACGCAGATGGTCGAGACACGCAGCTCGTCGATATCCATGCCGTTGTTTTCTTCCGCATTCGCGATGGCGGACTGCAGCACCTTCTTGACCAGCTTGGCAGCCTTCTTCGGTGAGAAGGTCAGCAGGTCGAGCGCCTCGGCGACAGGCTTACCGCGCACCTGGTCAGCCACCAAACGGGCCTTCTGGGCGGATAAACGAGCGCCACGCAGCTTAGCTGTGACTTCCATCTCTCAATCCTCTCTGGCTTACCGTTTGGCTTTCTTGTCCGCCGCATGACCGCGATAGGTGCGGGTAGCAGCGAATTCGCCCAGCTTGTGGCCAACCATTTCCTCGGAGACATGCACCGGGACGTGCTGGCGACCGTTATGGACTGCAATGGTGAGCCCGACCATGTTGGGCAGGATCATGGAACGACGCGACCAGGTCTTGATCGGTTTGCGGTCGTTCTTCTCCACTGCAGCCTCAACCTTCTTCAGCAGATGAAGGTCAATAAAGGGACCTTTCTTCAGTGAACGTGGCACAGCCGTTACCTCTTAAAGTGTGTTACTTGGCCTTGCGGCGACGAACGATCAGCTTGTCGGTGCGCTTGTTCTTGCGGGTCTTGTGGCCCTTGGTGGGGATGCCCCACGGGGAGACCGGGTGACGACCACCGCTGGTACGGCCTTCACCGCCACCGTGCGGGTGATCCACCGGGTTCATGGCCACGCCGCGAACGGTCGGACGCACACCTCTCCAGCGCTTCGCACCGGCCTTGCCAAGCTGACGCAGGCTGTGCTCGGAGTTGCTCACTTCCCCCAGGGTCGCACGGCACTCGGCCAGCACCTTGCGCATCTCGCCGGAGCGCAGACGCAGGGTGGCGTAGTTGCCTTCACGGGCGACCAGCTGGGCGCTGGTGCCGGCGCTGCGAGCGATCTGGGCGCCCTTGCCGGGCTTGAGCTCGATGCAGTGCACGGTGGAACCCAGCGGGATGTTACGCAGCGGAAGGGCGTTGCCCTTCTTGATGGCCGCGTTCACGCCGGACTCGAGACGGTCGCCTGCGCTCACGCCCTTGGGCGCGATGATGTAGCGACGCTCGCCGTCCAGGTACTTCAGCAGCGCGATATGAGCGCTACGGTTCGGGTCGTACTCCAGGCGCTCGACGATGGCCGGAACGCCATCCTTGGTGCGCTTGAAGTCGATCAGCCGGTAGTGCTGACGGTGACCACCGCCCACGTGGCGGGTGGTGATGCGACCGTTGTTGTTACGTCCACCGCTGCGCGACTGCTTCTCGAGCAGGGCCGCGTAGGGCTTGCCCTTGTGCAGCTCGTCGTTCACGACCTTGACAAGGTGGCGACGACCGGCGGATGTGGGTTTGGTCTTGACGATTGCCATTGTCCGTACTCCTGCCCTTATTCGGCGCCAGAGAAGTCTTCAAGAGTCTCGCCGGCGGCCAGTGTGACGTAGGCCTTGCGATAACCCTTGCGGTGACCCAGACCCTGCGCGGTGCGCTTGGTCTTGCCCTTGACGTTCAGCGTCTGAACGCGATCGACCTTCTTGCCAAACAGGGCCTCGACGGCCTTCTTGATCTCGGGCTTGGTCGCGTCGCCGGCCACCTTGAACACGTACTGGTTGCGTTCGGCAGCCATGGCGGCCTTCTCGGTCACGTGCGGACCAAGCAGAACCTTGAATACACGTTCCTGGTTCATGCCAGCTTCTCCTCGAATTTGCGCAGGGCGGAGACGGTGACCAGCACCTTGTCGAAGGCCACCAGGCTCACCGGGTCGGCGGCGGCCACGTCCACCACATCCACGTTGGGGATGTTGCGGGCGGCCAGGTAGAGCTTCTCGTCGACTTCCTCGGTGACGATCAGCACCTTCTCCAGACCCAGCTCGCTGAGCTTGGCAACCAGCTCCTTGGTCTTGGGAGCCTCGACGGTAATCTCGTTGACGGCCACCAGGCGCTCCTGGCGAACCAGCTCGGAGAGAATGGAACGCATCGCCGCACGGTACATCTTGCGGTTGACCTTCTGGGTGTAGTCCTGGGGACGAGCCGCAAAGGTCACGCCGCCGCTGCGCCACAGCGGGGAGCGGATGGTACCGGCGCGGGCACGACCGGTGCCCTTCTGGCGCCACGGCTTCTTGCCGCCGCCACGCACGTCGGAACGGTTCTTCTGGGCGCGGGTGCCCTGGCGACCACCGGCCAGATAGGCGGTGACGACCTGGTGCACGAGCGCTTCGTTGAATTCCTTGCCAAAGGTGGCGTCGGACACTTCGACAGTGCCGGCACCGGCTGCAAGATTCAGATTCATGGTCTCTATCCCCTTCAGCCAGCTTTCACGGCGCTGCGCACGACGACGTCACTGCCGGTGGCACCGGGCACGGCGCCCTTGACCAGCAGCAGGTTGCGTTCGGCGTCGACACGCACGACTTCGAGGCTCTGGACGGTGCAACGGACGTTGCCCATCTGGCCGGCCATCTTCTTGCCCTTGAACACGCGTCCCGGGGTCTGGCACATGCCGATGGAACCCGGCGCGCGGTGCGACAGGGAGTTGCCGTGGCTGTTGTCCTGGGTGCGGAAGTTCCAGCGCTTGACGGCGCCCTGGAAGCCCTTGCCCTTGGAGGTGCCGGTCACGTCGATCATCTGACCAGCTTCGAAGAGGGATACGGTGAGTTCGCCGCCCACTTCCGGAGCCTCGTCGCCTTCTGCCAGGCGGAACTCCATCAGCGAACGACCGGCCTCGATACCTGCCTTGGCGAACTGCCCGGCCTGGGCTTTCGACAGGTGCTTGGCCTTGCGGGAGCCGGTTGTCACCTGAACCGCGGCGTAGCCGTCGCTCTCGACGGACTTCACGCGAGTCACGCGGTTGGGCTCAACCTCGATCACGGTCACGGGCACGGAAGCGCCATCCTCGGTGAAGACGCGGGTCATCCCGGCCTTCCTACCGACCAAACCGATAGTCATTCTCAGTCTCCTTTAGTGTACGGGGCTGTCACCCGCTATGGCTGCCCTTTCCAGAGCATTCCACTAGCACGTTGTGTGGCGCCTCACGGCGCGGCGGCTGCTGCCCGGGCGAAGTGCCGAGCGCTGGGCCGCGAGTGTCTAGTGTGGAATCAGTCGAGCTTGATCTGCACGTCCACGCCGGCGGCGAGGTCGAGCTTCATCAGGGCATCAACGGTCTTTTCCGTGGGTTCGACGATGTCGAGCACACGCTTGTGGGTGCGAATCTCGTACTGATCGCGCGCGTCCTTGTTGACGTGCGGTGACACCAGCACGGTATAGCGCTCGCGATTGGTCGGCAGAGGAATCGGACCACGAACCTGGGCGCCGGTACGCTTGGCGGTTTCAACAATCTCCGCGGCGGACTGATCGATCAGGCGATGGTCGAAGGCCTTCAACCGAATGCGAATCTTCTGGTTCTGCATTTGCCCTTAACTCCAATGGATCTCGACGGCGCGAGCCGTCTACCCACGCATTCAAAGGATGCGCATTATAGGCACGCCGCAGGCCAGTGTCAAACACTCCTGCGGGTGCGCAGAAAGGGGGCTCCTCGCGGAGCCCCCTTCGATCATTCGATCAGCTTTCGCTTACTCGACGATCTTGGCCACGACGCCGGCGCCGACGGTGCGGCCGCCTTCACGGATGGCGAAGCGCAGGCCTTCGTCCATGGCGATCGGGGCGATCAGGCTGACAACCATCTTGACGTTGTCGCCCGGCATGACCATCTCGACGCCTTCCGGCAGCTCACAGGTACCGGTGATGTCGGTGGTACGGAAGTAGAACTGCGGACGGTAGCCCTTGAAGAAGGGAGTGTGACGACCACCCTCTTCCTTGGACAGCACGTACACCTCGGCCTCGAACTTGGTGTGCGGGGTGATGGTGCCCGGCTTGGCCAGGACCTGGCCACGCTCGACGTCGTCACGCTTGGTGCCACGCAGCAGGGCGCCGACGTTCTCACCGGCACGACCCTCGTCGAGCAGCTTGCGGAACATCTCGACACCGGTGACGGTGGTCTTGGTGGTGTCACGGATGCCGACGATCTCGACTTCCTCACCCGCCTTGACGATACCGCGCTCGATACGGCCGGTGACCACGGTGCCGCGGCCGGAGATGGAGAACACGTCCTCGATCGGCATCAGGAACGGCTGGTCGATGGCGCGCTCCGGCTCCGGGATGTAGTCGTCCAGAGCCTTGATCAGGTTGGCAACGGCGGTGGTGCCCATGCCGTTGTCGTCCTTGCCTTCCAGGGCCATCAGGGCGGAACCGGTGATGATCGGGGTGTCGTCGCCCGGGAAGTCGTACTCGCTGAGGAGTTCGCGCACTTCCATCTCGACCAGCTCGAGCAGCTCCTCGTCATCGACCATGTCGGCCTTGTTCAGGAACACGACGATGTACGGCACGCCGACCTGGCGAGACAGCAGGATGTGCTCGCGGGTCTGCGGCATGGGGCCGTCGGCGGCGGACACCACCAGGATGGCGCCGTCCATCTGGGCCGCACCGGTGATCATGTTCTTGACGTAGTCGGCGTGTCCCGGGCAGTCGACGTGGGCGTAGTGACGCTCCTCGGACTGGTACTCGACGTGAGAGGTGGCGATGGTGATACCGCGCTCACGCTCTTCCGGGGCGTTGTCGATGGTGTCGAACTCGCGCCAGTCGCCGCCGAACACCTCGGCAGAGACGCGGGTCAGGGCCGCAGTCAGAGTGGTCTTGCCGTGGTCGACGTGACCGATGGTGCCGACGTTGACGTGCGGTTTGGAACGCTCAAATTTTTCCTTAGCCACTGCTATAACCTCTTTACGTTAGCTAACGGTTACCCGTTTTGGTTGATGACGGCTTCAACGACGCTGGACGGCGCCTCTTCGTAATCCGCAAACTCCATGACGTAGCTTGCGCGGCCCTGGGTCTGAGAACGCAGATCGGTCGCGTAACCGAACATCTCAGCCAACGGAACCCGAGCACGGATGATCTTGCCCATTGAGGAGTCATCCATGCCTGATACCAGGCCACGGCGGCGGTTCAGGTCGCCCATGACGTCACCCATGAAGTCCTCGGGGGTGACGACCTCGACCTTCATCACCGGCTCCAGGAGCACGGCCTTGGCCTTCTTGGCGCCCTCCTTGACGGCCATGGAAGAGGCGACCTTGAACGCGGTCTCGTTGGAGTCCACGTCGTGGTAGGAACCATCGTACAGCGTAACCTTGACGTCGATCATCGGATAGCCCGCGATGACACCGTTCTGGAGCTGCTCGTAGGCCCCCTTCTCGACGGCCGGCACGTATTCCTTGGGAACCACGCCACCGACGATCTCGGAAGCGAATTTGAAGTGCATGTCTTCATCTTCGCCCTTGTCCGCTGCGGTCAGCGGCTCGATGCGCAGCCAGACGTGGCCGTACTGGCCGCGACCGCCGGACTGGCGCACGAACTTGCCTTCCTGCTCGACCGTGCCGCGGATGGTCTCGCGGTAGGCCACCTGCGGCTTGCCGATGTTGGCCTCGACCTTGAACTCGCGACGCATGCGGTCGACGATGATGTCCAGGTGAAGCTCACCCATGCCGGAGATGATGGTCTGGCCGGTCTCCTCGTCGGTGCGGACCTGGAAGGAGGGATCCTCCTGGGCCAGCTTGCCGAGGGCCACGCCCATCTTCTCCTGGTCGGCCTTGGACTTGGGCTCCACGGCCACGGAGATCACCGGGTCCGGGAACTCCATGCGCTCCAGCACGATCTTGTCGTTCAGGTCGCACAGGGTGTCACCGGTGGTGACGTCCTTCATGCCGATGCAGGCGGCGATGTCGCCGGCACGCACTTCCTTGATCTCCTCGCGGGAGTTGGCGTGCATCTGGACGATACGGCCGACGCGCTCCTTCTTGCTCTTGACCGAGTTGAAGACGCTGTCGCCGGAGTTCAGCACGCCCGAGTAGACGCGGATGAAGGTCAGGGTGCCGACGAAGGGGTCGGTGGCGATCTTGAACGCCAGCGCGGCGAAGGGCGCACTGTCGTCCGCCTCGCGGGTGGCGATGGTGCCGTCCTTGTCGTCCAGCTCGCCCTCGATGGCCTTGACCTCGGTGGGGGACGGCATGTACTCGATGACGCCGTCCAGCACCGCCTGCACGCCCTTGTTCTTGAACGCCGAGCCGCAGGTGACCAGCACGATCTCGTTGGCCAGGGTGCGGCGACGCAGGCCGGCCTTGATCTCCTCGATGGACAGCTCCCCGCCTTCGAGGTACTTGTCCATCAGCTCTTCGGACGCCTCGGCGGCAGCCTCGACCATCTCCTCGCGATACTTCTCGGCGGTCTCCTGGAGCTCGGCCGGAATGTCGACGAGGTCATAGTTCATGCCCAGGCTATCCTCATCCCACAGGATGGCCTTCATCTGCAGCAGATCGATGACGCCCTTGAAGTCTTCCTCAGTGCCCCAGTTGATCTGGATCG
Source organism: Halomonas campaniensis (assembly GCF_014193375.1). Lineage (GTDB taxonomy): Bacteria > Pseudomonadota > Gammaproteobacteria > Pseudomonadales > Halomonadaceae > Halomonas > Halomonas campaniensis. The sequence goes on from NZ_JACHZF010000020.1 coordinate 58,257, forward strand.
GCACGGCGTTGGCGCCCAGGCGATCCTTCAGCTGCTCGACCACCATGAAGAAGTCGGCGCCGGTGCGGTCCATCTTGTTGACGAACACCATGCGCGGCACTTCGTACTTGTTGGCCTGGCGCCAGACGGTCTCGGTCTGGGGCTGAACGCCGGACGAGCCACACAGCACCACCACGGCCCCGTCGAGAACACGCAGGGAGCGTTCCACCTCGATGGTGAAGTCCACGTGCCCGGGGGTGTCGATGATGTTGATGCGGTGCTCATCGAACTGCTTGTTCATCCCCTGCCAGAAACAGGTAGTAGCAGCAGAGGTGATGGTGATGCCACGCTCCTGCTCCTGCTCCATCCAGTCCATGGTAGCGGCACCGTCGTGCACCTCACCCACCTTGTGGGAGAGGCCTGTGTAGAACAGCACGCGCTCGGTCGTGGTGGTCTTGCCGGCATCGACGTGGGCGACGATCCCGATGTTGCGATAGCGGTTTAGTGGAGTCTTGCGAGCCACGGTGGAACTCCCCGTTGGTTGGCGATGCGTGTGGAGGCGCGCTTAGAAGCGATAGTGCGAGAACGCCTTGTTGGCTTCCGCCATGCGGTGCACGTCTTCACGCTTCTTGACCGCGGAGCCCTTGCCCTCGGCGGCGTCCAGCATCTCGCCGGCCAGGCGCTGCACCATGGTCTTCTCGCCACGACGACGGGCGGCATCCACCAGCCAGCGCATGGCCAGCGCCTGGCGGCGCGACGGACGCACTTCCACCGGCACCTGATAGGTCGCGCCGCCGACGCGGCGGGACTTCACCTCGACCATCGGCTGGATGGTTTCCAGCGCCCGATCGAAGATCTCCAGCGGCTCTTCATTACTGCGCTCGGCAACCCTGTCCAGCGCACCGTAGACGATACGCTCAGCTGTGGACTTCTTGCCGCTGACCATCAGGTGGTTCATGAACTTCGCCAGACGCTCACTTCCGAACTTGGGATCCGGAAGGATCTCGCGCTTGGCCGCAACTCTTCTTCTAGGCATGATAAGCCCTCTGTCTAAGGGTCCTTCAGGTAAACCCGAGACGTTCGCCGCGAGGCGCGCTCGACCTTACTCTTATCAGACCGATGCCATGAATTCTGTGACTGCCTGCCCGGGAGGGGTCAGACCTTCGGACGCTTGGTGCCGTACTTGGAACGGCCCTGCTTGCGGTTCTGCACGCCGGAGGTGTCCAGGGCGCCACGCACGGTGTGATAGCGCACACCGGGAAGGTCCTTGACACGGCCGCCGCGGATCAGGACCACGGAGTGCTCCTGCAGGTTGTGGCCTTCACCACCGATGTACGAGGAGACCTCGTAGCCGTTGGTCAGACGAACACGGCACACCTTGCGCAGTGCGGAGTTCGGCTTCTTCGGGGTGGTGGTGTAGACGCGGGTGCAGACGCCGCGCTTCTGCGGGCAGGCCTGCAGCGCCGGCACGTCGCTCTTGCTGACGGGGCGCTTGCGCGGCTTGCGCACGAGCTGATTGATCGTTGCCATGGTGTGTAGCTGACTCCAATGGGTTGCCTTGCCTTTTCCAGCGGGTGCGGGCGCACCCGCCCCACTGTTAAAGGCTGCGCATTCTAATGGCTGATGCGCCCGGCCGTCAAGCCCGGCACCCACCTCTCGGACGGGGTGCCGGGCCCGTGGCCGGTGACATCAGATCTCGTCGTCGTCCGAGTCCAGCGCGGTGAGCTGGGCACCCAGCTCCTGCTCGACATCGAAGGCCGACGGGTGGAGCCTCCGCTCGGCGTCTTCACGCTTGCGGCGACGCTCCGCGTGGTGGGTCAGGCCGGTGCCTGCCGGGATCAGGCGCCCCACCACCACGTTCTCCTTCAGGCCGCGCAGGTAGTCGCGCTTGCCGGTCACCGCCGCCTCAGTCAGCACCCGCGTGGTCTCCTGGAAGGAGGCCGCGGAGATGAACGACTCGGTGGCCAGGCTGGCCTTGGTGATCCCCAGCAGTACGCGCTGGTACTTGGCCGGGAACTTCTCCTCCTTCTCGAGGCGGGCGTTCTGCTCCAGCACCCGCACCAGCTCGACCTGGTCGCCGGGGATGAAGTCGGAGTCACCGCTGTCGGTGATCTCCACCTTGCGCAGCATCTGACGCACGATCACCTCGATGTGCTTGTCGTTGATGCCCACGCCCTGGAGGCGGTAGACCTCCTGGATCTCGGCGGTGATGTACTTGGCCAGCTCGGCCACGCCCAGCAGCCGCAGGATGTCGTGCGGGTTGCTGGGACCGTCGGAGATCACCTCGCCCTTCTCGACGCTCTCGCCCTCGAAGACCGCGATCTGGCGCCACTTCGGGATCAGCATCTCGAAGGGATCGCCGCCGCCCTCGGGGGTGATGGTCAGGCGACGCTTGCCCTTGGTCTCCTTGCCGAAGCTGATCACGCCGCTGATCTCGGCGAGGATCGACGGCTCCTTGGGCTTGCGCGCCTCGAACAGGTCGGCGACTCGCGGCAGACCGCCGGTGATGTCCTTGTTGCCGGACGCCTCCACCGGGATGCGGGCCACCACCTCGCCGACGCCGATCTTCGAGCCGTTGTCGGCGGTGACAATCGACTTGCCGGGCAGCAGGTACTGGACCGGGGCATCCGAGCCGCTGACGGTCACCGGCTGGCCGGCCTCGTCGTTGAGCAGGATCATCGGGCGCTTGTCGCGGCCGGCCATCGGCCGCGCCGCCGCCTCGATCACCTCGATGGAGGAGAGGCCGGTCATCTCGTCCACGCTGCGGTGGATGGTCAGGCCCTCGTCCATGTCGGCGTACTGCACGGTACCCTCGCCCTCGGCGACGATGGGGTGGGTGTGCGGGTCCCACTTGGCCACGGCCTGGCCGGCATCGACGGCATCGCCGTCACGCACCGACAGCTCGGCGCCGTAGGGCAGCTTGTAGTACTCGCGCTCGCGGCCGTGCTCGTCGGCGACGGCCAGGGCGCTGGAGCGGGAGACCACCACCAGCTTCCCGTCGGCGCGTTCCACGAACTTGATGTTGTGCAGGCGCACGCGGCCGCCGTGCTTGACCTGGACGCTGTCCACCGCGGAGGCCCGCGAGGCGGCACCACCGATGTGGAAGGTCCGCATGGTCAGCTGGGTGCCCGGTTCGCCGATCGACTGAGCGGCGATGACGCCCACCGCCTCGCCGATGTTCACCTGGTGGCCACGCGCCAGATCGCGGCCGTAACAGGCGGAACAGACGCCGTGGTGGGTCTCGCAGGCGATGGCGCTGCGCACCACGATCTCATCGACGCCCATGGTGTCGAGCTCGGCACACCACTTCTCGTCGAGCAGGGTGCCGCGCGGGATCAGCACCTCCTCGGTGCTCGGGTCGATGACGTCCTGGGCCACCACGCGACCCAGCACGCGCTGGGCCAGGGAGACGATGATGTCGCCGCCCTCGATGACCGGGTGCAGGGTCAGGCCGTTCTCGGTGCCGCAATCGGGCTCGGTGATCACCATGTCCTGGGCCACGTCGACCAGGCGGCGGGTCAGGTAACCGGAGTTGGCGGTCTTGAGTGCCGTATCCGCCAGGCCCTTCCGCGCGCCGTGGGTCGAGATGAAGTACTGCAGGACGTTCAGGCCTTCACGGAAGTTGGCGACGATCGGCGTCTCGATGATCGAGCCGTCCGGCTTGGCCATCAGGCCGCGCATGCCCGCCAGCTGGCGGATCTGGGCCGCGCTGCCCCGGGCGCCGGAGTCGGCCATGATGAAGACGCTGTTGAAGGAGTCCTGCTCGACCTCGTTGCCGTCGCGGTCGACCACCGTCTCCTTGGAGATGCCGACCATCATCGCCTTGGCCACCTTGTCGTTGGCCTTGGACCAGATGTCGATCACCTTGTTGTACTTCTCGCCGGCGGTGACGAGGCCCGAGGAGAACTGGTCCTCGATCTCCTTCACCTCCTCCTCGGCGGCCTCGATGATCTCGGCCTTGGCGTCCGGGATGACGAAGTCGTTGACGCCGATGGAGGCCCCGGACCAGGTGGCCAGGCGGAAACCGGTATACATCAGCTGGTCGGCGAAGATCACCGTCGGCTTGAGGCCGGCACGGCGGTACACCTCGTTGAGCAGCTTCGAGATGGCCTTCTTCTTCATCGGCTGGTCGATCAGCGCGAAGGGCACGCCCTCCGGCAGGATGCGGAACAGCAGCGCACGCCCCACGGTGGTGTCGTACAGACGACGGTGCTCGCTGCGCTCGCCGGTCTCCTCGTCGACGTCCACCTCGTCCAGGCGCACCTTGACGCGGGCGTGCAGCTCGACGTTCTGGGTGCCGAAGGCGCGCTCCACCTCGTCGAGGCCGGAGAACACCATGCCCTCGCCCTTGGCGTTGATCTTCTCGCGAGTCATGTAGTAGAGACCCAGCACCACATCCTGGGAGGGCACGATGATCGGCTCGCCGTTGGCCGGCGACAGCACGTTGTTGGTGGCCATCATCAGCGCCCGCGCCTCGAGCTGGGCTTCCAGGGTCAGCGGCACGTGGACCGCCATCTGGTCACCGTCGAAGTCGGCGTTGTAGGCGGCACACACCAGCGGGTGCAGCTGGATCGCCTTGCCCTCGATCAGCAGCGGCTCGAAGGCCTGGATGCCGAGACGGTGCAGGGTCGGGGCGCGGTTCAGCAGCACCGGGTGCTCGCGGATGACGTCGGCGAGGATGTCCCACACCTCGGGCAGCTCGCGCTCGACCATCTTCTTGGCGGCCTTGATGGTGGACGCCTGGCCGTTGGCCTGCAGCTTGGAGTAGATGAACGGCTTGAACAGCTCCAGCGCCATCTTCTTGGGCAGACCGCACTGGTGCAGCCGCAAGGTCGGGCCCACGGTGATGACGGAACGCCCGGAGTAGTCGACGCGCTTGCCCAGCAGGTTCTGGCGGAAGCGGCCCTGCTTGCCCTTGATCATGTCGGCCAGGGACTTCAGCGGGCGCTTGTTGGAGCCGGTGATGGCCCGGCCGCGGCGGCCGTTGTCCAGCAGGGCGTCCACCGCCTCCTGCAGCATGCGCTTCTCGTTGCGCACGATGATGTCCGGCGCGTTGAGGTCGAGCAGCCGCTTCAGGCGGTTGTTGCGGTTGATCACCCGACGATAGAGATCGTTGAGGTCGGAGGTCGCGAAGCGGCCGCCGTCCAGGGGCACCAGCGGACGCAGGTCCGGCGGCAGCACCGGCAGCACCTCCATGACCATCCACGCCGGATCGTTGCCGGAGTTGTAGAAGGCCTCGAGCAGCTTGAGCCGCTTGGAGAGCTTCTTGATCTTGGTCTCGGAGTTGGTCTGGGGGATCTCCTCGCGCAGGCGATCGATCTCCTCGCCCAGGTCGATGTCCTTGAGCAGCGCCTGCACGGCCTCGGCACCCATGCGGGCGTCGAAGTCGTCACCGAACTCCTCGAGGGCCTCGAAGTACTGCTCGTCGTTGAGCAGCTGGCCGCGCTCGAGGGTGGTCATGCCCGGATCGATGACCACGAAGCTCTCGAAGTAGAGCACGCGCTCGATGTCGCGCAGGGTCATGTCCAGGAACATGCCGATGCGCGACGGCAGCGACTTCAGGAACCAGATGTGCGCGACGGGGCTTGCCAGCTCGATGTGGCCCATGCGCTCGCGGCGCACGGCGGCCTTGGTCACCTCGACGCCGCACTTCTCGCAGATGATGCCGCGGTGCTTCATGCGCTTGTACTTGCCGCACAGGCACTCGTAGTCCTTCACCGGGCCGAAGATCTTGGCGCAGAACAGGCCGTCGCGCTCCGGCTTGAAGGTGCGGTAGTTGATGGTCTCGGGCTTCTTTACCTCGCCGAAGGACCAGGAGCGGATCATGTCCGGCGATGCCAGCGTGATCTTGATCGCATCGAACTCTTCGGACTGAGACTGCGATTTGAGGACTTTCACCAAATCTTTCATGGGGTCGGCTCCGCTGCGGAGTTGTCATGGGCGGGGGCGCATGCGCCCCCGCGGACCGTCATTCTGTGAAGCGTCGGCCGCCTCAGCTCTCGAGCTCGATGTCGATGCCCAGCGAGCGGATCTCCTTCACCAGCACGTTGAAGGATTCCGGCATGCCCGCCTGCATGGTGTGGTCGCCATCCACGATGTTCTTGTACATCTTGGTGCGACCCTCCACGTCGTCGGACTTGACGGTGAGCATCTCCTGGAGCGTGTAGGCCGCGCCGTAGGCCTCCAGGGCCCAGACCTCCATCTCCCCGAAGCGCTGGCCACCGAACTGCGCCTTGCCGCCCAGCGGCTGCTGGGTGACCAGCGAGTAGGAGCCGGTGGAACGCGCGTGCATCTTGTCGTCGACCAGGTGGTTGAGCTTGAGCATGTACATGTAGCCCACGGTGACCGAGCGATCGAAGGCGTCGCCGGTACGGCCATCGTAGAGCGTCATCTGGCCGGAATCCGGCAGGTCGGCCAGGCGCAGCAGATGCTTGATCTCGTGCTCGTCGGCCCCGTCGAAGACCGGGGTGGACATGGGCACGCCCGCCTGGAGGTTCCTGGCCAGGGCGATCACCTCCGCGTCGGAGAGGCTCTCGAGCTCCTCGACCCGGGTCCCCGGGGTGGAGTTGTAGACCTGCCCCAGGAACTCGCGGATCTGGGCGACCTGCTGCTCGCGGGCATCGCGGAGCAGGTGCTCGATCTTGCGGCCCAGGCCCCAGGCCGCGAGGCCCAGGTGGGTCTCGAGGATCTGGCCCACGTTCATGCGCGACGGCACGCCCAGCGGGTTGAGGACCACGTCCACCGGCTCGCCGTTGTCGTCGAAGGGCATGTCCTCGATCGGCATGATCGCGGAGATGACGCCCTTGTTGCCGTGGCGGCCGGCCATCTTGTCACCGGGCTGCAGGCGACGCTTGACCGCCATGTAGACCTTGACGATCTTCAGCACGCCCGGCGCCAGGTCGTCGCCCTGGGTCAGCTTGCGCTTCTTGTCCTCGAACCGCTCGTCCATCTCGCGGCGACGGTTCTCGAGCTGCTCGTCGGCCTGGGCCAGCAGCTCGTTGAGGGCCTCGTCCTGCAGGCGTAGCTTGAACCACTGCTGGCGCGGCAGCTCCTCCAGGTAGCTCTCGGAGAGCACGTCGCCCTTCTTCAGCTTGGGACCGCCGTTGACGGCCTCGCCGGTCAGGGTGCGCTTGAGGCGCTCGAAGGTGGCGTCCTCGGCGATGCGGTAAGTCTCCTGGAGGTCCTTGCGCACCTCGTCGAGCTGCATCTGCTCGATGGAGAGCGCCCGGGAGTCCTTCTCCACGCCGTCGCGGGTGAACACCTGCACGTCGATGACGGTGCCGCGCATGCCGGTGGGGGCACGCAGCGAGGTGTCCTTCACGTCGGAGGCCTTCTCGCCGAAGATCGCCCGCAGCAGCTTCTCTTCCGGGGTCAGCTGAGTCTCGCCCTTGGGCGTGACCTTGCCCACCAGGATATCGCCCGGGCCGACCTCGGCGCCGATGTAGACCACGCCCGCCTCATCCAGCTTGGAGAGCGCCGACTCGCCCACGTTGGGGATGTCGGAGGTGATCTCTTCCGGCCCCAGCTTGGTATCGCGGGAGACGCAGGTCAGCTCCTGGATGTGGATGGTGGTGAAACGGTCTTCCTGGACCGCCCGCTCGGAGAGCAGGATGGAGTCCTCGAAGTTGTAGCCGTTCCAGGGCATGAACGCGATGCGCATGTTCTGACCCAGGGCCAGGTCGCCCATGTCGATGGAGGGGCCGTCGGCCAGGATGTCACCGCGCGCCACCTGGTCACCGGGGCGCACGATCGGGCGCTGGTTCATGCAGGTATTCTGGTTGGAGCGCGTGTACTTGGTGAGGTTGTAGATATCGACGCCGGCCTCGCCGCCGATGATCTCGTCCTCGTTGATGCGCACCACGATGCGCTTGGCATCGACCGAATCAATCACGCCGCCGCGACGCGCCACGGCACAGACGCCGGAGTCACGGGCCACGAAGCGCTCCATGCCGGTGCCGACCAGCGGCTTGTCGGCGCGCAGGGTGGGCACCGCCTGGCGCTGCATGTTGGCCCCCATCAGGGCGCGGTTGGTGTCATCGTGCTCGAGGAAGGGGATCAGCGCCGCCGCCACGGAGACCACCTGACGCGGGGAGACGTCCATCAGCGTCACCTGCTCGGGACGCATGAAGGTGGTTTCGCCCTTGTGGCGCACCTGCACCAGGTCGTCGACCAGCTGGCCGGACTCGTTCACGGTGGCGGAGGCCTGGGCGATCACGAAGTCGCCCTCCTCGATGGCGGAGAGGTGCACGACATCATCGGTCACCTGGCTATCCACCACCTTGCGGTACGGGGTCTCGAGGAAGCCGTAACTGTTGGTGTGGCTGTAGGTGGCCAGGGAGTTGATGAGGCCGATGTTGGGGCCTTCCGGCGTCTCGATCGGACACAGGCGGCCGTAGTGGGTGGCGTGGACGTCACGCACCTCGAAGCCGGCCCGCTCGCGGGTCAGGCCGCCCGGGCCGAGCGCGGAGACGCGGCGCTTGTGGGTGACCTCGGAGAGCGGGTTGTTCTGGTCCATGAACTGGGAGAGCTGGCTGGAACCGAAGAACTCCTTGACCGCCGCGGCGACGGGCTTGGCGTTGATCAGGTCCTGGGGCATCAGGCCCTCGCTCTCGGCCATGGAGAGGCGCTCCTTGACCGCGCGCTCGACGCGCACCAGGCCCACGCGGAACTGGTTCTCGGCCATCTCGCCCACGCAGCGGATGCGGCGGTTGCCCAGGTGGTCGATGTCGTCGACCTCGCCGAAGCCGTTGCGGATGTGGATCAGCTCCTTGAGCACGTCAAGGATGTCGCGACGATCCAGCACGCCGGACCCGGTGTCGCTGTCGCGACGCAGGCGGCGGTTGAACTTCATGCGGCCGACACCGGAGAGATCGTAGCGATCCTCGGTGAAGAACAGGTTGTGGAACAGCGTCTCGGCGGCTTCCTTGGTGGGCGGCTCGCCGGGGCGCATCATGCGGTAGATCTCGACCAGCGCCTCGAGCTGGGACCCGGTGGTGTCCAGCTTCAGGGTGTCGGAGATGAAGGGGCCGCAGTCGAGATCGTTGGTGTAGAGGGTCTCGACGCTGGTGATGCCGGCCTGGCCGATCTTCTCCAGCAGCTCCGGGGTGATCTCGGTGTTGCAGGGGCAGATCAGCTCGCCGGTGTTCGGGTCCACCTGGTCACGGGCCAGGGTCTTGCCGAACAGGTACTCCATCGGCACCTCGAGGCGCTCGAGGCCGGCCTTCTCCAGCTGGCGGATGTGCTTCTGGGTGATGCGACGACCTTCCTCGACGATCACGCTGCCGTCGGCATCCTTGATGTCGAAGGTGGCAGTCTCGCCGCGCAGGCGCGACGGCACCAGCTCCACGGCGAAGCCGGACTTCTCGATATGGAAGGTGCTGGTCTCGAAGAACTCCTCGAGGATCTCCTCGGCGCTCATGCCCAGGGCGCGCAGCAGCACGCTGGCCGGCAGCTTGCGGCGGCGGTCGATGCGCACGAAGACGCTGTCCTTCGGATCGAACTCGAAGTCCAGCCAGGAGCCGCGGTAGGGAATCACGCGGGCGGAATAGAGCAGCTTGCCGGAGGAGTGGCTCTTGCCCTTGTCATGGTCGAAGAACACGCCGGGCGAGCGGTGAAGCTGGGAAACGATGACCCGCTCGGTGCCGTTGACCACGAAGGTGCCGTTCTCGGTCATCAGGGGGATCTCCCCCATGTAGACTTCCTGCTCCTTGATGTCCTTGATCGCCTTGTTGGACGACTCCTTGTCGTAGATGATCAGGCGGACCTTGACACGCAGCGGGGCCGAGTAGGTCACGCCGCGCAGCTGGCACTCCTTGACGTCGAAGGCCGGGGTGCCGAAGCGGTAGCTGACATACTCGAGGGCGGCATTGCCGGAGAAGCTCGCGATCGGGAACACCGACTTGAAGGCCGCGTGCAGGCCGATCTCGAGGCGCTCCTCGGGTGAGCGATCCTGCTGGAGAAATTCGTAGTAGGAATCAAGCTGGATCGCCAGCAGGTAGGGCACATCCATCACTTGGGGCAGTTTGCCGAAATCCTTGCGGATGCGTTTTTTCTCAGTGTATGAGTAAGCCATCTGTATTCCCCAGCTTGTTCACCATGGGTGACCGATGCGTGGTCGGCGCCACCCGACGGATGCGTCTCCGTCAGGCGATGAAGGCAAGCGCCTGGCATGGGCGCTCGCCTTCGGAATTCGGCTGGCGATTCTGCCCTGTCGGCAGAGGCCAGTGACAACAGAAAAAGGCCGGCAGCGGGTGTCCCGCCACCAGCCGTGGAAGCTTACGCAGCGCGTGAAGCCATGGAGCCCAAGGACTTACTTGAGTTCCACGCCTGCGCCGGCTTCTTCCAGCTTGGCCTTGGCCGCTTCTGCATCTTCCTTGGACATGGCTTCCTTGATGGTCGCCGGTGCGCCGTCGACGGCACCCTTGGCTTCCTTCAGGCCCAGGCCGGTGATCTCGCGGACAACCTTGATCACGTTGACCTTCTTCTCGCCGGCGCTGGTCAGCACCAGGTCGAACTCGGTCTGCTCTTCGGCGGCAGCGGCTTCACCGCCAGCCGGGCCGGCCACGACGGCGGCAGCGGCAGAGACGCCGAACTTCTCTTCCATCGCTTCGATCAGCTCGACCACTTCCATGACGGACATGTCGGCGACGGCGTTGATGATGTCTTCTTTGGTCAGTGCCATTGTCACGTTTCCTAACTTTGCGGGAGTCGCGGTGACCCGACGACTCGGGATTCAGTATTCGATTCAGGCTGCGCGCAGGAGTTCGCCGCTCAGGCGGCCGCTTCCTGCTTCTGGTCGCGCAGCGCGGCGAGGGTACGAACCAGCTTGCCTGCGGACGCTTCCTTCATGACGGACATCAGCTTGGCGATGGCCTCGTCGTAGGTCGGCAGGGTGGCCAGACGGTCGATATCCGCAGCCGGGATCAGCTCGCCTTCGTAGGCCAGCGCCTTGACTTCGAAGTTCTTCTCGTCCTTGGCAAACTCCTTGAACAGGCGGGCGGCGGCGCCCGGATGCTCGGTGGAGAAGGCCAGCAGAGTCGGACCAACGAAGCTCTCGTTGAGGCACTCCCACTGGGTGCCTTCGAGGGCGCGGCGCGCCAGGGTGTTGCGGACAACACGCAGCTGGACGCCATTCTCGCGGGCCTGCTTGCGCAGGTCGGTCATCTTGCTGACCGTGACGCCACGAGAATCGGCAACTACGACGGAGAGAGCATCCTTGGCCGCTTCACTGACCTCGGCAACAATCGCCTTCTTGCCTTCGAGTGCTAGTGGCACAGTGATCACTCCTTCGTGCCGGAACCTCGCGATGAGGGTTCCGGTGGTTACCATCTCCCCCGGCACCGCCCGAAGGCGACGACCGGAGGTCCTGGGTGATGGTGCTCACCAGAGACCTGGCGGCCACACCATCTGCGCAGGCCATCCCGGCGGGATGATTAAGCCGCCCTTCGCGAGGAGGGGCGGCACCTGCGGTCTTTGACGGTGCCCCGCCGGCGAGTCGAAACCCGACACGGGGACCGCAAAGTTCTTGCAAATCGCTCGATCGCCGCCCGGTCAGACCAGGGCAGAGTGATCGATGGTCAGGCCCGGGCCCATGGTGGTGGACAGGGTGACCTTCTTGAAGTAGATGCCCTTGGAGGAGCTCGGCTTGAGCTTCTTCAGGTCGGCGACCAGCGCTTCCAGGTTGCCCTGGATGGCAGTGGCGTCGAAGTCGACCTTGCCAAGGGTGGTGTGGATGATGCCGTTCTTGTCGGTACGGAAGCGCACCTGGCCGGCCTTGGCGTTCTTGACGGCGGTGGCCACGTCCGGGGTCACGGTGCCGACCTTGGGGTTCGGCATCAGGCCGCGCGGGCCGAGTATCTGACCCAGCTGGCCGACCACCCGCATGGCGTCCGGCGAGGCGATGACCACGTCGAAGTCCAGCTGGCCCTTCTTGACCTGCTCGGCCAGGTCGTCCATGCCGACGATGTCGGCACCGGCTTCCTTGGCGGCGTCGGCGTTGGCACCCTGGGTGAACACGGCGACACGCACGACCTTGCCGGTACCGTTGGGCATGACGGTGGCACCACGCACGACCTGGTCGGATTTACGCGGATCGACGCCCAGGTTGATGGCGACGTCCAGCGACTCCTTGAACTTGACGGTGGAGAGCTCGGACAGCAGCGCCACGGCCTCTTCCAGGGAGTAGGCCTTGGTCGGATCGACCTTCTCGCGAATCAGCTTTGCACGCTTGGTCAGCTTGGCCATGATCAGAGACCCTCCACGTTCAGGCCCATGCTGCGGGCACTACCGGCAATGGTACGCACCGCGGCGTCGAGATCGGCAGCCGTCAGATCCGGCTCCTTGGTCTTGGCGATCTCCTCGAGCTGCTCGCGGGTCACGGTACCGACCTTCTTCTTGTTCGGCTCACCGGAGCCGGACTTGATGCCAGCGGCCTTCTTCAGCAGGACCGCGGCGGGCGGGGTCTTGGTGACGAAGGTGAAGCTGCGATCGGAGTAGACGGTGATCACCACGGGAGTCGGCAGGCCCGGCTCGATGTCCTGGGTGGCCGCGTTGAAGGCCTTGCAGAACTCCATGATGTTGACGCCGTGCTGACCCAGCGCGGGGCCCACGGGCGGACTCGGGTTGGCTTTGCCTGCTGCAACCTGCAGCTTGATGTAAGCCTGTACTTTCTTGGCCATGTTGCACTCCAGTTGGGTAGTAGCGCCTTTCGGCTCCCCGGTGATGCGGCCACCTCGGCGGCCGCCTTCCAGACGTCAGGGCGAGAGGATCACTCCTTCTCGACCTGCGCGAATTCCAGTTCGACGGGGGTCGCCCGGCCGAAGATCAGCACGCTGACCTGCAGGCGACTCTTGTCGTAGTTGACCTCTTCCACCACGCCATTGAAGTCGGCGAACGGGCCGTCGACGACACGGACCGACTGGCCCGGCTCGAACAGCGTCTTGGGACGCGGCTTGTCGGTGCCGTCCTTGACCCGGCGCAGGATGGCGTCGGCCTCCCGCTGGGTGATGGGAGCCGGCTTCTCCTTGGTGCCGCCGATGAACCCCATGACGCGCGGGGTCTCGTTCACCAGGTGCCAGGTCTCGTCATCCATCTCCATCTCGACCAGCACGTAGCCGGGATAGAACTTGCGCTCACTCTTGCGACGCTTGCCGTCACGCACCTCGACGACTTCCTCGGTGGGCACCAGGATCTCGCCGAAGCGATCCTCCATGCCGTGCATCTTCACGCGCTCGACAAGCGAGCGCATGACGTGCTTCTCGAAGCCGGAGTAGGCGTGCACGACGTACCAACGCTTGGACATGGGAGCTCCTAACCAATGACGCCGGACATCGCCCAGCCAAGAAGGGTGTCGATCAGCCACAGCATCAGACCGACCACCAGCACGGCCACCAGGACGATGGCCGTGGTCTGCACGGTTTCGGGGCGCGTCGGCCAGACCACGCGCTGGATCTCTTTCTTCGCGTTTCTGGCCAGCTCGGCGAGCTCGCGGCCGCGCGTGGTGGTAAGGGCCACCAGGCCCGCCACGGCACACAGGGCGACGACGCCCATCACGCGATAGAGCAGCCCGATCTCGGCGAAGTAGGTATTGCCGACCACTGCCAGAACCAGCAGAGTGACGACAGCCGCCCACTTGAGCCCGTCGTGGCGCGACTCCTGCACCTCGGCGTTGTGTTTCATGAAAACGAGACTCCTCAGGGCGCGGCAATCGAAACGTGAAATCTTCAGGAATAACGCCAGCCTGGGGAAGACTGGCAGGCCAGGAGGGAATCGAACCCCCAACCTGCGGTTTTGGAGACCGCTGCTCTGCCAATTGAGCTACTGGCCTGTGTCTGCCTGTCGACCGCCCTTTGCAGGCGGCCCGAACACAGCGGGCGCCATGATAGCGAAAGCCGCTTCGCCTGGCAACCCCTCCCCCGCAACATCGCCGCGGTGAAGAAAGAGAAAAGGCGAGCCTGGGCTCGCCTTTTCGATGTGGAGCTCATGGACGGATTTGAACCGTCGACCTCACCCTTACCAAGGGTGTGCTCTACCCCTGAGCTACATGAGCGCAACCTTTGCATCCTGAGATGCTGGAGCGGGCAGCGGGGATCGAACCCGCATCATCAGCTTGGAAGGCTGAGGTTCTACCATTGAACTATGCCCGCCTACCCACTCTTGCTGCCTGCATCCAGCGCATGCATGCCGGCATAAATCTGGTGGAGGGGGAAGGATTCGAACCTTCGAAGCTTTCGCGGCAGATTTACAGTCTGCTCCCTTTGGCCACTCGGGAACCCCTCCAGCTGGCGGCATATGTTACCACCTCACGCCCCGATGTCAAGTCGCTGTTTTGCAAGCTGTCTTGACGGCCATGCGAAGCGGAAAACCGGCACCGCCTTCGCTTCGGAACGCGGCGCATTGTGTCAAAGCAGCATGGAGAATGCAAGCCCCGCCCGAATCTTTTCCAGCGAGACCGGCGAGGGAACCCGGGGTGCGCCCGACATGCGCCCCGCCCGCTCCGCGGCCGTGAGCGGGAAGCAGGCCTCGAGTCCGCCGTAGACCATGTCCGGCCAGACCGCGTGGGGCACCTGGATGCCACGCGAGACCACCCGGGCATCGCCACCGGTGAGCAGCAGCGGCAACGCCACCCCCTCGCTGTCGCAGACCTCCGCATAGACACGGTTGATGGCGCTGACCGCCGCCATGTAGATGCCATGGTTGACCGCCTCGACCGTGCGCCGCCCCGGGGCCAGCAGCTCCTCGGCCTCGCTGTCGGGGTCGATCGCCACGTTGCGGGTCCCCAGCTTGAGGCTCTCCTTCATCAGCCGCAGGCCGGGCAGGATGTAGCCGCCCAGGTGGCGCCCCCCCGGCAGCACGAAATCGATGGTGATGGCGCTGCCACAGTCCACCGCACAACAGCCTCCCGCCAGCTGGTAGCCGGCCAGGGCACCCAGCCAGCGGTCGACCCCCAGACGCTCCGGCTCCTCGTAGCCATTGGTCACGCCGAGGGATTCCGGGGTCGAGCGCGCCACGTGGACCACGCCGACCCGGTGGCGCAGCAGGGAAACGGTCTCCTCGAGGACGGCCTTGCGCGCCACGCTGGAGATGCGCACCGCCTCGACGACATCCAGGTCGGGAATATCGGAGCCGGGCCGCCACTCCTCGCGCGTCCAGACCGCCCCCCGGGAGCGGATCTCGCTGCTGTCGGCATCCTTGAGCCGCCACTTCGACAGGGTATTGCCGATGTCCAGGTCCAGTATCATGGTCGGGCACGCACGCTGACTTCCCCTCCCGAGACGCTCATCAGGCGCTCCCCCTGGCGCACCTGGAGATTGCCGGACGCATCGACGCCCTCGGCCACGGCAGCGTCACGCTCGCTGCCGCGCAGGATATCCACCTCTCGCCCCGCGAAGGCATGCCGGGCATTCCACTCCGGCTGCCAGGCGGCGAAGCCCTGCGCCTCGAAGTCCGCCATCAGCGCGAGCAGCGCATCGATCAGCTCCACCGCCAGGGCGTTGCGCGAAACGCCGGGGGCCTGGTCATGCACGGCGGCAGCCGGCTGATCGAGGGCGGCCCGGAAGTCGTCGGGCAGGTCGAAATTGATCCCGGTGCCGATGATCACCTCACAGGGGCCCGCGGCATCGCCGCTGACCTCCACCAGGATGCCGGCGAGCTTGCCGAGGCCTCCCTCCCGGGTCTCGAGCAGCACGTCATTGGGCCACTTGAGCCGCGGATGCAGCCCGTGGCGTTCCAGCACCTGCGACAGCACCACGCCAATCGCCAGGCTGAGTCCCTCCAGCGCCACCACGCCGGACTCCACCCGCCAGCCCAGCGAGAGCATCAGCGTACGCCCCCAGGGGGTCGTCCAGGGCCGGCCGCGGCGCCCACGCCCGGCACTCTGCTGCTCCACCAGGCAAACCTCGCCGTGGCCGGCCCCCTGCTCGAAGCGCTCGCGCAGGAAGGCATTGCTCGACGGCAGCGTCTCCTCGACGAAGAGCCGGCTCAGGCGACCACGGGACTCCCGCGACAGGCCGGCTACGATGCGCGCCCCGTCGAGCAGTTCAAGCGGCTTGGTCAGCCGGTAGCCCTGCCCCTTGACCGCCTCCATGGCGATCCCCAGGGACTCGAGCTTCCTCAGCTGCTTCCAGACGGCCGCACGCGACACCCCGAGGCGCTCGCCCAGCTGCTCGCCGGAATGGAATTCGCCATCGCTCAGCAGGCGAATCAGGTCTCCGATGGTCATGCTCATGCCCCTGGCGGGAAAGCCGTCATTCTAGCGGATGGGAGCAGCCCCCGGAAACGTCACCGACCAAAGTCACTAGCCTGCAAATCACCCGCCGCCGGCTCGGCCCCACTAAGGCACCCTCCCCGGGAGGCTCGCCTCTCAGGGTGACAGGAAACAAAGCAGGGTCCAGTGCCGACGGCGACGCCCGCAACGCAAAAAGCCCCGTGCTCTTTCGAACACGGGGCTTTTCATAATAGGTGCCTGACGATGATCGCGCCGAGCTCCGGGGGCCGGCACCCCGGGACTCTCCATGGGGAGACCCCCACAACGACGAAACCCCGACCAATGGCCGGGGTTTCTGAAAAGGTGCCTGACGATGACCTACTCTCACATGGGGAAACCCCACACTACCATCGGCG
>NZ_JACHZF010000021.1 GCF_014193375.1 Halomonas campaniensis
CAGCAATCAGCGCCTCATACACAGGCCGGATATATGGCAGCAACCTGTACCTGCATCGATGAACGGAGCCTTGCAAGCCGGGAGGAGACCATATAAGGGTTCACAGCGCCCACTTGAAGGCCTGTCGGCGGATCAGCTCCGGGCAACACTGTGTGCTGGATCGCCTGGCAACTTTCAAACAGTTGTTTATACTCGGTGCCATCTCCCACCCACCGGCCGACCGACATGAACGTCACCGCATGGAAGCGCCTGTTCATTGCCCTGGTGTGCGCGCCGCTGCTGGCGCCGGGCGCCGTCTCGGCGGCCGACGCTGCCCTGGATCCGCGCCTGCTGCCGGGCGGCCAGGCCGACCTGCCGGCCCTGCAGCGCGAGCTCGAGCGCCTCTCTGCCGGCCGCGCCACGCCCGCGGTCGTCCCGGCCCCGCCCGGCACCGGCGTTCGACTGCCGGGCCTGGAGCGCCTGGAACCCTCCGCGTTTCTCGTCGCCACGGACCCCTTCGCCCTCGAACCCCTCGACGGCGCCACCCGGGTGCTGCTGCTCGGCCCTGCCGGAGCGCTGGAGGAAGCCGCCGAGGCCCTGGCCGCCCAGGCCGAGGCACGCGGTATCGCGCTGGCCCCCCTGGCCGTCACCCCCGCCGGCTCTCCTGCTGACACCGCCCTCCATGGGGCCGATGCCGCCCTGCTGCTGGCGCTGCCCGACCTCGATGGAGACGCCCAGCGCCGGCTCTTCGGCCGGTTGACCGAGGCTGGGGTGCCGAGCGTGGCGCTTACCGATGCCCGCCAGGTGGAGCGCGGCGCGCTGCTCTCCTCACCCGGGGCCCTGGACCATGAGGCCTGGCTGCGCCGCCTGGCGCTGCGCCTGGACGACGTCGCCGCCGGCCGTGCACCCGAACCCCTCGACTCGCGACCCGGCCTGGAGCGCCCCTGGCTCAACCTGGAGACCGCCGACCGCCTCGGCTGGTCACCCAGCTTCTCGCTGCTCAGCCAGGCCCGCCTGGTGGGCGAGGCGGCGGCCCCGGGCCGCGCGCGGCTCGACCTTGCCCAGGCGGTGGCCCTGGCGCTGGCCGACAACCTGGGCCTGGCCGCGGCCCGGCAGGAGGTCGAGGTGGAGACCTTCGAACGCGACCTGGCGGCCTCGCGCTATCGCCCCAGCCTCTACCTGGAGGCCACCGGGCGAATGATCGACGAGACCCGCGCCCGCGCGGCCCTGGGCCAGGAGCCCGAGCGCCTGGCCAGCGGCGGGGCGGTGCTGGAGCAGCTGCTCTTCTCCGAGCCGGCGCTGGCCGCCATCGCCGTCGCCGGCAGCCTCTACCGCGCCCGGCGCGCCGAGCTGGAGGTGGAGAGCCTCGACCTGGCCCTGGACGTCGCGCGCGAGTTTCTCGACCTGCTGCGCCTCGACGCCAGCCGCGAGGTGCTCCAGGCCGACCTCGAGCTGGCCCGCGCCCAGCGCGACCAGGCCGTACGCGGCGAGGCTGCCGGCGCCGTGGGCCGCGGCGAGGTAGCGCGCTTCGAGGCGGAGCTCGCCCAGGCCCGGGAGCGCCTGGAGCAGGTGGCGGCGGATCGCGAGCGGCTGGCGATCGCCCTCAACCGCCGGCTCGGGCGCGACCCGGCCGCGCCGCTGGTCCCCGCCGAGCCGGACCTCACCCGTCCCGGCTGGCTCGGCGCCGACGCCCGCTTCGCCGCCGTTCTAGATACGCCGGCGAGCCTCGCGGCCTGGCAGGAGCGGCTGGTGAGCGCGGCGCTGCGCGATTCGGCCGAGCTCGAGGCGATCGGCGAACTGCGCCAGGCGGCACGCCGCGAGCTCACCTCGCGGCGCCGCGCCTTCTGGCTGCCCGAGGTGGGTCTCGAGGCCCGCTATACCAGCGAGCTCTCCCGCAGCGGGGAGGGCGAGCGGGCCCCCTGGGAGTCCTCGAACCCGCTGGTCCAGGCCGGCGTCGGGGTCCTGGAGGGCGCGGGCGTGTCGCTGCCCGAGACCGGGCGCGACCAATGGAGCGTCGGCGTCTCGGCGCGGCTGCCGCTCTATGCCGGCGGTCGGCGCAGCATCCAGCGTGACCGGGCCGCGGCACGCCTGGAGCAGGTGGCCGTGGAGGACGCCGAGGCGCGCCTCGGGCTGGAGGCCCGGCTGCGGGCGGCGAGCGTGGAGCTTGCCGCCGCCTGGCGGCGCATCCCGCTGCGCGACGAGGCCCGCGACCATGCCGAGGAGGCGCTGCGGCTTGCCGAGGTGGCCTGGCAGGAGGGCGCGCTTCCCCAGGTGGCGCTGATCGACGCCCGCACCTCGGCCCGCCAGGCGGGGCTTGCCGCCGCCGAGGGGCGCTGGCAGGCGCTGCAGGCGCTGGTGCACCTGCAGCGGGCCCTGGGGATGTCCCCCGGCCCCATGGCGGCCGAGGCGCGCGACCGGCTGCTGGCGGGCACCCATGGCGCGACGCGTGCAGGGACGACGAGAGGAGAGGGGCGATGATCATCCGTACCACCCTGCTGGCGGGACTGCTGCTGCTGGCCGGCTGCGCCGAGGAGGCGGTGGAGGAGCCGCCGCTGCGTCCGGTGCGCACCCTGATCCTGGAGGCCAGCGGGGCCGAGGCCGAACGTGAGCTGCCGGGGCGCCTGGAGGCGGCCGCCAACCGGCGCCTCAGCTTCCGTGTCGCGGGGCGACTCGCGTCCCACGAGGTCGCGGTGGGGGAGGCGGTGGCGGCCGGCCAGCCGCTGGCCCGCCTGGAGGCCACCGACCTGCGCCTGCGGCGCGACCGCGCCCGCTCGGCCCTGGCCGGCGCCGAGGCCGCGGCGGCCAACGCCGAGGCCGAGTGGCAGCGTGCGAGGCGCCTCTATGAGGCCGGCAGCGCCCCGGCCCGTGACCTGGACGCCGCCCGGGCCCAGGTGGAGGCGGCCCGCGCCCAGCGCGACAGCGCCCGCGACGCCCTGGTCCTGGCCGAGCGCCAGCTCTCCTTCACGCACCTGGAGGCGCCCGGCGACTGCCGGGTGGCCACCCGCCTGGCCGAGGCCGGCGAGAACGTGGCCGCCGGCCAGCCGGTGCTGGTGCTGGCCTGCGGTGACGACCTGGAGGTGCGTGCCGCCCTCTCCGAGGACCTGCTCGGTGCGCTGGTGGTCGGGGCGCCGGTGCGGGTGCACCTGCCGCTCGCCGAGCTCACCCTGGCCGGCGAGGTCACCGAGATCGGCCTGCCGGTGGACCCGCGCCAGGCCACCTGGCCGCTGCGGGTCAGGCTGGTCGGCCTCGCCGACGACGAGCGCGAGTGGTTGCGTCCCGGCATGGCGGCGGAGTTGACCCTGCCGCTGGGCGGTCCCGGCAGCGGCCTCTGGGTGCCCATGGTGGCGGTGCAGCAGGATATCGACGGCCACTTCGTCTATGTCGCCGAGCCCGATGAGCCTGATGCCGCGGAGGGCAACGACGTGGCCAACGGCCGTGAGGCGACGGTGCGACGCCGCACCGTGACCCTGGGCGGGCGCCACGGCGAGCGCCTGGAGGTGGTGGCCGGCCTCGCCCCCGGCGAGCACCTGATCGTGGCGGGGATGAGTCGGCTGCATGACGGCATGCGGGTACGCCTGATCGATGACCATCGCGGCGATGCGGAGGCCTCGCCGTGACCCTGACCGAGGCCGCGCTGCGCTACAACCGGGTCACCATCGCCGGGCTGCTGGTGGTGCTGCTGGGGGCGGTGATCAGCTACCTCTCCATTTCCCGGGCCGAGGACCCGGCGGTGACGGTGCGGGTGGCCCAGGTGGTCACCTACCTGCCCGGGGCCACCCCGGAGCGGGTCGAGCAGCTGGTCACCGACCCGCTGGAGACCGCCATCATGGAGATGCCGGAGCTCGACTTCGTCGAGAGCACCTCCCGGGCCGGGGTCTCCATCATCCGCGTGGAGCTGCGCCCCGAGGTCAGGGACGTCCAGGCCGGCTGGGACAAGCTGCGCCGCAAGGTGGGTGATGCCCGGGGCCGGCTGCCCGACGAGGCCCTGCTGCCGGTCATCAACGACGAGTTCGGTGACGTCTTCGGCATCATGCTCTCGCTGACCGGCGAGGGGTATGAGCAGGCGGAGCTCAAGGCGGTGGCCGACGACGTCCGCGACCGGCTGCTGATGCTCGACGACGTGGCCAAGGTGAACCTCCACGGCTACGCCGAGGAGCGCATCTTCCTCGACTACAGCGAGGCGCGCCTGGCGGATCTCGGCGTCTCGCCCCAGGGCCTCGCCCAGCTGCTCGCCGCCCGCAACATCGTGCTGCCCGGCGGGGCGATCCGCAGCGGCGACGAGCGCATGATCCTCGAGCCCACCGGCAACTTCACCCACATCGACGACATTCGCCGGGCCCTGCTGCCGCTGCCCGACGGCACCCTGGTGCCCCTGGGCTCGCTGATGGAGGTGCGCCACGGCTACGCCGAGCCGCCCATGACCCGCTACCACGCCAACGGTGTCCAGGGGCTGGCCATCGCCATCGCCATGCGCGAGGGGGGCAATATCCTCGACCTGGGCGAGCAGGTGGAAGCCGCCATCGAGCGGCTCGAGCGTGAACTGCCGGTGGGCCTCGCGTTCGAGGTGCTGGCCAACCAGCCCGACCGGGTCGAGGAGCGCATCAACGAGTTCCTGATCAACCTGCTGCAGGCGGTGGCGCTGGTCTGCCTGGTGATGCTGCTTTTCCTGGGGCTGCGCACCGGGCTGATCGTGGCGAGCCTGGTGCCCTCGGCGATCCTCGCCTGCCTGGCCTTCATGGGACTCTTCGATATCGGGCTGGACCAGGTATCGCTGGGGGCGCTGATCATCGCCCTGGGCATGCTGGTGGACAACGCCATCGTCATGGTGGAGTCGATCCAGGTCTCGGCCCGGGAGGGCAGGACGGTGCGCGAGGCGGCGCTGGACTCGGCCCGCCAGCTGCGCTTCCCGCTGCTCACCGCCTCGCTGACCACGGCGGCGGCCTTCCTGCCCCAGTTCCTGGCGGTCTCCGACGTGGGGGAGTACACCCGCTCGCTGTTCCAGGTGGTGACCCTCACGCTGCTCTCCTCCTGGCTGCTGTCGCTGACCATGATCCCGCTGCTCTGCGTGGCCTTTATCCGGGTCAGGCCGCAAGAGAAGCGCGGGGAGGAGAGCGAGGCACGGGGAGAGCAGGAAGAGGGGCGTGCCGAGTCGCGTCCGGGGCTCGCCGCCCGCCTGGCCGAGCGGGTCTACGCGGGCTATCGCCGGCTGCTGCTGGCCCTGCTGCGCCACCGCACCCTGACCCTGGCCGCGGTGGGCGGCCTGCTGGGGCTGGCCTGGCTCGGTTTCGGGCCGCTGCCCAAGATCTTCTTCCCCCAGGCGGAGCGCACCATCGTCACCGCCGAGCTGCGCCTGCCCTTCTCGGCGCCCATCGAGCGCACCCGGGCGGTCGTGGAGGAGGTCGAAGCCTTCCTGGCCGAGGAACTGGCCGCCGAGCGCGACGAGACGGGGGAGTGGGTCCGCGACGGCGTCGACCGCTGGGGCAGCTTCATCGGCTTCGGCGGCGACCGCTACATCATCAACCATGCCCCGGAGCCCCCGAGCCCCGAGTACGCCTTCCTGCTGCTACAGGCCAACCGCTGGCAGGCGGTGGACGGGGTGATCGAACGCCTCGATACCTGGCTTGGCGAGCGCTTTCCCGACCTGCAGGCGACGGTGGCGGCCACCAGCTTCGGCCCGCCGGTGACGGTGCCGCTCTCGGTGCGGATCTCCGGCGACGACGAGGCGACCCTGAGGCGCATCGCCGAGCAGGTGCGCCAGCGGGTGGCCGAGGTGCCAGGCACCCGCAACGTGCGCGACGACTGGGGGGAGTGGATCAAGCGCCTGCGCATCGAGGTCGACCCGGCCCGGGCGCTGCGCGCCGGCGTCACCGAGCGCGACGTGGCGCTGAGCCTGCAGACGGCGCTTTCCGGCATGACGGTAGGGACCTTCCGCGACGGCGACACCCTGGTGCCGATCCAGCTGCGCAACGAGCGCGGCGAGGCGCGCACCCCGGACGACCTGGAAGGGGTGACCGTGCTGCCCGCCGGCGGCGGGATGGGGGTGCCCCTGGCCCATGTGGCCGAGGTCGAGCTCGACTGGGGGCCGGCGCGCGTCCTGCGCCGGGACCGCTTCCGCACCATCGCCGTGGAGGCGGAGCTGGCGCCGGGGGTCACCGCCGCCGGCGTGGCCGGCGAGCTGCGTCCCTGGCTCGAGGAGCAGCAGGCGCGCTGGCCCGACGGTGTCTTCTTCGAGTTCGGCGGCGAGGTGGAGTCGTCGCGGATCGCCACGGCCTCCATCGCCGAGAAGCTGCCCATCGGCGCCATGGCGATCCTGCTGCTGCTGGTGGTGCAGTTCAACTCCCTGCGCCGGCCGCTGATCATCCTGATGACCATCCCGCTGTCGCTGATCGGGGTGGTCTTCGGCCTGACCATCACCGGCTCCCACTTCGGCATCATGACCTTCCTCGGGGTGGTGTCGCTCGCCGGCATCGTCATCAACAACGCCATCGTGCTGATCGACCGCATCGACCTGGAGCGCGAGGAGCACTCGCCCCGGGAGGCGATCCTCGAGGCGGGGCGGCGGCGCCTGCGCCCGGTGCTGATGTCGACGCTGACCACCAGCGGCGGCCTGCTGCCGCTGTGGCTGGGCGGGGGGCTGCTGTGGGCGCCCATGGCGATCACCATCATCTTCGGCCTGCTGGCCGCGGCGCTGATCACCCTCTGCGTGGTGCCGGTGCTCTACTCGCTGCTGATGCGGGTGCCCTTCGACGGTGCAGAGCCAGAGACGCGTGAGCGGGACGCGAACGGCGACGGCGAGGCGGCGACTGTGTCACGCTGAGGGCCACCTTCCCGCGCGAGGCCAGCCCCATGGAGCGTGTCGCCCTCTTCGTCGACGTGCAGAACGTCTACTACACCACCCGCGAGGCCTTCGGCCGGCACTTCGACTACCACGCCTTCTGGGCCCGCTTCGCCGCCGGCCGCGAGGTGGTGGTGGCCAACGCCTACGCGGTGGATCGCGGCGACCCCCGCCAGCGACAGTTCCAGGATATCCTGCGCGGCATCGGGTTCGAGGTGAGGCTCAAGCCCTTCATCCAGCGCCGCGACGGCTCCGCCAAGGGCGACTGGGACGTCGGCATCGCCCTGGATGCCATGGAGGCGGGGCCCCTGGTGGACCACCTGGTGCTGGTCTCGGGGGACGGCGACTTCGACCTGCTGGTGGACCGCCTGCGTGAGCGGTTCGGCATTCGGGTGACCGTCGTCGGGGTGGCGCGCCTCACCGCCGACTCCCTGGTGCGCGCCGCCAGCGAGTTCGTGCCCGTCGAGGCCTCCCTGCTGCGCTAGAACTGCCATCAGCCCCCTTCATCGCCCTACGTTGATACACGTCAAGCAGGCGGCGCCCGCCTTGGCTAGGATGAAGTCAGGAGCCATCCGGCCGGGCCGCTGGCAGCAACGTTGAGGAGGAGCAGTCATGCGTTTTCATCAGGTAAAGGATCTGGTCACCTGGGCGGCCGGCTACCATCGACGGCTGGCCGAGCAGTTCACGGCGCTGGCCGGGGGCGGCGTGGAAGAGCGCGTGCGCATGGCGCTGGAGTACCTGGCCGAGCATGAGCGCAAGATGGAGAACGACCTGACCGGCTATCTGGCGGACGGCACCGACCACAGCCAGGTGCTGGAGACCTGGTTCGACGATCCGGCCGACTTCCCCCACCCGCCGGTGCTCGAGCGCCTGCCCGACTGTATCAACTGCGAGACCGTCCAGAGCGTGCTCTCCACCGCCCTGACGGCCCACCGGACCCTCCAGGACCTCTACACCCATCGGGCCGAACGGGCCGGGGGGAGCGACGAGAAGGCGTTCTTCGAGGCGCTCTCCAACGGGCACGAGGCCGAGGTGCGGCGGGTCGCCAGGGACATGCAACGACTCGAGGACTACTGAGGAGGCCGCCATGACCGATCAGATGCTATCCCCCAAGATGCTGGGCTACTGGACCGAGGCGCAGCTGCGCGAGGCGCCGGACGAGTCAGGCATCTACTGCGTGTTCCGCGCCGCCAAGGACCCGGAAAGCGGCGAGATGGACGTCCAGGAACTGCTCTACGTGGGCGAGCACCGCAGCGCCCGCTACGGGATCCAGCACGACGAGATGCGGGAGAAGTGGCACGCCTTCCCGCAGCCCGACGAGGAGATCTGGTATGCCGTGGGCCTCTGCGGCAGCGCCAACCGCGAGCGCCTGGCGGCGGCGATGATCAATGCCCACAAGCCGCGCTTCAATGGCAAGAGCCCCTACCTGGAGCGCTTCCCCTACGACGAGACCACGGTGCATATCTACGGCAGGAAGCACAAGCTGCAGAGCATCTTCACCGTGGAACGCCAGGACTGAACGCCCCTCCTGCGGCATCTAAGCCCTTGGCGGACGGATGTGATTCCTCGCTAAGGTCGGATGCTTATGGTGGGAGCTGGGCTCCGCCCGGCGAATGGCGGCGAAGCCGCCCGGGCAGTGTTGGTTGCGTCAGCGCCTGCCGCCCAGGAGTCCTTCGGCCTCCATTCGCCCCGCGGAGCGTGGCTCCCACCAGTCACAACAGCCTCAGCTGAGTGTCTCACCAGGTCGATGGTCTCCCTGGCTCGGGGGCGGTGTGAAGGGCGCCCATAACCGGTACAATCGCGCCCCTTCCATGCACCGACCGGACCCTCTCCTTGATCTCCACCGCCAATATCACCATGCAGTTCGGGGCCAGGCCCCTGTTCGAGAACGTCTCCATCAAGTTCGGCAACGGTCACCGCTACGGGCTGATCGGGGCCAACGGCTGCGGCAAGTCCACCTTCATGAAGATCCTCGGCGGCGACCTGGAGCCCTCCTCGGGCCAGGTGATGGTCGAGAACGGCGCCCGGCTCGGCAAGCTGCGCCAGGACCAGTTCGCCTACGAGAACGAGCGGGTCATCGATACCGTGATCATGGGCAACGCGGAGCTCTGGCAGGTGGCCGCCGAGCGCGAGCGCATCTACGCCCTGCCCGAGATGAGCGAGGCCGACGGCATGGCGGTGGCCGACCTGGAGGTGCGCTTCGCCGAGCTCGACGGCTATACCGCCGAGGCCCGCGCCGGCGAGCTGCTGCTGGGGCTGGGCATTCCGATCGAACAGCACTCGGGCCCCATGAGCGAGGTGGCCCCGGGCTGGAAGCTGCGCGTGCTGCTGGCCCAGGCGCTGTTCGCCGACCCCGACGTGCTGCTGCTCGACGAGCCCACCAACCACCTGGATATCAACACCATCCGCTGGCTGGAGGGGATGCTCACGGCGCGCAACAGCACCATGATCATCATTTCCCACGACCGCCACTTCCTCAACAGCGTCTGCACCCACATGGCGGACCTGGACTACGGCGAGATTCGCCTGTTCCCGGGCAACTACGACGACTACATGACCGCGGCCACCGCCGCCCGGGAGCGCCAGCACGCCGACAACGCCAAGAAGAAGGCGCAGATCGCCGAACTGCAGGCCTTCGTCAGCCGCTTCTCGGCCAACGCCTCCAAGGCCAAGCAGGCCACCTCCCGGGCACGCCAGATCGACAAGATCAAGCTCGACGAGATCAAGCCCTCGAGCCGGGTCAGCCCCTTCATCCGCTTCGAGCAGGCGCGCAAGATCCACCGCAATGCGGTCAACGTGGAGGGGCTGACCCAGGGCTACCCCGGCGAGGCGCCGCTGGTCGAGCGCTTCGGCATGACGGTGGAGGCCGGCGAGCGCATCGCCATCATCGGCCCCAACGGCATCGGCAAGACCACCCTGCTCAGGACCCTGGCCGGCGAGCTTTCGCCGCTCGCCGGCAGCGTGAAGTGGACCGACAGCGCCGACCTCGGCCACTTCGCCCAGGACCACGCCGACGACTTCGCCAACGACGCCACCCTGTTCGAGTGGATGGCCCAGTGGACCGATGGCGGCGAGCAGGTGATCCGCGGGGCGCTGGGGCGGATGCTCTTCTCCAGCGACGACATCGGCAAGTCGGTCAAGGTGATCTCCGGCGGCGAGCAGGGGCGCATGCTGTTCGGCAAGCTGACCCTGACCCGCCCCAACGTGCTGCTGATGGACGAGCCCACCAACCACCTGGACATGGAGTCCATCGAGGCGCTCAACCTGGCCCTCGCGCACTACCCGGGCACCCTGATCTTCGTCAGCCACGACCGGGAGTTCGTCTCCTCCCTGGCCACCCGCATCCTCGACATGGGCGAGGCGGGCATCACCGACTTCAGCGGCAGCTACGACGACTACCTGCGAAGCCAGGGCCTGTTCGGCTGAGCCACCGGGGCCCAGGGGGACGTTGAGATGCGCCTTGGTCCCGGGCGCATCGCTGGACTAGGGTGAAGGTGTTGCCGGCCCGGGGGCCGGTGTCGCCGCAAGGATGCCCATGCCCTGGTTCAAGTTCCTGCATATCATCGCCCTGGTGAGCTGGTGCGGGCTGCTGCTCTACCTGCCGGCGCTGCTCGGGCAGCTGGCCCGTCCCGAGCGTGTCGCCGAGGGTATCTCCCCCGGCGCACCGCCGCTTCCGCGCCTGCTCTTCAACGGCCTGGCGAGCCCCGTCGCGCTGCTCGCCATCGCCTCCGGTACCCTGCTGTTCCTGCTCCACGGCGTCGTGGGTACCTGGCTGGTGCTCAAGCTGCTGGCGGTCTCCGTCATGGTGCTGGCCCACGGCCTGTGCGGCTGGCTGCTGCTGCGCCTGGAACAGGGCCGGCCCCGCGGGGTCGCCGCCGGGTCGCTGCTGGCGGCCGGGGTGGCGGGGGTCGCCATGCTGGCGGTGGTCGGGCTGGTGCTGGCCAAGCCGGCACTCTGAGGGGAGAGGAGAGAATGCCGCCGACTCAACCCTCAGTCATCGAGGTCGACACCCACCGCATGCTCGTAGACCAGCTGCCCCCCCAGCCAGCCGGCCAGGGCGATCAGTGCCGCGGTGGCCAGGCTCAACACCAGGGCCCAGGGCAGCAGGGGTTCGCCCATGAAGCGCCACAGCCAGTTCAGCGAGGCGAGCGAGAGCATCACCACCGCCACCATGGCGTGGCTCCAGGCGGTCACCAGCCGACGGATGCCCCGCACCGTCACCAGGTCGATGAGGCCGGCCAGGCTGGCGAGCCAGCCGCCGAAGGCACCCACCCCGGCCAGCCACAGGGAGGCGCGGGCCCAGAAGGGGTCGCCGGTGTAGAGGAAGCCCAGGTCGCTGGCGACCAGGCCGAGCAGGGCGGCCACCGGGAAGTGGATCATCACCGGGTGCAGGGGGTGGCCGGCGACGGCGGCGCGGCTGTGGATGGAGCGCTGGGCGGAGGTTGGCATGGCGGCGTCCCTGTCGATGGCGGGGTGGGGAGCATCAGGCACAGTGAAGGCCGCCGCGGTCGGCGGGTCAACCCGGGCCCTCCGCGCCGGGCGCTCGGGGGCGCGGGCGTGGCGCTGGCAGTGGCGCTCGCCACGGGATTGGCCGGCTGCAGCGGCAGCCACTCGATCCTCGACCCGGCGGGGCAGGCGGCCCGGGACGTGGCCTCGCTCTGGTGGGGCATGCTGGCAGGCTTCGGGCTGGTGTTCGTGGGCGTGGTGGCGCTCTGGCTGGCGGCCTTCCGTCCCCGCGAGCGCCCTGCGCGCAGCCCCGACCAGGAGCGCCGCCTGGCGCGAAGCTGGATCCTGGGCGGCGGCATCCTGCTGCCCGGGGCGAGCATCCTGCTGCTGCTGGCCTTCGGGGTGCCCACCGGGCAGCGCCTGCTGCCCCTGCCGCTGCCCGGGGGCGAGACGCCGCGGGTGATCGAGGTGACCGGGCACCAGTGGTGGTGGGAGGTGCGCTACCCGGACGAGGCCGGCGAGGTGGTCACCGCCAACCACCTGGTGATGCCGGCCGGCGAGCCGGTGGATTTCCATGTCACCGGCGCCGACGTCATCCACGCCTTCTGGGTGCCGCGCCTGGGCGGCAAGATCGACATGATCCCCGGGCGCATCAACCGCATCCGCCTCGAGGCCGACGCCCCGGGGGTGTTCGGCGCCCAGTGCGCCGAGTACTGCGGGGTGCAGCACGCCCATATGCAGCTCCACCTGGAGGCGGTGGCGCCTGCGGCCTTCGAGGACTGGCTGGCGGCACGGCGCGAGCCACCCCCCGAGCCTGATGACGCCCATGCCGCGGCCCGCGACACCTTCGCCGCGCACTGCGCCAGCTGCCACCGGGTGGCGGGGCTCTACCAGGGTGACTCGGGCCCCGATCTTTCCGACATCGGCGCCCGCGCCACCCTCGGCGCCGGCACCCTGGCCATGGAGGAGGGCGCCATCGCCCGCTGGCTCGCCGAGCACCAGCGCCTCAAGCCCGGCAATCGCATGCCCGCCCACGATCATCTCGCGCCCGAGGACCTCGAGGCACTGGGCGCCTGGCTGGAGACCCTGGTGCCATGAGCGAGACGATGCGACCCAGCCCCGAGGCCGAGCGGCTGCACCGCGAGATGGAGGCGGTGTGGGGCAACCCCCGCGGCTGGCGAGGCCTGTTCAGCGTGGTCAACCACAGCACCCTGGGGCTGCGCTTCATGGCCACGGGCCTGGTCTTCTTCCTGCTGGGCGGGGTGCTGGCGATGCTGGTGCGCACCCAGCTGGCACTGCCCGACCAGGCCTTCATGTCGCCGGAGATCTACGCCCAGGTCACCACCATGCACGGCACGGTGATGATGTTCCTGTTCGCCATCCCCATGCTGGAGGGGCTGGCGATCTACCTGATCCCCAAGATGATCGGGGCCCGGGACCTGGTCTGCCCGCGACTCACCGCCTTCGGCTACTGGTGCTACCTGTTCGGCGGGATCATCCTCTTCGCGAGCCTGCTGCTGGAGATGGCGCCGGACAGTGGCTGGTTCATGTACACGCCGTTGAGCAGCGGGGAGTTCTCGCCGGGGCGGGGGTCGGACTTCTGGCTGCTCGGCATCACCTTCGTGGAGATCTCGGCGCTCTCCGCCGGGGTGGAGCTGACGGTGTCGATCCTGCGCACCCGGGCCCCGGGCATGGCGCTGCACCGCATGCCGCTGTTCGCCTGGTACATCCTGGCCATGGCGCTGATGATCGTGGTGGGCTTCCCGCCGCTGATACTGGGCAGCGTGCTGCTGGAGCTGGAGCGCGCCGCCGGGATGCCCTTCTTCACGGTGGCCGGCGGCGGCGACCCCATCCTCTGGCAGCACCTGTTCTGGCTGTTCGGTCACCCCGAGGTCTACATCATCTTCCTGCCGGCGGCGGGCATCGTCTCGACCCTGATCCCGGTGTTCGCCGGGCGGCCCATCGTCGGCTACGGCTGGGTAGTCGCGGCCATCCTCATCACCGGCTTCATCAGCTTCGGGCTCTGGGTCCACCACATGTTCACCGTGGGCATCCCCCAGCTTGCCCAGGCCTTCTTCTCGGCCGCCAGCATGCTGGTGGCGGTGCCCACTGCCATCCAGGTCTTCGTCTGGCTGGCCACGCTGTGGCTGGGGAAGCCGCGCATGAGCCTGCCGATGCTGTGGGTCAGCGGGTTCCTGGTGATCTTCGTCTGCGGCGGGCTCACCGGGGTGATGTTGGCGCTGGTGCCCTTCAACTGGCAGGTCCACGACACCCACTTCGTGGTGGCCCACCTGCACTACGTGCTGGTGGGGGGCATGTTCTTCCCGCTGCTGGCCGGGGTCACCTACTGGCTGCCGCTGGTCACCGGGCGCATGCCCTCCGAGCGCCTCGGCCGGCTCGGCTTCTGGCTCACCTTCCTGGGCTTCAACCTCACCTTCCTGATCATGCACTGGACCGGCCTGCTGGGCATGCCGCGGCGCGTCTACACCTACGACAGCGCCATGGGCTGGGACCTCTACAACCTGATCTCCTCCATCGGCGGCTTCATGATGGCGGCGGGCGTCGCCGTGGTGCTGGTGGATCTCCTGCTCCACGGCCGCTACGGGCGCTCCGCGCCGCGCAACCCCTGGGGCGCCGACACCCTGGAGTGGAGCCTGGCGATGCCGCCGGCCAGCTACAACTTCGCCAGCCTGCCCCGGGTGGAGGGCCGCCACCCGCTGTGGGAGACCCCGACCCTGGGCGACGAGATCGCCCGCGGCGAGCACGCGCGCCCCGGGGCCGCTCACGGTCGCCGCGAGCTGCTCGGTAGCGAGGCGCTGACCGGTCGGGTGCGCGAGGTGATCCACCTGCCCGGCAACAGCCTGCTGCCGCTCTATGCCGCGCTCTGCCTGGCGGTGGTCTGCGTCAGCCTGCTCGCGCGTCTCTACCCGCTGGCGCTGCTGGGCCTGGCCGGGGCCGGCGTGCTGCTGCTGCGCTGGTCCTGGGAGAACGGCGGCCACCGCCGGGCCGCGCCCCTGGGGCACGACGAGCCCGAGGCCCCGCCGCTGCACTCGCGCACCGCCGACGGCCCCGGGCGCTGGACCATGGGCGTGGCGCTGCTCGCCGACGGCGCCTTCTTCCTGTCGCTGCTGTTCGGCTGGTTCTACCTCTGGACGGTCTCGCCCGAGTGGCAGATGCCGTCGCGCTCGCCGCTCTCGCTGCCGCTGCTGCTGGCTTCCGGGGCGGCGCTCACCCTGGGCACCCTGTGGCTGGAGCGGCGGGTGGCAGCGCTGAAGCGCGGCCGTGAGGCGGGGCTTGCCCTGGCGCTCTCCGCCATTGCTGCCCTGGGCGGGCTGCATGTGGCCCTGCTGGTCATGGCGCTGCTCGGCGCGGGCCTGGCGCCCACCGCCACGGCCCACGACGCCACCCTGCTGGTGGGGCTTGCCTATCTGCTGGGGCACGGCGGGCTGGCCGCCGTGCTGGCGGCGCTACAGGCCTGGCGGGCAGGGCTCGGCCTGGTGGGGGCCCGGCTGCCCTTCGAGCCCGGGGTGGTGGCGCTGCTGTGGCGCTACCAGCTCGGCGTCTACTGGATCCTGGCGGCGGCCATGGCGCTGCTGCCGCGGCTGACGGGAGCGGGGCCATGACGGTGCTGCGTCGCTGGTGGGCGCCGAGCCACCCCGCCCAGCTGCTGCTGGGCCTGACCCTCTGGAGCCTGTGGTTCGTGGTGCTCTATGGCGGGCTTTCGGTGGCCTGTGCGCTGGCGCCACCGCGGCCCGGGCAGGGGGCGTTTACCGCCATCAACGGCGGGCTCGCCCTGCTGACCCTGGCCACCCTGGCGCTGCTCGGCTGGCTGGCCTGGAGAGGGCTCAGGGCCGGCGGGGTCAGCGTGGGCGGGTCGCGCTTTATCGCCCTGACGGGGGCCGGGCTGCATCTCTTCTCGGCGGCCGGGGTGGCCTTCGTCGGCCTGCCCATCGTGACTCTGCCGCCATGTCTCTAGGGGAGGGGGCATGACCCGTCGCGACGCCTTCCCGGCTGGCCAGCAAGACGCCGCGACCCTGGCCGGTAGCCCCGCCACCGAGACGGCCGCGCTCGAGGGGGAGCGGCTGCTGCGCTCCGTGGAGGGCATGTGGTGCACCAGCTGTGCCCTGGCCATCGAGCACCGCCTGGGCCGCCTGCCCGGGGTCAGCCGGGCAGGGGTGGACTACCTCTCCGCCACCCTGATGGTGGAGGGGACGCCGGCGGCGGTGGCACCCGAACGTATCGCGGCGGCGGTGGGTCGGCTCGGCTACCGGCTCTGCGACCTCGAGTCGGCACCGGATGCCCGCCAGCGCCTGGACGCCGAGAGCCGGGCCCTGGCGGGGCGGCTGCTGGCGGCCGCCCTGTTCGGCATGTGGACGATGCTGGCCTCGCTGCTGATCTACGCCGGCGCCCTGCCCGAAGCGCGCCTGGAGCGGGTGCTGGCCTGGGTTTCAGGCGCCTTCGCGCTGCCGGTGGTGACCCTGGCCACCTGGCCCTTCTACCGCGCCGCCTGGCGCACCCTGCGCGCGGGGCGCCCCGGCATGGATGCCCTGGTGTCGCTGGGCGTGATCGGGGCGCTGGCGGTTTCGGTGTGGCTGCTGGGTCGGGGCTCGGCGGAGGTCTACTTCGATACCGCCGTGATGCTGGTTCTGCTGCTGCTGGCGGGACGCTGGGTGGAGACCCTGGCCCGCTATCGCGGGCTGCGTGCCCTGGAGGGGCTGGCCCCGCTGCCGGAGCGAGCCTGCCGGCTGGATCCGAGAGGAGAAGACGCCAGGGTGCCCGTCGCGGAAGTCGCGGCCGGCGAGCGCATTCGCGTGGCGAGAGGCGAGACCCTGGCGCTGGATGGCGAGCTGCTCGATGCCGCGGCGCGACTGGATCTCGCCCTGCTCACCGGCGAGAGCCGCCCGCGGACCTTGACCCGGGGGTCACGGCTCTCGGCGGGCTGTCGCAACCTGGGCGCCCCCTTCACCCTGAGGGTGACCGCCGGGGTGGGCGAGCGGCGTCTGGATGGCCTCTACCGTCAGGTGCAGGCCCTGCAGGCGGGGAAGGGCGAGCTGCGCCGCCTGGCGGAGCGCTTCGCCGCCTGGCTCAGCCCCGCCGCCCTGGCCCTGGCGCTGGTCACCCTGGCCTCCCTGCTGCTGGCCGGCGTGGCGCCAGAGGAGGCGGCGGTGCGCGCGCTCTCGGTGCTGGTGGTGGCCTGCCCCTGTGCCGTGGGCCTGGCGGTGCCCCTGGCGAGCCTGGCGGGCACGTCCCGGGCGCTGGAGGCCGGCGTGGTGTTTCGCGACCCCGCGGCCCTGGAGCTTGCCGGCCAGGTTCGCGCCGTGGCCTTCGACAAGACCGGTACCCTGACCCGCGGGGCGCTGCGACTGGCCGCCCTGGGTCCCGTCCCGGGTGTGGCGGAGCGCGACCTGCTGGCCCTGGCCGCCCGGGCCGAATGGGGCAGCGAGCATCCCCTGGGGCTGGCGATCCGCGCCGCCGCCGCCGAGGCGGGGATCGCTCCGGGGCAGGCACCGGCGGCGGTTTCCGAGCACCCCGGCCGGGGGCGCGAGACGCGTGAGGCCGATGGCACGTCACTGCGCATCGGCGCCCCCGACTGGCTGGCCGGGCAGGATGCGGTGCCCGCCTGGCGCAAGGCCGGGCCTCCCTGGGCCACGGAGGTGGCCGTGGCGCGCGATGGGCAGTGGCTGGGCATCCTCTGGCTCGAGGATGACCCCGAGCCCGGTGCCGCGGCGACCCTCGCCGGGCTGCGCGAACAGGGGCTGATGCTGGCGATGATCAGCGGCGATCGTCCGGTGCTGGTGCGCCGCCTCGGCCGCCGGCTGGGACTGGCGCCCGAGGCCTGCTTCGGTGGGCGCTCCCCCGAGGCCAAGCGTCACCTGGTGGCGGCACTGCCGGGCCCGGTGCTCTATGTGGGCGACGGCATCAACGATGCCCCGGCGCTGGCCGCATCGACGGTGGGGGTGGCCTCCGCGGAGGCCAGCGCCGGGGCCCGGGATGCCGCCGCGATCCAGCTGCTGGGCCATGGGGTGCAGGGGGTGCCCGCGGCCATCGCCATCGCCCGGGCCACCCGGCGGGTGATGCGCCAGAACCTGGCCCTCTCGGCGCTCTATAACGCCCTGGCCCTGGGCCTTGCCGGCTGGATGGTAATACCGCCCCAGGCGGCGGTGCTGGCCATGGTGGCCAGCTCGCTGTCGGTGGTAGGCAATGCCGCCCGGCTGGGGCTGGCGCACCCTGGCACGAGCAAGGCCATGGAATCGCGCCTAGGCTGAGAAGGTCTGCACCCGGCCGGGTGCTCCGACCCGCGAGGATATCCATGCCTGCCGACGCGCCCCATGCCGAGTTCCACCGCCGCCTGCTGCCTCGCCTGAGGCCGCTGCTCGAGACGCCCCCCGACCCGGGCGACGATCAGCTCGAGGCCACTACCTTGCTCGAGGACGCCCTGCGCGCCCGGGCCACCGATATCCACCTCGACCCCCACCAGGAGAGCCTGAGGATCCGCCTGCGCATCGACGGGCGGGTCATCGAGGCGCTGCGCGTCGACGCCGGCACCGGCGCCCGGTTGACCAACCAGTTCAAGGTGCTGGCCCGCCTCAATCCGGTGCCGTCACTGGCCGCCGCCGAGGGCAGCTTCAGCTGGCCGCCCGGGGAGGAGGGCAGCGAGGAGACCTTCCTGCGGGTCACCGCGGTGAGCTGCGTGGGGGGCGAGAAGATGGCGGTGCGCTTCCTGGCCCCGCCGGAGAGCTTTCGCGACACCCTGTCGCTGGGGATCGGCGAGCAGGGCGCCCGCGGCATGCGCCGCTGGATGGACGCCACCGGCGGCATGCTGCTGGTGGCCGGTCCCACCGGCTCCGGCAAGACTACCACCCTCTACACCCTGCTCAATCAGCTGCGCCTGACCGACAGCCACGTGATCACCCTGGAGGATCCCGTGGAGTACGAGGTCCCCGGGATCAACCAGATCCAGGTGGACGAGGCCAACGGCCTGGACTTCGCCACCGGCACACGCTCGCTGCTGCGGCTCGACCCGGACTACGTGCTGATCGGCGAGATCCGCGACCCGGACTCGGCCCGGGCGGCCCTCAACGTGGCCGGCAGCGGCCGCTCGCTGATGGGCACCCTGCACAGCCGCGACGCGGTAGGGGTGGTCTCGAGCCTGCGCCACCTGGGACTGGGCGACGCCGAGATCAGCGCCAACCTGGGGCTGGTGGTGGCCCAGCGCCTGGTGCGCCGGCTCTGCGAGCACTGCCGCGAGCGCCAGCCGCTGCCGGCGCGGGAGGCCGAATGGCTGAAGGCGGTGGGCGCGACCCTGCCGGCCTCGGCGTGGATGCCGGTGGGGTGCGATCACTGCGACGGCCTGGGCTTCCGAGGGCGCACCGGGGTCTTCGAGGTGTGGCAGCCGACGCCGGAGGACCACGGGCGGATCCTGCGCCATGCCGACGAGTCCCGCCTGCGACGGGCCCTGGTGGAACGCGGCGAGCCGCTGATGTTTGCCGACGGCCTGGCCAAGGCGGAGCAGGGCATCACCTCGCTGCGCGAGGTGCTGCGGATGGGGGCCATCCTGGCGGCCTGAGGCCGCCCGCGGGGCGCTCAGGTGAACCTCAGCGCCTCCGGCTCGCCCTCGCCGGCCAGGGCATCGCGTTCGGCCGGGTTCAGCAGGGCGTCCAGGTCCAGCTCGGCCACCTCGCTGGCGGCTTCCAGCACGTGGGCCCAGGTGGCGCGGTTGGCGAACAGCATGCCGAAGGTGTCCAGGGTACCGCCGCGGTTGCGATAGCCCAGGAAGCGCGAGCGTGTCCCGGTGTCCAGCGGACGCAGCACCCCGGCCAGGGGTTCCGGGCGACAGTGGGCCAGGAAGACCCGGGGGGCCACCTCCGGCACCAGGGTGCTCAGCCGGCACTGGCTCAGCAGGGCGGGTGCCTCCTGCTCGTCCCGGGCCTCGCGCAGCCGGCCGGGCGACTGGATCACGTAGAGGCTGGCCGGGACGCCGGCGGCGTCCAGCCGGGCCAGGGCATGGCGCATCTCGATCAGCTGATAGGCGCCGATGGCGAACAGCTGCAGCCGTGCCCGGTCGTCGTGGCGCAGGCAGAGCAGGCCGTCCTCGTCGAGGCGCCGGGCCTGTTCGGCGTCCAGGCACACCGGCACCGGGCCCTTGGGGACCACCATCACGGCGATGCGCCCGCGGGTGGCGTAGAGGCTCTGCAGCGCCGTGGCCGCGCTGGTGGCATCCACCGGGAAGAGCACCGGGGCGACGTCGTCCATCTCGCCGAGCCAGGCCTCGCAGAGGGTCGGGTCCTGATGGGACTGCTCGTTCTTGCCGTTCTCCCAGGTGTGGGAGCTGGCCAGCACCGGCACCGACAGCCAGCCCGGCTCGCGCCCCGCCTCGCGGCAGTGGCGGGCGAAGATCGCCTCCTGGCGCATGGCGCCCAGCATCTTGACCGCGAAGGCCTCGTAGCTGGCCACCAGGTTCAGCCCCTGCCTGTTGGCCAGGGCTGCGCTGACCACCGCCTCCTCGTTCAGCGCGGTGATCACCGCGCCGTGGAGCGATTCGGCCACGCCGTCCTCGGGCTCGGTGACCCGGTGCTGCAGCAGGTCGAGTGTGCGGTTCAGCCGGTTGCTGCGCATCTCGTCGGGGTTGCCCACCCGCACCCGAAGGCCGGGATTGGCCTCCACCAGGGCGGCGAAGGTCGCATCGATGGCGGCCATGGGCGAGACAGGCTCGCCCAGGGGCCACTCGCGCGGCTCGGGCAGGGTGGGCAGGTCGGGATGCGGGTGGGCCAGGGGATGGTCGCGTTCGCGCACCCGCGCGTCCCGGGCGTGGGTGTTGAGGGTTGCGATGGCCTCGCGCAGCTTGCCTTCGGGCACGTGAAGCGCCCGGGCGCCGGCGTTGAAGGCGTCCCGGGCCGCCGCGTCGGTGGCCGGGTTGTCGACCAGCGGCAGGTTGTGGGCGGCGTTGGTGCCGGCGCCGGGGAAGCCGAAGCCCTTGACCGTCTCGGCGATCACGTAGGGCAGGCGCAGCGGGTAGCGGGTCCGGCCGGCGCGCGCCAGTTCGGCCTGGTCGGCGAGTTCCGCCTCGGCGGTGAGGATCGCCCAGACGAAGGCCGCCGGATCGCGGCCGTCGATGGTCAGCGGGGCGAAGCCGTTGAGCACCAGGTGGTCCTCGAACCAGTCGGTGCCGCCGGACTGGCTCATGGTGGTGCGCTGGTCGATGCGCCGGCCGTTGGCGATCATCACCGGCACCACCGGGCCCGAATCGTCCGGTCGCCACCAGCGCGAGGCCCAGTCGCTGCCGCGCTGCTCCTCGAAGGCGCCATCGCTGAGGAAGGCCACCAGGGACTGCCCGGGCAGGGGCATGTGCACGTACTGCAGGCCGGCGAAGCCCAGGTAGCCGCCCTCGCCGGTGCCGCCGGCCGTATGGGCATTGACGTGGCTGCCCAGCGGCGAGACCGGGTAGCCGTCGGCGCTCACCTCGCAGCGGTAGAAGTCGTTGACCAGGCGCGTCAGGCCCGCGTCGTCGAGCCCGTAGCGCGCCCCATGGGCGGGCCCCATGTTGTCCGTCAGCAGGTTGACGGCATCGATGGCGGCCACGCAGTGGCCCTGACCCATCATCCAGCTGCGCGTCATCCCGCTGATGGCGTTGGCGGCCAGGTAGCCCACATAGGCGGGGACCATGTTCAGCGCGCCCCCGGTATGCCCCTCGGGAGTCGGCTTGAAGTCGTCGGCACCGAGCGGCTCGCCGTCGAGGCGCACCCGCCGGGCGTAGGTCATGTGGGCCACCAGCCACATGCCCATGCAGGCCAGGCGATCGGCGGCCCGCAGGTGCGCCAGCCAGTCGCGGCGCCTGGCGGGGTCGCCGGCATGGCGCTCCAGCAGCCGCGAGACACGCTCGACGGTGACGGGGTCATGACGGATGACGCCGACGCCTCGGGTCCAGGCCACAAAGTCGGGATCACGGGTGAGGGGAGCGGGCGCGAAAGGGGAGGCGGGACGCGGATCATCGACGGGCATGCAGGACTCCTTGGACCGGGATGCCGGCGGGGGTGACATTCCCCGGACCCCCTTAGCCTAGATGCCCGCGCCGAGGGCCACCATGATCGAGCGCATCTTCGCGTGCCCTTGACAGTCAACACCTGACAGGCAGGGGGCGATTGCGCTATAAACGATGTTGAATGCCAGGGGCCGCGGCGGTCATCCGTCCGGCTGGCCACACTGCCCGAAACCGAGTCGAGTGATACCCCGATGAAACCCCTCTCACGACGCCGCTTCGCCCTGATGGCCCTCGGTGCCCCGTTCGCCCTGCTCGGCGCTGAGGCCGCGCGGGCCAACCTGATCGAGACGCTGCTGTCGCGAGCGCACCTCCCGCGCCACGACGACGAGCTCTGGGTGCTGGTGGAGGATCGCGAGGCTGCGCTGTCGGTCTATCGCGGCAATCGCATGCTGGAGCGCTTCGCCCCCATCTCCCTGGGCCGCAGCGGCGCCAGGCCGGCCCGTCTGCGCGGCAGCAACGTCACGCCGCTGGGCGAGTTCCGTGTCAACCGCTTCAACCGCGAGAGCGACTGGCACATCTTCATCGGCCTGGACTACCCCACCCCGACCCATGCGCGCATGGCGCTGGAGGAGGGCGTCTACTCCCAGCAGGACTACGACGACTACTTCGACTACTACCGCCGGCGTGGCTACCCGCCCCAGCAGACGGCCCTCGGCGGCTTCATCGGCATCCACGGGATCGGCAAGGGCGACCCCGAGATCCACCAGCAGTTCCACTGGACCCAGGGATGCGTGGCGGTGACCGACGACCAGATCGAGCGACTCGCCTCGCTGATCGACATTGGCACTCGCGTCGTGATCCGCTAGGCTTTACATGCGCAAGGGACGTTCACAGCTATGGACAAGCGCCGCCTTGTATTATAAAACAGCGTTTGACTCCTGTGCTTCGCAGCACAAGTCGCTGCAAGATGGCCTGCATGTGCAGGAAGCCTGATCGTCAGGCAATCACCAACGCAGTACCAAGGAAGACTCAAGGAGAACACCATGACTCTGAAGACCACCCTGAAGCTGACCGCCGCCGCTGCATCCCTGGCCATCCTGGCTGGTTGTGCCTCCACCAGCGCGCTGGAAGAAGTTCGCCAGACCGCCGAGTCCGCGCAGGCCGACGCTGCAGAAGCACGCAGCATCGCCACCCAGGCTCAGAACACCGCCAACCAGGCGCAGCGTGACGCCCAGGCGGCTCTGCAGATGTCCGAGCAGAACCGTGACGAGATGAACCGCATGTTCCAGCGCTCCATGCAGAAGTAATTCTGCTGGAGGGCTGGCGCCACCTTCGGGTGGCGGCGGTTCTGCAACACGAGAAGACCCCGCCTCGGCGGGGTCTTCTCGTTTCTGGGTACCGGGTATCCGGCGACTATCGCACGCTGAGCTCCAGCTCGCCGCCGAACAGGCCATCCACCTCGGGTGCCGGCTCGGCGGGGGTGGGCGCTTGCTCGGCGGTCTGCAGCAGCGAGACGAGCAGGCCGTCCGGCGCCTCCACCAGCTCGCGCAGCCGGGCATAGTCCACCGGCGGCTGCTCGTCACCGAAGGCCCGGGTCACGGCCTCGATGGCGTTGAGCAGGGGCTCGAAGCTGCCCTGGTTCTCCTCGAGCTGGGGGAACGACTGAGCATAGAGCACGCCATCGTCCGACCACCCGGCCTTGAAGGGCTGGTCGATGATGTTCACCTTGGTGCCGCTGGGCACCCGCTCGTAGAGGGACTCGATGTCCTCGGGGAACATGCGGATGCAGCCGCGGCTGACCCGCATGCCAACCCCGTCCGGCCGGTTGGTCCCGTGGATCAGGTAGCTCGGCAGGCCAAGCAGGATGGCATGGCGGCCCAGGGGGTTGTCCGGGCCGGGGGGCACCACGGCGGGCGGCGGCTCGCCGCGGGCGGCCGCCTCCTCGCGCATGGAGCGGGGCGGCGACCAGGCGGGATCCTTGACCTTGACGGTGGTACGGGTCACGCCCACCGGGGTGGAGAAGCCCTCGCGCCCGACGCTGATCGGGTAGGTCTCGACCACGCCGGGGGAGGAGTAGTAGTAGAGGCGCAGCTCGGAGAGGTTGACCACGATGCCCTCGCGGGGGGCGTCGGGCAGGATGTGCTGGTTGGGAATCACCACCTCGGTGCCCTCGAAGGGCGCCCAGAGGCTCACGTCGGGGTTGGCCATGCGCATGGCCTCGTAGCCCACGTTGTGCTCGCGGGCGAGGTCCACCAGGGTGTCGCCCTCCTGGATCGTCAGGGTGAAGTTCTCGCCGATCACGTTGCCGGTCTCGGGCAGCGGGAAGTGGCCGCGCGGCCACTCCTCCTCGGCCAGGGCGCCGGAGGCGATCAGGGTGGAGAGTCCCAGGGCGAGGGCGCAGCGGGCGCCGCGCCGGGCCAGTGTCGAGGTGTTCATCAACGTCATGTCGTCTC
Organism: Halomonas campaniensis; assembly: GCF_014193375.1. Classification (GTDB taxonomy): domain Bacteria; phylum Pseudomonadota; class Gammaproteobacteria; order Pseudomonadales; family Halomonadaceae; genus Halomonas; species Halomonas campaniensis. The sequence continues at coordinate 23,693 of NZ_JACHZF010000021.1, forward strand.
TTGCGGGGCGCCGACGGGGGTCGACGCGGCCAGGGTTGGGGGTGCCGGGCGCTCCCTGCCCGGCGCCGTGGGGTCGGCGGCGATGAAACGCGGTAGCCCATAGTATAGATTGCCGCGAGCCGCGGCGGTACGCCAGCCTTTCGTCCAGCGGCTACGCCGCCTCGGCCTTGCGGTTGAGGGTCTCGAGCAGCTGCTCGACGACCTGGAAGCGTGTCTCCTCCTTCTCCATGGCTGCCTCGAAGCGCAGGGTGTCGGCGCCGTCCAGCCGGTAGTGCGCCGGGTCCTGCTGGATCAGGGTGACCAGGGTGAGCGGGTCGACCCGGGTATGGCCGGCGAAGATGATCCGGCCGCGTTCGGGGCCCGCCTCGAGCCGTGCGATGCCGAGCCGTTCGGCACGCTGGCGCAGCCGGGTCTGGCGCAGCAGGGTCTTGACCGGCGCCGGCAGCAGGCCGAAGCGGTCGATCATCTCCACCTGCAGCTCCTTGAGCTCCGCCTCGTCGGCGGCGCTGCTGATGCGCTTGTACATCACCAGGCGCTGCTGGACGTCGTGCAGGTAGTCATCGGGAATCAGCGCCGGCAGGTTGAGGCTCACCTCGACCCCCTCGTCCAGCGGGGCCTCGATGTTGGGGGTCTTGCCGGCGCGGATTGCCGCCACGGCGCGGTCGAGCATCTGCATGTAGAGGCCGTAGCCGATCGCCTCCATCTGGCCGCTCTGCTCCTCGCCGAGCAGCTCGCCGGCGCCGCGGATCTCCATGTCGTGGCTGGCCAGGGTGAAGCCGGCGCCCAGGTCCTCGGCCCCGGCGATCGCCTCGAGGCGCTTGACGGCGTCCTTGGTCATCACCCTGGGCGGCGGGGCGAGCAGGTAGGCGTAGGCCTGGTGGTGGCTGCGGCCCACCCGCCCGCGCAGCTGGTGCAGCTGGGCCAGGCCGAAGCGGTCGGCGCGCTCGATGACGATGGTGTTGGCGCTGGGCACGTCGATGCCGGTCTCGATGATGGTGGAGCAGACCAGCACGTTGAAGCGCTTGTGGTAGAAGTCCGACATAACCCGTTCCAGCGAACGCTCGGGCAGCTGGCCGTGGGCCACCCCGACCCGCGCCTCGGGCACCAGCGCGCGGACCGTCTCGGCGGCGGTCTCGATGGTCTTCACCTCGTTGTGCAGGAAGTAGACCTGGCCGCCGCGGAGGATCTCGCGCAGGATCGCCTCCTTGATGATCGCCTCGTCGCGCTGCTGCACGAAGGTCTTCACCGAGAGGCGCCGCGCCGGAGGGGTGGCGATGATCGACAGGTCGCGGATGCCGCTCATGGCCATGTTGAGGGTGCGCGGGATCGGCGTGGCGGTCATGGTCAGGATGTCGACCTCGGCACGCAGGCTCTTGAGCCGCTCCTTCTGGGCCACGCCGAAGCGGTGCTCCTCGTCGATGATCAAAAGCCCCATCTTCGGCAGCTGCATCGATTTCGAGAGCAGCTTGTGGGTGCCGATGACGATGTCAGCCTGGCCCTCCTCGATACGCTTGACGGAGGCGGCCTGCCCCTTGCCGGCGGTGAAGCGCGAGATCAGCTCCACGTTCACCGCGGTATCGGCGAAGCGGTCGCGGAAGTTCTCGTAGTGCTGGCGGGCGAGCAGGGTGGTGGGCACCAGCACCACCACCTGGCGGCCGGAGTGCACCGCCAGGAAGGCGGCGCGCATGGCCACCTCGGTCTTGCCGAAGCCCACGTCGCCGCAGACCACGCGGTCCATGGGGCGCGGGGCGGTCATGTCCCCGATGACCGCCTGGATGGCGGCGCGCTGGTCCGGGGTCTCCTCGAAGGGGAAGTTGGCGGCGAAGCGGGCATACTCGGCGTCCGGGGGCGCACAGGCGAAGCCCTCGCGGGCCTCGCGGCGGGCGTAGATGTCGAGCAGCTCGGCGGCGGTGTCGCGGATCTTCTCGGCGGCCTTCCTGCGCGCCTTCTGCCACTGCTCCGAGCCCAGCCGGTGCAGCGGGGCGAGCTCGTCGTCGGCGCCGGCATAGCGCGAGATCAGGTGCAGGCTGTCGACGGGCACGTAGAGCCGTGCGCCGTCGGCGTACTCCAGGGTCACGAACTCGGCGGCCTGACCGCCGGCCTCCAGGGTATCCAGCCCCTTGTAGCGACCGACGCCGTGGGTCTGGTGCACCACCGGCGCGCCGGGGCGCAGCTCCGAGAGGTGGCGGATGGCGAGCTCGTTGTCGTCGGTGGCCTTCTCCCGCCGGCGGCTCTGGCGCACCACGTCGCCGTAGAGCTCCGCCTCGCTGATCACCGCCAGGTCGGGGTCGGTCAGCCACAGGCCAGCATCGATCTCGCCCTCGGTGATCGCCAGGGGGGCGTCCGCCGCGAGGAAGTCGGCGAAGTCCTCGACATGGGGCAGGGCGAGGCGCAGCGGTGCCAGGGCCTCCTCCAGCGCCTCGCGGCGGCCACGGGATTCGGCCACGAACAGCACCCGGGTGGCCGCGTGCTCGGCGAGGAAGGTCGACAGCGGGGCCAGCGGTTCCCGGGCCCGGGCGTTGATGCCGACGGCGGGCGGTGCCTGGGTGGTCGGCGCCAGGGCGTGGCGGTGGGCGTCGTCGTCGATGAATTCCACCCGGGGGTGGCGCTTGATGGCGCCGAACACCTCGGCCACCGGCACGAAGGCGCGGTGGGGCGGCAGCAGTGGCCGGGTGGGGTCGACGCCGAGGTTCTCGAAGCGGCTCTCGATGGCCGCCCAGTGGTGTTCGGCGGCGTCGAAGACGCCGGGGAGCAGCGCCACCCGGGTGCCCTCGGCGAGGTGCTCGAACAGCGTCGCGGTCTGTTCGAAGAACAGCGGCAGGTACTGCTCGAGGCCGGGGGAGGGGATGCCCTTGAGGGCGTCCACATAGAGCGGGCACTGGCGGGGGTCGACGTCGAACAGCGTCTCGAAGCCCTCGCGGAAGCAGGCGATCGCCGAGCGCGACAGCGAGTACTCGTGGGCCGGCAGCAGCTCCACCGCCTCGACCCGGTCGGCGCTGCGCTGGGTATCCGGGTCGAAGGTGCGCAGGGTGTCGATCTCGTCGTCGAACAGGTCGATGCGCAGCGGGGCCTCGGTCCCCATGGGGAAGAGGTCGATCAGCGCCCCGCGCAGGGCATACTCGCCGGGCTCGTACACCGTCTCCACGGCCCGGTAGCCGGACCGCGACAGGGCATCCCGGAAGCCCTCCCGGTCCAGGGTCTGGCCCACCGCCAGGGTCATCACCCGGCCGGCGATGTAGTCCACCGGGGGCAGGCGCTGCATCAGGGTGTTGATGGGGACCAGCACGATGCCGTGCACCCCGTCCTGCAGCCGGCGCAGGGTGCGCAGCCGCGCCGAGACGATGTCCTGGTGGGGCGAGAAGCTGTCGTAGGGCAGGGTCTCCCAGTCGGGGAAGGGCAGCACCGGCATGCGGCTGTAGAAGCGCAGCTCGTTCTCCAGGCGCAGCGACTGGGCGGTGTCGGCGGTGATCACCAGCAGCGGGGCATCCTCGGCGAGGTGTGCCAGGGCCAGGGCGCTGGCACTGCCCTGGGGCGTCTGCCAGTAGAGGGTGTCGCGCAGCCCCTGGGGCCGCGGCGGGTCGAGCGGCGAGAAGTTCGGCATGGTCACGTCGGTCGGCTGTCGGCGGGGCGGTCCGCCGGGGGTCATGGGAATCGGGTCCGGAGAGCAACCATCATACCAGCCCGCCTCTCTCCCTGTCGGCAAACCGGCTTGTAGTCAAACGGCCGTTCCTGTAATCCCCCTACAGGGGCTGCGACCATCCTGCGATTGCCCCGAGGGGGTCGGCCCCGGATAATGGCGCCGATCCCATAACCCCACCAGTGAGGCCTCACGTGAGTCAGCAACCCTCCGATACCGTCTTCCAGGAATGGCACGACAACCAGGCGCTTGCCGAGCAGATGATCCCGATGATCGGTAGCCTCTACCGGCACAACAACGTGGTCACCACCCTCTATGGGCGGTCGCTCTTCAACCGCAGCGTGATCCGGATCCTGAAGGACCACCGCTTCGTGCGCAAGGTCGAGGGAACCGAGCTTTCCGTGCAGGACACCTTCCCGCTGGTCAAGGCGATGACCGAGCTCAACCTGGGCCCGGCCCACGTCGATGTCGGCAAGCTGGGCGTGGCGTTCAAGAAGCAGGGCGGTGGCGATGCCGTGGCCTTCCTGCGCCGGGAGCTCGAGGAGATCGTCGACGCCCATGACGCGAACGGCAACAACGGCGAGCCCAAGGACGTGGTGCTCTACGGCTTCGGCCGCATCGGCCGCATCCTGGCCCGCGTGCTGGTCGAGAAGGCCGGTGGCGGCAACCTGCTGCGCCTGCGCGCCATCGTCGTGCGTGGCCGCGGCGATATCGCCAAGGACCTCGAGAAGCGGGCGAGCCTGCTGCGCCGCGACTCCGTCCACGGTCCCTTCGACGGCACCATCAGCGTCGACGCCGAGGCGCGTACCATCACCGCCAACGGCAATGTCATCCAGGTGATCTACGCCGATTCCCCCGCCGAGGTCGACTACACCGCCTACGGCATCGACAACGCCGTGGTGGTCGACAATACCGGCATCTGGCGCGACGAGGCCGGCCTCGGCCAGCACCTGGAGTGCAAGGGCGTGGCCAAGGCGCTGCTCACCGCGCCGGGCAAGGGCGACATCAAGAACATCGTCTACGGCATCAACCACGACGACATCGCCGCCGACGACAGCATCCTCTCCGCGGCCTCCTGTACCACCAACGCCATCGTGCCGGTGCTCAAGGTCCTCAACGACGAGTTCGGCGTCGAGCACGGCCATGTGGAGACCGTGCACTCCTATACCAACGACCAGAACCTGATCGACAACTACCACAAGGGCGACCGTCGCGGCCGCAGTGCCCCGCTGAACATGGTGCTCACCGAGACCGGTGCCGCCAAGGCGGTGGCCAAGGCGCTGCCGGAGTTCGCCGGTAAGCTGACCGGCAACGCCATCCGCGTGCCGACCCCCAACGTCTCCATGGCGATCCTCAACCTGCGCCTGGAGAAGGAGACCGACGCCGAGGCCCTCAACGACTTCCTGCGTCGCATGTCCATCGGCTCCGCCTACCAGAAGCAGATCGACTACGTCGACTCCCCCGAGGTGGTCTCCACCGACTTCGTCGGCAACCGCCATGCCGGCATCGTCGACGCCAAGGCGACCATCGCCAACGGCAAGAACGCCGTGCTCTACGTCTGGTACGACAACGAGTTCGGCTACAGCTGCCAGGTGGTCCGCATCCTGCAGCACATGTCCAACGTGCACTTCCTCAAGCTGCCGCGCGCCAGCGCGTAAGGCCTTCGGGCAGCGGCAAGCCCCGAGCCGCCAAGCTGACCCGTGACGGGCGGCAGGAGCCGAGGCCGATAACGAGAAGCCCCGTCGGCGTTGAATCCGGCGGGGTTTCTTCGTTGGTGCCCCGAATTGCCATGACATCATGATGCGGCGCTCGGCGCTCGGCGCTCGGCGCTCGGCGCTCGGCGCTGCCGCCTGGCCGCTTTACGGCCTGCGACAATTTTTCCCTTGCTCTCTGTCACCGTCTGCGACCTTCGCGCAGGTGGTCATCGTCCTGCCTTGTCTTTATAATACGGGGGATTTTTCGGGGTGGTCCGGGCATGCCCTGGGCCTGACTGGTAACGTACTGAAAACACAAGAATTCGAACCCATTCGAACCCCTTTCTTCATCTATCCGATCCATCAACTGGGCGAGACTATGATCGAAGTCAAGAAAGGCCTGGATCTCCCCATCACGGGAGCGCCCGAGCAGCGCATCGAGGATGCGCGCGCGGTGCGCCATGTGGCGGTCCTGGGACCCGACTACGTCGGCATGAAGCCGACCATGGAGGTCCAGGAGGGGGACAGAGTCAAGCTGGGCCAGCTGCTCTTTACCGACAAGAAGATCGATGGCGTGCGCTTCACCGCGCCGGCCGCCGGCGAGGTGGTCGCCATCAACCGTGGCGAGAAGCGCCGCCTGCTCTCGGTGGTGATCAAGGTCGACGAGACCGAGGAAGCCGTCGAGTTCAAGGCCCACGGCCGTGACAAGCTCGAGGGCCTCGAGCGTCAGGCGGTGGTCGATCAGCTGGTCGAGTCGGGCCTGTGGACCGCGCTGCGCACCCGTCCCTACTCGCGCACCCCGGCCATCGACGGTATCCCGACGGATATCTTCGTCACCGCCGTGGACACCCATCCGCTGTGCCCGAACCCTGCCGAGATCATCAACGAGCAGCCCGAGGCCTTCGAGGATGGCCTCAAGGTGCTGGCCCGCCTGACCGAGGGCAAGGTCTACCTGTGCACCGCGCCCGAGGCGCGCATCCCGGGCGGTGACGTCAAGGGCGTGCAGGTCGAGACCTTCGGCGGTCCGCACCCGGCCGGCCTGGTCGGCACCCATATCCACCACCTCTCGCCGGTGGCGCTGCACAAGCGCGTCTGGCACATCGGCTACCAGGACGTCATCGCCTTCGGCAAGTTCTTCGCGGAAGGCAAGCTGGACGTCAGCCGCATCGTGGCGGTGGGCGGTCCGCGCGCCGAGAATCCGCGCCTGCTGCGCACCCGTATCGGGGCCAGCACCGAGGAACTGCTGGCCGGTGAAGTGGTCGACCCCGAAGGCACCCGCGTGATTTCCGGCTCGGTCTTCTCCGGTTTTGCCTGCGAAGGCAGCCTTCGCTACCTGGGTCGCTTCCACAACCAGTTCAGCCTCCTCGAGGAGGGCAACAAGCGCCTCTTCATGGGCTGGCTCTCACCGGGCGCCAACCGCCACTCGGTGCTGGGCATCTACCTGTCGAAGATCACCGGGCTCAAGGACTACGCGCCGACCACCTCCACCAACGGCTCCGAGCGGGCCATGGTGCCGGTGGGGGCCTACGAGACCGTGATGCCGCTGGATATCCTGCCCACGCAGCTGCTGCGCTCGCTGATCGTCGGTGACATCGAGACTGCCATGCAGCTCGGGTGTCTGGAGCTGGATGAAGAGGACCTGGCCCTGTGCACCTACGTGTGTCCGGGAAAGTACGAGTACGGTCCCATCCTGCGTGACAACCTCACCCTGATCGAGAAAGAGGCCTGATCATGCCGATTCGACAGACACTCGACAATCTCGAGCCGCACTTCCACAAGGGCGGCAAGTACGAGAAGTTCTACCCCCTCTTTGAAGCGGTAGACACCATCTTCTATGCGCCGCCCAGCGTGGCCAAGACCACCGCCCACGTGCGTGACGGGGTCGACCTCAAGCGCATCATGATCACCGTCTGGATGTGCACCTTCCCGGCGATGTTCTTCGGCATGTGGAACGCCGGCTGGCAGGCCAACACCGCCATCGCCGACGGCTACGCCTCCATGGCCGGCTGGCGCGAGGCGATCATGATGGTGCTGGCCTCAGGCCACAACCCGGACAGCCTGTGGGCCAACTTCGTGCTCGGCGCCACCTACTTCCTGCCGATCTACCTGGTGACCTTCGCCGTGGGTGGCTTCTGGGAGGTGCTGTTCGCGGTCAAGCGCGGCCACGAGGTCAACGAGGGCTTCTTCGTCACCTCCGTGCTCTACGCCCTGATCCTGCCGGCCACCATCCCGCTGTGGCAGGTGGCGCTCGGCATCACCTTCGGCGTGGTGATCGGCAAGGAGATCTTCGGCGGTACCGGCAAGAACTTCCTCAACCCGGCCCTGACCGGCCGTGCCTTCCTCTACTTCGCCTACCCGGCGCAGATCTCGGGTGACGCGGTGTGGGTGGCGGCCGACGGCTACACCGGTGCCACCGCGCTGTCGCTCGCCTTCCAGGACGGCATGGCCGCCCTGACCAGCACCTACAGCTGGTGGGATGCCTTCATTGGCTACATCCCCGGCTCGGTGGGCGAGGTCTCCACGCTGGCGATCCTGATCGGCGCGGCGGTGCTGCTGTGGACGAAGATCGCCTCCTGGCGAATCATGCTCGGGGTCTTCCTCGGCATGGTGGCGACCAGCGCGCTGTTCAACCTGATCGGCTCCGACAGCAACCCGATGTTCGCCATGCCCTGGTACTGGCACCTGGTCGTCGGCGGCTTCGCCTTCGGCATGGTGTTCATGGCCACCGACCCCGTGTCCGCCGCCATGACCAACCAGGGTCGCCTGCTGTTCGGCGCGCTGATCGGCGTCATGACCGTGCTGATCCGCGTGGTGAACCCGGCCTTCCCTGAAGGCATCATGCTGGCGATCCTGTTCGCCAACCTGTTCGCCCCGCTCATCGACCACTTCTTTGTTCAGGCCAACATCAAGCGCCGCATGCAGCGCACCGGTGTGCCGGCCGAGGAGACTGCCTGATGGCACAGAGCAACAACTCCATCAAGAAGATCCTGACGGTGGCGTTCGCACTTTGCATCGTGTGTTCGGTCATCGTCTCCACCGCCGCGGTGGCGCTGCGTCCCCTGCAGCAGCTCAACCAGGAGCTGGACCGCAAGACCAACATCCTCAACGTGGCCAACCTCTATGAGCCCGGCATGGATGTGGAAGCGGCCTTCCGGGACATCACGCCCCGCGTGGTGAACCTGGAGACCGGCCAGTACTCCGACCAGCACGACCCGCAGACCTGGGACGGCTTCGAGGCGCGCCGCGACCCGGCGGCCTCGCGGACCCTCTCCGGCGCGCGTGACCCGGCGGGCCTCTCCCGTGTCGAGAACTACGCCACCGTGTACCTGGTGGGTGACCCCGACGATCCCGAGCAGATCATCCTGCCGATCCGCGGCCAGGGCCTGTGGGGCCTGATGCGCGGCTTCCTCTCCGTGGAGGGCGACGGCAACACCATCGTCGGTATCACCTACTACGAGCACAGCGAGACCCCGGGGCTGGGGGCCGAGGTCAACAACCCGCGCTGGCAGGCCCAGTGGGAAGGCAAGCAGATCTTCGACGAAGAGGGTCAGCTTGCTCCTGCCATCCGCGTGGCCAAGGGCAGCGGCAGCGGTGACCACGAGGTCGACGGCCTCTCCGGTGCCACCCTGACCAGCAACGGCGTCACCAACATGCTGCAGTTCTGGCTGAGCCCGGAAGGCTTCGGCGAGTACCTGGCCAAGTTCCGCAGCGCGGTGGACCCGGGCGAGGCCCAGGACGCCGACGTCGAACTCGAAGCTGAAGGAGCCTGATCATGTCAGCCGCGACTCCCAAGGGCGTCCTGACGACGCCGGTCTTCAAGAACAACCCCATCGCGCTGCAGGTGCTCGGCATCTGCTCCGCGCTGGCGGTGACCACCAGCATGAGCGTCTCGCTGGTCATGACCCTGGCGGTCATCTTCGTGACCGCCTTCGCCAACCTGTTCGTGTCGCTGATCCGGCACCATATCCCGTCCTCCATCCGCATCATCGTGCAGATGACCATCATCGCCTCGCTGGTGATCGTGGTGGATCAGATCCTCAAGGCGTACGCCTACGAGATGTCCAAGCAGCTCTCGGTGTTCGTCGGTCTGATCATCACCAACTGCATCGTGATGGGGCGCGCGGAAGGCTTTGCCATGCAGAACAGCCCCGGGATGTCCTTCCTGGACGGCATCGGCAACGGCCTGGGCTACGGCTTCATCCTGATGACCGTGGGCTTCTTCCGCGAACTGTTCGGTGCCGGCAGCGTGTTCGGCTTCACCGTGCTCGAGACCGTGCAGAACGGTGGCTGGTACGTGCCCAACGGCCTGCTGCTGCTGCCGCCGTCGGCGTTCTTCATCATCGGCCTGATCATCTGGGTGCTGCGCAGCCTCAACCCGGAGCAGATCGAGGAGAACGAGTTCAAGATGAAGCACAACACCGAACCGAAGGAGGCCGTATAACATGGAACACTATCTGAGCCTGTTCGTTGCCTCGGTCTTCGTCGAGAACCTGGCCCTGGCATTCTTCCTCGGCATGTGTACCTTCCTGGCGGTGTCCAAGAAGGTCTCGGCGGCCTTCGGTCTCGGCATCGCCGTGATCGTGGTGCTGACCATCGCCGTACCGGTCAACAACCTGGTGTTCACCTTCCTGCTGGCGGAAGGGGCGCTGACCTGGACCGGGATCAGCGGTGCCGAGAACATCGACCTGTCGTTCCTGGGCCTGCTCAGCTACATCGGCGTCATCGCCGCGCTGGTGCAGATCCTGGAGATGTTCCTCGACAAGTACGTGCCCACGCTCTACAACGCGCTGGGCGTCTTCCTGCCGCTGATCACCGTTAACTGCGCCATCCTCGGCGGCGTGCTGTTCATGGTCGAGCGCAACTACAACTTCGGCGAGTCCGTGATCTACGGCCTCGGTTCCGGGGTTGGCTGGGCGCTGGCCATCACGGCGCTTGCGGGTATCCGCGAGAAGCTCAAGTACAGCGACGTTCCCGGCTCCCTGCAGGGGCTGGGCATCACCTTCATCACCGTGGGCCTGATGTCGCTGGGCTTCATGTCCTTCTCCGGCATCCAGCTCTGAGGCAGGTCGTGTTTTCCCGGCGGTGCAAGGCACCGTCGGGGACCAGGCAACGTCAAGCAATAGGAAACCGACATGGTTGATACAACAGTCATCTTGCTCGGTGTGGTCATGTTCACCGTGGTCGTCATCGGCCTGGTACTGGTGATCCTGGCTGCCCGCAGCAAGCTCGTCAGCACCGGGGACGTGACCATCGAGGTCAACGGCGACCCCGAGCACACCCTGACCACCCAGGCCGGCGGCAAGCTGCTCAACACCCTGGCGGCCAACGGCATCTTCCTGTCGTCCGCGTGTGGCGGCGGCGGCTCCTGCGCCCAGTGCAAGTGCCGGGTGGAAGAGGGCGGCGGGGCGATCCTGCCCACCGAGGAGTCCCACTTCACCATGCGCGAGAAGAAGGAGGGCTGGCGCCTCTCCTGCCAGGTGCCGGTGAAGCAGGACATGAAGGTCGAGGTGCCCGAGGAGGTCTTCGGCGTCAAGAAGTGGGAGTGCGAGGTCATCGGCAACCCCAACGTCGCCACCTTCATCAAGGAACTCAACCTCAAGCTCCCCGAGGGCGAAGAAGTGGCCTTCCGCGCCGGCGGCTACGTGCAGCTGGTGGCCCCGCCCTACGACATCTCCTTCAAGGATTTCGACATCGAGGAGGAGTACCGGGGCGACTGGGAGAAGTTCGAGCTGTTCAACATCTCCCACAAGAACAACGAGGAAGTCATCCGCGCCTACTCCATGGCGAACTATCCGGAAGAGAAGGGCATCCTCAAGTTCAACATCCGTATCGCCACGCCGCCACCCAACACCAGCCATCCGCCGGGCCTGATGTCCACCTACGTCTTCAGCCTGAAGCCGGGTGACAAGGTCACCGTGATGGGCCCCTTCGGCGAGTTCTTCGCCAAGGATACCGATGCCGAGATGGTCTTCGTCGGCGGCGGTGCGGGCATGGCGCCGATGCGCAGCCACATCTTCGACCAGCTCAAGCGCCTCAAGTCCCAGCGCAAGATCTCGTTCTGGTACGGCGCGCGCTCCTGGCGCGAGACCTTCTACAACGAGGAGTACGACCAGCTGGCCGAGGAGTTCCCCAACTTCGAGTGGCACCTGGCGCTCTCCGACCCGCAGCCCGAGGACAACTGGGAAGGCCCCACCGGCTTCATCCACAACGTCCTCTACGAGAACTACCTCAAGGACCATCCGGCCCCCGAGGACTGCGAGTACTACATGTGCGGGCCGCCCATGATGAACGCCTCGGTGATCAAGCTGCTGCTTGACCTGGGCGTGGAACCCGAGAACATCCTGCTGGACGACTTCGGCGGGTGATCTCCCTCGCCGCGAGGCGACACCCGGGGCTGGCCTTGCGGCCAGCCCTCTTTCTGTTCGCCCTGCTCATGCCGGTTGCCCTGCTGGGCGGCTGCCGGCAGCAGGGCGACTGGCAGCACCTCGAGGGCGTGGCCCTCGATACCGGCTACCACATCACGCTGAATGGCGACCTGCAGGCAGCGGAACGAGAACTGCTGATGGCCGCCATCCAGGGTGAACTGGCCAGCCTGGAGACCGAATCCGAGACGCTGCAGGGCCTGCTGCTGGCCGGCTGGCCGACGCGGGACGCGGCGCAGCTCCCGTTCCTCGCGTCGCTGCTGGAGGCCCTGCGGGGGGCCCAGCAGGCCAGGGCCGTGGATCGCCTCGATGCCGTGCTGGCCGAGTTCGGCATCGACCATGCCATGGTCGAGCTGGGCGGGGTGGTACGCACCCGGGGCCAGGCGGGGCGCCACCCCTGGCGCCTGGCCCTCGACCGGTCGGGGCTCGATGACGCCCCGGCACCGCCCCTGCGGCTGCGCGACGCCGCGCTGGTCACTCGTGAGCCGCCTGGCGACGCCCTGATGCCGGACGGTGGCGGTGAGCGCCTGCTGGCGGTCAGCGTCGTGGCCGACACGGCGGAGCAGGCCGACCGACGCGCTCGCGAGCTGCTGCTGTCGGGGCCGTCGGCCGCCGACATGGAACAGGCGATTCGCCTTGTGGTCCTGAGACCACAGGGTATCGACATTCAATACGGTACCGCACTCGAGCCACTGCTCGAGCGCTGACCGAAGGAGAGCACTCATGACCATCTGGATCATCGCATTCGCCTTCATGCTGCTGATCATGGCCGCCATGGCCGTAGGGGTGATCCTCGGCCGCAAGCCCATCGCCGGCTCCTGCGGCGGGCTCAACCAGCTCGGCCTCAAGGAGGGCTGCGAGGTGTGCGGTGGCAAGGACGAGGTGTGCGAGGAGGAGAACCGCAAGCGCGGCAGCCAGCGCCGCCGCAGCGACGAGAGCCGCGGTGCCGACCTCGGCTACGACGCCACCCGGCGCTAGGCCCCAAGGCCAGCGACAAGGAGCACGACAAGTCGGCTAGCCCCCAGGGTCTGTGATCCCTGGTAGGAACTGGGCTCTGCCCGGCGAATGGAGACCGAAGGGCTCCCTGGCGGTGTTCGCCAATGCCAGCGACTCTGCCGGGGCGCCTGCGGTGCCATTCGTCGAGGCGTCGAACCGCTCGCTGAGCGTGGCTCCCACCAGAAGAAACAGCCTCAACGGGTGCCCAATAGCAAGGAGATCGAGCAGCCAATGGCAGTCCAACACTACGATGTGGTGGTGATCGGCACCGGCCCTGCCGGCGAGAGCGCCGCCATCAACGCCGCCAAGCATGGCAAGCGCGTGGCGGTGGTCGAGAAGCAGCCCCTGGTGGGGGGCAACTGCACCCACTGGGGCACCATTCCCTCCAAGGCGCTGCGCCACCAGGTCAAGCAGATCATGCAGTTCAATACCAACCGCATGTTCCGCGATATCGGCGAGCCGCGCTGGTTCTCCTTCCCCAGGGTCATGGAGCGCTCGCGCATCACCATCGACCAGCAGGTGGAGATGCGCACCAAGTTCTATGCCCGCAACCGCATCGACCTGTTCACCGGCGTGGCGCGTTTCAAGGACGAACACACCCTGCTGGTGCGTGACGAGCACGAGGGGATGGAGGAGCTGGTCGCCCAGAAGGTCATCATCGCCACCGGCTCGCGTCCCTACCGTCCGGCGGACATCAACTTCCGCCATCCGCGGATCTACTGCTCGGACACCATCCTCAGCCTGTCCCACACGCCGCGCACCCTGATCATCTTCGGTGCCGGGGTCATCGGCTGCGAATACGCCTCGATCTTCTCGGGGCTCGGCGTCAAGGTCGACCTGATCAACAACCGCGACAGCCTGCTCAGCTTCCTGGATGACGAGATCAGTGACGCGCTCTCCTACCACCTGCGCAAGCACGGGGTGCTGATCCGCCACAACGAGGAGTACGATCGGGTCGAGGGTGACGAGTCCGGCGTGACCGTGCACCTCAAGTCGGGCAAGCGGCTGCGGGCCGATGCCTTCCTGTGGGCCAACGGGCGCACAGGCAACACCGACCAGCTGGGGCTCGAGAACATCGGGCTCGAGGCCAATTCCCGCGGCCAGCTGCAGGTGGACGAGCACTACCGCACGGCCATCCCCCACATCTATGCCGCCGGCGACGTGATCGGCTGGCCGAGCCTCGCCAGCGCCGCCTACGACCAGGGGCTCAACGCCTCCAGCGAGATGGTCGATGACGACTTCCGCTACGTCACCGAGGTGCCCACCGGGATCTACACCATCCCCGAGATCAGCTCCTTCGGGCGCAACGAGCGGGAGCTGACCGAGGCCAGGGTGCCCTACGAGGTGGCCCAGGCCTTCTTCAAGGATACCGCCCGGGCCCAGATCACCGGCGACACCGTGGGCATGCTCAAGATCCTCTTCGACCAGGACACCCTGGAGATCTACGGTATCCACTGCTTCGGCGACCAGGCCTCGGAGATCGTCCACATCGGCCAGGCGATCATGCAGCAGAAGGGCGAGGCCAACACGCTGAAGTACTTCGTCAGCACCACCTTCAACTATCCCACCATGGCCGAGGCCTATCGCGTGGCGGCCCAGAACGGGCTGAACCGGGTGTTCTAGTCGAGCACTGCCGTCCCTCCAGACGACGTAAGCCCGCAGGCGATGCCTGCGGGCTCTTTCATTACCGACGCGCGGCTGCCCGAGCCCCGCTATTCGTCCAGCCGGTGGGCATAGCAGGGCGGCGAGGCCGGTTCCCGATCCGCGCCGTCCTCGTCATGCAGGGCCTTGAGCAGGGCGTCACGCAGGATCGGCAGGTGGGAGGCCTCCAGGTCGCGTGCCGCCGAGAGCAGCGTCAACCGGCCCCGTCGGGCGTGTCGCATCAGCGGCACCAGGCTGTCGGGGTCGTCGCGCAGTTCGCCGCGATAGCGGGCGGCAAACACGCCGGCGCTGATCTCGCCGCGATGGTACTGGCGGCGCAGTGCCGGAGAGGGCGAGGCGTCACGGTACCAGTCGGTGAGCGCCAGGCTCTCCCGGCGCTTGCCGCGAGGCCAGAGGCGGTCGACCAGGACCCTGGCGCCCTCCTCGTCGGTGGCGTCGGCATAGATGCGCTTGAGCGTGATCTCGTAGGCCATGGCTATTCCTCCTGAAGCGCGTCCAGCGCCTCTCGGGCATGGGGCTGCCAGTGGCCGGGCTGCGCGGCGACACGTTCCAGGGCGTCCCTCGCCCCGCCGAGATCGCCCTGGCCCCGCCTGGCCAGGCCCAGGTTGAGCCAGGCGACGGCCAGCTCGGGCTGTGCCGAGACGGCCCGCTCGAAGGCCGCAATGGCGGCCTCGCTGTCGCCGCTGGCATGCCGGGCATTGCCCAGTCCGAACTGCACCATGCCGTTCCCGGGGAAGCGGTCGGCCAGCGCGGCCCAGGCGGGAAGGCTCGCCTCGGCGCCATGGAGACGCTCGAAGGCGCTGATCGCCTCCATGGCGGCGGCGGGCCGGACGCCCTCGGGCAGCTGCCCCGGCGGCAAGGCAACGAAGGCCCAGCGCTCGCTGCGGGCCCAGGTGGCATCGAAGCGGCGGAAGGACTCGACGCGCCGAGGCTCCTCGCCGCTGTGCAGGATCAGCTCGTCACGGTCGAGGTCGAAGCCGATGGCCACCGCGTAGTGCCACATGGGCCAGGCGGGCAGCGCGAGGTTCTGCATCACCACCACGGGATGGCCCGACGCCACCTCGGTGAGCAGGGCATCGAGCCGTCCCTCGATCACGAAGGGAATACGGCCGTGGCGACGCACGGTGGCCAGCATCTCGGGCTGCACGCTGCCCTCGCGCTCGGGCAGGAAGACCTGGGGAATCAGGGTGTCGACGTCGATATCGACACCGCCGTCGTTGAGCACCATGGCCAGCGAAGCGGGACCGCACTGGTAGTCGCGCTGCGCGTGGAAGGGCACGTCATCGAGCAGCAGCTGGCGGGGCAGGCGCTCCTCGGTGGTCTCGGCCAGGCGCGGGGTGCTGGCGCAGCCGACCAGGGTGAGCATCAGCAGCACCAACGCGAGAACGCCCGCAGGGCGGGCGTTCCAGGGGTGCCGGATTCGGCGTGATGTCATGGGGCTCCCCGCTCAGCGGGTGAAGGGGAAGACGTTGGTCAGGCCGAGGATGTCGGTGACCAGCAGGATCACGAAGACGGCGAACAGGGCGCCGACCACGCTGGCACCGGCGGGCAGCTGCTCGAGCTGGTCGGCCATCTGGGCGGCCTCCGCGTCGGAGAGGGCGGCCACGCGGGCTTCCACCTCGGCGAGGTCAACGCCCTGGGCCACCAGCTGCTGCTGGACGTCGTCGCGGGCGAGGATCTCGTGGATCCGCTCGCGATCGGCCTGGCCGCGCTCGGCGTTCAGGGCCGCCTGGGTGGTGATCAGGTCGCTGCCCGGGGAGGCCGGGGCGGCGGCCACGGGGAGGCTGCCCAGGACCAGGGCGGTGATCAGCAGCGGGCTGAGGTAACGGCAGATCTTCTTCATCATGTCGGTGTTCCTTCTTCGTTGGAGTGGCTTCCGGCTCCTTGATGATCCACGCGTCGCGTCCTGGCGATCCGTGTGGCGTCACGATGATACTTGCCCAGTATAGGACGAAATGGCGTGACATTTCATGCCCTTGGCGGTCAACGCGGGCGGGGTCAGCCGATGCGATAGGAAGAGGGGAGTTCGGCGAGCAGGCCGCGGCCGCCGGCCAGGGTCAGGGCCAGGTCGTGGAGGCCGTCCTGGACGGGCAGGGGAGAGGCGCCCTTGATGGCCAGGTCGAGGCGCTGGGCGAACAGCAGCAGCTTGTGCAGCCGCTTGACCGGCAGCCGGCCGATGGCCTGCTGGTAGGCGGGTCTGCGCTTCTCGAAGATCGACGGCTTCTGCGACTTGCAGGCGTGGTCGAAGCTCTGCCCCTGGTCCAGGTGCTGGTGCAGCGAGAGCAGGGTGCGCAGCTCCCGGGTCAGGGCCCAGAGCACGATGGGCGCCTCCACGCCCTCGCCGCGCAGGCCGGCGATGATCCGTGCGACCCGCGCGCGTTCCCCCTTGAGGCAGGCGTCGACCAGGGTGAAGACGTCGTAGCGGGCGCTGTCCTCCACGCCGCCGGCCACCTCCCGCGGGGAGACCCGGGCGCCAGGGGGCAGTATCAGGGCGAGCTTCTGCAGCTCCTGGTCGGCGGCCAGCAGGTTGCCCTCGGTGCGCTCGGCCAGCAGGCGGGCGGCGTCCAGGTCGAGGTTGAGGTCGTGGCGCGAGGCACGGTCACGCAGCCAGAAGCCCAGCCGCGAGGCATCCACCGGCCACACCGGCACGAACAGGCCGGCCTTGTCCAGGGCCTGGAACCAGGCGCTCTTCTGCTGGCGGAAGTCGAGCTTGCCCATGGCGAGCAGCAGCACGTTGTCGCTGCCCTTGAGGTCGTCGGCATAGGCCTTGAGCGCCTTGGTGCCCTCCTGGCCGAGGTTGCTGCCAGCCAGGCGCACCTCGATCAGCTTGGCGCCGGCGAACAGCGACAGGCTGGCCGATGCCTCGTGAAGCCGGCCCCAGGCGAAGTTGCCCTCGACGTGGAGAATCTCGCGCTCCTCGATGCCTCGCTCGCGAGCGGCGGCGCGCACGGCATCGCAGGCCTCGATGTGCTGCAGGGGCTCCTCGCCGGCGACGATCACCACCGGGGGCAGCTTCTTGGCCAGCGCATCGGCCAGCTTGTCGGGGAAGACTTTCACGATGGCGCCTTTACCGAGGTCGATTCATGCGGTGGCTTGTCTTGATAGCCACGGAGGGTTGTCCATTCTGGTGGTTATCCAGCCACCACCATGGCTTTTACGACTGGTGGGAGCCACGCTCTGCGGGGCGAAAAAGCTGAGGCTACTGCATTGGCCAGCAACACCGCTGGGCGGCTTCGCCGCCATTCGCCGGGCGGAGCCCAGCTCCCACAGGTGCCAGGCGACCTGTGCTAGCGCGACAGGCTGCGCAGGCGGTCGAGGAGCTGGCGGACTGCCACCTCGAGGAGCTCGCGGCTAGCCTCGTCGCGCAGGTCCTCCTGGATCAGCAGGTTCGAGTCGCTGACCGTGTAGCGGGTCGAGACCTCGAGTCGCTGCTGGTCGAGCAGGTAGGCGCCGTCGCGGCGTCGTTGCACCGAGAAGGGGGCGCGCAGCACCAGTTCCTCGTCCCGCGGGCCCGAGTCGAGCACGCTGAGGTTGCGCCGCCGGATCTCGGGCTCGCCCAGGTTGAGCACCCGGTCCGCGTCGCCGTGCACGCGGGTGCCGGCGGTTTCGAGCCGCTCCCGGGCGAGACGCGCGAGGTCACTGTCCGGGCCCGAGATGGCCAGTTCATCGATCACCGCCGATGGCGTGTCCAGGCCGCGCAGGCGAAAGCCGCAGCCGGACAGCGCAAGGCCGGCGGTGCCGGCCAGGGCGAGGGTGAGGAAGGTGCGTCGCTGCATGGGTCGCTCCCTGTCCCGCGGCGGGCTCAGCCCACCACGATATTGACCAGCTTGCCGGGCACCACGATCACCTTGCGGACCGTCTTGCCCTCGGTATGACGCTGCACGTTCTCGGCGGCGAAGGCCTCGGCCTCGACGGTCGCCTTGTCGGCGTCCGCGGCAACCTCGATGCGGGCGCGCAGCTTGCCGTTGACCTGTACCACCAGCTCGATGGTGTCGCGAGCCAGGGCCGATTCGTCCACCGCCGGCCAGGCGGCGTCGATGGCCGGCTCCTCATGGCCCAGCGCCGCCCACAGGGCGTGGCAGGCGTGGGGCGTGATGGGGGCGAGCAGCAGCACGCAGGCCTCCAGCGCCTCGCGGGCCACGGCCAGGCCCTGCGGGCTCGCGTCCTCGAAGCGGCCCAGCGCGTTGGTCAGCTCCATCACCGCGGCGATGGCGGTGTTGAAGGTGGTGCGCCGGCCGATGTCGTCGCTGGCCTTCCTGATGGTCTCATGGGTCTTGCGGCGCAGCTCGCGCTGGGGCTCGGTGAGTGCGGCGAGTTCCAGCGTGCCGGGGGTGCCGGCCGCGAGGTGCTCGCTGGCCAGGCGCCACAGGCGCTTGAGGAAGCGGCTGGCCCCCTCGACGCCGGAGTCGGACCACTCCAGGGACTGCTCGGGCGGAGCGGCGAACATCATGAACAGCCGCACGGTGTCGGCACCGAAGCGGTCGATCATCGACTGGGGGTCGACGCCGTTGTTCTTCGACTTGGACATCTTCTCGATGCCGCCCATCTCCACGGGCTGGCCGTCCTTGATCAGCACGGCGCTGATCGGCCGGCCCTTCTCGTCGCGCCTGACCTCCACGTCGGCGGGATTGAACCACTCCTTGCCGCCGTTGGCGGTGTCCCGATAGAAGGTCTCGGCGATCACCATGCCCTGGGTGAGCAGCCGCTGGAACGGCTCGTCGACCTTCACCAGGCCCAGGTCACGCATCAGCTTGGTGAAGAAGCGCGCGTAGAGCAGGTGCAGGATGGCGTGCTCGATGCCGCCGATGTACAGGTCCACCGGCAGCCAGTAGTCGGCCCGCTCGTCGAGCATGGCATCGGGGTTGTCCGCGCAGCAGAAGCGGGCGAAGTACCAGGAGGACTCCATGAAGGTGTCGAAGGTGTCGGTCTCGCGGACCCAGCCGTCGCCCAGGTCGCTGAACTCCGGCATGCGCTTGAGCGGCGAGCCGGTGGCGTCGACGGTGACCTCCATGGGCAGGGCGACCGGCAGCTCCGCGTCGGTGAGCGGCACGGTCTGCCCCTCGGGGCCGTACTTGACCGGGATGGGGGCGCCCCAGTAGCGCTGGCGGGCGACGCCCCAGTCGCGCAGGCGGTAGTGGGTCCTGACCTCCCCGCGACCCAGCTCGGCGAGCCGGGTGGCGATGGCCTCGAAGGCGGCCTCGAAGTCGAGCCCGTCGAACTCGCCGGAGTGGATCAGGGTGCCGTAGTCGTCATGGGCCCCCTGGGAGAGGTCCGGCGCCTGGCCGCTCTCGTCGGCGATGACCGGCTCGATGGGCAGGCCGTACTTGGTGGCGAACTCCCAGTCGCGCTGGTCGTGGGCGGGGACCGCCATCACCGCGCCGGTGCCGAACTCCATCAGCACGAAGTTGGCGACAAAGACCGGCACCTCGCGCCCGGTGAGCGGATGCACGGCCACATGGCCGGTGGGCATGCCCTGCTTCTCGCGGGTGGCGAGCTCGGCCTCTGAGGTGCCGCCGCGGGCACACTCCTCGCAGAAGGCGGCCAGCGCCGGATTGCCTTCGGCGGCCTGCTTCGCCAGCGGATGGCCGGCGGCCACGGCCATGTAGGTGACGCCCATCAGGGTGTCGGGACGGGTGGTGTAGACCGAGAGCGGCTCGCAGGCCTCGCCGTCGGCGGCCTTGATGTCGGAGCCTTCAGCGGGCTTGATATCGAAGCTGAGCTCCACGCCTCGGGACTTGCCGATCCAGTTGCGCTGCATCGTCTTGACCTGCTCGGGCCACTCGATGGTATCGAGGTCGGCGAGCAGCTCATCGGCGTAGTCGGTGATCTTGAGGAACCACAGCGGGATCTCCTTGCGCTCCACCAGGGCGCCGGAGCGCCAGCCGCGCCCCTCGATCACCTGCTCGTTGGCCAGCACGGTCTGGTCGACCGGGTCCCAGTTGACCGTGGACATCTTCTTGTAGACCAGCCCCTTCTCCACCAGCTTGGTGAAGAACCACTGTTCCCAGCGGTAGTAGCTCACGTCGCAGGTGGCGAACTCGCGGCTCCAGTCGTAGGCGAAGCCCAGCGCCTTGAGCTGTGTCCGCATGTAGTCGATGTTGGCGTAGGTCCACTCGGCCGGCGGTACCCGGTTCTGGATCGCGGCGTTCTCCGCCGGCATGCCGAAGGCGTCCCAGCCCATGGGCTGCATCACGTTCCGGCCCTGCATGCGCTGGTAGCGGGAGACCACGTCGCCGATGGTGTAGTTGCGCACGTGCCCCATGTGCAGCTTGCCGCTGGGGTAGGGGAACATCGACAGGCAGTAGAACTTCTCGCGGTTGGCGTCTTCCACTGCCTTGAAGCACTGGTTCCTGTCCCAGAACTGCTGGGCATCGCGTTCGATCTCTTGGGGCTTGTACTGTGCGTCCATCGCTGTCTTCGGGTACCTTGCGAGTCGGTCGCGCCGCCGCGAGGGGCGACGCGGGTCAACGGGGCTTGTCCGGCGTCACGGTCTTGCGGCTTTGTGCGTCAAGACGTTGAACTGCCGACGGGAAGTCGTCTAAATGGTAGGCAAGGATACCCCAGCACGGCCCGGCCCGGCTATGCCCCGGGCCTCGCCGGCTCACCGCAGGAGAAGGAGCACACCATGAGCGAGCAGCAGAAACACCCCCAGGACCACCGGCTGCGCGAAGGCTACGAGCGCATGCTGGATCGCCTGCGCGAGGGGGCCCACGAGCTGACCTGGGAAAACCTGCAGCAGGAGCTGGACGACGCCGTGGAGTTCGAGGCGGAGCTCGAGGAGTTCACCAAGGATGAGCTGTCGCTGCTGCGCGCCTGGGTCGAGCGCGATCTCAAGGAGATGCGCCGCTACCTGAGTGCCGGCGGCGAGAGCGTGGCGACCTGGCTGGGCATCGACCTCTCGGCGCTGTCGCGCAAGGTCAGCGAGTCGCTGCTCTCCATCGCCGATCGCAGCGTGGTCGAACGCGAGCGCTTCGAGGAGGACCTGGAGGCCGCCCGCGCCGACTACTGCGAAGGCGAGATGGCGGCACCGGGGCGCATGGCCTGCGTGCACTGCGGCAGCGAGGTGACGCTCGAGGGCGTGGCGCGCATCGAGCCGTGCCACCAGTGCGGCCACCGCTACTTCCAGCGGGTCTCGAAGTAGGCCTTCGGCCAGGGGCAAGGAACAAGAAACCGAGGAACAAGGAGAACCTTGCCCCTTGCCCCTTGCTCCTTGTAGCTGTCACAGCCAGGCGTCTAGCATCACGATCGCCATGACCACCAGGGCGGTCATGACGCCGGCATAGCCCAGGTTGTGGCGCATCATCACCGACCCGCTGACGCCGTAGCGCCCCTGCAGGGAGAGGTTGATCCCGGAGAGCGGGCCGACGCTGGTGCCCACCGCCCAGGAGGCCAGCGCCACGAAGGCGAACAGCGTCTGCCGATCCCCGCCCAGTTCCAGCATTGATGCCAGCACCGAGACGCCGATGATCGGATGCAGGCCGACCACGGCGCTGGCCACGATGGCCAGGAAGCTGGCCACGGCCTGGGGGGTGCCGAACTGGGTAAAGAGCGTCCATTCGCTGCCGGTGGCGGCGCCGATGAAGGTGGAGAGGCCCTGGGTCAAGAGCCCCGCGCAGAGGAACAGCGAGATCTCGCCGCGCATCGCCGGTAGCCGCTCCAGTGCGTGGCTGCGCACCCGGCGCAGGGTCCAGCGGGGCCCCCTGGGCAGGTTGCTGGCCAGCGCCACGCCGGGCATCAGGAAGGTGATGATGCTGACGATGGAGAGCCCGGGCGTGAGGCCGTAGTGGAAGAGCATGACCAGCGCCGCCATGCCCACCGGCATCATCAGGCTGGGGGGTGACAGCGAATAGCCGGCGACCCGCGAGAGATCGAAGCGGCGCCCCAGCTCCAGGGCGGTGAGAACTCCGGCCAGCAGCGCCAGCGGCATGCCGAAGGCCACCACGGTGGGGAAGCGCATCTCCGGGGCCAGGGTCATCACCACGCCCATGGAGGCGAAGAAGGGGGACCAGAGCGCCGCACTCGACAGGCCCCGATTGAGGGCCAGCAGCTGGGGAAGGCTCAGGGGGCCCCGGCGTTGCAGGCGATCGCCGACCATGAACACGGTGGAGAGGTTGAGAATGGCCCCGAGCAGGTGCACGCCCAGCCAGGTGCCGATGACCCCGCGCCGCCCCGTGACCCCGTGCCCCGCCGGCGGCGAATGGCCCTGGCGGGTGCCGATCAGCCCGATGAAGCTCACCCCGACCAGCATGGCCACCACGTAGCTGTTGCCGTCGAGGATGCGCGACCAGGCGATGTCGGCGCCGTAGCCCAGCCATGCCGCCAGCAGCAGGACGAGGCCGATGCCGGCCAGGGCGCCCGCCTGGCGGCGGTTGCGCTGGCCGAGATCGACCCACAGCAGCCCGACCGCCAGCCAGAAGGCGTGGCTCACCGCCGGCAGGGCGACGGGCAGGCCAGCGAAGCGCATCACCTGCAGCACCAGCCCGCCAAGTATCAGCCCCCCGGCGAGGGCGTGGCGAAGCGATATCGGCGGGGGAGTCGGCGCTGGCACGGGGACGGGGTTCCTGAACGGATGTCTGGGGCCGGGTGTCGGGCACAATGGCTAGCAGTCTAAACAATCCGGCGCTCGCCCGCTCGTGCTGCCGGCTCCCGGGCGGCCTCGAGCTCCCCGAGCATCGCCCGTGCGGCGTTGGACAGGGTGCGGCTGCGATGCACGATGAACCCCAGCGGCCGATGGATCGGCGGGTGGTCGATGGCCAGCTCGTGAAGGTCGCCGGCCACCAGGCGCTCCGGCAGCAGACTCCAGCCCAGCCCGATCGCGGTCATCATCTTCAGCGTCTCCAGGTAGTTGGTGGAGAGCGCCACCGGCAGGCGCAGTCCCGCGGCGGCGAAGCGCGCCTCGATCAGCCCCCGGGTGAAGGTGAGGGGGCCCGGGAGCACGGCGTCGAAGTCGCAGAGGGTCTGCAGGCTGGGGTGCTCGAGCCCCGCCAGGGGGTGGTCCGGGGCGCAGACGAAGCAGAGCCGGTCGACCCATACCGGAACCACCTCGAGCTGCTCGTCGGGGTGGGGGGCGAGGGTCACCACGGCGATCTCCAGCGAGCCGTCCAGCACGCCCTGGTAGGCCTCCTCGGAATCGAGGAAGTGCAGGTCCAGGCGCACCTCGGGGTGGGCGCGGGTATAGGCCTTGAGCAGCGGCGGCAGGCGGTGCAGGCCGATATGGTGGCTGGTGGCCAGCGTCAGGCTGCCGGCCACGCGGCCCTCGAGGTTGCCGAGCGCCCGACGGCTGTCGTCGACCATCACCAGGATCTGGCGTGCCCGCGGCAGCAGCACCCGGCCCGCCTCGGTGAGGGTGACGCGCCGGCCGATGCGGTCGAACAGACGGGCGCCGGTCTGGGTCTCAAGGACAGCGATGCGCTTGCTGACCGCCGGCTGGGTGAGGTGGAGCTGTTCTGCGGCGCGGGAGAAGCTGCCGCTGTCGGCGACGGCCAGGAAGGCCTGCAGGTTCTGGGTATCCATGGGCGTCCCCGTCGAGCGTGATGAACAAATTCCATATGGGAATCCAATCCATTAATAACATGAATTGATTTTATGGGCGAGGGGCGGGAGACTGCTGCAAAAGCGCCGAGCGCCGAGCGCCGAGCGCCGAGCGCCGAGCGCCGAGCGCCGAGCGCCGAGCGCCGAGCGCCGAGCGCCAAGCGCCAAGCGCCGAGCGCCGAGCGCCAAGCGCCAAGCGCCGGTAGGAGGGATGCTCTGCATCGCGACTGGCGCCGTCAGGCGCCCGGTGGTGTTGCCGATCTGGGTGGCGTCATCCAGGGAGGCCTGCGGCCTCCAGTCGCGCAACAAGTTGCCCTCCTACGGAAGTTTCGTCGGCGAGGCAGTCGTCCGAAACAACACGTCCGGATATGACATCAAGGGCCGAGGGCCCGGGAGAAACGACATGGCAGGCCAGACACTCTACGACAAGCTGTGGTCGCAGCACCTCGTCAAGGAGCGCGATGACGGTACCGCGCTGATCTACATCGACCGCCAGCTGCTCCATGAGGTGACCTCGCCCCAGGCCTTCGAGGGCCTGCGCCTGGCGGGCCGCAAGCCGTGGCGCCTCGATGCGAACCTGGCCACGCCCGACCACAACGTGCCCACCACCGTGAAGGAGCGGGCCGAGGGCAATGCCGGCATCAAGGATCCGGTGTCGCTGATCCAGGTGCAGACCCTCGACGACAACTGCGTCGAGTTCGGCATCGAGGAGTTCAAGATCAACGACCCCCGCCAGGGCATCGTCCACGTGGTGGGCCCCGAGCAGGGCGCGACGCTGCCGGGCATGACCGTGGTCTGCGGCGACTCCCATACTGCCACCCACGGCGCCTTCGCCGCCCTGGCCCACGGCATCGGCACCTCCGAGGTGGAGCACGTGCTCGCCACCCAGTGCCTGCTGGCCCAGAAGATGAAGAACCTGCAGGTGCGCGTCGAGGGCACGCTCGGCACTGGCGTCACTGCCAAGGACGTGGTGCTGGCCATCATCGGCCGGATCGGCACCGCAGGCGGCACCGGCTACGCCATCGAGTTTGCCGGCAGCGCCATCCAGGGTCTCTCCATGGAGGGGCGGATGACGGTGTGCAACATGGCCATCGAGGCCGGCGCCCGCGTGGGCCTGATCGCCGTGGACGACACCACCATCGAGTATCTCGCCGAGCGGCCCTATGCGCCGACGGGCGAGCAGTGGCAGGCGGCCGTGGCCGACTGGCGTGGACTCGTCTCCGACGCCGACGCCGCGTTCGACAAGGTGGTGACCCTGGACGCCGCCGAGATCGAACCGCAGGTCAGCTGGGGCACCAGCCCCGAGATGGTCACCGGGATCTCCGGCGAGGTGCCGGACCCGGCGGCCCAGGCCGACGAGACCGTGCGCAATGGCTACACTCGGGCGCTGCAGTACATGGGCCTGGCGCCGAAGCAGAAGATTACCGACATCCGCCTCGACAAGGTGTTCATCGGCTCCTGCACCAACTCCCGCATCGAGGACCTGCGCGAGGCGGCGAAGGTGGCCCGCGGCAAGAAAGTGGCGGACTCCATCAAGCTGGCCATGGTGGTGCCGGGCTCCGGTCTGGTGAAGCGCCAGGCGGAGGCCGAGGGCCTCGACAAGGTGTTCATCGAGGCGGGCTTCGAGTGGCGCGAGCCGGGCTGCTCCATGTGCCTGGCCATGAACGCCGACAAGCTCGGCGCCGGCGAGCACTGCGCCTCCACCTCCAACCGCAACTTCGAGGGTCGCCAGGGCTACGGCGGGCGCACCCACCTGGTGAGCCCGGCGATGGCCGCCGCCGCCGCCATCGCCGGCCACTTCGTGGACGTGAGACAGCTCGCCGCCAATGACGACGCCCAGGCACAGGAGGCCTGAACCATGAAGAAGTTTGAACGCAGCGAAGGGCTCGTCGCGCCGCTCGACCGGGCCAATGTCGACACCGACCTGATCATTCCCAAGCAGTTCCTGAAGTCGATCAAGCGGACCGGCTTCGGCGTCAACCTGTTCGACGAGCTGCGCTATCTCGACGAGGGCCAGCCCGGCCAGGACGTCTCCCGGCGGCCGCTCAATCCCGACTTCGTGCTCAACCAGCCGCGCTACCAGGGGGCCAGCGTGCTGCTCGCCCGGCGCAACTTCGGCTGCGGCAGCTCCCGGGAGCATGCGCCCTGGGCGCTGGAGGACTTCGGCTTCCGGGTGGTGATCGCGCCGAGCTTCGCCGACATCTTCTACAACAACGCCTTCAAGAACGGCCTGCTGCTGGTGACCCTGCCCGAGGAGACGGTAGAGCGCCTGTTCCAGGAAGTTGCGGCCAACGAGGGCTACCGCCTCGACGTGGATCTGGAGAACCAGCGGGTGATCACCCCCGCCGGTGAGATCCTCGAGTTCGAGGTGGACGCCTTCCGCAAGCACTGCCTGCTCGAGGGGCTCGACGACATCGGCATCACCCTGCAGGACGAGGACGCCATCCGCGCCTTCGAGGCGAAGCATCGCGCCACGCGCCCCTGGCTGTTCCGCGATAGCGCCCAGGCCTGACGTTCCCACCACTCCGAGGAAGCGGAGCGTCGGGGGCAGGCCGAAGAGGAGGTCCTACGCCAGGGATGGCGTCGGTAGCGTACAGGGATGTATTCACAGCGCCTCCTCGCAGGCCTGCCGCCGAGGTAGCTCCGCGGTCCCCGCAAGGAAGAAGCAATGACTCAGAAGATTCTGGTACTGCCGGGGGACGGCATCGGCCCCGAGATCACCGCCCAGGCGAGCCGTATCCTGGCCGCCTGCCAGGCCCGCGGCCTCGACGTCGAGGTGGAGGAAGCCCTGGTGGGCGGCAGCGCCTATGACGTGCATGGTGAGCCGCTGCCCGCCGAGACCCTGGAGAAGGCCAGGGCCGCCCGCGCCATTCTGCTCGGCGCCGTGGGTGGGCCCAAGTGGGACACCCTCGAGGATCTCGCCAAGCGTCCGGAGAAGGGCCTGCTCGGCCTGCGCAAGAACCTGGGCCTGTTCGGCAACCTGCGTCCCGCCATCACCTATCCGCAGCTGGCGTCGGCCTCGAGCCTCAAGCCCGAGCTGGTGGCCGGCCTCGACATCATGATCGTTCGCGAACTCACCGGCGGCATCTATTTCGGCCAGCCCCGGGGCATCGAGGAGCGTGACGGCGAGCGGGTGGGCTTCAACACCTACGTCTACTCCGAGAGCGAGATCGAGCGCATTGGCCGCGTCGCGTTCGAGATGGCGCAGAAGCGCGGCAAGAAGCTCTGCTCCGTGGACAAGGCCAACGTGCTCGAGGTCACCATCCTGTGGCGCGAGGTGATGGAGCGGCTGGCGCCGGAGTACCCGGACGTCGAGCTCTCACACATGTACGTCGACAACGCCGCCATGCAGCTGGTGCGCGCGCCCAAGCAGTTCGACGTCATGGTCACCGGCAACATGTTCGGCGATATCCTCTCCGACGCCGCCGCCATGCTCACCGGCTCCATCGGCATGCTGCCGTCGGCGTCGCTCAACGAGAGCGGCCAGGGCATGTACGAGCCCTGCCACGGCAGCGCCCCGGACATCGCCGGGAAGGGCATCGCCAACCCCCTGGCGACCATCCTCTCGGTGGCCATGATGCTGCGCTACTCCCTGGACGAGCCGGCGCTGGCGAGCCGCATCGAGGAGGCCGTGGGCAAGGTGCTGGACGACGGCCTGAGAACCGCGGATATTGCCTCCGAGGGCTCCCATATCGTCTCCACCCGTGAGATGGGCGACGCCGTGCTGGCGGCTTTCGAGGCGCTCTGAGCGCTTTGAGCCCTTATCAGAATCTGCTGTTGAATCAGGGTGTTCCGGGCCCGCCTGCGAGGCGGGCCCGGTTTCTGTATAATACCTCCCACATTCGATTACTGGAGGACTTCACATGTTGAAAGTCGGTTTCGTCGGTTGGCGCGGCATGGTCGGTTCCGTGCTCATGCAGCGCATGGTGGAAGAGGGTGACTTCAAGGGCATCGAGCCGGTCTTCTTCACCACCTCCCAGGTCGGCCAGGCCGGCCCCGACGTCGGCGTGGACGTGCCTCCCCTCAAGGATGCCTTCGACCTCGACGCCCTCAAGGCGCTGGACGTCATCGTCACCTGCCAGGGTGGCGACTACACCCAGGCCGTCTACGGCGACCTGCGCAGCGGCGGCTGGAAGGGCTACTGGATCGATGCCGCCAGCACCCTGCGCATGGAAGACGAGGCCACCATCATCCTCGACCCGGTCAACCGCCATGTCATCGATGCCCAGCTGGCCCGTGGCGCCAAGACCTTCGTCGGCGGCAACTGCACCGTCAGCCTGATGCTGATGGGTCTCGGCGGCCTGTTCGAGGCGGACCTGATCGAGTGGATGACCTCCATGACCTACCAGGCCGCCTCCGGCTCCGGTGCCAAGCACATGCGCGAGCTGCTCAACCAGATGGGCACCCTGCGCGACAGCGTGGGCGACGAGCTGGCCGACCCGGCCAGCGCCATCCTCGACATCGACCGCAAGGTCACCGCGGCCATGCGCTCCGGCGACTTCCCCACCGACAACTTCGGCGCACCGCTGGCCGGCAGCCTGCTGCCCTGGATCGACGTCAAGCGCGACAACGGCCAGAGCAAGGAGGAGTGGAAGGGCACCGTGGAGACCAACAAGATCCTCGGCCTCCAGGACAACCCGATTCCCATCGATGGCCTCTGCGTGCGCATCGGCGCCATGCGCTCCCACAGCCAGGCCTTCACCATCAAGCTGAAGAAGGACGTGCCGATCGACGAGATCGAGGATCGCCTGGCCAAGCACAACGAGTGGGTCAAGGTGGTGCCCAACGACAAGGAGGCGACCATCCGCGACCTGACCCCGGCCGCTGCCACCGGCACCCTCACCGTCCCGGTGGGCCGCCTGCGCAAGCTGGCCATGGGCGGCGAGTACCTCTCCGCGTTCAGCGTCGGTGACCAGCTGCTGTGGGGGGCGGCGGAACCGCTCAAGCGGATGCTGATGATCCTCAAGCAGCAGTGATCGTGCCCCTTCGGCAACGCGCGTGACGAGCGGGGCGTCTCCTTCGGGAGGCGCCCCGTCCTTTTGGATGGCCGGTGGTTCGCGTGGTCTGGATCAATGGCTTACGTTGAAGACATGAGCCCTGGCATGACCCCGGCCAGGCGCGTTCAGACGGTGAATATGGTACATAGGTACCATAACGACATTACGACATGGCATCGCTGCCCGCGGGATTGCCGCGTTGGCCAGCCGACGGACGCAAGGGACCTCCATGAAACGCAAGCTGACACTCGCCATGCTGCTTTCGCTTTCCGCCGCCAGCCCGATGGCGCTGGCCCTGGGGCTGGGGGAAGCCGACGTACGCTCGACGCTCAACGCGCCGCTGCGTGCCACCATTCCGCTCAGCGATACCGGCGGCATTCCGCCGGGCCTGCTCAACGTCTCGGTGGCCGACGAACGCGCCTTCGCGGCGGCGGGGCTGACCCGCTCTCCGCTCGCCGCCAGCGTCAGGCTGGCCGTGGAGCAGCGCCAGGGGCGCCTGGTGGTGGACCTGACCACCGAGCGGCCGGTGCGCGAGCCCTGGGTCGACCTGCTGCTGCGTTTCGACTGGCCCGACGGCCAGCAGCTGCGCGAAGTGACCCTGCTGCTCGACCCGCCCGACTACGATCAGATGCCGGTGCTGGTGGCCGGCAGCACCCGCGTCCAGCCTCCTGCGCCTTCCGCCACGCCGCCGGCGCCGCGTGAATCGGCGCCCGCCCGGGCGGTCTCGCGCTCCGCCTCGTCGGGCACCGCCGGCGATCCGGCGTGGGTGCGCAGCGGCGACACCCTGTGGGCCGTGGCCGGTCGCCTGCGGCCCGACAGCGGCATCAGCATGAACCAGATGATGGTGGCGCTGGTGGAGGCCAACCCCGAGGTCTTCCCGTCGGGCAACATCAACGCCATGCGGGCCGGTTTCACCCTGGTGGTGCCCGGCCGCGATGCCATCGCCGCGCGCGCCGGCGCCGAGGCGGATCGCGTCGTCGCCGCCATGAACCAGGCCTGGGCCAACCGTGGCAGCGGCGCGCCGGCGCGGGTGCCCCTGGGTACCCCCGAGCCCGAGGCAGAGACCACGGCCGTGGCGACCGCGCCGACGCCTCCGTCCCCTCAGGCGACCGAGCCCGCTCCCGCCGTCGACGACCCCGAGACCGATGCCCCCACCGAAGCGGCGGCGGCCCCGTCGTCGGAGGGTGAAGAGGGGCCGAGGCTGACCCTGCTGACCGATGCCCAGGTCGCGGCGGAAGGTGCCGCGCCCGGCGCCGCTGCCGAGGCGGTGGAGGACGCCACTGCGGAAGGCGACAGCGGCGCGGAAGGCGAGGGCGGTGCGAGGGAGGCGGGCGCGACCGATGGCGCCGCCTCGGCCCCGCGGGTCATGGACGACCCCGACCTGCTGGCTTCGCTGAGCGGCGACGGCGAGTTGACCTCTGATGATCGCCTGCTGCGCCTCGAGGCCCGCTGGCTCGAGAGCCAGCAGACGCTGGAGACCGTCCAGGAGGAGCGCGACCAGCTGCAGGACGAGCTGGGCGAGATGCGCGATGAGCTGGCGGCGCTGCGCGACCAGCTGGCGGCGCTCGGTGCCGGCGGCAGCGGCGTGGACGGACCGGGTGCCGGCGGTATCGTGGCGCCGGGCAGCCAGGCCGAGGAGGCCCCCTGGTGGGGATCCTTCTACCAGGGCGAGGTGGATCGCAACCTGATGCTGGGCGGTGCCGGCCTGGCGGCCCTGCTGGCGCTGTGGCTGGTGGTGCGGCGCCGGCGGCGCCATGAGGAGGCCGACGCCTCCCGAGGCGGCTTCGGCGAGGTGCGGGTCGCCGCACCCGGCGCCGAGTCGCCGGTTTCGCCCGGGGCGGCCACGACGGGCGCCGCCATGGCCGGTACCGCCGCCGCGGCATCGGCCTCCCGGCCGGCCACGCCGGTGCAGTCGTCCATGCCCCAGGCCGAGGCGATCAGCGAGGCGGACATCTTCATCGCCTACGGGCGCTATGACCAGGCCCGCGACCTGCTCGAGGCCGGCCTGGCGCGGGAACCGGAGCGTGACGACCTGCGCCTGAAGCTGCTGACCGTGCACCTCGAGCAGGGTGACCGGGAGGCGGCCGAACGCGAGGCGGCACGGCTGCGCGACGGCGGCAATCCGGCCGTGGCCGACGAGGTGGAGCGGCTGATGGTGCGCCATGGCCTGGCCACCGCGTCCGGCACTCGCCAGGAGGCGGGCGGCCGGGCGGTGTTCACCGAATCGGCGTCCCTGCCACCGCGGGTCTTCGATGACCCGTCCGACGAGACACCCCGGGCCGAGGAT
The DNA here is from genome assembly GCF_014193375.1 of Halomonas campaniensis. Taxonomy (GTDB): domain Bacteria; phylum Pseudomonadota; class Gammaproteobacteria; order Pseudomonadales; family Halomonadaceae; genus Halomonas; species Halomonas campaniensis. Next base: position 54,919 of record NZ_JACHZF010000021.1, read on the forward strand.
GACGCGGCATCCCGTGAGAGGGACGAAACGGCCTCGCCCTCCGCTGGTGCCACCGCGGGGACGTCGGCGGCGACCCGTGCCCACGGCGAGGAGGCGACGGACAGCGCCCGCTCCCGGCGCCCTGACGCCAGCGTCGACAAGGATGACGCGTCCACGGATTCAGCGGACGTCGACTCCCTGGCCGGTGCCCGGGAGCTCTCTACGGCCGAGGCGCCCGAGCCGATCGTTCCTCCAGAACCCGAACCCGAACCCGAACCCGAGCTCCCGCCGCTGACCACCCGCGAGAGCGAGGATGGTCGCGAGATCATCGACTATCGGCCGCCGAGCCTGGACACCAGTCCGGCGCCTCGCGAGGAGTCGCCGATGCAGCCCAGCGTGGAGTTCACCCCCTCCGCCCCCGCGGGTGAGGCGCCGCCGAGCGAGTCGGCGTCCCCCGACTTCCCGCCCCTCGATGCGCCCACCGAGGGCGATGGCGAGGTGCCGGAGGAGTGGGAGGTCGAGGAGGTGGCCTTCCCGCCGCTGGATCGGGATAATGAGTCCCTTTCCCGGGGTGCTTCCACCGATTCGCTGGACGAGGCGCGCCGCCTGCTGGAGGCGGGCGACGCTGACCGGGCCCGCTCGCTGCTCATGGCGCTTCGCCAGAGCGACGATCCGGCCCTGCGCGAGGAGGCGGAGGCGCTGTTCACCCGTCTCGATTCGTGAAGGCCGAATGACCCTCTTCCAACCCCTCGACGAACGCCACCCCCTGACCGGCCGCCTGGCCATGGGGGTGGAGTACGACGGCAGCGGCTACTACGGCTGGCAGTTCCTCAAGCACGCGCCCTCGGTGCAGGGCGCGGTCGAACAGGCCCTGGCCCGGGTGGCCGGGCAACCGGTACGGGTGCATGCCAGCGGGCGCACCGACTCCGGCGTCCATGCCACCCGGCAGATCATCCACTTCGATCCCCCCGCGGCGCGCTCGCAGAAGGCCTGGGTGTTCGGTGCCAATGCCAACCTGCCCCGCGACGTTGCCGTGCGCTGGGTCAGGGAGGTGCCCGAGACCTTCCACTCCCGCTTCAAGGCCCTGGCCCGCCGCTATCGCTACATCCTGCTCAACCAGCCCAGCCGGCCGGTGCTGGAGCGCGCCAACGTCACCTGGTGCCGCGACCCCCTCGACGCCGACGCCATGCATCGGGCCGCCCAGGCGCTGGTGGGGGAGCATGACTTCTCGAGCTTCCGTGCCGCCGGCTGCCAGTCGAAGACCCCCTGGCGCCACCTCCACTTCATCGAGGTCCATCGCCACGGCCCGCTGGTGGTGGTGGACGTCCAGGGCAACGCCTTCCTGCACCACATGATCCGCAACATCGTCGGCGCCCTGGTCACCGTGGGCCGCGGCGAGCGCGGCGACGACTACCTGGCCGAGCTGATGGCCCTCAAGGACCGCACCCTCGCCGACGTCACCGCGCCGGCCTGTGGCCTGCACTTCGTGGATTCGCTCTACGACGAGAGCTGGGGCCTGCCCGCCGAGCCGCTGGGTCCCAACCTGCTGGCCTTCCTCGGCGAGTGGACCGGCCAGCGGCCGTTGCCCGACTGCCCCATGGTCGAGTTCCGCCGCGGCCGGCCGGTGGCCTCCCTCACCCCGGCGGAGGACGGGACGCCATGATGCAGCGAACACGCGTCAAGCTCTGCGGCCTGACACGCCCCGAGGACGTCGACGCCGCCGTGGCCGCGGGGGCCGATGCCCTGGGCTTCGTGCTCTGGCCGGGCAGCCGCCGCGCCGTGGACGAGGCCCGTCTGGCCGAGCTGGCCGAGCGGGTCCCCGCCTTCGTCACCCGGGTGGGGCTCTTCGTCGACCAGGACCCCGAGCTGATCGAGCGCTGTGCCGCACACCTGGACCTGCTGCAGTTCCACGGCGACGAGCCGCCGGCGGTCTGCGAGGGGGCGCCACGCCCCTGGATCAAGGCGCTGCGCATGCGCGACGGCCTCGACCTGCCTGCCGCCGCCGCGGCCTATGGCGGGGCCCGGGCGCTGCTCCTCGACGCCTATCGCCCCGGGGTTCCCGGCGGCACCGGGGAGACCTTCGACTGGTCGCGGATCCCCGCAAGCCTGGCAAAACCTGTTATCCTCGCCGGAGGCCTGAGCGCCGACAACGTGGCCGAGGCCATCGCCCGGGTGACGCCCTTCGCGGTGGATGTCTCGGGGGGCGTGGAGGCCGCTCCCGGCGTCAAGGATGCCGAGCGCATCCGGGCCTTTCTCGAGGCCGTGCGACGCGGTGACGCGGCCCGCCTGGTGAACTGAGCCCACGTTGTCCGGAGCCCGCCCCTCGGCCGCACGCGTGCAATGATCGATTTCAATCCCCATGCCCTTCTGGCGACCTGTGAGGTGTCTTTCGTGAGCAAGTTCAGTGACCTGACCCGACTGCCGGATGCCCGCGGCCACTTCGGCCCCTACGGCGGCCGGTTCGTCTCGGAGACCCTGAGCTTCGCCCTGGACGAGCTGGAGAAGACCTACCTGAGTCTTCGCGACGACCCGGCCTTCCAGGCGGAATTCGACTATGACCTGGCCCACTACGTGGGTCGTCCTTCGCCGCTCTACCATGCCGAGCGGTGGTCGAAGCAGCTGGGCGGGGCGCAGATCTGGCTCAAGCGCGAGGACCTCAATCACACTGGCGCCCACAAGGTGAACAACACCATCGGCCAGGCGCTGCTGGCCAAGAAGAGCGGCAAGCCGCGGGTGATCGCCGAGACCGGCGCCGGCCAGCACGGCGTGGCCACGGCCACCGTGGCGGCGCGCCTGGGGCTCAAGTGCGACGTCTACATGGGCGCCGCGGACGTGCAGCGCCAGAAGCTCAACGTCTACCGCATGCGCCTGCTGGGCGCCAACGTGATCGCCGTGGAATCCGGCACCCGCACCCTCAAGGACGCCATGAACGAGGCGCTGCGCGACTGGGTGACCAACGTCGACGACACCTTCTACATCATCGGCACGGTGGCGGGCCCGCACCCCTATCCGATGCTGGTGCGCGACTTCAATTCCGTGGTGGGTCGCGAGGCGCGCCGGCAGTCCTTCGAGGAGTTCGGCAAGCTGCCCGACGCGCTGATCGCCTGCGTGGGCGGCGGCTCCAATGCCATGGGGCTCTTCTATCCCTTCGTCGAGGACGACGAGGTGGTGATGTACGGCGTCGAGGCCGGCGGCGACGGCGTCGAGACCGGCCGCCATGCGGCGCCGCTGGCCTCCGGTGCCCCCCGCGGCGTGCTGCACGGCAACCGCACCTACCTGATGTCCGACGAGGGCGGCCAGGTCTCCGACACCCACTCGGTCTCCGCCGGCCTGGACTACCCGGGCGTCGGTCCCGAGCACGCGCTGTGGAAGGACGTGGGGCGCGTCAACTACGTGGCGGCCAACGACGACGCGGTGCTCGAGGCGTTCCGTGAGCTGACCCACGTCGAGGGCATCATGCCCGCGCTGGAGACCGCCCACGCCCTGGCCTACGCCAAGGTGCTGGCGCCGACCATGAGTCCCGACCAGAACATCATCGTCAACCTGTCCGGTCGGGGCGACAAGGACATCCTCACCGTCGCCAAGATCGACGGCATCGAGATCTAAGGGGCCATGATGAACCGTATCGACCAACGCTTCGCCGAGCTCAAGTCCCAGGGCCGCCGCGCGCTGATCCCCTTCATCACCGCCGGCGACCCGGGCCCCGAGCACACCGTGGGGTTCATGCATGCCCTGGTGGAGGCGGGCGCCGACGTCATCGAGCTGGGCGTGCCCTTCTCCGACCCCATGGCCGACGGCCCGGTGATCCAGAAGGCCTGCGAGCGCGCCCTCAAGCGTGGCGTTCGCCTCTCCCACCTGTTCGAGATGGTGCGCGAGTTTCGCCAGACCGACGCCACCACGCCGGTGGTGCTGATGGGGTACCTCAACCCCATGGAGCGCATCGGTCTCGTCGCCTTCGCCGACCAGGCCGCCGAGGCCGGCGTCGACGGCGTGCTGACCGTGGACATGCCGCCCGAGGAGGCCGACGAGGTCGGGCCACTGCTCAAGTCCCGCGGGCTGGCCTCGATCTTCCTCGTTGCCCCTACCACTTCCAATGCCCGGGCCGCTACAATATGCGCCCACGGCGAGGGCTATCTCTACTATGTTTCGCTGAAGGGCGTGACCGGCTCGGCGATCCTCGATTCCCGGGACGTGGCCGAGCACCTGGCGCCGCTGCGCGAGATGACCGACCTGCCGCTGTGCGTCGGCTTCGGCATCCGTGACGGCGCCTCGGCGGCCGAGGTGGGCAAGGTGGCCGACGGTGTCATCGTCGGCTCGGCGCTGGTCAGCCGTATCGCCGAGAATGCCGATCGCCCCGAGGTGATCGCCGGCGAGCTCAAGGCGGTGCTCGGCGAGATGCGCCAGGCCCTGGACGCCATGAGCGCCGCCTGACGCCGGCCTTCGCCATTCGACTCGATTCATGCGCCCGGGGTCTCCCGGGCGCCGACCACATGACGGAACCCTTTCTGACATGAGCTGGCTAGACAAGATCGTGCCCTCCATGGGGCGTATCCAGCGCAAGGACCGCCGGGCCAGCGTGCCCGACGGCCTGTGGCGCAAGTGCCCCAAGTGCGAGGCGGTGCTCTACCTACCCGAACTCGAGAAGCACCATAACGTCTGCCCCAAGTGTGACCATCACCTGCGGCTGACCGCCCGCAAGCGGCTGGACTGGTTCCTCGATAAGGAGGGCCGCGAGGAGCTGGCCGCCGAGGTGGAGCCCGTCGATCGCCTCAAGTTCCGCGACTCCAAGAAGTACAAGGACCGCCTGACGGCGGCCCAGAAGGAGACCGGCGAGAAGGACGCGCTGATCGCCATGCGCGGCAGCCTCGATGGCCTGCCGGTGGTGGTGGTGGCCTTCGAGTTCACCTTCATGGGCGGTTCCATGGGGGCCGTGGTGGGCGAGAAGTTCGTGCGTGCGGCGACCCTGGCCCACGACGAGGGCATCCCGCTGATCTGCTTCTCCGCCTCCGGCGGGGCGCGCATGCAGGAGGCGCTCTTCTCGCTGATGCAGATGGCCAAGACCTCGGCCGCGCTGGAGAGGCTCAAGCAGGCCGGCGTGCCCTACATCTCGGTGCTGACCGACCCGGTGTTCGGTGGCGTCTCGGCGTCCCTGGCCATGCTCGGCGACCTCAACGTCGCCGAGCCCAACGCGCTGATCGGCTTCGCCGGCCCCCGGGTCATCGAGCAGACGGTCCGCGAGAAGCTGCCCGAGGGCTTCCAGCGCAGCGAGTTCCTGCTCGAGCACGGCACCGTCGACATGATCGTCCACCGCAGCGAGATCCGTGAACGGCTGGGCGGCGTGCTGCGCAAGCTGACCCACCAGCCCGCCAACGGCCCCGCCGAGGCGTTCCCCGACGAGCCCGACCTGGTGGACGTCGCGGAGCAGGCCGAGGAGCCCACCTCCGCCGAGTCGCCGGACGTCGAGGCGGCCGAGTCTTCGGAGCCCCGCGAGGCGTCCGCCCCCGGTGCCGACGAGCCCGCCGAGGACGGCGGCCGTGACGGGCACGACGCTGCCCGTCGCTGATCCTGGCGATGACTGACGCGGCCCTGCCCACCACCCTGGATGCCTGGCTGGCCCGGCTGGAAGCCGCCCATCCGGTGGGCATCGACCTCGGCCTCGATCGCGTGGCCGAGGTCGCCCGCCGCATGGGACTGCTGGCGCGGCCGCTGGCCAGGCGGGTGATCACCGTGGCCGGCACCAACGGCAAGGGCTCCACCGTGGCCATGCTGGAGGCGCTGGCCCGGGCCCACGGCCTCTCCACCGCCGCCTACACCTCGCCGCACCTGATCCGCTACAACGAGCGCCTGCGTCTCGATGGCCAGGAGGCCGACGATGGCCTGCTGATCGACGGCTTCACGGCCGTGGAGCGGGCGCGTCTGGCCGGCGAGCCGGTCAGCCTGACCTACTTCGAGGTGGGGACCCTCGGGGCCCTCTGGGCCATGGCGCAGCGGTCGCCCGATCTCGCCATCCTCGAGGTGGGGCTCGGCGGCCGGCTCGACGCGGTCAACGTCATCGACCCGGACGTGGCGGTGGTCACCACCGTGGCGCAGGACCATGCCGCCTTCCTCGGCACGGACCTCGAGCAGATCGGCCGCGAAAAGGCGGGCATCCTGCGGCCCGGCCGCCCCGCGGTGCTGGGCAGCCGCGACCTGCCCGCCAGCGTGCGGGAGGTGGCCGATTCGCTGGGTGCTCCCGTCTACGCGCTTGGCGAGGACTTCCGCTGGGACGAGGGCCTTCCCGACCCCGGCCTGCCCCTGGACAACGCCGCCACGGCGCTGAAGGCCCTCGAGCTTGCCGGCGTGACCCTCGAGGCCGAGGCCTGCCGCCGGGCGCTTGCCGAGGTGCGCCTGCCCGGGCGCATGCAGTGGCTGGGACAGTGGTGCCTGGACGTGGGCCACAACCCCCATGCGGCCGGCTACCTGGCGGCGCGCCTCGCCGCGCGTCCCTGTGCCGGACGGACCGTCGCGCTGCTGGGGATGCTCGGTGACAAGGATGCCGACGGCGTCATGGCGGCCCTGATACCGGCCGTCGATGCCTGGGTGACGGCGAGCCTTGCGGGCGACCGCGCCCGCAAGGCCGAGGACCTCGCCGCCCGGCTCGACCGCCTGGGCGCCGAGGTGCTGCACTGCGCCGACTCGCCGTCGGCCGGCGCCGACTGGCTGGCAGGCCGGCTGGCGCCCGAGGACCGGGTGCTGGTCTGCGGCTCCTTCTTCACCGTCGCCGAGGTGCTGCCGGGGCGGCTGGCGAGCGCATCGCCGACGGCGCAGACTGAGGGAAACGACATGCGCAGCGAGGGAGTGTCATGAAATACGGAATGCGGGAGCGTCTCAGCGGGGCGGTGATCCTGATCGCCCTGGCGGTGATCTTCGTGCCCATGCTGTTCGACGAGCCGGCCCCGCGCAGCGAGCGGCCCCAGCCGGTGCTGACCATCGAGCAGCCCGTCGACGTGGAGCGCCGCGACGTCCCGGCGCCCCGTCCCCCGGAGAGCCTCGGCGAGATCGGGGCGCCGCTGGTGTCACGGGAGGATGACCAGGCCCCGTCGGTCGAGGAGGTCGACGATGCGGCGGCGGAGCAGGTGGCCCAGGCCGAGCCGGCGTCCGAGCCCCCGGTGGTGGAGCCGGACGCCAGCGAGGCTGTGGTGTCCCAGGCGCCCGAGCCGCCCGCCGAGACGCCGCCCGCCGATCCCATCGCCGAACTGGCCCGCGCGGCCGACCAGCGCCTGGCCGGCGAGGCCAGCGAGAGTGCGGCGCCCGCTGCCGCGGTCGCCTCGGGGGAGTGGGCGGTGCAGGTCGGCAGCTTCGGCGAGCCGGCCAATGCCGAACGCCTCGAGTCCCAGCTTCGCGAGGAGGGCTTCAGCGTCTTCAGCCGTCCCCGCGACAACAACCTGACCACGGTCTACGTGGGGCCCTATGACAGCTCCGAGGCCGGCGAGCGCGCCATGGGCGAGCTCAAGTCCCGTGCCAACCTCCAGGGCCTGCTGGTCCGGGTAAGGAACTGAGCATGGCGCTGACCTGGCTGGACTGGATCTTCATCGGCCTGCTCACGGTGACCGCCGTGACCGGCTTCATGCGCGGGCTGATCCGCGAGGCCCTGGGCCTGGCGGCCTGGATCATCGCGCTGCTGGCCGCCCGGCTGCTCGCCGAGCCCGTGGCGGACCTGCTGTCTGGCCTGATCGACAACGCCGATGGCCGCCTGGTGCTGGCCTTCGTGCTGGTGATCTTCGCGGTGATCCTGCTCTGCGGCATCGTCATCCGGCTGATCCATGCCGCGGTGGAGTGGGTCGGCATGGGCCTGTTCAACCGGGTCATGGGGGCCGGCTTCGGCGCCGCCAAGGGGGCGGCGATCCTGGTGCTGGCCACCATCCTGATCAGCCTGACGCCGCTGGCCCAGCTCGAGGCGTGGCGCGACGCCCAGCTCAGGCCGACCTTCGAGCAGCTGCGCGACTGGGCGGTGAGCCAGTTCGAGGCGAGGGAGGGGCGCCTGCCCGAGGCGCCGGAGTCCCTGCGCGAGATCTCCCTGCCCGGGCGCGGCGACGGGGCGGGCAATGACGCGGCACCCCCCGACGAATGAATTCCGGGCGGCCCGGCCAGCCGGTGCCGCCGCTACTCTTCACAGCAAGTTCCCGGCAAGCGAGGTAAGGTGGAATGTGCGGTATCGTGGGCCTGATGGCCAAGCAGGCGGTGAACCAGGGCATCTATGACGCCCTGACGGTGCTTCAGCATCGCGGACAGGACGCCGCCGGCATGATGACCTGGCATGAGGGCCGCTTCCTGCTGCGCAAGAGCAACGGCCTGGTGCGGGACGTCTTCCACACCCGCCACATGGCGCGGCTGAAGGGCAACCTGGGCATCGGCCACGTGCGCTATCCCACCGCCGGCTCTTCCAGCGAGGCGGAGTCACAGCCGTTTTACGTCAATTCGCCCTACGGCATCAGCCTGGCCCACAATGGCAATCTGACCAACTCAGAGCAGCTCAAGCAGGAGCTGTTCTCCTCGGACCTGCGCCACATCAACACCAGCTCCGACTCCGAGGTGCTGCTCAACGTCTTCGCCCACGAGCTGGGCAAGCAGGGGCTGCACCTGGAGCCCGGCGACATCTTCGACGCGGTACGCCGCGTGCATCGTCGCTGCAAGGGCGGCTATGCCGCCGTGGCGATCATCAACGGCGTGGGCCTGGTGGCCTTCCGCGACCCCAACGGCATCCGGCCGGTGGTCTTCGGCACCCGCGACGAGGGCGTCGGCCAGGAGGTGATGATCGCCTCGGAGTCGGTGGCCCTGGACGTGGGCGGCTTCGAGCTGCACCGCGACCTCGATCCCGGCGAGGCGATCTTCGTCGACATGGCGGGCGAGATCCATACCCAGCAGTGCGCCGACCGTCCCTCCCTGGCGCCGTGCATCTTCGAGCACGTCTACCTGGCGCGTCCCGACTCCATCCTCGACGGCGCCTACGTCTACGGCACCCGCATGCAGATGGGCCGCAAGCTGGGGGATCGCATCCAGGCGGAGTGGCCGGAGCATGACATCGACGTGGTGATCCCGATCCCGGATACCTCGCGCACCTCGGCGCTGGAGCTGGCCCAGCACCTGGGGGTGACCTACCGCGAGGGCTTCATGAAGAACCGCTATATCGGCCGTACCTTCATCATGCCGGGCCAGACCCAGCGCAAGAAGTCGGTGCGCCAGAAGCTCAACGCCATCGACATCGAGTTCAAGGGCAAGAACGTCCTGCTGGTCGACGACTCCATCGTGCGCGGCACCACCTGCAAGCAGATCATCCAGATGGCCCGGGAGGCCGGCGCCAACAAGGTCTACTTCGCCTCCGCCGCGCCGCCGGTGCGCTACCCCAACGTCTACGGCATCGACATGCCGGCGGCCAGCGAGCTGATCGCCCATGGCCGCAGCGAGGCCGAGGTGGGAGAGCTGATCGGCGCCGACCGCATCTTCTATCAGGACCTCGAGGACCTGAAGAGCGCCTGCCGCGAGGTCAACCCGAACCTCGAGGCCTTCGACTGCTCGGTGTTCGACGGCCGCTACGTCACCGGCGACATCGACGACGCCTACCTGGCCGAGCTGGAGGCCTCCCGCAGCGACGACGCCAAGCAGCAGCAGAGCGCCGGCGACCATGCGCTGGTGGGAATGCACAACCAGGACGATGACATCGACGACTGAGGGGCCCACGATGGATCAGCAACAGGCGAAAGACGACGAGTGGGCGCTGGAGACCCTGGCGATTCGTGCCGGCCATGTGCGCACCCATGAACAGGAGCATGGCGAGCCGATCTTCCCGACCTCGAGCTTCGTCTACGGCAGTGCCGCCGAGGCCGCGGCCAAGTTCAGCGGCGAGGCGCCGGGCAACGTCTACTCGCGCTTCACCAATCCCACGGTGCGCACCTTCGAGCAGCGCCTGGCCGCCATGGAGGGCGGGGAGCGCTGCGTGGCCACCAGCTCGGGGATGGCGGCGATCCTCTCCACGGCTCTGGCGCTGCTGTCGGCCGGTGACGAGATCGTGGCCTCGCGCTCGCTGTTCGGCTCCACCGTGAGCCTGTTCGATAAGTACCTGGGCAAGTTCGGCATCACCACCCGCTACGTGGAGCTCGCCGACCTCGCCGCCTGGGAGGCGGCGATGACCCCGGCGACCAAGCTGCTGTTCGCCGAGACGCCGTCGAACCCCCTCTCCGAGGTGGTGGATATCGCGGCGCTGGCCGAGATCGCCCATCGCCACGGGGCGCTGCTGGCCATCGACAACTGCTTCCTGACCCCGGCGCTGCAGCGGCCCATCTCGCTGGGTGCCGACCTGGTGATCCACTCCGCCACCAAGTACCTGGACGGCCAGGGCAGGGCGATCGGCGGCGCCGTGGTGGGTCGCGACAAGGAGCTCGAGGAGCTGTTCGGGGTAGTGCGCACCTGTGGGCCCTGCCTGAGCCCCTTCAACGCCTGGATCTTCACCAAGGGGCTCGAGACCCTGGCACTGCGCATGAAGGCCCACTGCGAGAATGCCCAGGCGCTGGCCGAGTGGCTGGAGACCCACCCGGCCGTGGCCCGCGTTCACTACAGCGGCCTGGCCAGCCACCCCCAGCATGAGCTCGCCGCCCGCCAGCAGCAGGGCTTCGGCGCGGTGCTCGGCTTCGAGGTGAAGGGGGGGCGGGAGGCGGCCTGGTCGGTGATCGACGCCACCCGGCTGCTCTCCATCACCGGCAACCTGGGGGACGTGAAGACCACCATCACCCATCCCGCCACCACCACCCACGGCCGTCTCTCCGATGACCAGAAGCGTATCGCCGGCATCTCCGAGGGACTGATCCGCGTGGCGGTGGGGCTGGAAGCCATCGATGACATCCGCACCGACCTGGCCCGGGGCCTCGACGCCCTGCTGTAGCCCACGCCCCGGCACGTCTCGACGCCCGTTCCGCTCTCGGCGGGGCGGGCGTTGCCGTGTCTGGCCTTGAACTCTCGGCGATTGTCGCCATCTCATCAGGGCACGCATTCACTGCCGCCCAAGGAGGGCAATGATGAAGATCCTGATGGTACTGACGTCCCACGACCGCATGGGCGATACCGGTCACTCCACCGGCTTCTGGCTCGAGGAGTTCGCGGCGCCCTACTATGTCTTCAAGGACGCCGGCGCCGAGATCACCCTGGCCTCGCCCAAGGGCGGCCAGCCCCCGGTGGATCCCAACTCCCTGGCCGAGGAGGCCCTCACCGAGGAGACCCGCCGCTTCGATGCGGATGACGCGGCCAAGGCGCAGCTGGCCAGCACGCAACGGCTCGCCGAGGTCGAGGTGGGCGACTTCGACGCGCTCTTCTTCCCGGGTGGCCATGGCCCGCTCTGGGACCTCACCGAGAATGGCGACGTCAAGCGGCTCATCGAGGGCTTCCTGGCCGCCGACCGCCCGGTGGGTGCGGTGTGCCATGCGCCCACGGTGCTGCTCGGGGTGCGTACCCCCGAGGGCGAGCCGCTGGTCAAGGGCAAGCGGGTCACCGGCTTCGCCAACAGCGAGGAGGACGCCGTGGGCCTGACCGAGGTGGTGCCCCATCTGCTCGAGGATGCCCTCAAGGCCCAGGGGGGGCGCTACGAGCGCAGCGCTGACGACTTCGCGCCCTTCGAGGTCTGCGATGGCCTGCTGGTGACCGGCCAGAATCCGGCCTCCAGTGCGCCGGCCGCCCGGCGCCTGCTCGAGCTGCTCGGCAAGCACTGAACCGGCCCGTGCCCATGCGGCCCGCCACGCCCGGCGTGGCGGGCCGCGTGCGGTTTTTCCGAATGGTTGGTTCGGCATTTTTCAGCAGAAGCTGATGGTGCGCTGCGGTAAGCTTCGCCCAGTCCAAGGCAACGAGGAGCCGCATCATGTGGCGGAATACCCGAAGCGGGTGGGGCATCGTCAGCATCGTACTGCACTGGCTCAGCGCCCTGACCATCGTGGGGCTGTTCGCGCTGGGCTGGTGGATGACCGGCCTCGGCTACTTCGATCCCTGGTATAACCTGGGCCCCTGGTGGCACCGCTCGATCGGCATCCTGCTGCTGTTCGCGACCCTGCTCAGGCTGGCCTGGCGGTTCCTGAACCCGACCCCGGCATCACAGGGCAGCCGCCTGGAGCGGCTGGCGGCTCACCTGGGCCATGTGCTGCTCTATGGCCTGCTGCTGGTGGTGCTGGTCAGCGGCTACCTGATCTCCACGGCCCGTGGCCGGGGCATCAGCGTCTTCGACTGGTTCGAGGTGCCGGCGCTGATCAGCGGCCTGCCCAATCAGGAGAGTATCGCCGGCGAGGTGCACTGGTACGCGGCCCTGGCGCTGATGGTACTGGCCGGCGGACACCTCCTGGCGGCGCTCAAGCATCACTTCCTGGATCGCCACGATACCCTGACTCGCATGATCCATCCGGCGCGGTCCCGGCGTCCCTGAGCCGTCCGCACCGTTGCAAGACTCGCCGACGGCCCCTGGCCCGAGGCACCCCCGAGACGACCATCCTGCACGAGGAACTCGACATGCTGAAGAAGACTGCCATCGCTACCGCCCTGGCCGCCACCGCCCTGGTGGGCATCGGCCAGGTCCACGCCGCCGACTACGCGGTGGATACCGAGGGCCAGCACGCCTTCATCCAGTTCAAGATCAACCACCTCGGCTACTCCTACATCCTCGGCAACTTCGAGGAGTTCTCCGGCCAGTTCCACTACGACCCCGAGAACCTCGAGGCGTCCAGCGTCGAGATGGAGGTCAACGTCAACAGCCTCAACACCAACCACGCCGAGCGTGACCGCCACTTCCTCAGTGACGACTTCCTGAGCGCCGGCGACCATCCGACCGCCACCTTCGTCACCACCGGCTTCGAGCCGTCCGGCGACAACGAGGGGACCCTGACCGGCGACCTGACCCTCAAGGGCGAGACCCGCGAGATCGAGATGCCGGTGACCCTGATGGGCGAGGGCGAGGACCCCTGGGGCGGCTACCGCGCCGGTTTCGAGGGCAGCACCATGCTGACCCTGGCCGACTTCGGCATCGACATGAGCGCCTTCCCCGAGGTGATGCACGAGCTCGAGCTCTACGTCACCTTCGAGGGCGTTCGCCAGTAAGCCAGGCACGCCCGGGGACCCCGATCCCCGCAAGACGCCACCCCCGGCAATCCCGGGGGTGGCGTCGTTATGGGCCTGACCCGAGAAAAGCGCTACCATGCGCGGCGTCATCCAGGGGCAGGATTCACGGGAGAAGAGGCGCCATGCCAGCCATGAGGAAGTGCAGTGCCGGTCGTTCCATCGGGCTTGCGACTGCCGCCGTGGGGCTTCTGGTGGCCTCCGTGGTGGTGCACTCGCGCCCCCCGGGCGCCCTGCTGATGGTGGCGGGATTGGCGCTGATGGGGCTGGCCGCCTGGCAGTGGCAGCGCACCATGCGGGCGCCAGGCAGTCAGGCCGACATGGGGCAGCTGCAGGCGCGGCTCGGCGAGGAGCGGTTCAGGGCGATGCTGGAGAGCCTGCCGAACATCGCCGTCCAGGGCTATGACCGGGAGCGCCGGGTGGTCTTCTGGAACGAGGAGAGTGAGCGACTCTACGGCTATCGCTACGAGGAGGCGCGGGGGCGCCGGCTGGAGTCGTTGATCATTCCCGAGGCCATGCGTGGACAGGTGATTCGTGACCACGAGGCGTGGCTCCACGAGGGCAGGGCGATCCCGCCGGGGCGCCTGGTGCTGCGCGACCGGGACGACCGGCCGGTGCCGGTCTACTCCTACCACGTGATGCTGGATGAGCATACGGCCGACCCGGTGATGTTCTGTGTGGACGTCCGGCTGTCAGGCAGGGCGGATTCAGATGCCGTGCCGACCGGAGATGAAGCGGCAAGAGACAGGAGCGCGAGTGACGATCCGATCTGATACCGAGCAGCCCCTTGGCTTCGTCCTGTGGCGCCAGACCTGGCCCATGGCGATCGGCGTGCTGGCGCTGCTCGGCTTCCAGCTGGTGGACAGTGCCTTCATTGCGCGCCTGGGTACCACTCCCCTGGCCGCCCAGTCCTTCACCTTCCCGCTCTCCTTCCTGATCATCGGCATCCAGGTGGGGCTGGGGATCGCCATCGCCGCGCTGATCTCCCGGGCCCTGGGCGCCGGCCAGGAGGCAAGGGCGCGACGGCTCGGCAGCCTGGTGCTGCTGGCCGGCACCGGCACCATCGCCCTGCTGGCGCTGCTGCTGTGGGGCGTCCAGGAACCGGTCTTTCGCCGCCTGGGCGCCGATGCCGCGACCCTGGCGCTGATCCGGGCCTACTGGGCGCCCCAGCTGCTCGCGGCCTGGCTGGGGGCGGCCCTCTACTTCGGCTACAGCCTGTTCCGCGCCCACGGCGATACCTGGCTGCCGGGCAAGATGATGGTGGTGACCAGCCTGGTGAACCTGGGGCTGGACCCGCTGCTGATCTTCGGGGTCGGCGACTGGGAAGGGCTGGGCCTGCCCGGGGCGGCCTGGGCCACCGCCATCGCCTTCTCCTGCGGCCTGCTGGTGCTGGGCCGACGGCTGCGCGAGACCGACTGGCTGAGCTGGCAGGGACTGGGTCGGGAGGCCCGGACGTCGGCCAGGCCCTTTGCCGGCATCGCCGGGCCGGCCATGGTCAGCCAGCTGATGCCCCCCCTGGCCGCCATGCTGGCGATCTCGGTGGTGGCCACCCTTGGCGAGGCATCGGTGGCGGCCTGGGGGCTGGCGAGCCGTCTCGAGACGCTCTCGCTGATGGTGGTGCTGGCCATGACCATGTCGCTGCCCCCCTGGCTGGGGCGCTGCTACGGGGCTGGCGACTGGGACCAGGTGCACCGGCTGATGCGCCTCGCCCTGCGGGTCGTGGTGGTCTGGCAGCTGGGGCTCGGGCTGGTCATGGCGGCGGCGGCGCCCTGGGTGGCGCTGGCGCTCTCCGGCAACGTGGAGGTCCGGGACGACCTGGCGCTGCTGATCCGCTTCCTGCTGCCGAGCTATGCCGCGCTCGGCGTCTGCATGCTCGTGGTCTCGGCGGGCAACGCGCTGGGCTGGCCGCTGCGCGCGATGCTGATGTCCGGGGCGCGGCTGTTTCTCTTCTACCTGCCGTGCCTGGGCATCGGCGCCTGGCTGGGGGGGCTGGCCGGGCTCGCCGCGGGGGCGGCGGTGGGCAACCTGCTGGCCGGGCTGGCCGCCTGGCAGGTGCTGCGACGGATCCTGGCCAGCCCCAGGCGGCAGCCCTCTACTGTCGGCAGTTGATTCACGACACCCCGGAGTGGCCCCTGAGCGGCGGCAGCGCCCCGCGGCTGAACGACCTGATGGGCGGCAAGTGCGCGCCCATCGATCCCGCCGGCCCTGTCGCGATTTCCAGACGCGACCTTCGTCCGACGAACTGGCCCTGTCCGCGGTTTTCCTCCCGGGATCGTCGCCTCCTGCCGACAGATAGGGCCAACTTCCTGCTGCACCGCGCCTCGCCTCGTGGCGTGGTGTTAGGTTAACTATTTGACCTTGCAGATCAATTCTTCTTGCTGGCATGCCGCTCGCTTGTTCATGGCAGGAACCGGCCCCCCCGGGGCCGAGCGACTCAGGGACGAGTCACCCTTGAACATGGAGGCCCGCCCCCCGGCGGGGCACAAGGAGGCGCATCATGAAACTCAAGACCCTGGCTGCCAGCATGGCGCTGATCTTCTCCGGCATGACCGTCCAGGCCCACGCCATGGGCCTGGAAGATGAGTCGTTGTCGACCGATCTTTCCTCATCTCCCACGATGACCCAGTCCAGTGACACACTGCTGCTGGCGGCCGCCGACGGCGTCGCCGAAGGTGGTGATAGCGCCGGGAGTGCCGATGGCGCTGACACCGATGGGGACGCCGTCGGTGATGCCGAGGGCGGTGTCGAGGGTGACGCCGATAGCGGTGTCGATGGCGAGGCCGATGCCGGTATGGACGCCGACGCCGAGTCGGGCCTGGAGGCCGATGCCGGTATGGACGCCGACGCCGAGTCGGGCCTGGAGGCCGATGCCGGTCTGGACGCCGGCGCCGAGTCGGGCCTGGAGGCCGTTGCCGGTATGGACGCCGACGCCGAGTCGGGCCTGGAGGCCGAGACCGACGCCGAGGCGGGTGTGGAGGCCGAGACCGACGCCGAGTCGGGCCTGGAGACCGAGACCGACGCCGAGTCGGGCGTGGAGACCGAGACCGACGCCGAGTCGGGCGTGGAGGCCGAGACCGACGCCGAGTCGGGCCTGGAGACCGAGACCGACGCCGAGTCAGGTCTGGAAGCCGACACCGAGGTGGACGCCGAGGCGGGGATCGAGGCCGATACCGAGGTCGACGAGGAGGGCAAGACCAAGGCCCCGGGCCTGGATCGTGCCACGGAGCGTGCCGCGGAGCCGGCCAAGGGGCGCCTCGAGGCGGTCAAGGACCGGCTGCGGGGCATGATCGGCGGTGACGACGACACCGATGAGGCCAACTGAGGCCTGAGGCTCCCACTGCCGGGCAGGAGGCCCGGAGACCAACCCACCAGCGCGCCGGGGCAGGATGCCCCGGCGCCTGTGTGTTCAGGTCCGGCCGGCGGCCAGGCGCTGCTGCTGCCAGGCGAAGTAGAGGAACAGCGCCCCCATCACCAGGTAACCCATGACGTAGTCCGGGGCGGCATTGAGGGCGAGCGCCGGGGCGTGCATCAGGCCGAAGAAGGAGAAGCCCGCGGCCACGCCGGCGAAGGCGGCGGCGCGGCGGAACTGGTGGTCGATCACCGAGACCGTCATGGCGCCGATCAGGATCGCCATGAACATGGCCCCCTGGCCGATCGGCACGATGCCGGCCGAGATCCCGGTCACCGTCTCCTCGGCGGCGCGGTTGAAGCGGGTCATCACATAGTTGGCGAAGTAGGGCAGCATGGCCAGGGCCACCGCCGGATAGTAGCGGGTGTCATTGCTCTGGAAGGCCGTGGCGATCATCGACATGCCGACGAACACCAGGATCGGCGCCACCACCGACACCGGGATGATGGCGGCGAGTGCCGCGATCAGGCCGAACATGGTGGCAATGGCATAGACGGCCCCGTTGAGCAGGCTGTAGCCGCGCCCGGCGCCCATCCACTTGGCGCCCACGGTGGCGATGTAGACGGTGGTGGGGAAGACCCCGCCGAACAGGGCGCCGATCATGGTGCCGGCGCCGTCCACCGCCTGGCACTCGCGCACGTCGTACTTGTCGCCGGCGGCCTCCATGGCCTCGACGTTGTTCATGGTCTCGATGGCGTTGTACAGGGTGATCGGCAGCACCACGGTGAGCACCGCCAGCATGCCCGTGAAGAGCAGCCCCAGGCCCTCGAACCAGGCCAGGTTGGGCAGCAGCGGGTAGAAGCCCAGATGGGTGAAGGCGTCGCTGAAGCGCTCGCCGCCGGCGTCGCCGATCAGGTAGGCCATGGCGGTCCCCACCACGATGGCGAACAGCGAGGTGGGCAACCGGAAGGGCATGGCCACCCGGGCGACCAGGCCGACGATGATGATCGCCAGCACCAGCAGGCCGATCACCGGCATCTCCAGGGCGATGCCTGTCAAGATTGTTGGAACCTGGAATCAGGCGGCTTCTAATCGCTGATCGCGTTGAACCAGCGGGTCTTCCTGGTCCGGGTTCAGCCA
>NZ_JACHZF010000022.1:0-14264 GCF_014193375.1 Halomonas campaniensis
CGCCCGATCCTTGAATGGATGTCTCTTCCATTCTGGCGCATTGCGACGCCGTTAAAGGGGGAGGAGACCATCTCATCATCCCTGGGCGCTACCGACGCCCTCCCTGGCGTAGGACCTCCTCTACGGCCTATCCCCGGCGCCGCTCACTTCGGTGATGCCCGCCAAGGCATCAGTCCAGCAGCTTCTCTGGCGCGACATCCTCCAACCCGAAAACCTCGGCCACCGCATGGTAGGTCACCCGGCCGTCGTGGACGTTGAGGCCCGCGGCGAAGTGGGGATCGTCGGCCAGCGCCTGCTGCCAGCCCTTGTCGGCCAGGGCGAGCACGAACGGCAGGGTGGCGTTGGTCAGCGCCTGGGTGGAGGTGCGCGCCACCGCCCCCGGCATGTTGGCCACGCAGTAGTGCACGATGCCGTCGACGAGATAGGTGGGGTCGGCATGGGTGGTGGGGCGACTGGTCTCGAAGCAGCCGCCCTGGTCGATGGCCACGTCCACCAGCACGCTGCCGGGCTTCATCTCGGCGAGCATGGCGCGGGTGATCAGCTTGGGCGCGGCGGCCCCCGGGATCAGCACGGCGCCGACGATCAGGTCGCTCTCGCGGACCACCTCGTCGATGGCGTCGGCGGTGGAGAACGCCGTCTTCATGCGCCCCTGGTAGCGGTCGTCGAGGGTCTCCAGCCGCGGGATGGAGGTGTCGAGCACCGTCACCTCCGCGCCCAGGCCCAGCGCCATGCGCGCGGCGTTCTCGCCCACCACGCCCCCGCCGATCACCGCCACCCGGGCCGGCGCCACGCCGGGCACCCCGGGGAGCAGCACCCCGGCGCCGCCCTGGGCCTTCTCCAGCCCATGGGCACCGGCCTGGATGGCCATGCGGCCGGCCACGGTGCTCATCGGCGCCAGCAGCGGCAGGCCGCCCTGGCGGTCGGTGACGGTTTCGTAGGCGATGCAGGTGGCCCCGCTCGCCATCAGCCCGCGGGTCAGCGTCTCCTCGGCGGCCAGGTGCAGGTAGGTGAAGAGCGTCTGGCCCCGGCTCAGCCGTGCCACCTCCTCCGCCTGGGGCTCCTTGACCTTGAGGATCAGCTCGGCCGCCTCCCAGACCCTTGCCACCTCGGGCTCGAGGCGGGCACCCGCCGCCTCGTAGGCGGCATCGGGGAAGCCGGCACCCTCGCCGGCGCCGGCCTGGACGGTGACCGAATGGCCCCGCGCCACCAGTTCCCGGGCCCCGGTGGGGGTGAGGGCGACACGGTACTCGTGGGTCTTGATCTCCCGGGGCACGGCTATCCGCATGGCAGTCTCCTGAACGCGATGGGGGGGTGTCACCCCATTACAGCACAGGCAGTCCATCCACGCAGAGTCCACGCGACAGAACGGCAACACACCAGGAAAGGCGCGCCTTTACCAGGAAATTCTTCTGCCGAGAGGCAAGGGGGAAGAAAAACCGCTCCGGTCGATCCTCCACGACGGCGCCGCGGCACGATCGGCAGCATCCGCCATCCACTCAGGGTCGGTGCGTGCCGCAGTTCCAGCAGGATTCGAAGGCCCCCTCCAGAGCCTCGCCGCAGCCGGGGCAGGTCCAGCCCGGGGCCGCGCTGATCCCGTCCAGGGCGTCGCGGATCAGCGCCTCGGCACGTTGCCGATTGTGGGGCCTGACCCACACCTCCGGCTCGCACTCGCCCAGCGGCAGCTCGCCGGCCCCGCCGCCCAGCGTCATGTTGTGCAGTCGCGCCGGGATGCCCGCCGCCTCCAGCAGGTTGTGGACGTGGCTGACCAGCAGCGCATTGGAGTGGGCGAAGACGCGAATCGAGTCGTTGGCCATGGTCAGTCCCGGAACACCCTCACGCCGAGGGCCTTGAGGTAGCTGGTCTCGGGAATCGCCGGGTGCACCGGATGATCCGGCCCCTGATGCCCCTGGAAGAGGATCTGCCCCTGGCGATCCTGATGGCGAACCGCGCCGCGCACCACGTCCACCAGGCGCTCGGGCGCCAGGTGCATGGAACAGGAGGCCGACAGCAGCAGGCCATCGCGGCCGAGCAGGCGCATCGCCTCGCGGTTGAGCTTGCCGTAGGCGCGCTCGCCATTGGGGATGTCCTTGCGCTTCTTGATGAAGGCCGGGGGGTCGAGGATCACCACGTCAAACTGCTCGCCATCGGCACGCAGGGCGGCCAGGGCTTCGAAGGCATCGCCCTCGCCCACCGCCACCTGCTCGTGCAGACCGTTCAGCGCGGCATTCTCGGCGACCCGCTCCAGGGCCGACGCCGAGGCGTCCACACAGAGCACCTCGCTGGCCCCGCTGGCGGCCGCCTGCACGCCCCAGCCGCCCACGTAGCTGAACAGGTCCAGTACGCGCTTGCCGGCCACCAGACCGTTGAGCCAGGCGCGGTTGACCCGGTGGTCGTAGAACCAGCCGGTCTTCTGGCCGTCGAGGACCGGGACGCTGAAGCGCACGCCGTTCTCCTCGATCAGTACCGGGTCCGGCAGCTCCCCCTTGACCACCTCGACGGAGAGCTCGAGG
Organism: Halomonas campaniensis; assembly: GCF_014193375.1. Lineage (GTDB taxonomy): Bacteria > Pseudomonadota > Gammaproteobacteria > Pseudomonadales > Halomonadaceae > Halomonas > Halomonas campaniensis. Next base: position 2,511 of record NZ_JACHZF010000022.1, read on the forward strand.
CCCTCCTGGCGGCGGCCGCTGGTGTCGTTGCGCAGCACCACCGCACGGGGCGAGAGCACCTTGTCCAGGGCATCGAGCAGCTCGGCCACAACCGCCTGCATGCCGGCGGTGTTGAGCTGGACCACCAGCACGTCGCCGAAACGGTCGATCACCAGCCCCGGCAGCAGGTCACCCTCACCGTGCACCAGGCGATAGAAGGGCTTGTCGAAGAGCCGCTGGCGCAGTGCCAGCGCCTGGTTGAGCCGATGCACCAGCAGCGAGCGGTCGAGCCCCTGGGCCGGGTCCCGGGAGACCATCCGGGCACAGATCAGCGAGTTGGGGTTGACGTAGGCGATCCCCATGGCCTTGCCGTTGGCGGCCTCCACCACCACCTGCTCGCCGGGCGCCATGCCCTTGAGCGGCGTGGCCGCGGTGTCCACCTCGTTGGAATAGAGCCACAGGTGGCCCGCCTTGAGGCGGCGGTCGGCGTGCTTCTTCAGGCGCAGGGATTGCAGGGTCATGGGCTTGCCTCGAGGAAAGGGGGAGTGGGCCGGATCAGGTCTGGCAGCGGGGGCAGAAGACGCTCGCCCGCTGGCCCAGGGTCACCAGGCGAAGTTCGCCGCCGCAGCGGCGACAGGGCTGGCCATCGCGGCCGTAGACGTTGAGCCGCTGCTTGAAGTAGCCGGGCTCGCCGGTGCCGCCGACGAAGTCGCGCAGGGTGGTACCGCCCTGGGTGATGGCCGCCGCCAGGACCTCCTTCACGGCGCCGGCCAGGCGCTCGTAGCGCTCGCGGGAGATGCGGCCCGCGGCGCGGCGCGGGTCGACGCCGGCCAGGAAGAGCGCCTCGGCGGCGTAGATGTTGCCCACCCCGACCACCACGGCGTTGTCCATCAGGAAGGGCTTCACCGCCAGGCGACGGCCGCGGGAGCGGGAGAACAGCCGCTCCCCGTCGAAGGCCGCGGAGAGCGGCTCGGGGCCCAGCCGCGAGAGGCGCGGATCCTGCTCCGGGGTTCCGGCGAGCCAGTCGACGAAGCCGAAGCGACGCGGATCGTGGTAGCGAAGGATCGCCCCGTCGTCGAGCACCAGGTCGATGTGGTCATGCTTCCTGGGCAGTTCGCCGATCCGCACGATGCGCAGGCTGCCGGACATGCCCAGGTGCCAGAGCAGGGTGCCCGGCGCCTCGCCCTCGAGCGGCACCAGCAGGTACTTGGCGCGCCGGGCGAGCGCGCCCACCCGGGCGCCCACCGGCCGGTCGACCAGGTCCGTCGGCACCGGCACGCGCAGCCGAGGCTGGCGCACGATCACCTCGCTGACCTCGCGCCCCTCGACATGGGGGGCGATGCCGCGGCGGGTGGTCTCGACTTCTGGCAGTTCAGGCATGGGCGGCGGGGGCCTCGGAAACGCCTGAACCCGACCACGGGGCCGGGTTCAGGAGGACAGGCAAGAACACCTGCGGAAGACGACCAAGGCTTACTTGATCTTGGCTTCCTTGTACATCACGTGCTTGCGGACCACCGGGTCGTACTTCTTGAACTCGAGCTTGTCCGGAGTGTTCCGCTTGTTCTTGTCGGTGGTGTAGAAGTGGCCGGTACCGGCACTGGACACCAGCTTGATCTTGTCACGCATGACTGTTGCTCCCGGGGTAGTCGATTAAGGGATAATCGCTGGAAAGCGGATCGCTTAGACGGCGTCGCCGCGCTTGCGAATGTCGCCGAGCACCGCCTCGATGCCCTTCTTGTCGATGATGCGCATGCCCTTGGAGGAGACGCGCAGCTTGACGAAGCGGCCCTCGGACTCCACCCAGAAGCGATGGGTGTGCAGGTTCGGCAGGAACCGACGGCGGGTCTTGCGCTGGGAGTGTGATACGTTGTTACCAGTCACCGGGCGCTTGCCGGTAACCTGACATACTTTTGACATTGGAGCCTCCAACCGCTGGGCCAGGTGTTCATGTGCTGGCATGAACCCTGAGTGTTCAAAACCTGTCGGGCAAACCGGGAGATCCCGTGAAATTTGACCCAAGGGAATTCAAAGGCTGCACTTTATACCAGAGAGCGCCTCGCCGGGCAAGCATATCGCGGTCATCCGACGGGGGCGTGGCATCACGCCGCGTCGTCGGTGGCGGCACGAAGGAGAGTCGACGGCAGAATCGGGTACCTGCGATCTCGACACTGATCGAGCGCAGCCGGGCGCGCACTTTATCAAAGCGCCCGAAGAAGCGCTAGCTCAAAGCGCCCGAAGAAGCGCTGGCGAAGCCCTCGCGAAAGCGCTACAACCAGCCGCGTTCGGCGAAGGAGACCACCTCGCCATCCCCGACCACGAAGTGGTCCAGCACGCGGATCTCGAAGAGCCCGAGCGCCTCGCGCAGCCGCTCGGTGATGCGCCGGTCGGCGTCACTGGGCTCGGCCACGCCGGACGGGTGGTTATGGGCGAAGATGATCGCCCCCGCGCCCAGCTCCAGGGCGCGGCGCGCCACCTCCCGGGGATAGACCGAGGCGCTGTCCAGTGTGCCGCGGAACAGCGACTCGTAGCGGATCACCCGGTGCTGGCTGTCGAGGAACAGGGCGGCGAACTCCTCGTGCCCCAGGTGGCGCAGCTGCGCGGAGAGGTAGGCCCGCACCAGGGTCGGCGAGGTGAGCGCCTCGCCACGCGCCAGCTGGCTGGCCAGGTGGCGTCGCGACAGCTCCAGGGTGGCCTGCAGCTGGGCGTACTTGGCGGTCCCCATCCCGTGCGCCGCGCAGAAGCGCTGGCGGTCGGCCTCGAGCAGCTGGCGCAGGCCGCCGAAGGTGGCCAGCAGGTCCCGCGCCAGGTCCACCGCCGTGCGCCCCTCCACCCCCACCCGCAGGAAGATGGCCAGCAGCTCGGCATCCGAGAGGACCTCGGGCCCCAACGCCAGCAGCTTCTCCCGGGGGCGCTCGCCCTCCGGCCAGTCCCTGATCGACATCCTCGCCTCCCTGCCCTGCCGTCCTGAGCTCAGTGTAGCCGCTCCCTCGTCTACGCAAGGTGTGGCGCCAGTGGTAAGGTAGACGGCTGACAACAGCGCCCTGGAACATGCCCATGTCATCGCCTTCCGAAACCGGCATCGCCGGTCGCAGAGTCCTGCTCGGCATCAGCGCCGGCATCGCCGCCTACAAGAGCGCCCAGCTCGCCCGCCTGCTCCGGCAGGCCGGCGCCGAGGTGCGCGTGGTGATGACCGAGGGTGCCCAGGCCTTCATCACCCCGTTGACCCTGCAGGCGCTGACCGGCGAGCCGGTGCGCACCTCGCTGCTCGACCCGGAGGCCGAGGCCGGCATGGGACACATCGAGCTGGCCCGCTGGGCCGACACCATCCTGGTCGCTCCCGCCACCGCCGACCTGATGGCGAGGCTGGCCACCGGCATGGCCGACGACCTGCTCACCACCCTGTGCCTGGCCAGCGAGGCCGAGAGGGTGATGGCCCCGGCCATGAACCAGGCCATGTGGCGCCACCCGGCGACGGGGCGCAACGCGGCCCGGCTCGCCGATGACGGCTGGCGGCTGCTGGGCCCCGCCAGCGGCGACCAGGCCTGTGGCGACGTAGGCCCGGGCCGCATGCTGGAGCCCGAGGCGATCCTCGCGGCGCTGGTGGACGAGAGCCAGGTGTCGAACGCCGGCGACGCCCCGGCCGCGGGGCTGATCGTGACCATCACCGCCGGCCCCACCCGGGAGCCGCTGGACCCGGTGCGCTACCTCTCCAACCACAGCTCCGGCAAGATGGGCTATGCCCTGGCCGAGGCGGCGGCGGCGCTGGGGGCGACGGTACGGCTGATCAGCGGGCCGGTCAGCTTGCCCTGCCCGGCGGGGGTGGAGCGTCTCGAGGTGGAGACGGCCCTCGAGATGCACGAGGCCGCCCGGCGACTGGCCGCCGACAGTGACCTTTTCATCGGCTGTGCCGCGGTGGCCGACTACCGCGCCGAGCAGGCCGCCGAGCACAAGATCAAGAAGGTCGAGGGCGAAGAGGGGCTGACCCTGCGACTCGTCAAGAACCCCGACATCATCGCCACCGTCGCCACCGAGCGTGATACCGGGACGGGCCGCCCGTTCGTGGTGGGCTTTGCCGCCGAGACCCGCGACCTCGAAGCCTATGCCCGGGACAAGCTGACCCGCAAGAGGCTGGACATGATCGTCGCCAACGACGTCTCGCGCCCCGGACTGGGCTTCGGCGCCGACGACAACGCCGCACTGGTGCTGTGGCGGCGCGGGGCCCGGCAGGACGAGGCGTCGCCGGAAAGCGACGGTTTCGACCAGGAAGCCCTCGCTCCCCAGCCCAAGTCACGGCTCGCCATGGCGGTGATCCGTCGCGCCCTCGCCTGCCTGCCGGCTCGCCCACACCCCTGAACCCGACCCACGACCCTGGAACCCCCGATGTACGACACTGCCCGACACGCCGCCGCCAGGCCCCGCCTGGCCGTCAAGCTCCTCGACGAGCGCCTGCGCGACTATCTGCCCCGCTACGCCACCGACGGCTCCGCCGGCATGGACCTGCGCGCCCTGCTCGAGGCCCCGCTGACGCTGGCGCCCGGCGAGTGCGAGCTGGTGCGCACCGGGCTGGCCATCCATATCGCCGACCCCAGCCTTGCCGGCATGATCCTGCCCCGCTCGGGACTGGGCCACAAGCACGGCATCGTGCTCGGCAACCTGGTCGGCCTGATCGACTCCGACTACCAGGGCGAGCTGATGATCTCGGTGTGGAACCGCGGCCAGGCCAGCGTCACCCTGCAGCCCTTCGAGCGCCTGGCACAGTATGTGCTTGTTCCCGTGGTGCAGGCCGAGCTCGAACTGGTCGACGACTTCGACGCCAGCCGCCGCGGTGCCGGCGGCTTCGGCAGCTCGGGCCGCCACTGACATTCGCCCCGACGCGACCCACAGGACAAGGACACCCATGACAGACGATACCCAGACCGTTCCCGCCTCCATCTTTCGCGCCTACGACATCCGCGGCATCGTCGACGACACCCTCACCGAGGCGAGCGTCGAGCGGATCGGCCTCGCCATCGGCAGCGAGGCCGCCGCCCGCGGCGAGTCCACCGTGGTGGTGGCCCGCGACGGCCGCCTCTCCGGCCCCCGCCTCCAGGCGGCCCTGACCCGCGGCCTGAACGCGGCCGGCCGCGACGTCATCGACATCGGCATGGTGCCGACACCGGTGCTCTACTTCGCCACCCACGTGCTGGACGGCACCGCCTCCGGCGTGATGGTCACCGGCAGCCACAATCCGCCGGACTACAACGGCTTCAAGATCGTGCTGGGCGGCGAGACCCTCTCCGGCGACGCCATCACCGCCCTGCACACCCGCCTCGCCACGGGGGACCTGGCCGAGGGCCAGGGCAGCGTGCGTCAGGTGGACGTGCGTGACACCTACCTGGCCCGAATACTGGCCGACGTGCGCCTGGCGCGCCCGCTCAAGGCGGTGGTGGACTGCGGCAACGGCGTGGCCGGCGAGCTCGGCCCGCAGCTGATCGAGAAGCTCGGCGCCGAGACGGTCCCGCTGTTCGCCGAGATCGACGGCACCTTCCCCAACCACCACCCGGACCCGGGCAAGCCCGAGAACCTCCAGGACCTGATCCGCACCGTGCAGGAGACCGGTGCCGACATCGGCCTGGCCTTCGACGGTGACGGCGACCGCCTGGGGGTGATCACCCCCGCGGGCAAGCTGATCTACCCCGACCACCTGCTGATGGCCTTCGCCGAGGACATGCTGTCCCGCAACCCGGGCGCCAGGGTGATCTTCGACGTCAAGTGCACCGGCAACCTGACCCGGGTCATCGAGGAGGCCGGCGGCGAACCCGAGATGTGGCGCACCGGCCACTCGCTGATCAAGGCCCGCATGAAGGAGACCGGGGCACAGCTCGCCGGCGAGATGAGCGGCCACATCTTCTTCAGGGAGCGCTGGTACGGCTTCGACGACGGCCTCTACGCCGCCGCCCGCCTGCTGGAGATCCTCTCCCGCCAGGAGGAGGACGCCGATGCCTTCTTCGCCCGCTTCCCCCAGGATATCGGCACCCCCGAGATCAACGTCACCGTCACCGACGAGAGCAAGTTCGACCTGGTCGAGCGGCTCGCCCGGGAGGGAGACTTCGGCAGCGACGGCATCAAGACCACCCTCGATGGCATCCGCGTCGACTACCCGGACGGCTGGGGCCTGTGCCGCGCCTCCAACACCACCCCGGTGCTGGTGCTGCGCTTCGAGGGCAAGACCGACGCGGCCCTGGCACGCATCCGGGCGCAGTTCGCCGCCGCCCTGGAAGCGGTGGCCCCCGAGCTTGAGGTGGCGCTCTGAGCGAGGCGCGCCTGACACCACGGGCTGCCGCGTGACGCGGCAGCCGCAACGACGCATCCAGAAGGACGAGAGACCCCGAGATGACCGAACAGACCCGTGACCCGCGCCTGGTGGTGGAGGTACTCTCCGAGGCGCTGCCCTACATCCAGCGCTTCTCCGGCAAGACCGTGGTGGTGAAGTACGGCGGCAATGCCATGACCGAGGACACCCTGATCGACTCCTTCGCCCGCGACATGGTGCTGATGAAGGAGGTGGGCATCAATCCGGTGGTGGTCCACGGCGGGGGGCCGCAGATCGGCGACCTGCTGAAGAAGCTCAACATCGAGTCGCGCTTCGTCAACGGCATGCGGGTGACCGACGCCGAGACCATGGACGTGGTGGAGATGGTGCTCGGGGGACTGGTCAACAAGGGCATCGTCAACCTGATCAACCAGTGCGGCGGCAAGGCGATCGGCCTTACCGGCAAGGACGGCAGCCAGATCCGCGCCCGCCAGCTCAAGGTGGAGCATCAGACCCCGGAGATGACCGCCCCCGAGATCATCGACATCGGCCACGTGGGCGAGGTGGAGCACATCTCCACCGACCTGATCGAGATGCTCGCCGAGCGCGACTTCATCCCGGTCATCGCCCCCATCGGCGTGGACGCCGAGGGCCACAGCTACAACATCAACGCCGACCTGGTGGCCGGCAAGGTGGCCGAGGCACTGGGCGCCGAGAAGCTGATGCTGCTCACCAACGTGGCCGGCCTGATGAACGCCGAGGGCGAGGTGCTCACCGGCCTGACCACCGCCCAGGTGGATGCCCTGATCGCCGACGGCACCATCCACGGCGGCATGCTGCCGAAGATCCGCTGCGCCCTGGAGGCGGTGAAGGGCGGCGTGAAGAGCGCCCATATCATCGACGGCCGGGTGCCCCATGCCACCCTGCTGGAGATCTTCACCAACGCCGGCGTCGGCACCCTGATCACCGACGCCAGCCAGGACGCCTGACCCTTCCCGCCGCGACCTTTGCGTCACGGCGGGGGCACGACTAGCATGGGTCGACCATTAGAAAAGAAAAGACCGATATGACGCAGGCAACCCAACCCCCCACGCGCCGCGAGCAGATCCTGCAGGCGCTGGCGCTGATGCTCGAGGAGGACAGCGGCAAGCGCATCACCGTGGCCGCCCTGGCGCGCCAGGTCGGTGTCTCCGAGGCCGCCCTCTACCGCCACTTCCCGAGCAAGGCGCGCATGTTCGAGGGACTCATCGAGTTCATCGAGGAGACGCTGTTCGAGCGCATCACCCGCATCCTCGAGGAAGAGCCCGAGGCGCTGCCCCGCTGCGGGGCGCTGCTCACCCTGCTGCTGGCCTTCGCCGAGAAGAATCCCGGCCTCTCGCGGCTGCTGGGCGGTGACGCCCTCACCGGCGAGACCGCTCGCCTCAGGGTGCGCATCCACCAGCTCTTCGAGCGGCTCGAGACCCAGCTCAAGCAGATCCTGCGCGAGGCGGAGCTGCGCGAGGGCCGGCGGCCCAGCCTGCCGGTCTCGGCGGCGGCCAACCTGATGCTGGCCCAGGCCGAGGGGCGGATCTCCCAGTACGTGAGAAGCGACTTCCGCCGCCGCCCCACCGAACACTGGGAGGACCAGTGGGCGCTGCTCTCGACGCAGCTGCTGCAGGGCAGCCCGCAGCCGGCGTAGCCGAGCGCCGAGCGCCGAGCGCCGAGCGCCGAGCGCCGAGCAGGATGATGCCACCGCTGGTGCTGGTGCCAACGAAAAACCCGCCGAAGTTTACCTCCGGCGGGTTTTTCGTTTACTTCCTCGCCACCTGCCGCCCGTTACTGCCCTGCTGGGCGCCCGGCGCTGGTAGCTCGGCGCTGCCCGAAGGGCATCAAGCCACCAGGGCGTCGCCGATCTGCTCGCGGATCTTCTTCATGGCGTTCTTCTCGAGCTGGCGGATACGCTCGGCGGAGACGCCGTAGACATCGGCCAGCTCGTGCAGGGTCGACTTCTGGTCGGCCAGCCAGCGGCGCTGCAGGATGTCGCGGGAGCGGTCGTCCAGGGCCTCCAGGGCCAGCTGCAGGCGACGGGTGGCGTCGTCCTCCCAGTCGCTGTCCTCGAGCTGAGTGGCCGGGTCGGCCGCGGCATCGTCCAGGAAGTGCACCGGGGCCTGCCAGGTGGACTCCTCGTCCTCGCCGGGGGCGGCATCGAAGCCGGCGTCGTGGGCCGAGAGGCGCCCTTCCATCTCGCGCACCACCTCGGGCTTGACGTCGAGGTCCCGGGCGATGGCGTCGACCTCGTCATTGTTCAGCCAGGCCAGCCGCTTCTTGGCGCCGCGCAGGTTGAAGAACAGCTTGCGCTGGGCCTTGGTGGTGGCGATCTTCACGATGCGCCAATTGCGCAGCACGAACTCGTGGATCTCGGCCTTGATCCAGTGGACGGCAAAGGAGACCAGGCGCACGCCCTGGTTGGGGTCGAAGCGCTTGACCGCCTTCATCAGGCCGACATTGCCTTCCTGGATGAGGTCGGCCTGGGGCAGCCCGTAGCCGGAATAGCTGCGAGCGATGTGCACGACGAAGCGCAGGTGCGACAGGACCAGGCGGCGCGCCGCCTCGAGGTCGCCTTCATCATGCAGGCGGAAGGCCAGTTCACGCTCCTCGTCGGCAGTCAGCATGGGAATGCCGTTCACCGCCTGGAGGTACCCGTTGAGGTCGTGCCCCGGGGAGAGGTGGCCCACCGGCAGAAGACTGGTGCTCATGTGCAGATTGTCTCCTTGAAAGCCCATTGGTGCGGTTGGCGAACGCTGCATTGGAGGACGTTGACCGGAAAATGTTCCGTGAACATGCAGGTTGGCACTCGAAACATCGGTCGGCCGGGGACTAGCGCGGCCGCACCTCGGCGAGGTGTCGGCTCACCGCGATCCAGGCGCCCAACCAGCCCAGTAGTGTACTACAAAGCAGCAGGGTTGCCGAGCCGGCCGCCCCCAGCTGCGGCAGCCTGAAGCTGGCCCCGTAGCTGGCCGCCAGCGCCGCCACCGGCGCGGCAAGCCACTCGCTGCCCAGCGCCAGCAGGCCCCAGGCCAGCAGGCCACCGCCAAGGCCATACCAGGCCCCGCTGTAGAGGAAGGGACGACGCACGAAGGCATGGGTGGCGCCGATCAGGGTCACCACCTCGATCTCCTGGCGGCGGCTCTCCACCGAGAGGCGGATGGTGTTGCCCACCACCAGCAGCACCCCGCCACCGAACAGGACGGCCAGCGCCAGGGCGACACGGTGGCCCAGCTCGGCCAGGTGGCGAAGCCGCTCGAGCCACGCCAGGTCAAGCCGCACCTCGTCGACGCCGCTCACGGCCTCGAGCTCCGCGGCCAGGGCGCGCACCGCCGCCGGGTCGGGGTCCCGCGGGGTTACCACCACGCTGGCCGGCAGCGGGTTCTCCTCCAGGCGGCCCAGGGCATCGGCCAGCCCCAACGCCTGCTGGAACTCGGCCATGCCCTCGGCGGCGGTGATCAGCCGGGTGCGGCCCACGGCCTCGTGGGCCAGCAGCGCCTCGTCGATTCGCGCCGCCTGGGGCTCCTCGACGTGGGGCGCCAGGTAGACGGTCAGGGTGGCGCTCTCCTCCAGTTCGGCATCCAGCAGCCGGGCACCGTCCAGGGCCAGCCAGAGCGCCGCCGGCAGCACCAGGGCGATGGCAATGGCCAGCATGGTCAGCAGGCTGCCGATGGGCGCTCGCAGCAGGCGCCGAGCGCTGTCCAGGCACATGGCCCGATGGTGGCGCGCCCAGCCCCGCAGGCGGCTGCGGGGGCGGGTGCGATGGGTACGGGCGCCCCGTGGCGGCGGCGCGGCAGGCTGACGACTCATGCCGCCTCCTCGTCGGCCACCAGCCGACCCTCGCGCAGGCGCAGGGTGCGGTGGCGCAGGCGGGCGATCAGCGCCAGGTCATGGCTGGCAATCATCACCGTGGTGCCGATGCGGTTGAAGTCCTCGAACAGCGCCATGATGTCGGCGGAGAGCTGGGGGTCGAGGTTGCCGGTGGGCTCGTCGGCCAGCAGCAGCGCCGGCTTGTTGACCACCGCCCGGGCGATGCCCACCCGCTGCTGCTCGCCGCCGGAGAGCTCGATGGGCAGGGCCTTCTCGCGATGCAGCAGCCCCACCTTGTCCAGCGCGGCACGCACGCGGCGGGCGGCCTCACGGGACTCGACGCCCTGGATCTCCAGGGGTAGCGCCACGTTGTGGTAGATGGAGCGGTCGAGGAGCAGCTGGTGGTCCTGGAATACCACGCCGATCTGGCGCCGGTAGTAGGGCACCTGGCTGTGGTGCAGGCGGTCGATGTCGTGGCCGGCGACCAGGATGCGCCCCCGGGAGGGGCGCTCCAGGCGCATGATCAGGCGCAGCAGGGAGCTCTTGCCGGCCCCGGAGTGGCCGGTGAGGAAGACCATCTCGCCGCGGCGCACGCGGAAGTCGAGGTTGGCGAGCGCCTCGAAGCGCCCGCCGTAGCGCTTGCCCACGTGCTCGAAGGCGATCATCGGGCGGCGTCGTTCCCGTCTCGGTCGAACAGGGCGTCGACGAACTCCCGGGCCACGAAGGGTCGCAGGTCGTCCAGTGTCTCACCGACGCCGATGAAGCGGATGGGCGTGCCGAGCTGCTTGGCCAGGGCGAAGATGATGCCGCCCTTGGCGGTGCCGTCCAGCTTGGTGAGGGTCACCCCGGTGATCGGCACCGCCTCGTTGAAGGTGCTGGCCTGGGAGAGGGCGTTCTGGCCGGTGCCGGCGTCGAGCACCAGCATCACCTCGTGGGGTGCTGCGGCGTCCACCTTGCCCATCACCCGATGGACCTTCTTGAGCTCCTCCATCAGGTGGGCCTTGTTGTGCAGGCGGCCGGCGGTGTCGGCGATCAGCACGTCGACGCCGCGCGCCTTGGCGGCCGACACGGCGTCGAAGATCACCGAGGCACTGTCGGCGCCGGTATGCTGGGCGATCACCGGCACCTGGTTGCGCTCGCCCCACACCTTGAGCTGCTCCACCGCCGCGGCGCGGAAGGTATCGCCGGCCGCCAGCATCACGCTGCGCCCCTCGCGCTGGAAGCGCTGGGTCAGCTTGCCGATGGTGGTGGTCTTGCCCACCCCGTTGACGCCTACCACCAGGATGACGAAGGGCCCCTCGCCCCTGGGCGGCAGGGCCAGCGGCGCGCTGACCGGCTCGAGCATGTCGGCCAGCTCCTCCTGCAGGGCCCGGTAGAGCGCCTCGCTGTCCTGGAGCTCCTTGCGCGAGACCCGCTCGGTGAGGCGATCGATGATCTCGGTGGTGGCCTCGATGCCCACGTCCGCCATCAGCAGCTGGGTCTCCAGGTCATCCATCAGGTCGTCGTCGATCTGCTTCCTGCCGAGGAAGAGGTCCGCCAGCCCGTCGGTGAGGTTGGCCCGGGTCTTGCCGAGGCCGGCCCTGATGCGCGCGAACCAGCCCGTCTTCTCGCCGGAGGAGGGCTTCTCCTGCAGCGCCGCGCGGGCCGGC
>NZ_JACHZF010000022.1:14360-66495 GCF_014193375.1 Halomonas campaniensis
GGGCTCGGGCTCGGGCTCGGGCTCGGGCTCGGGCTCGGGCTCGGGCTCGGGCTCGGGCTCGGGCTCGGGCTCGGGCTCGGGCTCGGGCTCGGGCTCGGGCTCGGCAGCAGGCTGCGCCACCTCCTCCCCGGGTTCAATGACGGGGACCTCGGTGGAGGCCTCGGCGGGTTCGACCTCCTCGACGACCGGCTCGGCCTTGGGGCGAGGCTCATGCGCCTCCTCGGCAGTCGCTTCCTCGGCGAGGGGCTCCGCCGGCGCGACGCGCTCGGGCTCGGCGCGGACGTCGGCCTCTTCCGCGCCCTCCTCGGGCGCCTCGGCGGCCTGCTCCTGGCGCTCCTGCTCCTCCCGGGTCGCCTCTTGCTCCTGCTGCTTCTTGCGCTTGAAAAAACCGAACATGGACAGAATCAGCCTCGCGGATGAACGAATCGCCACATCCTACCACCGCGCACCATGACTGTGGATAAGCCCGCGGGTACAATCCGCCCCCATGACACGACGCCGCCCCTCCTCTCGAAAGCCCCGCCCGCCCGCGAGCGCCAAGGCCAAGGGCCCCGGCCGCCGGAACGCCGGCCGCCGGAACGCTGGCCGGCTGCGCCTGATCGGCGGCGACTACCGCCGCCGGCTGCTGCCGGTGCTCGACAGCCCCGGCCTGCGCCCCACTCCCGACCGGGTGCGCGAGACCCTGTTCAACTGGCTGGCCGCCGCCACGCCCGGCGCCCGGGTCCTGGACCTCTTTGCCGGCACCGGGGCCCTGGGGCTGGAAGCACTCTCGCGGGGCGCCCGAAAGGCCTCCTTCGTGGAGCGCGACCCCCGGGTGGCCCGCCAGCTGGAGGAGAACCTGGCGACGCTCCAGGCCGACGAGCGGGGTCGGGTCATCGTCGGCGACGCCCTGACCTTCCTCGCCGAGGGGCCGACGCCCTGCTCGCTGGCATTCCTCGACCCGCCCTTCCGCCAGGGGCTCGCCGAGCCCTGCTGCGCCGCCCTGGAGGCGGGCTGGCTCACCGGCGACGCCTGGATCTACGTGGAGACCGAAGCGGGGATCGAGCCCAGGGTGCCGGCGACATGGCAGCTGCACCGCGAGGTGCGCGCCGGCGACAGTCACGGCCGGCTCTACCGCCGCGCCGCCGCCGCCTCGTCGCCGCCCGACGACGCTTGCTGAGCCAGGGGCTCGGCGTTACGCTGCAGCCTCGGCACCGCCCGCGACGGGCGCCGGCTCGGCCGCAAGGACCACCCCCGGAACGACACCCCAGGAGAAAAGGATGAGCATCGAACTCTTCAACCGGCTCGAACAGAAGGTCGCCAGCGCCGTCGAGGCCCTGGAACTGCTGAAGATGGAAGCCGAGGAGCTGCGCGAGGAAAACAGCCGACTGAAGCAGGAGCGTGAGGAGTGGGAGCGCCGGCTTTCGGCCCTGCTGGGCAAGTTCGACGACGTCGATACCGGCGGCAACTGACAGCGGCCGGGCGCCCGCCTCTCAGGTGGCGGGCGTCCGGACCAGCGGGAGCGACATCAGCACCGCGTCCTCCCGCAACGCCCCGGGCTCCCGGGGCGGATAGTACCCCCGCCGGCGGCCATCCTCCCCGAAACCGCCGCGCCGATAGAGGGCGATGGCCGCCAGGTTGCCCGCCCTGACCTCCAGCAGCAGCCGCTCGCTGCCCCACTCGCGGGCCTGGTCGACCACCACGCCGAGCAGCGTCCCGGCAAGCCCCTGGCCGCGCCGGGCACCGTCCACCAGGATCGCCTGGAGCTCCGCCTCGAAGGGCAGCCGAGCCACCGTGGCATAGGCCACTAGCCCATCACCCCCCAGCGGGGTCTCGCCGGCCATCAGGCCGAACACCGCCGTGGCAGGGTCCGCCAGGACAGACCTCAGCTGCGACGCGGAACCGCCCGTGGGCCAGACGTGGGCCGCCTCCAGCGCCACCACGGGCGGGAGGTCGGCCTCCGTCAGGCGCACCAGCACCGGCTTCGCTGCCTGCGTGCTAGCCCTCACCCGGCCTCTCCTCGGCGGACGCCTGCCACGCCTGGCCCCAGGCCAGCAGCTGCGGCAGCAGCGCTCGCTTGGCCTCGGCGCTGACGGCCAGCTCCGCCAGGGAGGGCCCCTGCCAGGCGGGCAGCTCCAGCAGCGGGCAGCGGCCGTCGGCCACGGTCAGGACCCGGCCCAGGGCCTCGTCATGGCCGAACAGCAGCAGCCGCTCGGGCAGCCAGCCGCGGCGGCGCGCGCCAGCCACGAAGGCCTGCACGCCCTGGCGCGCCTCCTCGAGGGGCGCCTCCACCGGCAGGCCCTCCTGCAGCGGCCAGCGAAAGGGCTCGAAGGGAGGCAGCGCCCGGGCCGGGACACCGGCGGCCTGCAGCAGGTTGGCGAGCAGCGCCAGGTGGGTGCGTTCGGGGGCCGCCTCCCCCGGCAGCAGCAGCAGCCAGCGCCCCTCGAGACAGGCCACCTGGAAGGTGAAGTGCAGCGCCTCGGCGGGGGCGACAGCGGCCTCGTCGGAGGCTGGGTCGGCCGCGGGCGGCGTGGCCTCGGGCGGAGCGCCACCCAGCAGCGCCCGCGCCTTGCCGGGGCCGGCCGGGCGCTGGCCTCGCTCGCGAGGGGAAGGCTCCGGCGCCTCCCGCGGCACCGTAGGCGTCTTCGCCGCCTCGTCCAGCAGGGCATGCAGCCGCTCCCCGGGGGGCTCGGGCGGCGGCGCCTCGGGCAGCTCCCAGTCGCAGGCCGGGGTCGGCCGGGCATTGGGCAGCGCATAGCGCGCCACCCAGGCCGTCAGCCCCATGGCCTCCAGATACTGCAGACGCTGCGGCTCGGGGGTCACGACTGGCTGCCGCCCCGGCAGTCGGGGGAGTCCGGGCGGGACTGCCCGCTGGCCTGCCACTCGGCGGGCGTATAGAGGTGCAGGGCCAGGGCGTGGACCGGCCCGGCCAGCTCGTCGGCCAGCAGCGCGTAGAGCTGCTGATGACGCTTCACCGGCATCAGCCCCTCGAAGCGCTCGGAGACGAGGGTCACCTTGAAGTGGGTCTCGGAATTGGCCGGCACGCTGTGCCGGTGGCTCTCGTTCTCCACCGCCACGAAGACGGGATCGAGAGCCTGCAGCTTCTCTTCGATGATGGCCTGGATGCGCATGGCACCTCCCCGGTAGGCAAGTGGATGCCCCATTGTACTCGCTCAGTCGCTCGCCGACGACGACTCGGCGGCGCGACGCCGGCGGGCCTGGGCGGCACCGGCCAGGGGAGTGCGGGCGAGGCTGGCCGACAGGGCCACCAGGCAGGCCGCCCCGCCCACCCAGAGCGTGGCCTGCACCGGGGCCCCGGCGGCCAGGAAGGCCCCCACCAGGGCCACCCCCAGGGACTGCCCCACGGTACGCGAGGTGCTCATGGCGCCGGAGGCACTGGCGCTGCGCTCCCGCGGCACCGTGCTCATCAACTCGCGATTGTTGGGCGGCTGGAAGAGCCCGAAGCCGACGCCGCACAGCAGCATGCGCCACAGCACGTCGACCACCCCGGCCCCGGCATCGAGCCAGGCCAGCGAGACCAGCCCCGCCAGCAGCAGCGCGAGCCCGGTGGAGGCCAGCAGGCTGGGATTGACCCGGTCGGCCAGGCGCCCGGCCCGGGGTCCCACCAGCATGATCGCCAGCGGCCAGGGGGTGAACAGCCAGGCGGTCTCGAGCGGCGAGAACCCCATCTCCTGCTGGAACAGGAAGGAGAGCGCCACGAAGGCCAGGCCCTGGCCCACGAAGGCCGTGCCCTGGGCGGCGAGTGCCAGGCTGAAGCGCGGCTCGGCGAAGATGTCCAGCGGCAGCAGCGGATGGGTGGCACGGCGCTGGCGCCGCAGGAAGCCCCATGCCGCCGCGATGCTCAGCGCCAGCCAGGCCACCACCTGCCAGGCGGGCGCCTGGTGGCCGACGCCGTCCATGGCCATGAAGAAGCCGCCGAGCATCGCCACCGAGAGCAGTGCGCCGGCCATGTCGAAGCCCCCTCGCCGACCGGCCTCCCGCGGCAGCGCCCGCCACGCCAGGACCACCGCGATCACGCCCAGCGGCAGGTGCAGGGCGAACAGCCAGGGCCAGTCCGCCACCGAGAGCACCAGGCCGCCGATGGCCGGCCCCGTGGCATAGCCGGCGGCGACCACCATGGCGGAGAGGCCCAGCGCGCTGCCGAGCAGCCGCGAGGGGAAGATGGAGCGGTAGAGCGACGGCCCGATGGAGAGCGTCGCCGCGGCCCCGAGCCCCTGCAGGGCGCGGAACACCAGCAGCGACTCCAGGCTGGTGGAGAGCGCACTGCCCAGCGACGCCAGGGTGAAGACGCCTACCCCCGCCACGTAGAGCCGGCGGCGGCTGACCAGTTCGCTCAGCGCGGCGAACACCAGCAGGAAGGCCGCGCAGCTAATCTGGAAGAGGTTGGTCACCCAGACGGCCCGGGAGGCCGACACCTCGAGGCCTGTCGCGATCGAGGGCAGGGCAATGTTGACCATGGTGGTGTCCACCACCGCCATCAGTGTACCGAGCACCAGCGCCAGCACGGCCAGGCGACGCGCCGGCCCGGGCAGGCCGTCGTCGCCGGGGCGTGAATCGAAGAGTCGGCTCATCCTGTTTCCATCACGGCGGGGTCGATAACGAAGAAACCGGCCGAAGCCGGTTTCTCGAGGGGAGTGGCCGGTCAGGGATCAGTCCTGATCGGTCTCCAGCAGCAGGCTGTCGTCCACCTCGGAGATCTCCAGGGCCGCCTCGTCGTCGAGGTCGATGGCCAGGTAGCTGTGCTCGACGCGCAGGAAGCGCTGGAACAGCGGCCAGTCGATGGCCTCGGGCCACTGCCGCTCGTCTTCCTCCCAGGCACGCAGCTCGGTCTCGAGGATCTCGAGATAGCGCTCGCGCACGAAGGACTCCAGGGCCTCGGGGGTGTCCATCTCCGGTATCAGGTAGACGGTGCTCTCCCGTTCGACGTCGGCGAGCGTCAGGTCATCATCGCCAAGGGTGGGCTCGAGCCCGTTGATCCAGTCCACGAAAGGCTGGGTCGGGCGCACGCTCAGGGCGGAGCGGTTGAGCAGTTTCATGGCGGTCTCCTCGACGTCGAAACGGTGACCATTATGGGCGCCGCAGGCGGTGTTTACCAACTATTCCACCTCGGGCCGCATGGCCGGGAAGAGCAGCACATCGCGGATCGAGGCGCTGTCGGTGAACAGCATCACCAGCCGGTCGATGCCGATGCCCTCGCCGGCGGTGGGCGGCAGGCCATACTCGAGCGCGCGCACGTAGTCGGCGTCGTAGTACATCGCCTCAAGGTCGCCGGCGTCCTTCTCCGCCGCCTGGGCGCGGAAGCGCTCGGCCTGGTCCTCGGCATCGTTGAGCTCCGAGAAGCCGTTGGCGATCTCGCGGCCGCCGACGAAGAACTCGAAGCGCTCGGTGACGAAGGGGTCGGAATCCTTGCGCCGCGCCAGCGGGCTCACCTCGGTGGGGTACTCGGTGATGAAGGTGGGCTGCTTCAGGCGATGCTCGACGGTCTTCTCGAAGATCTCGATCTGGATCTTGCCCAGCCCCCAGCCGTCCTTGACGTCGATATCCAGCCGCTCGGCGATCTGGCGCGCGGCGGACTCGTCGGCCAGCGCCTCGGCGTGGATGTCCGGGTTGAACTCGAGGATCGCATCGAACACCGTGATCCGCTTCAGCGGGCTGCCGAAGTCATACTCGAAGGTCTCGAGCACCTCGCCCTCGCTGTTGCGCACCGTGTTGACCACCGTGGTGGTCCCCAGCACCTGGCGGGCCACGCTGCGCAGCATCTCCTCGGTCAGGTCCATCAGGTCGTGATGGTTCGCATGGGCCTGATAGAACTCGATCATCGTGAACTCGGGGTTGTGCCGAGTGGAGAGGCCCTCGTTGCGGAAGTTGCGGTTGATCTCGAAGACCCGCTCGAAGCCGCCCACCACCAGGCGCTTCAGGTAGAGCTCCGGCGCGATGCGCAGGTACATGTCGATGTCCAGCGCGTTGTGGTGGGTGATGAAGGGACGCGCCGTGGCGCCGCCGGGAATCGGCTGCAGCATCGGCGTCTCCACCTCCATGAAGCCGCGCTCCTCGAAGAAGCGGCGCATGGCGCTGATCACCCCGGCCCGGGTCTCGAAGACCCGGCGCGAGTCGGGGTTCATGATCAGGTCCACGTAGCGCTGCCGGTAGCGCGCCTCCATGTCGGTCAGGCCGTGGAACTTGTCGGGCAGCGGGCGCAGGCTCTTGGTGAGCAGCTTCGCCTCGACCATCATCACG
The DNA here is from genome assembly GCF_014193375.1 of Halomonas campaniensis. GTDB lineage: Bacteria > Pseudomonadota > Gammaproteobacteria > Pseudomonadales > Halomonadaceae > Halomonas > Halomonas campaniensis. The sequence continues at coordinate 20,598 of NZ_JACHZF010000022.1, forward strand.
TAGAGGTCGCCCTTGCCGGACTTGTGGATCGGCCCGCGGGCCGCGACGATGTCGCCGATGTCCCAGCCCTTGACGTCCTCCAGCACCTCGGCCGGCAGCCCCTTCTTGTCGACATAGAGCTGGATTTGGCCCGAGGCGTCCTGGATGACGATGAACGGGCCCCGCTTGCGCATGATGCGCCCAGCCACCGATGCCTGGCGGTCCAGCGCTTCCAGCTCGGCCTTGTCCCTGTCGCCCAGCTCATTGATCAGCTCCGCCGCCTGGCTGTCGCGGCGGAAGTCGTTGGGGAAGGCGCTCTCGCCGCGCTCGGCGGCCCGCTCGCGACGCGCGGCCAGCTTGGCGCGGCGCTCGGCGATCAGGCGGTTCTCGTCGTTCTGCGGGCTGCTTTGTGAAGGGCTATCCGGTGATGAGCTCTCGTTGGCCATTTGGTTACAATCCTTGCTTGAGGCTGGCGACGATAAACTGGTCCAGATCACCATCCAGCACCTTGTCGCAGTTGCTGGTCTGCACGCCGGTGCGCAGGTCCTTGATGCGCTGGTCGTCCAGCACGTAGGAGCGGATCTGGCTGCCCCAGCCGATGTCGGCCTTGGAGTCCTCCGCTTCCTGCTTGGCGGCGTTGCGCTTCTCCATCTCGTGTTCCCACAGCTTCGCCTTGAGCTGCTTCATGGCGAAGTCGCGGTTGGCGTGCTGGCTGCGCTGGCTCTGGCAGGCCACCACGATGCCGGTGGGCTCGTGGGTGATCCGCACCGCCGAGTCGGTGGTGTTGACGTGCTGGCCGCCGGCGCCGCTGGAGCGGTAGGTATCGACGCGCAGGTCCGCCGGGTTGATCTCGACCTCGAAGCTGTCGTCGATCTCCGGTGACAGGAACACCGAGGCGAACGAGGTATGGCGGCGGCCGCCGGAGTCGAAGGGGCTCTTGCGCACCAGGCGGTGCACGCCGGTCTCGGTGCGCAGCCAGCCGAAGGCGTGGTCGCCCTGGACATGCACCGTGGCGGACTTGATACCGGCCACCTCGCCGCCGGAGAGCTCGAGGATCTCGGCCTTGAAGCCGTGATGCTCGGCCCAGCGCAGGTACATGCGCAGCAGCATGTTGGCCCAGTCCTGGGCCTCGGTGCCGCCGGAGCCCGCCTGGATGTCCAGGTAGGCGTTGCTCTCGTCCATCTCGCCGGAGAACATGCGCCGGAACTCCAGCCGCTCGAGGCTCGCCTGCATGCCGTCGAGCTCCTTCTGGACCTCGGCGACGGTATCCTCGTCCTCCTCCATCTCGGCCAGCTCCAGCAGGTCGCGGCTATCCGCGAGGCCCTGGTCGAGCTCGTCGATGGTCTGGACGATGGTTTCCAGCGAGGCGCGCTCCTTGCCCAGCTTCTGGGCGTAGTCCGGGTCGTTCCAGACGCCCGGGTCCTCGAGCTCGCGGGTGACTTCCTCTAGCCGATCCTTGCGTTCGGCATAGTCAAAGATACCCCCTCAGGACGTCTGTCCGCTCGGACAGGTCCTTGATGAGTTGGTGAATCGGGTTGGTTTCCAGCATGGGGCTCATCCGAGTCAGCGTTGGAAAAACGGCCGCCGCGGCGCTGACATGTCGTCAAGGCCCCGGCGGCGCGAAAAGGACGCCTATTGTAGCGAAACCCGCGCCCCGCCGCACCCACCCCGCGCCAGGCTCGGCCACCCTGACGCACGGAACCCGGCCTCGGCCGGGTTCCAGTGGTTACGCCTGGCTGGCCGCCGCTCAGAAGCGGTAGGTCAGCTGGGCGCCGAAGCCATGGGCCTCGTTCTTGTAGTCGGCGGAGTACGCGGATACCACATCCGGAACAGGTAAGCTCTCGTGGTCCACACGGCTTTGATCAACTCGTGTACCGCGCTCTGTCAGGTAGGAGTAGGCAAGATCCAGGGTCAGATTATCCGTGGGTGTCCAGCCGGCCCCGATGGAGAAGATGCGACGGTCGTCAGACGGGATTCGTGCGCTACGGAAGTCATCACTGGTCGGAGTGAAGTCCAGCGTGATGCCCGCTCGCAACGCCAGTTGCGGATTCAGCTGGTACTCACCACCCAGCGAATAGGCCCATGCATTGGAGTAATCCTGCTGCTCAAGGGTGATGGGGTCACCACCTGGATCGTTAGGGTCTACCACACGGATCTCGTTGAAGCGGCTCCAGCGGGTCCAAGAGGCACCCGCCATCAGCTTGAGATTGTCGCTCATCTGCTGAGTGATGGAGAAATTGACGGTCTCTGGTGTGGTCAGGTCCAGCTTGGCATCTCGGTTCAATCGGTCGGGAGCAAATGTATCAACAAGCCCAGCTGGGTCTTTGGCGCGATAGTCACCCGTCAGCGTATAGCTGACCTTGGAGCGATAAGTCAGCCCAAAGGTCGTCTCGGGCACCGGCTGGAACAGCACGCCCAGGTTGTAACCCCAGCCATCATCATCGCCATCAACACGGGCATCCAAGTCTGATGAAGGGTCGGTCGGGTTAAAAGGGTTTGCTACTTGTCGATGCAATTCACCATCGACGCGGTTGTAGGTCACACCCGCACCAATTGACCACTGCTCATTGAAGCGATAGGAGACCGTCGGCTGGGCACTCATCACGGTCAGCTCGGTGTAGTTGCCCAGATTCCGCCCGATGAAACCATCCTCATAGTCGGTCTTGGAGCCGAAGGGGGCGTAGACACCGAAACCGAAGGCCAGGCGCTCATTGACCGGGTGTGCATAGAAGGCGAAGGGGATCAGTGTCCCAGGCACCATGTCTCCCTTCGATGAACCTTCAATCGGAACAGGGCCGGCACCGAAGTCGCGAGTTGCTCTAGCATTGTCGATATCCGTGCTGACATCCAGATATGTCCCGCCGGCCGTCACCTGGGCGCGATCCAGGAACGACATGCCGGCCGGGTTGCCGAACACGATGGTGGCGTCGTTGACGTTGGAGCTGCGCCCGGCGTGGCCGTAGCCCTGGCCGCTGACGCTCTGCTCGTTGATCTGGTAGCCGCCGGCGTGGGCCTGGCTGGCGAAGGCGGCGGCGGCAATGGCCACGGCCAGTGAAAGCCTGTTGAACTTGTTCTTCATGACGTGACTTCCCTTGGATTCAGGTTCACGGGGAGTGGATCCGACCGGCCCTCATGGCGGGGCGATGGCGTGCCCTCCCCTTTTCTCGCAACGGGGACGCAGTTTCAAGGCCAAACGTTCGTTTTAATACCGGAAACGCTAATACTTTGGTCGCACGTACGTTTGAGTGATCGAACTTTCAGTGACTTACGCAATACCCCGCTATCTGCCGACGCCGGCACGGAGGTGCGTCACGCATTCCTTGACCTTTGGGTAACACAAGGGTTTTACACTGGGCACACTGCCACGACCCAGATGAGGCAAGTGCCATGAAGGTCAGCGAGCTGGCGGGACTGGCCGGCGTCACCGCCGAGACCGTCCGCCACTACGTCCGCGAGGGGCTGCTGCACCCCGAGCGCCATCCCGACAACGGCTACCAGCTGTTCGACCAGGGCCACCTGGAGCGGCTGCGCTTCATCCAGCGTGCCCGCACCCTGGGCTTCGGCGTGGCCGAGATCCGCGACATCCTCGCCCACGCCGACCACGGCGACTCCCCCTGCCCCATGGTCCGCGACCTGCTGGCCAGCCGGCTGCCCGAGATCCACCAGCGGATCGCCGAGCTGCAGGCCCTGGCTGCGCGCATGGAGCAGGCCCTGGCGGCCTGGGCCGAGATGCCCGACGGCACCCCGGACGGCCACAGCCTGTGTCGCCTGATCGAGAGCTTCCCCGAACCGCTGAAGGGCGGCAACCGCCCGTCCTGGTGCCACGGCGGCACCGCCAAGGAGAGCCCATGAACGTCCGCCCCTCCCTCGAACGCACCGTGCCCGGCATGAGCTGCCAGGGGTGTGTGAAGCGCATGCGCGAGGCCATCCAGGCCGAGGATCCCGATGCCGAGGTCGTCGGCACTCCGGACGATAAGCGCCTGGAAGTCACCACCGGACTGGACGACCGCGCCCTGGACCGGGCGCTGCAGGGGGCAGGGTATCCGCCTTCGGGCCGCCCCCTGAGGCGCGAGCGGACGATCCCCGGCATGAGCTGCCAGGGATGCGTGAAGCGCATGCGCGAGGCCATCCAGGCCGAGGATCCCGACGCCGAGGTCGTCGGCACCCCCACAGAGAAGCGCCTGGACGTCACCACCACACTGGAGAACGAGGCCCTGGATCGGACCCTGAAGGATGCCGGCTATCCGCCCGGCGATCCCGAGGAGACGACCAGCGAGGCAGAGAGCGCCGACCCGCCGGCGCCGACCGAAGCGACGACGGCCGCTCCTGCCGCCACCGAGGGCGACGACGAGCGCGCTACCACCCGGCGTCTCTCCATCAGCGGCATGACCTGCGCCAGCTGCGTGACCAGCGTACAGAAAGCGCTGGAACGCACCCCGGGCGTGGTCGGCGCGGAGGTCAACTTCGGCACCCGCACCGCCCAGGTGCGCGGCAGCGTGAGCGAGGCCGAGCTGATCCGCGCCGTGGAGGCGGCCGGCTACGAGGCCGAGCCGATCGTCGACCTGCGCCAGGCCGAAGAGGCCCGCGCCGAGAAGGACGCCCGGGAGTATCGTCGCCGCCTGAAGGGCAGCGCCTGGTCCCTCGCGCTGGCGGTGCCGTTGATGGCCAGCATGTTCGTCTACCACCCCCACCCGGTGGGCACGGGCCGGCTGTTCTGGCTGGTGATCGGCCTGCTGACGCTGGCGGTGATGGCCGGCCCAGGCCGCCACTTCTTCGTCAATGCCTGGAAGAACCTCAAGCACCACCAGGCGAACATGGACACCCTCATCGCCATGGGCACGGGCACGGCCTGGGTCTACTCCATGGGCGTGGTGGCCTTCGCCCCCTGGCTGCCCGCCGTGGCCCACGGCATCTACTTCGAGGCCTCGGCGATGATCATCGGCCTGGTGCTGCTGGGCAACGCCCTGGAGCTGCGCGCCCGGGGCCGCACCAGCGATGCCCTCAAGCGCCTGCTCGACCTGCAGAGCCGCACCGCCCAGGTGATCCGCGACGGCGAGGAGCGCGAGCTCGACATCGACGAGGTGCGCGAGGGGGACCATATCCGCGTGCGCCCCGGCGAGCGCCTGCCGGTGGACGGCGTCGTCACCGAGGGCAGGAGCCATATCGACGAGTCGATGCTCACCGGCGAACCCGTGCCGGTGGACAAGGCCGCGGGCGACGAGGTCAGCGCCGGCACCGTCAACGGCAAGGGCTCGCTGGTCTACCGGGCCACCCGCGTCGGCGCCGACACCAAGCTCGGCCGCATCACCGAGCAGGTAGCCAGCGCCCAGAACTCCCGCCCGCCCATCGGCGAGCTGGCCGACAAGGTCTCCAGCATCTTCGTGCCCACGGTGATGATCATCGCCGTGGTCACCGCCCTGATCTGGTTCAACTTTGGCGCCGAGCCGCGGGTGATCCACATGCTGGTCACCGCCACCACGGTGCTGATCATCGCCTGCCCCTGCGCGCTGGGCCTGGCCACGCCGATCTCCACCATGATCGGGGTCGGCAAGGCCGCCGAGCACGGTGTGCTGGTAAGAAGCGGCGAGGCGCTGCAGATCGCCAGCCGGCTCACCACCCTGGTGGTGGACAAGACCGGCACCCTCACCGAGGGCAGGCCGAGCGTGACCGAAGCCGAGATCCTTGAAGGAGAAGAGCCGCAGGTGCTCGCGCTGGTGGCGGCCCTGGAGCGGGGCTCCGAGCACCCCCTGGCCGCAGCACTCATGGCATATGCCGAGGAGGCCGGCATCGAGGCCGCGGAGATACGCGACTTCGACAGCGTCACCGGCGGCGGCGTGAAGGCCGGGACGACCGACGGCAAGGCGCTGCTGCTGGGCAATGCCCGCCTGCTGGAGGAGGCCGGCGTCGACCTGGCCGGCGGCAAGGCGAAGGCCGGCGAACTGGAGGCGAAGGCGCGCACCGTGGTCTACCTGGCCGTGGACGGCCGCCTGGCCGCACTGTTCGGCATCAGCGACCCGCTGCGCCATGACACCGTGGAAGCGGTGAGGCGCCTGCAGGCCGACGGCCTCAAGGTGGTGATGCTGACCGGGGACAACGAGCACACCGCCGCCGCCATCGCCCGGGAGGTGGGCATCGACGAGTTCCGCGCCGGGCTGCTGCCCGAGGACAAGCACGCCGAGATCGAGCGCCTGCAGCAGGCCGGCGAGGTCGTCGGCATGGTCGGCGACGGCATCAACGACGCCCCCGCCCTGGCTCGCGCCGACGTGGGCTTCGCCATCGGCCAGGGCACCGACGTGGCCATCGAGAGCGCGGGGATCACCCTGATGCGGGGCTCGCTGCACGGCGTGGCCTCGGCCATCGAGATCAGCCGGGCGACACTGACCAACATCAAGCAGAACCTGGTGGGCGCCTTCGGCTACAACACCCTGTGCATTCCCATCGCCGCCGGGGTGCTCTATCCGGTCACCGGGATGCTGCTCTCGCCGATGATCGCCGGCGCGGCCATGTCGCTGTCGTCGATCACCGTGGTGAGCAACGCCAACCGGCTGCGCCTGTTCCGGCCCGCCGGCGAATCCGCAGGCAATTCCCAAGCGCAGGAGGCCACCCCATGAGCTGGCTCGTCAATCTGGCAGGCGTGGGCCTGATCGCCCTGATCGTCTGGTGGTTCTGGATCAGCTGACGCCCATGTAGCGGCCCGGCTTGTGGTTGAGCGCGATGATCAGGTTGAGGGCCACGGCGCCCAGTACCGAGAGGCCGACGCGCTCGATCGGCAGCGTCATCAGCGCCGCCAGCATGATCAAGCCATCGATGCCGAGCTGCACGTAGCCGGCCCGCCAGCCGTAGCGGTCCTGCAGGTAGAGCACCAGGATGTTCACCCCGCCGAGGCTGGAGCGGTGGCGGAACAGGATCAGCATGCCGATGCCGATCAGGCTGCCCCCCATCAGCGCCGCGTAGAGAGGGTTGAGGCCCTCGAGGGTCACCCAGCGCCCGGTCAGCTCCGAGAAGAGCGAGACCAGGGCGATGGTGGCGAAGGTGCGCAGGGTGAAGCTCCAGCCCATGCGGCGGATCGCCAGCCAGTAGAACGGCAGGTTGATCAGGAAGAACCAGGCACCGAACGCCCAGCCCGTGGCGTACTGCAGCAGGAAGGCCAGGCCGGCGGTGCTGCCGGTGAGCAGCGTCGCCTGGGTGTAGAAGGTGACGCCGAGCGCCACGAAGAGGGTCCCGACCAGCATCGCCATCACGTCCTCGTGAAGGCGGTGGGGGTCGGTGGGCAGTTCCTGAGGGTCCATCCGGCTATCCTTGGGTGAGGGCTTCCGCGTGCTCGACCATCAGCTGGAGGCTCTCGCGCCCCCGCCAGCGGTTGCGGTTGAGCTTGAAGGCGCAGCGCAGCCGGTCGCCGACGCCGAAGGTCGGCATCTCCCCGGGGGTCAGCGCCCGGAACCAGATCGCCTTGAGGCTGGCCGCGCCGGAGGAGAGCTCCAGCATCAGGTGGGTGCCGTCGGCGCCCACCGGGCGCAGGCGCTCCACCAGGAACTCCCCCTGGAACAGCGGCGGGTCGAACTCGCGGCCGTAGGGGCCCAGCGCCTGCAGCTCGTCCAGGGTCGCCAGGCTCAGCTGGTGCGGGGCGAGCTCACCGTCGGTGAGGATCCTGGGGAAGAGCTCGGCCTCGCCCAGCTGCTCCCCTACCGCCGTCAGGAAGGCCGCCTTGAAGGCGTCGAGCCGCTCGACGGGCACGCCGACGCCGGCGGCCCCCCGATGGCCACCGAAACGCGGCAGCGCCTCCGGCGCCAGCTCGAAGGTGCGCTGCAGGGCGTCGCGCAGGTGCAGCCCCTCGATGGAGCGGCCCGAGCCGGTCAGCATGCCCGGCGCCGCGGCCGGGGTCAGCACCAGCGCCGGCCGGCCATAGGCCTGCACCAGCCGCGAGGCCACGATGCCCTGGACGCCGGGATGGCCGCTCTCGAGATAGACCACCACGGCGGGCTCGTCGGCGGCCAGCGCCGGCAGCGCCAGCGCCCTCGCCTCCTCGGCCATGTCGGCCTCGATCGCCTTGCGCGACTGGTTGTCCTGATCCAGCACGTCCAGGTAGCGGCTCGCCACATGATCCTGCTCGGCGAGCATGAAGTGCAGCGCCGCATAGGGGTCGTCGAGGCGCGAGCGGGCGTTGATCCGCGGCCCCATCTGGAAGCCCAGGGTCTCGGCATCGAAGGGCACACTGTCGGCCCCCAGGCGCTCGGCCATGGCCCGCCAGCAGGCGGCCTCCATGCGGTTGATCAGCGCCAGGCCGTGGGTCACCACCGCGCGGTTGGCGGGGCTGCCGCCCAGGGAGACGCAGTCCGCCACGGTGCCCAGCGCCACGTAGGAGAGCCAGGGAGAGAGCTTGGGGGTGGCCTCGGGCAGCACGCCCCACTCGACCAGCACCGAACGGGTCAGCGACATGACCAGCCACGCCACCATGCAGCCGGCGATGGTGGGGTCGGGGTAGGCGCAGTCGTCGCGGGTGGGGTTGACCACCGCATGGGCCGAGGGCGGCGGCCCCTCCACCGGCAGGGCGTGGTGGTCGCTGACCACCACGTCGATCCCCTCCGCGGCCAGGCGGGCGATCCGGGGCTCATCACTGCTGCCGCAGTCGGCGGTGATCACCAGGCGGGGGCGCGGCGCGAGGGCCAGGGTGCGTTCCACCAGCGGCAGGCTGATACCGTAGCCGTCATGGATGCGGTGGCCGATCAGGCTGTGCAGCCTCGCCTCCGGCACGCCGAAGAGCTCCACCAGGGTGCGCCGGATCACCACGTGGGAGGTGATGCCGTCCACGTCGTAGTCGGTGAGGATGCCGATGTGCTCGCCGTCGACCACCGCCTGGGCGATGCGCTCGGCGGCTCGCCGGGCATCGACCAGCTTCTCGGGGTGGGCCAGGTGGCGCAGGCTGGGCGAGATCAGCGGCGAGAGCTCGCCCTCGAAGCCCTTCAGGCGGCCGGCGAGGATCCGCGCCTGGAGCTCGGAGAGCCCCTCGCGCTGGGCGCGGGCATAGAGGGCGGCGTCCCGGGGCCGCGGCAGGATGCGCGGCCTCAGGCGCTCACTCAGATCGATGGGATCGCTTGCGGCGTTCAAGCCTGACTCCTGCAGGTAATGCTGGCAGTTGAGAACGCAGAGGTAGCAGCCCGCTCGGGGCTGATCCGGCGACAGGCCTGTTCGGGGGCGCTGTGAATACCTCCCTGTAAGCTACTTTTTCCCTGCGGCGCTCTCGCATCCTGCTCCGCTTGCAGGGCCGGTGCTGGCCATCCTTGGCCAGCCCGTTCAGAGCAGTGCTCCTCACCCCTGGAAAAAGACCCCCTCCAGACCTGCCCCGGCGCCCCTCGCTATTTCACTTCCAGCTCTAGCTTCCGGCTCTGGGCCTTAGCGGCGGTTCTCGACCACGAACTGCTGCACCGCGGAGAGCTCGGCGGGCAGCACGGTGTAGCGCTCCTCGCGCTCCAGCAGGTCGTCCATGTGGGGCGGCAGCGGCACGCCCGGGAAGCCCGCCTTGACCACCGCCTCGGCGAACTTGGCCGGGTGGGCGGTGGCCAGGGTGATCATCGGCACGGCCGCGTCGCCCCGCTCGCGCTCGGCAGCGCGATAGCCGGTGGCGGTGTGCGGGTCGAGGATCTCCTGGGTGCGGTGGTGCGCCTCGCGGATCACCTCGAGGATGGTGGCGTCGTCCACGCTGTGGCTGGCGAAGCGCTCGCGCAGCCGGGCCAGGGGCGCCTCCGCCAGGGCGGTCGGCTCGGCCTGGAAGCGGGCGAGCAGCTCGGCCACGGCGGCGCCGTCGCGGTCATAGGCCTCGAACAGCAGCCGCTCGAAGTTGGACGACACCACGATATCCATGGAGGGCGCCAGGGTCGCCTTGAGCTCCTGCTTGGAGAAGTCGTTGGCGGCCAGGGTGCGGTGCAGGATGTCGTTGGCGTTGGTGGCGATCACGAAGCGCTCCACCGGCAGGCCCATGCGGTAGGCCATGTAGCCGGCAAAGACGTTGCCGAAGTTAGCCGAGGGCACGCAGAAGCTCACCTTGCGGCGCGGTGCGCCAAGGGCCACGGCGGAGGCCACGTAGTAGACGATCTGGGCCATGATGCGCGCCCAGTTGATGGAGTTCACCGCCACCAGCCGGGTGCCGTTCAGGAACGACTGGTCGGCGAAGCTCGCCTTGACCATGGCCTGGGCGTCGTCGAAGTTGCCCTCGATGGCGACGTTGAAGACGTTGTCGGCCAGCACCGAGGTCATCTGGCGACGCTGCACCTCCGAGACCCGCTGGTAGGGGTGGAGGATGAAGATGTCCAGGTTGTCGCAGTGGCGGCAGCCCTCGATGGCGGCGGAGCCGGTATCCCCGGAGGTGGCGCCCATGATCACCGCGCGCTCGCCGCGCTTCTTCAGGAAGTGGTCGAGCAGCCGGCCGAGCAGCTGCAGCGCCACGTCCTTGAAGGCCAGGGTCGGGCCGTGGAACAGCTCGAGCAGGAAGTGGTTGGCGTCGAGCTGGTTGAGCGGCACCACGGCGTCGTGGCTGAAGGTGGCATAGGCCTCCGTCACCAGCCGCCGGAAGGTGTCATCGTCGATCTCGCCGTTGACGAAGGGCTGCATCACCCGGAAGGCGATCTCAGCGTAGGAGAGCCCCGCCATCTCGGCCAGGTCGTCATGGGAGAGCTGCGGGACGGTCTCCGGCACGTAGAGGCCGCCGTCGCTGGCCATGCCGGTGAGCACGACCTCCTCGAAGGAGAGCGCGGGCGCCTGCCCGCGGGTGCTGATATAGCGCATCGGTTATTCCTGTTCGTCCAGGGATTCGACGCGGATCCGCGTCACCGGACCGGCGATGTCGGCCATGGCCTCGATCTGGCGGATCGCCTCGTTCATGTGCTGCTCGCGGGTGCGGTGCGTCATCAGGATGATCGGCACCAGCTCGCCCTCGGTGGCCTCCTTCTGGATCAGCGCCTCGATGGAGATGCCCTGCTCGGCGAGGATGGTGGCCACCCGGGCCAGCACGCCGGGGCGGTCCACCGCCAGCAGCCGCAGGTAATAGGCGGAGATGATCTCCTCCATGGGCAGGATCGGCAGCTGGCTGACGTCCTCGTCGATGCCGCTGAAGGCCAGGTAGGGCACCCGGTAGTGGTGGTCGGTGGCGATGTCGCGGGCCACATCGAGGATATCGGCCACCACCGAGGAGGCGGTGGGTTCGGCGCCGGCGCCGGCGCCGTAGTAGAGGGTCGGGCCGACGGCGTCGCCCATCACGGCGATGGCGTTCTTCACGCCGTGCACGTTGGCCAGCAGCCGCTCCTTGGGGATCAGCGTGGGATGCACGCGCAGCTCCAGGCCCTGGTCGGTACGCTTGGAGATGCCCAGGTGCTTGATCACGTAGCCCAGGTTATCGGCCTGCTCCACGTCCTCGGCGGTCACCCGGGAGATGCCCTCGGTGAAGGCCTTCTCGAACTGCAGCGGCACGCCGTAGGCGATGGAGGCGAGGATGGTCAGCTTGTGGGCGGCGTCGATGCCCTCGACGTCGAAGGTGGGATCGGCCTCCGCATAGCCCAGCGCCTGGGCCTCGGCCAGCACATCCTCGAAGGCTCGCCCCTCGTCGCGCATGTGGGTCAGGATGTAGTTGCCGGTGCCGTTGATGATGCCGGCCACCCACTCGATGCGGTTGGCGCCCAGCCCCTCGCGCAGCGACTTGATCACCGGGATGCCGCCGGCCACGGCGGCCTCGAAGGCCACGATCACGCCCGCCTCGTGGGCCGCGGCGAAGATCTCGTTGCCGTGCACCGCGATCAGCGCCTTGTTGGCGGTGACCACGTGCTTGCCGTTCTGGATGGCGGTGAGCACCAGCTCCCGGGCCACGTCGTAGCCGCCGATCAGCTCCACCAGCACGTCCACGTCGGGGTTGTTGGCCACCTCGAAGACATCCTGGGTGGTCTTGATGCCGGTGAGGTCGCAGTCGGGGTTGGGGCTGCGATGGGCGACCTGCTCGATGACGATCGGGCGGCCGGCACGACGGGCAATGTCATCGGCATTTCGCGTCAGCACGTTGAAGGTGCCGCCACCGACGGTTCCCAGCCCACAGATTCCTACTCTCACCGGTTTCAATGTCTTGCTCCTGCTCGCGTGTCTGGTTGTGTCTCAGCGTGTCGGCCCGCCCGCAGGCAGGCCGCTGCACCGGCTCGGGCCGGTGTCTGTCGTGTGTGGATCGCCGGGGCTCAGCCCTCGATGCCGAGCATGGCGGCCAGGCGCTCGGCCGGCACGTAGCCGGGGACCAGGCGGCCGTCGGGCAGCACGATGGCCGGCGTGCCCTGGACGCCGAGCTCCATGCCCAGATGATACTGTGCCTCGACCGGATTGTCGCAGTCTGCCGGCCCCGAGAGGGGCTCCTGCCGCTTGGCGGTGCTCATCGCCTCGGCGGGGTTGGCGGCGCACCAGACCTGCTGCATGGTGCGCGCCCCCTGGGCGTTCATCCCGGTCCGCGGGAAGGCCAGGTAGTGCACCTCGATGCCCAGCTCGTTGAGCCGCGGCACCTCCTCGTGGAGCTGGCGGCAGTAGGGGCAGGTGGTATCGGTGAAGACCACCAGTTCGGCGCGGCTCTCGCCGGCGCCACGGAATATCACCCGCTCGTCCTCGGGCACCTGGGCCAGGCGCGCGGCGCGCTCGCCGTTGCGACCCTGCTCGGTCAGGTTGACCAGGCCCTGGTCGCCATTCTCGTAGAGGTCACCGACCAGGAAGTGCCGGCCCTCGGCGTCGCTGTAGAAGCGCTCGCCGGTGGTCAGGCGAACCTCGAAGAAGCCCTCGAGCGGCGTCTCGCGCACGCTCTCCACCGGCATCGGCTGGCCGTTGACCGCCAGCCGCTCCGCCAGCTCGCCGGCCGGGTCGGCCTGGGCCAGCAGCGGGGCGGCCAGGGAAGCGGCCAGCAGGCCGGAGAGGAGTGTCCGGAAGGGGGTATTCATGTGTCAACCTCGCGGGTGATGATCGGCATGCAGGGCCTCCAGGCGGGCCTGCGCCACATGGGTATAGATCTGCGTGGTCGAGAGATCACTGTGACCGAGCAGCAGCTGTACGACACGCAGGTTGGCCCCATGATTCAACAGGTGGGTGGCGAAGGCGTGCCGCAGGGTATGGGGCGAGAGCGGCCGATCGATGCCGGCGGCCAGCGCATGGGCCTTGATCCGGTACCAGAAGGCCTGGCGGGTCATCGGCCGGTCGCCCCGCCCCGGAAAGAGTGCCGGCCGGGTGATGTCGGCCATCAGGCCGCCACGTCCCGCACGCAGGTAACGTGACAGCCACTCTACCGCCTCCTCGCCCAGCGGCACCAGCCGGTCCTTGTCGCCCTTGCCCCGCACCCGCACGACGCCCTGTCGCAGGTTCACCGCATCGGTGGTCAGCCCGACCAGCTCCGAGACCCGCAGCCCCGCCCCGTAGAGCACCTCGAGCATGGCCCGGTCGCGCAGCCCCAGATCGGTGGTGACATCCGGCGCCTCGATCAGCCGCACCACTTCGGCCTCCTCCAGGGTGTCCGGCAGGGCCGGGCGCACCCGTGGCAGCCTCACCTCGGCCAGGGGGTCATGGGCGAGGCGCCCCTGCTCGAGCGCCCAGCGGTAGAAGCGCCGCAGGCTCGAGAGCAGTCGCGCGTTGCTGCGCAGCCGATAGCCGGCCTCGCGACGCTCGTCGAGCCAGGCCGGCAGCGTCGCCGGCGCCGGCGCCAGCAGCGCTTCGCCGCACACCGCGAGGCGCTCCGCCCAGGCCGCCAGGTCACGCCGGTAGGCGACCAGGGTATGGTCGCTGACGCCCTGCTCGAGCCACAGGGCATCGAGGAAGGCATCGATCAACTGGCCGGCGTCATCGTGGTCGCGCATCACGCCTCCCATGGACTCGGCGCGCCGTCAAGGCCGCCCCCAAAGCGCGAAACCCCGCCCCGCGGGTGCGGTGACGGGGTTTCGCGCGGGGCCGGGGCAGATGCCCCGGTCCGTGGCCGGCCGAGGCGTCAGCCTCAGGCCAGCTTTTCCTTGATGCGGGCGGACTTGCCGCTGCGCTCGCGGAGGTAGTACAGCTTGGCCTGGCGCACGTCGCCGCGACGCTTGACGCTGATGGAGTCGACCAGCGGGCTGTAGGTCTGGAAGGTACGCTCGACGCCGACGCCGTGGGAGATCTTGCGCACGGTGAAGGCGGAGTTCAGGCCGCGGTTGCGCTTGCCGATCACCACGCCCTCGAAGGCCTGGAGACGCTCGCGGTTGCCTTCCTTGACCTTGACCTGGACGACGACGGTGTCGCCGGGGGCGAAGGCCGGGACTTCCTTGCTCATCTGCTCGGCTTCGAGCGCCTGGATCACCTTGTTCTTGCTGCTCATGACGGATAACTCCTCAAAATGTTGATCCACCGGTCGGCTTGGAGTGCCGATGGATCGTGATCCCGGCGCCCGAGTGAGCTCGAGAGCGCGGGAGACGATGGGTGACGCGGGCCAGCGACGCGACGCTCCCCGCACCTCCGCCCTGCCTACCTGGCCGTCAGGGCGTGTTCCTCGAGGTACTCCTCGAGCAGCTCGCGCTGCTCCTTGTTCAACGTCCTGCCTTCCAGCAGGTCGGGGCGCCTCAGCCAGGTACGCCCCAGGGACTGCTTCAGCCGCCAGCGCCGGATGGCACCGTGGTTGCCGCTGAGCAGGACCTCCGGCACCCGCCGCCCGTCGATCTCCTCCGGGCGGGTATAGTGCGGGCAGTCCAGCAGCCCGTCGTTGAAGGAGTCCTCGACCGCGGAATCCTGATGGCCCAGCACCCCGGGCACCAGCCTTGCCGCGGCGTCGATCAGCACCATGGCCGGCAGCTCGCCGCCGCTCAGCACGTAGTCGCCGATCGACCACTCCTCATCGATGTCGGTCTCGACGACCCGCTCATCGATGCCTTCATAGCGCCCGGCCACCACCACCAGCGGCGGCCCGGACGCCAGTTCCTGCGCGCCGGCCTGGTCGAGCCGCCGCCCCTGGGGCGACAGGTAGACCACCCTGGGGCGCTGCCCGGTGGCCTGCTCGGCCCGTTCCCGGGCCTCGTGGATGGCCGCACGCAGGGTATCGACCTTCATCAGCATCCCGGGGCCACCGCCGTAGGGGCGATCGTCCACGGTGCGATGCCGGTCAGTGGCGTAGTCGCGCGGATTCCAGAACTCCAGCGCGATACGCCCCTTCTCCACCGCCCTGCCGGTGACGCCGTGGCGAGTGATCGCCTCGAACATCTCCGGGAACAGCGAGACGACGCCGATCCACATGCCGGGGAGCGGTTCGGAAACCGACTCCGATGCCATCGACGCGGCATCCATCAGAAGTCAGGATCCCAGTCGACGGTCATCACGCCGCCCTCGAGGTCCACCTCGAGGATGACCTCCTCGGGCAGGAACGGCAGCAGCCGCTCACGGGCGTCGATGGCATCGGCCTCGAGCCCGCCCTTCACGACCATGACGTCATTGGCGCCGGTCTCGAAGAGATGATCGATCCTGCCCAGCACGACGCCATCACGGGTCACCACCCGCAGCCCTTCCAGCTCGTGCCAGTAGAAGTCGTCACCGGAGAGCTCGGGCAACTCGGCCTTGGGCAGCAGGATCTCGGCGCCGGCCAGGGCCTCGGCCGCCTCGCGGCTGTCGACGCCCTCGATCTGGGCCACCAGGCCCTTGCCGTGACGACGACCCTGGACCCGATGCCGCCGCTCCAGCCGGCCCTCATGACGCAGCACCCACTCC
Organism: Halomonas campaniensis; assembly: GCF_014193375.1. Classification (GTDB taxonomy): domain Bacteria; phylum Pseudomonadota; class Gammaproteobacteria; order Pseudomonadales; family Halomonadaceae; genus Halomonas; species Halomonas campaniensis. The sequence goes on from NZ_JACHZF010000022.1 coordinate 36,300, forward strand.
TCATAGTCGAGGATGCCGTCCATGGGGCTGGTGTACGAGTACACCTTGAGCCAGCCCTTGACGCCGTAGGGGCTGGTCAGCTTCCCCAGCACCACATGATCGTCGCCTTGCGGCGCTTGCGCGTGTTCGCTCATCGACGACCCCACCACGTCAGCAGGCAAGTCAGGCGCATCAGGCCTGCTTGCGGGCTTCCTTGACCAGTTCGGCGACGCGGTCGGAGAGCTGCGCACCCTGGCTTTCCCAGTGGGCGATGCGGTCCAGGTCGACGCGCAGGCGCTCTTCCTGACCGCGGGCGATCGGGTTGAAGAAGCCCAGGCGCTCGATGAAGCGGCCGTCGCGGGCGTTGCGTGAATCGGTCACGGTCAGGTGGTAGAAGGGACGCTTCTTGGCGCCACCACGTGCCAGACGAATGGTAACCATCGTTGTCTGTCCTTCGTTGCGGATTGGGTTGTACTGCTCGGGAAGCGGCGCCTGCCGACGGATCGTCGACAGACCCCGTTTCGGGCATTCGGTCATGGCGTCGGCCACGACGAATCGCGGTCCTGCCAGTGAAGACGCAGCATTCTACGGAAAACAGCCCCGCTTGGGAACCTTTTTCGGGCCTACCGCCAGGGCATCCCGCCGGGGCCGCCCATTCCTCCCATGCCGCCGGGGCCTCCCGGGCCGCCGCCGCCCATCATGCCGGACATGCCGCGCATCATCTTCTGCATGCCGCCCTTCTTGCCCGCCTTCTTCATCATCTTCTGCATCTGCTTGTGCTGCTTGAGCAGGCGGTTGAGGTCGGGCACCTGCAGGCCAGCCCCGGCGGCGATACGCCGCTTGCGGGAGCCGTTGATGATCTCGGGGCGGCGGCGCTCCTGGGGCGTCATGGAGTTGATCAGCGCCTCGAGCTTGCCCAGCTCCTTCTCGGGGCCGGGGCCCTGGGCCATCTCGGCCATCTGACCCATGCCCGGCAGCTTGCCGAGCAGCCCGCCCATGCCGCCCATCTTCTTGAGCTGCTGGAGCTGGTCGCGGAAGTCCTCGAGGTCGAAGCCCTCGCCCTTCTTGACCTTCTTCGCCAGCTGCTCCGCCTTCTGCTTGTCGACGGTGCGCTCGGCCTCCTCGATCAGCGACAGCACGTCGCCCATGCCGAGGATCCGCGAGGCGACGCGGTCCGGGTGGAAGGGCTCCAGGGCATCGACCTTCTCGCCCACGCCCATGAACTTGATCGGCTTGCCGGTGATGTGGCGTACCGAAAGGGCCGCACCGCCGCGGGCATCGCCGTCGGCCTTGGTGAGGATCACCCCGGTCAGCGGCAGCGCCTCATGGAAGGCCTTGGCGGTGTTGGCGGCGTCCTGGCCGGTCATGGCGTCGACGACGAACAGCGTCTCCTGGGGCGCCACCGCCTTATGCAGCGCCTGGATCTCGGCCATCATCGCCTCGTCGATGGCCAGGCGACCGGCGGTATCGACGATCACCACGTCATGGAACTGGATCCTGGCGTGCTTGATCGCCGCCTCGGCAATGGCCACGGGCTGCTGGTCGGAGCGCGACGGGAAGAAGTCGACCTCGACCTCCTTCGCCAGGGTCTCGAGCTGGTCGATGGCCGCCGGGCGGTAGACGTCGGCGGAGACCACCAGCACCTTCTTCTTCTCGCGCTCGCGCAGGTAGCGCGCCAGCTTGGCCACGGAGGTGGTCTTGCCCGCGCCCTGCAGGCCGGCCATCAGCACCACCGCCGGCGAGCCCTTGAGGGTCAGCCCCTCGTTGGCCTCGCCCATGGTCGCCTCGAGCTCCTGCTGGACGATCTTGACGAACTGCTGGCCCGGCGAGAGGCTCTTGGAGACCTCCTGGCCCACGGCGCGCTCGCGCACCCGCTCGATGAAGTCCTTGACCACCGGCAGGGCCACGTCGGCCTCGAGCAGCGCGCGGCGCACCTCGCGCAGGGTGTCCTTGACGTTCTCTTCGGTCAGGCGGGCCTGACCCTTGATCGACTTGAGCGTCTGCGACAGACGCTCGCTGAGATTCTGGAACATTGGCCTCTCCAGTGGCGACGGCCCGAATATGGCTGGGGATTATACGCGCTGTGGCCGCGAGTCTCCATGCACCCCGGGGCGAGCCCACGGCTAACGAGATAACTTGCATGGCTCGGGACTGATCTGGCGACAAGCCTGCGGGGGGCTGCCGCAGGCCACGGCCTGTGCGCCAACCGGGGGATTGGGTATAGTAGCGGCACGCCACCCATCCTACAGGCGCATGGAAAGCAACCGATGCAGGCGCTCTCTCTGGCCACCCTGGCCTTCATCCTCTATATCGCCGCCGCCTCCTGGCAGGGACTGGTACTCGCTCGCCGAGTGTCGCCACAGCCCATGCTGGTGCGCGGGCTGGGCATCCTGGGGCTGCTCTGCCACCTGCCGCTGGCCATCGGGCTGTTCGGCCACGGGGCGCCGGTACTGCCCGGACTCTCCACCAGCGTGATCGTCATCAGCGCCATGCTGGTGCTGGTGCTGCTGGTCGTCAGCCTCTTCAAGCCGGTGCTCAATGCCGCCGTGGGGGTCTTCCCGCTGGCCGGCCTGGCCCTGCTGCTGGCCACCGGGCTGCCGAGCCCCGAGCGCACCAACGGCCTCACGCCGGGCATCGCCCTGCACGCCCTCAGCGCGCTGCTGGCCTTCGCCACCCTGGCGATTGCCGCCGCCCAGGCCGTGCTGCTCGGCCTGCAGAACCGCGCCCTGCGCCACCACCACATCCGCGGCATCGTCCAGGCCCTGCCGCCGCTGACCACCATGGAGCGGGTGCTCTTCGAGCTGATCTGGGCCGGCGTGGCCCTGCTCACGCTGTCGATCCTCAGCGGCTTCCTGTTCCTCGACAGCATGTTCGCCCAGCACCTGGCCCACAAGACGATCCTCTCGCTGGCCGCCTGGGTGATCTTCTCGGTGCTGCTGTTCAGCCACCATCGGCTGGGCTGGCGGGGGATGCGGGCAGTGCGCTGGACCCTGGGCGGCTGCGCGGTGCTGCTGCTGGCCTACTTCGGCAGCAAGTTCGTGCTGGAGGTGGTGCTGGGCCGCGGCTGAGGCCGGGCCAGGCGCCTTGACAGTGCCGTCGCCCGTCCCGTCAAATCGAGCCTGACACGCCATTGAGGACCCTTCGACTTGAGCGACGACTTCCCGCTGGGATTGCTGTTCGGCCTGCTGTTCCTGCTCATCTGCCTCTCCGCCTTCTTCTCCAGCTCCGAGACCGGCATGATGTCGATCAACCGCTACCGCCTGAGCCACCAGGCCAGCAGCGGTGAGTCCCGCGCCCAGCGGGTGCTGCGTCTGCTCGCTCGCCCGGACCGCCTGATCGGCGTGATCCTGATCGGCAACAACCTGGTCAACAACCTGGCCGCCGCCATCGCCACGGTGCTCGCCATCCACTTCTTCGGCGAGGTGACCGGCCCGGCCGTGGCGCCGCTGCTGCTGACGATCGTCATCCTGATCTTCGCCGAGGTCACCCCCAAGACCTATGCCGCGGTCAAGCCCGAGCGGATCGCCTATCCCGCCTCGATGGTCCTCGAGCCGCTGCTCAAGCTGCTCTACCCGCTGGTCTGGATGGTCAACGCCATCTCCAACGGCCTGCTGCGGCTGATGGGCGTGAAGCAGATCGACGGCGGCGCCGACCACCTGACCCGCGACGAGCTGCGCACCGTGGTGCACGAGGCGGGCACGCTGATTCCCCAGCGCCACCAGGCGATGCTGCTCTCGATCCTCGACCTGGAGAACGTCACGGTCAACGACATCATGGTGCCGCGCCACGAGGTGGTGGGCATCGACCTGGACGACGACCTGGAGGCGATCCTCGCCCAGATCCGCACCAGCCAGCACACCCGGGTGCCGGTCTACAAGGGCGACATCAACAACATCATCGGCATGCTGCACCTGCGCAACGCGGCGCGCTTCCTGTCCCGCGACGAGGTGACCAAGGCGGCCATCGTCCAGGAGGCCAGGGAGCCCTACTTCATCCCGGAATCGACCCCGCTGCACACCCAGCTGCTCAACTTCCAGAAGCAGAAGCGCCGCATCGGCATCGTGGTCGACGAGTACGGCGACGTGGAGGGGCTGGTGACCCTGGAGGACATCCTCGAGGAGATCGTCGGCGAGTTCACCACCGACGTGGCGGGCATGGAGCAGGAGATCCACCGGCAGGAGGACGGCAGCCATGTCATCGACGGCACCGCCAACATCCGCGACATCAACAAGGCGCTGGGCTGGAAACTGCCCACCGATGGCCCGAAGACCCTCAACGGCCTGATCCTCGAGCACCTGGAGGCCTTTCCCGACGGCCCCGCCTGCCTGCAGCTGGCCGGCGTCCGCATGGAGATCCTCGAGGTTCGCGACAACCTGATCACCGCCGCGCGCTGCTGGCAGGCGCCGCGGCGCCGCTGAGGCGCGGCGGTCAGCGTCGCTCCAGCACCTGCACGCCCTCGGCCTCGACCCAGCGGTCGGCCTCGGCCTTGAGCGAGCGGACCCGGGCCTCCAGGCGCTGGCGGCTCGCATGATGGGGGGCAAGCGCCTCGCCGAAGTGCAGCGCCACACGGGCCCGGAAGCGGCGCGGACGGCCACTCAGGGCCGGGCCATGGCAGTGGGAGGTCCAGGAGCCCCACAGCCCGGCCAGGCCGGCGGGCACCACCGGCACCGGGTCGCGGGCCAGGATCAGCTCGAGCCCCCGGCGGAAGGGGTGGATCTCGCCATCCGGCGTCAGCCGCCCCTCGGGGAACAGCATCACCACCTCGCCATCGCGCAGGGCACGACTGACCTCCTCCAGGGCGCGACGGATGTTCCCGGGATCGCGCCGCTCGGACTCCACGGGGATCGCCCCTACCAGCCGGAACAGCCAGTTGAGCCAGGGCGAGTCGTAGATCGGCTTGTCCATCAGGAAGCGCAGCGGCCGCCGGCTGGCGCCACCCACCACCAGGGCATCCATGAAGCTGACATGGTTGCAGACCACCAGCGCGGCGCCTTGGGCCGGGATATTCGCCTGCCCGCTCAGGCGCAGCCGGTAGACGAGGCGCACGGCGAGATAGACCAGCCAGCGCACCGTGGGACGGGGGTGGCGAAGCAGCCCCCAGGCAAGCGCGAGCCCCAGGCAGGCGGGGAGGAACCAGGCCAGCGGGGTCACGTCGCGCCGGACCTCGCCCTCAGGCCGGCCAGGATGGTGTCGAGCAGCTGGTCGAGCAGCTCGCCCACCTCCAGCTGCTGGCCCTGCCAGTAGCCCAGGCGCTCGTTGAGTCCCAGCAGCACCAGCCCGTGGACGCTGCCCCAGAGGGTGCGGCCCAGGCGGCGTGCCTCGAGGTCACCCAGCGCCGGCTGGTACTCCTTGAGGGTGGTCTCGACCCGCAGGAAGAGCGCCTCGATCATGTCGCTCTGCCGCTGGTCGAGCTCGCCCTCCTGGGCCAGGGGGTAGTCGAAGAGCAGCTGCCAGCGATAGGCATCGCGCTGGGCGAACTGCCAGTAGGCCCGCGCCAGCGCGCGCAGTCGCTCCTCCGGCGTGGCCTGGCTGGTCAGCGGCTCGATCACCCCGCGCAGCCGCGCCAGGGTCTCGACATTGACGTGCTGCAGCAGGTTGGTGAAGCTGCCGTAGAGCTTGAGCAGGGTGCTGGGTGCACAGCCCACCTCCCGGGCCAGGGCGCGCAGCGACAGGGTGTGCACCGGGTTCTCCTGCAGCCAGGCATCGCATGCCGCCATGACCTGGGCATGTAGCGCCTCGGGCGCATGCTGTCTGGGACGGGCCATCGGTTTCCTCGCGAGCCATTGACGTGCGGTGGCCGAGCGGGTCGGCCGGTGGGCTAGCATAGCGCAGATCGAACACTGTTTTCGATAGCTTATCGCGCCGGATGCCGAACGCAAGGCCGCGACCCCGAGGCGATCCCCTCGACGCTTTTCTCCCCCCGGCGACTTGGTTACCCTGTCGTCCCACCGTTCGCGGAGTGCCCATGGCCGGCCGACTGCATATCGCCCCGCTCGACCTCGCCCAGCTGATGCCCGACCTGACGGTCGACGCGCCGCTGGTGACCAGCCCCAACCTGGCGCCGCGGCGCACGCTCTCGGCCATTCGGCTGGAGGCCGGGGTGGCGCACCTGGGCCGGCTGTTCTGGGGACTGACGCCGCCCTGGCTGGAGGTGCTCGACCACGCCCCCCACTGCGCCCGGGCCGAGTCGCTGGAGGCACGCCCGATGTTCCGCGAGGCCTTCCTGGCGCGCCGCTGCCTGGTCCCTGCCAGCGGCGTCTATGCGTGGAAGGCGCAGGCACGCTTCAAGCAGCCCTTCCTGGTCACCCGCGCCGACCGCGGCCCCCTGCTGCTCGCGGCCATCTGGTGCCGCTTCCACACCAGCCTCGCGGAGCACACCGACTCGCTGGCGCTGGTCACGGTGGCCACCAGCCCGCTGCTGGCGCCGCTGACCGACCGCCTGCCGGCGGTGATCGAGCCCGACGCGGCGCGTCGCTGGCTCGACCCCCGGACGCCCCCCGACACGGCCCGCGCGCTGCTGGTGACCGCTCGCGAGGAACTGTTGGGCGCTTTTCCGGTATCTAGACGAGTGAACAATCCCGCGAACCAGGAGGCGGCCTGCGCCCACCCCATCGGCCCCATGCTGTGCCGCCGCGCCTGATGCCTTCCCGACAAGGAGAGACGATGTCCACCGTCCTGCCCCCCGCCCCTGCGCGATCGCCGGGGCGTCTGCTCGGGCCGCTGGCCCTGGCGGCCGCCCTGCTGGTCAACGGCGCCACGGCCGCCCCCCAGGAGGGTGTCGCCGAGGCCATCACCCCGATCGTCAGCCCCCACGATACCCGGGACTACCGGGTACTGACCCTGGAGAACGGCCTCACCGCCCTGCTGGTCAGCGATCCCGAGGCCGACAAGGCCGCCGCCTCCATGAATGTCTCGGTGGGCAGCGCCCAGGACCCCCAGGACCTGGCCGGCCTGGCCCACTTCCTCGAGCACATGCTGTTCCTGGGCACCGAGCCGTTCCCCGAGGCGGACGCCTACCAGGGCTACATCACGCGCCACGGCGGCAGCCACAACGCCTTCACCGCCCCCCAGGACACCAACTACTTCTTCGATATCGACCCGGCGGCCCTGGAGGGCGCCCTGGACCGGTTCAGCCAGTTCTTCGTCTCGCCGCTGTTCAATGCCGATCGGCTGGAGAGCGAGCGCAACATCGTCCACTCCGAGTACATGGCCCGCATTCGTGACGACGGGCGACGCGAGAACGACGTGCTCAACGAGCTGCTCAACCCGGACAACCCCACCACCGGCTTCTCGGTGGGCAGCCGCGAGACCCTGGCCGACCCGGCCGACGGCGAACCGAGCCTTCGCGAGCGGGTGATCGACTTCTACGAGCGCCACTACGACGCCAATGTCATGCACCTGGCGCTGATCGCCCCGCAGCCGCTGGACGAGCTCGAGCCCCTGGTGGCAGAACGCTTCGCCGCCATTCCCGACCGCGGGCTCTCGGCCCCCGAGATCACCGCGCCGCTGGCGCTGAGCGGCACCCTGCCGCAACGGGTCGCGATGCAGTCGGTGCGCGACAGCCGCCAGCTGCGCTTCCTGTTCCCGATCCCCGACCCCATCGCCGAGTATCGCCACAAGCCCGCCGACCTGATCGCCCACCTGCTGGGCCACGAGGGCGACGGCAGCCTGCTCGCGGTGCTGCGCGCCGCCGGCTGGGCCGACGGCCTCTCCGCCGGGGTCTCCCGCGGCGACGGCCACCATGCCCTGTTCAGCATCGGCATCAGCCTGACCCCGGCCGGCGCCGAGCAGCGAGACGCCATCGAGGCCACCCTGTTCGATGCCATCGAACAGATCCGCGAGGGCGGCCTCGAGGCATGGCGCCATGACGAGAAGGCGCGACTGGCCGAGCAGGAGTTCCGCTTCCAGCAGCATGGCTCGCCGCTGCAGGGCGCCATGCGCCTGGCCATGAACCTGTCGCGCTTCCCGGTGGAGGACGTGCAGTATGCCGCCTACCGCATGGACGGCTTCGAGCGCGAGCGTGCCGAGGCCTACCTCGACGCCCTCGATCCGGACAACCTGATCCGCCTCTACAGCGCCCCGGACGTGGAGGGCGAGCGGACCTCGCCCTGGTTCCACGCCCCCTGGGCCCACGACGGGGGGGAGGACAGGCGCGACGCGGGCGGCGAGGCCACGGCGCTGACCGGCCTGGCGCTGCCCGATCCCAACCCCTATATCGCCGAGGACATCACGCTGCTCGAGGCGCAGGACGAGCGCCCGCGGCGGCTGGTGGAGGAGCCGGCCTTCGACCTCTGGCACATGGCGGATGTCACCTTCACCACCCCCAAGGTGGAGTGGCGCTTCAGCCTGCAGCACCCCGGCGCCGCCCACTCCGCAAGGGACGCCGCCCTGGCGCGACTGCTCGCCGGCTGGCTGGATGACAGCCTCAACGAGGCCCTCTATCCGGCGCGACTGGCCGGCCAGCACTTCGAGGCCTATGCCCATGCCCGCGGCATCACCCTCTCCTTCTCCGGCTGGCGCGATCGCCAGGAGCGGGTGATGACGCGGGTACTGGAGCAGCTGCAGCACGGCGAGGTGGAACTGGCCGACTTCGAGCGGGTGCGCTATCGCCTGCAGCGGGAGTGGCGCAACGCTCCCCAGGCGGCGCTGCATCGCCAGGCCGGCCGCACCCTCGCCGAGGCGCTGGTGCGGCCCCAGTGGCCCAGCACCGCCCTGCTGGAGGCGAGCCGCGAGCTCGACGTGGAGGACCTCCGCGAGGCCCGCGACGCCCTCCTGGCCGAGCTCCGCCTGGAGGCCATGGCGGTGGGCAACCTGACCGCCGAGCGGGCCGAGGCCCTGGGCCGCCAGGTGGCCGAGGCGCTTGCCCCGCGCCTGGCGGCCGATGCCATTCCCGAGCTCACCCCGCTGCGCGCCGACGCCGACCTGCCGCGCCTGACCCCGCACACCAGCCGCGAGGAGTCCGTCCTGCTGCGCTATCTGCAGGGCCCCGACCGCTCGCTGGCCAGCCAGGCGCAGCTGGCGGTGCTCGGCCAGCTGATCGACACGCCCTTCTATCAGCGCCTGCGCACCGAGGAGCAGCTGGGCTATGTGGTCAATGCCGGCTACTCGCCGATGCTCGATGCGCCGGGCCTGGCGCTGCTGGTGCAGTCGCCGGATACCCGCAGCGAGGCGATCGATGAGCGCATCGATGCCTTCCTGGACGACTTCGCGACCCGCCTGGAGACGCTGGAGGAGGAGGCCCTCGCCCCCTACCGCCAGGCCGTGCATGACCAGTTGACCCGTCGCGACACCAGCCTCTCCGGGCGCGCCGGCCGGCTATGGCAGGCGATGTCCTTCGGTGATACCGACTTCGACCGCCGTGAACGGCTCGCCGAGCGCGCCCTGGCGGTCTCCGCCGAGGAGCTGCGCCAGGCCTGGCATCAGCTGCGCGAGGCCGCCGCCGTCCAGGTCGCCTTCGACCCCGGCGATGAGCCCGACGACATCCTGGCCCTGACCCGCCACCTGGATCCGCTCCCCGAGTTCGAGGAGTAGCCGTCACCCCGCCCGCAGCGACAGCGCCCGGCCAAGGCCGGGCGCATGCTAGTCATTGGGAACGATGAGAATTTCCGTCGCGAGCGAAGAGAGGCTGGCCGCCGCCGGAGCACAGCGACCGGAGTTGACTGGCAGCTCAATGAGGATCGTGAGCACCGCCGGCGGCCAGGATATCGAGCGCAGCAGGAAATTCGTTCAGTCGAAGGCCTGGGGTGGCATGATCGCCTCCACATGCATCACCAGCTCCTCGAGGACCTGGCGGTCACGGTCGCTGAGCGCCACCTGGTTGAGGCGTTCGATCTCGCGGGCGAAGCCCTTGAGGGTCAGGCCGGCCACCGCCGCGTCGTTCATCCGCGCCCAGCGGTAGGCCTCCCACTGCGCCAGCTCCTCGCCCTCCAGGGTCTCGGGGTAGCTGCGCGCGCGATAGCGGAACAGCATCTCCTCCAGGCGCGGGTCCTGGAAGGCGAAGCGCGCCCCGACCAGGTCCCAGGGGTCGGTGTCACGGACCCGCTGCATCTGCTGGCGGTCGGCCGGCGAGAAGAACCCCCCGGAGTAGAGCATCAGGTCCGGGTCCCCGGGCCCCTCGGGCGGCGGCTCGGCGAACACCTCGGCCACCCGGCCGGCCACCTCGGGGCGGGCATTGAGCTGCTTCCAGTGGGCCCGGCAGGCGTCCACGTCCAGGCCCAGGCGCGCGACGATCTCGCCATACTCGCCCTGCTGCGGCCCCTCCACGTCCTTGAGGGCGCTGGCGGGGAAGAGCACCGGGCACTTGTTGACATGGATCACCTTGAGCGGGATGCGCTCGGTGCCCTCGGCCAGGTCGTCGTTGCTGACGAAGACGCGCCGGCGGATCTGCTCCGCCGTCAGGTCGAACAGCGGCGCCGGGTCCACCGACAGGTCGTAGACGATCACCCCGTTGGGGTTGGTGGGATGCTCGGCCAGCGGCACCACCAGGGCACTGCAGCCGCGGCTCGCCGGATAGCGCCGCGAGATGTGCAGCACCGGCTTGCGCCCCGGCACGTCGAGCAGGCGGGCCACCGCCCGCTTGCCGCGCAGTTTCAGCAGGTAGTCGAAGAGCTTGGCATTGCACTCCCGGAGCCGGCGCGCCAGGGCAATGGTCGCCCGCACGTCGGCCAGGGCATCGTGGGCCCCCTCGTGGGCGATGCCGTTGGCGGCGGTGAGGTCCTCGAGCCGGAAGCTCGGCGCGCCGTCATCGCGGGTCGGCCATTCCATGCCGGTGGGCCGCAGGGCATGGAAGGCGCGAACCACGTCGATCAGGTCCCAGCGGGAATTGCCGTTCTGCCACTCCCGGGCATAGGGGTCGATCAGGTTGCGGTAGAAGAGGTGGCGACTCACCTCGTCGTCGAAGCGCAGCGTGTTGTAGCCCAGCGCACAGGTGCCGGGTTCGCTCATCAGCGCCTGGATGCGCCCGGCGAACTCCGCCTCGGGCAGCCCGCGACGGCGGGCCTGCTGGGGCGTGATCCCGGTGATCAGGCAGGCCTGGGGGTGGGGCAGGTAGTCATCGGCCGGCTTGCAGAACCACTCCACCGGCTCGCCGACCTCGTTGAAGTCGGCATCGGTGCGGATCGCGGCGAACTGCGAGGGGCGATCGCGGCGCGGATCGGCACCGAAGGTCTCGTAGTCGTGCCACAGGAAGGTCAGCGGGGCGTCGGGCGGCGCCATGGGCAAGGTCTCTCCGGCGAATCAGGCATGGAGGCCACAGCCTAGCACAGCACCGCGCACCCCTCAGCCGGGGGCGATCAGCCCCGCGGCAGGGTGACGTTGAGCTCCAGCACCGAACAGTTGTCCTCGCTGTCCAGGCTGATGTTGATGGCATCGTCGTCCACCTGGACATAGCGCCGGATCACCTCCAGCAGCTCCTTTTCCAGCAGCGGCATGTAGTCAGGCTGCCCGCGCTGGCTGCGCTGGTGGGCCACGATGATCTGCAGCCGCTCCTTGGCGACCGACGCGGACTTCTTGCGCTCTCGCTTCAGGAATTCGAGCAGTTTCACCGGCGACCTCCTCCGAACATGCGGCTCAGCAGGCTCTTCTTCTGGTACTCGTGGAAACGCAGGGGCACGTCTTCGCCGAGCAGTCGGGCCACGGTGTCCGTGTAGGCCTGGCCGGCATCGCTGTCGGCGTCGTGGGTCACGGGCACCCCCTGGTTGGAGGCACGCAGCACCGCCTCGGACTCCGGGATCAGCCCGATCAGGTCGATGGCGAGGATCTCGCGGATGTCGTCGAGGTTGAGCATGTCGCCGCTGTCGACCCGACCCGGATTGTAGCGGGTGATCAGCAGGTGCTCCTTGATCGGCTCCTCGCCACGCTCGGCGCGCCGGGTCTTGGAGGCCAGCAGGCCGAGGATGCGGTCGGAGTCACGCACCGAGGAGACCTCGGGGTTGGTGACCACGATCGCCTCGTCGGCGAAGTACATGGCCAGCTGCGCGCCGCGCTCGATGCCCGCGGGGGAGTCGCAGAGGATGTAGTCGAAATCCTTGCCCAGCGTCTCCAGGACCTTCTCGACCCCCTCCTGGCTCAGGGCGTCCTTGTCGCGGGTCTGGGACGCCGGGAGGATATGCAGGTTGTCGACCCGCTTGTCGCGGATCAGCGCCTGGCTGAGCCCGGCCTCCCCCTGGATGACGTTGACCAGGTCGTAGACCACGCGGCGCTCGCACCCCATGATCAGGTCGAGGTTGCGCAGCCCCACGTCGAAGTCGATGACCACGGTCTTGTTGCCTCGCAGCGCCAGGCCGGTGGCAATGGCTGCCGCGCTGGTTGTCTTGCCGACGCCCCCTTTGCCGGAGGTCACAACGATGATCTTGGCCAAGTTACGCTTCCTGTCAGTCGGTAGGTGGTAATGGGGTGTTGACGATGGCGACCCTGCCCGGGGTCAGGCCAGCGGCGTGATGCCGAGCTGGTCGCCCTCGAGGCGCACCTGGACGGTGGTGCCCAGCAGGCAGGGGTCGATGTCCTCGAGGCGCTTGTAGTTGCCGGCCACCGAGAGCAGCTCGGCATGCAGTTCACGGCAGAAGATCCCCGCCAGGGGATCGCCGTGGATGCCGGCCAGGGCACGCCCGCGCAGGGCGCCGTAGACGTGCACGCTGCCGGCGGCCAGCACCTCGGCCCCGGCGTTGACCGACCCGACCACCACCAGGTCACCCTCCGGCGAGGTCACCTGCTGCCCCGAGCGCACCGTGCCACGGTAGATGCGTCCGCCGCTGGAGACGCCGGGCGGCGCCTCGATCTCGGCCGCGGCGTCCGCCGCCGACTCGGCCTCGCCGGGGGCCACGCTCTCCAGGGGGCGCGGCCTGGCGGCCTCCTGGGGCGGAAACCAGCCGAGCCCCAGGGCCCAGGCCGACTGCTTGACCGGCTCGGGCCCGCCGCGCACGGCCACCGGCAGCAGCTTGTGCGCGCGACACACCGCGCAGATGCGCTCCAGGGCGAGGTGGGGCTCATCGAGCTTCTCGACGCTGAGCACCACCGGGGTATGCTGGAAGAAGGCCGGGGACTGGCTGAGCTTGCCGGCGAGCTGGTCGCGAATCCGCTCGGGGTCGGCGCTGGTCAGCTCCATGACCGTCATCGGCAGCATCCCCCCTTGAAGGTGAAGGCCATGCTGTCCCTGTCCACTTTGAGGCTCATTGCCGAACTCCACGTCAGTGTTGGTCGGGGTATCGACTCAAAGCTAAGCGAGTGACACGCCCCCTGCAACTGATCATAAGCCCAGCCGCGGGGGCTTGTCAGTGTCTCCCATCGGCCACACCCTGCCGGGGAGACGGACTTTTCCCCAGCGGCGGCGCGTGCTTAGATATTCCAACGCCCCTCGGTCACCTTCATCGACATCTACAACAACAGGCCTGCGCGTCCCGGTGCGTGATGCGCCCCTCTCAGGATCACCCATGTCAGGACTCCTTCGCCGCCTCTTCGCCCCCCGCTGGCAGCACCCCGACCCGGCCGTGCGCCGCCAGGCGATTCCCCGCCTCGACCCCGCACGGGAGGAGCATCGCCAGGCCCTGGAGCGCCTGGCCCTGGACGACGATGCCGAGGTGCGTTCCGCCGCCCTGGCACGGCTCGACGACCCCGCCCGCCTGATGGCGCTGCTGGACGCCGCGCCGGCCTCCGCCGAGCTTTCCCGTCGGCTCGTCGAGCTGCTGAGCGGCCGCCAGGGCAGCCTGGAGCTGGGCGCGCGCATCGCCCTGGTCGAGCGGCTGGCCTCCCCTGACCTGCTGGCCGAGATCGCCCTGCAGGGCGACAACCAGCAGCTGCGCCTGGCCGCCCTGGAGAGGCTCGACGACGAGGAGGCCCTGATCCGCCAGGCCTGCGACAACGGCATCGCCGCGGTACGCCATGCCGCCGCGGCACGCGTGCAGAGCGAGGCCGGGCTGGCCCGGCTGGCCCAGTCCGCCCGCCGCGACCGCCAGGTGATGCGCCAGGCCCGGGAGCGCCTCAACCGCATCCGCGCCGACGCCGCCTCGCTGGCCGCCGCGCGCGAGCGCCGCGAGGCGCTGCTCGCGGACCTGGAGCGCCATGCCAGCGCCCCCTGGGAGCCGCTCTATGCCGGTCGCTTCCGCCACCTGATGCGCGAATGGAGCAGCCTGGAGGACCTGCCCGATGCCGGCCAGGAGCGCCGCTACCAGGATGCCTGCCTGCGCTGCCGCAAGGTGATCGGCGACCACGAGGCCCACCAGCGCTCCCGGGAGGCGGCCCACCAGCGTCGCGAGGATGCCGACCAGACCCGCGAGGCCCTGGTGGAAGCCCTCGAGGAGAGCCTTGACGCGCTGACCCGCAGCGACGGCATCACCGACCAGGACATCGCCAGCCTGCGCGCCCAGAAGCAGCTGCTCGACAACCGCTGGCAGGCGCTTTCCGACCAGCACCTTCCCGACGAGGCCCTGCGCAAGCGCTACGACAAGGCGCGGCGAGGCTTCGACCGCCTCAGCCAGGCCTGGGTCAGGCTGGAGGAGCGCGCCGGCGAGATCGAGCGCGCGCTGCACGATGGCGACGACGAGCGCCTACAGGCCCTGGTGGAGGCCGTCGGCTGGCCCGAGGGCCTGGCCCCCTCGCCGCTGCTGCAGCGGGCTCGAACGCACCTGGCGCGGGAGAGCGAGGCAACGAACGGGGACGACCTCGAGGCGCGGCTGGCACGCTTCGTCGACGAGCTCGACCAGTTCGAGCGCCTGCTGGAGAGCGGCGCCTTCAAGGGGGCCAGTCGACTGCACCAGCGGCTGCGCCAGGCCGCCGAACGGCTTCCCGACCGGCAGCTGCAGCCCCACGAGGCGCGCCTCAAGCGGCTGGGCGCCCGGCTGGCCGAGCTGCGCGACTGGCGCGGCTTCGTCGCCGGCCCCAAGCGCGACCAGCTCTGCCAGGCCATCGAGGCCCTGGCCGACGAGGCGGGGGCCAGCGACGGCGCCCTCGATCGCCGCCATCGCCAGCTGGTCAAGGAGTGGAAGTCGCTGGGCGACGCCGCGGCCAACCGCGAGCAGTCCGCCCGCTTCCGTGCCGCCTCGGACCGCATCCATGACCGTCTCGCCCCCTGGCGGACGCGGCTTGACGAGGAGCGCCAGCGCAACCTGGCCACCCGCGAGACGCTCTGCGAGCAGCTCGAGACCCTGCTGGCCCAGCCCGCCGAGGAGGCCGACCCGGACGCCCTGCGCCACATCCGCGACAAGGCCCGCGAACAGTGGCGCCACGCCTCTCCCGTGCCCCGCGACCAGGCAGAGGCCATCGGGCGGCGCTTCGGCCGCATCCGCCATGAGCTCCAGGCGCTGATCGACCAGCGGGCCCACGCCATCGCCACCGCCAAGCGCGAGCTGATCGACGAGGCGCGGGGCCTGCTCGAGCAGCCGCTGCCCGCCGCCCGTCGCGCCGATCAGGCCAAGGCCCTGCAGCGTCGCTGGCGCGAGCTGGGCCGGGCCCCCAAGGGCGAGGAGCAGGCGCTGTGGCGCGAGTTCCGCGGCCTGTGCGACCAGATCTTCGCTTCCCGGGAGGCGGAGCGCGACGACCGCGCCCAGCGGGCCCGGGAGCGCCTGGAGGCGATGCAGGCCCTGATCGATCGCCTCGACGCCTGGCACCCCGCCAGCAGCGACGACCAGGCCGTGCTCGACGCGGCGATCCGTGACGCCGCCGCCCTCGAGCCACTGCCCACGGGGCGGCGCACCGAGGGCATGCGCCGGCGCTGGTCGGGCATCGTGCGCGCCCGACGCGAACGCCTCGAGCGCCTGGCGGTGATCGACGAGGTGGAGGGCTGGCGCGCGGTCCAGCCGCTGCTGGCCGAGCACCTGGCGGCCGACGCCGACAGCCTGGCCGGCGAGGCCAGCCGCGACGTCGGGCTGCCGGAAGGCCTGTCCCTCGCCGAGGACATGCGCGGCGCCCATGCGCGGCGCAACGCGGCACGTCTCGAGCCCTCCAGCCCCTCGGAGGTGGCCGAGCGGCTGGCCAGGGTCCGGGTGCACCTCTCGCTGCTGGCGGTGGGGCGCGTCAGCCACCGGGACGACCCGCTGCGGCTGGCGATCCAGGTCGAGCGCCTCAACGAGAACCTCGGCCGCGAGCTCTCGCGGGCCGAGGAGGTCCGCGGCGTGCTGCGCGAGCTGCTGGCCACCGGCCCCGTCTCCCCCGAGCTGTGGGCCCACGAGGTGGGTGAACTCGATCGCCTGCTCGAGCACCTGACCCGGCTCCCGCCTCCCTGACCCCTGCCGGTCTGCCGGTCTGCCGAGAACGCGAAAGCGCGAGGGATTGCCTCGCGCTTTCGCTTGCCACGCCCCGCGACCGCCTCGGCCGCGGGGACGTCATGACAGGGAGGGCGATCAGCCCATGAACTGCCCGCCGTTGATGTCGATGTTGGCGCCGGTGATGAAGCCGGACTCCTGGTGGGCCAGGTAGGCCACCAGGCGACCGATCTCCTCGGGCTTGCCGTAGCGCTTGACCGGGATGGTCTCGCGGATCGACTCGCGCACCTTCTCGGGGATCTTCATGATCATGTCGGTGGCGATGTAGCCCGGCGACACGGTGTTCACGGTGATGCCCTTGGTGGCCGTCTCCTGGGCCAGCGCCATGGTCAGGCCATGCATGCCGGCCTTGGCGGCCGAGTAGTTGACCTGGCCGAACTGGCCCTTGCGACCGTTGATCGAGGAGATGTTGATGATGCGGCCGTACTGCTGCTCGAGCATGGAGTCGAGCACGCTGCGGCAGGTGTTGAAGACGCTGTTGAGGTTGGTGTCGATGACCTCGTGCCACTGCTCCGGGGTCATCTTCTTCATGGTGCCGTCGCGGGTGATGCCGGCGCAGTTGACCAGCACACCGACCGGGCCGTGCTTCTCCTCGATCTCCTTGACCCCATTGACGCAGGCATCGAAGTCCACCAGGTCCACCCCGGCGATATCGATGTTGGTGTAGCCATCCGACTTCTGGGCCTCCAGCCAGGTCTTGGCCTTCTCCGGGTTGTGGTAGCCGGCCACCACCTGGTAGCCCTCGTCGGCCAGGGCGCGACAGATCGCGCTGCCGATACCGCCGGTTCCACCGGTTACCCAAGCAACGGTTGCGTTGTTGGCCATTGTTACCTCCCTATAGTCATGACGCTGAGCGGGCCGGCCGGGTCGGGCCGGCACCGGAATTATTCTCGATGAAGTTGCCAACCAGATGACAACTTCGCGCAGTATGGACCACAGAGTGCAGGCGGGACGAGCGTTTGAACCTGCACCCTTGACTAAAGGGGTAATCCCTGTAGAATACTCCTCACGTTGATGCGGGGTGGAGCAGTCTGGTAGCTCGTCGGGCTCATAACCCGAAGGTCATCGGTTCAAATCCGGTCCCCGCTACCAAATTTAAGAGAAAGGCCAGAACCCACCAGTTCTGGCCTTTTTCATGCCTACGATTTCAGATTCAGCGGTCCCCGCTGCCGCCCCCTTCCCCCTTGATGGTGGGTGCCATGCCCAGCCGGCCGACGCCGGGCAGCTTGAGCGCCGGGCGGCGCAGGTCGAGGCCCAGCGACAGCCCCAGCAGGTTGACCTCGATGCCCTCGTCCCGGCCCAGCGTCAGGCCCAGCACGCCGCCGGCCGATGCCGTCAGGCCCCGCCCGCCAGGCGCCGCGGCCAGCAGGCCCTCGAACAGGTAGTCCTTGCCCACCGCGGTGACCGGCAGCACCGCCTCGAGCCCCTCGACCTCGCGCACCACCCAGGCGGTGAAGGTGTTGCTGTTGGGGCCGGGCCAGGCCCGATAGGCCGCCGGGGCCGGATAGGCGGCCACCGCGGCCTCGATCCGGGGAATCAGCCGCTCTGCCGCCTCGCCCCGGTAATCGGCCAGCAGGGCCGGCGGGTTGCCGTACCAGGCGCGATCCGGCACCCGCGTCGCCTCGGACACCAGGGCGGGACGACGCCAGCTGAGCACGTGGTGCATCCGCCAGGCCTCGGCGCCCGCCTCCCGGGTGGCGATCCAGGTATGCACCCCGAAGGCACCCCGCCAGCCCCAGGTGCGCGCGGCGTAGAGCTGCACCACCGCGCCGGGCGCCACCCCCGGCGCAGGCGCCAGCCCCGCCGGCTCGCGGCTGGCTGAGGCCCAGTGCCGCCCCTCCCCCTCGGCCTCGGTGGCCAGCATCCACAGCGGCCCGGCCAGCAGCAGGGCCAGGGTCACGACCATCCCGGCCAGCAGCCGCAGGATTCGTCTCATCACCGGTGCGTCTCCCCTTGAATCGCCGCCTGACCACCCGCATCTTGTGAGGGAATTCACTCTGACCCGGGACCCCACACCATGTCCATCGTCGACCCGCGTACCGGCGAGCCGCTCGCCACCGATCCTCCTGCCGGCGATTCGACCGCCACGGCGCCCGCCGGCCAGGAGGCCGAGGTGATCATCGACGTCGACCAGGGCAACATCCAGCAGGTGCTCGAGCTCTCCATGCAGGTGCCGGTGCTGCTCGACTGCTGGGCCCCCTGGTGCGAACCCTGCAAGAACCTGATGCCGGTGCTCGAGAAGCTGGCCCGGGAGTATCGCGGGGCCTTCATCCTCGCCAAGCTCAACATCGACGAGAACCAGGAGATCGCCGCCCAGCTGGGGGTCCGCTCGGTGCCCGACGTTAAGCTGGTGAGCCAGGGCGGGCTGGTCGACCACTTCCAGGGCGCCCTGCCCGAGAAGCAGATCCGCGAATGGCTCGGCCGCTACTTCCCGGCCCCGGAGGATGCCCCGGCCAGCCCCGAGGAGCAGGCCGCCGAGGCGCTGGCGGCCGGCGATGCCGCTACCGCCCGCGCCCTCTATGAACAGCTGGTGCAGCAGCACCCCCAGCACTATCCCTACCAGGTGGAGCTGGCCCGCAGCCTGGTTGCCCTGGGCCAGGGGGAGGATGCCCGCGCCCTGCTCGACAACCTGCCGCCGGAGGAGCGTGACGCCGCCCCGGCCCGCGGCGTGCGCGCCAGCATCGAGTTCGGCGAGGAGGCCCCCTCCGCCGAGGCCATCGCCGCCCTGGAGGGCCGGGACGACAGCGAGGCCCGCTACCAGCGCGCCCTCCGCCGGGTCGCCGACGGCGACTACGAGGCGGGCCTGGAGGACCTGCTGGCCCTGATGAAGCAGGACCGCGCCTGGGGTGACGATGCCGCCCGCAGGACCCTGCTGCGGGTCTTCGACGCCCTGGGGGCCGACCATCCGCTGACCGTCGCCTACCGTCGCAAGCTGTTCGCCCTGCTCTACTGAGCGGTCAGCGGCGGGATCGCCCGGGGCATCCGCCGGCACGTCGGAAAGGGCCGCCCGCCGGCGGCCCTTGCGCCGTTCAGACCGCCAGCACGCGATCCAGCCGGGCCAGCGCCGCGTCCAGCTGGGTGGCCGTGGTGCCGAAGTTGAGCCGCGCGAAGCCCGGCCGACCGAAGTCGGCACCGTCGGAGAGCGCCACCCCCGCCCGCTCGAGCAGCGCCTTGCAGGGCGAATCGCCGCCCGCCAGGGTCGTCGCCCGGCGCAGGTCGAGCCAGGCGAGGTAGGTGGACTCGGGAGGGCTCATGGCGACCCCTGGCCAGCGCGCCACCCGCTCGACCAGTGTGCGGCGGTGGCCACGCAGCACCTCGAGCAGCACCTGCCGCCACGGCTCGCCGCGGCCGTAGGCTGCCTCGGCCGCCACCAGCCCCAGCACGTTGCCATCCGGCTGCAACCCCCTGGCCACCGCGGTGAAGCGGCGCCGGAGCCCCGCATCGGGGATCACCGCGCAGGCGGTGGTCAGGCCGGCCAGGTTGAAGGTCTTCGACGGCGCCCAGAGGGTCAGGGTACGCTCGGCCAGCTCGGGAAAGGCCGCCGCCAGCGGCACGTGCCGCGCCCCGGCGTCCAGCAGCAGGTCGCAGTGCAGCTCGTCGGAGACCACCCGCAGGTCGTGGCGCACCGCCAGCTCGGCCAGGCCGGCCAGCTCGTCGCGGGTCCACACCCGCCCGGTGGGATTGTGGGGCTGGCACCAGAGCAGCAGCCGCGTGCGGGGCGTGATCGCCGCCTCCAGGGCCTCCAGGTCGAGCCGCCAGGGTTCGCCGGGGGCCTCGGGTTCGCGCATCGCCGCCTGCTGGGGCAGCCGGCCGGTGCGCTCGGCCACCCGGAGGAAGGGCGGATAGATGGGCGTGACCGTCAGCACCCCGTCTCCCGGCTCGGTGAGTGCCAGACTGGCCAGGTGCAGGGCCGGCACCACCCCTGGCAGCCAGTGCTGCCAGGCCGGCTCGATGGCCCAGCCGTAATGCTCGGCGCTCCACGCGCAGAGGGTCTGGCGCAGCGAATCGGGTACCAGGCCGTAGCCGAAGACGCCGTGCTCGACCCGGGCGTGCAGGGCCTCGATCACCGCCGGCGGCGAGAGGAAGTCCATGTCGGCGACCCACAGCGGCAGGACCTCCTCGCCGTGGCGATGCCACTTCTGGGAGGGCCACTCCCCCCCGGCCGGGTGGCGGCGCTCCACCGGCGTGGCAAAATCGAACTCCATGCGCCCTCCCTCATCAGCACAGCGAAACGGGACAACCATCAGATGAACCAGACCATGCCCCAAGACGGCTTCTATGCCAAGGTACGCCGCGGGCTGCCCGCCCTGATCGGCCAGTGGCGGCGACTCGGCCAGGGCGACGAGGCGCGCCTGGCGCTGATCCTGGCCGAGACGGCCCGGGTGGCAAAGCTCGGCCAGCCGGAGGCCACTCCCGATGCCGCGACCCTGGCCGCCTGGAGCGAGCCCGAGGCCGGCGACGCCATCCCGCTGTGGGCGGCCCGCACCGCCACCTTCCTGCTGGTGCAGATGCCGGCACGGCCGTTGCCGCAGGGCGAGGACGAGGCCTGCGCCTGGGCCTACTGCTGGCTGCGCAACCGCGACTTTCCCGACCACGCCAGTGCCGAGGCGGCCCTCCCCGAGCATCTGCGTACGCTCCTGGCGGGGCCCCTCAAGGCGGCCTGGATGGACCGCCAGGGGCTGCGGCTGATCTAGCTCCCGACGACCTCAGCGCCGCCGCGGCGGCCGCTTGGGCTTGAAGCCGGCGGGTTTGGTGGCCAGCCATTCGACGAAGGTGCGAATCTCGGGGTGCCCCATCAGCGCCTCGCGGCTGCGATAATGGTCGGCCAGCTCCCGTTCGCCGAGCACCGCGTGGATATGCCGGTGGCAGGGGTGACAGAGCCAGAGGATGGCGGTCAGCCGCTCGACCCGGTCGAAGCGCCGCCGGTAGCGCGCCTTGCCGTGCAGCGAGCGCGGAATCAGGTGGTGCCGGGTCAGCGGAGCCGCACGCCCGCACAGTTCACAGGTATCGGGTCGCGGCGGCGGTGACAGCTCGTGGCCGGCCATGCACTCTCCGGGGATCTGGATGCCTCCCTGACAGGATAAGGAAAACGAGATGGAAGTTCCCCTGAGCTGGCAGCTGGCCAAGCTCGCCGTGTCGATCGGCATGGTGCTGGGCCTCGGCGCCATCGCCGTGCGCGTCAGCCCGCGTATCGCCGGCCTGCTCGCCGGCTACCCCCTGGGCACCGCTATCGCCCTGTTCTTCATCGGCCTCGAGCTCTCCCCCGCCTTCGCCGCCGAGAGCGCCGTGCATACCCTCGCCGGCTTCACCGCCACCCTGGCGATGGGCGGCGGCTACCTGCTGTGCGGGCGCCGCGAGGGCTTCCGCGGCGTGCTCGCCGGCACCGCCGGGGGGCTGGCGGCCTTCCTGGCCACCGGCCTGGCGCTGACCCAGGTCGAGTTCACCCGGGTCACCGGCACCCTGACCACCCTGGTGGCCATCGCCGCCTTCCTGCGCCTCTACCGGCGCGTGCCCGACGTGCGGGTAACGGCGCGGGGCACGGTCACCTGGCCGGCCCTGATGCTGCGGGCGCTGCTGGCGGCGGCGATCATCTTCGCCATCACCGGCCTGGCCCACGTGCTCCCGGCGGCCTGGGCCGGCGTGATGTCGGCCTTCCCGATCAGCATGTACCCCATGCTGGTGATCCTGCACCTGGCCCACGGCCCGGGACCGGTGGCCACGGTAATCAAGCACTATCCCGCCGGGCTCGGCGCCCTGCTCTGGTATGCGCTGTGTGTCTCGCTCACCTACGACCGCCTCGGGCTGGCCCTGGGCACCCTGGCCGGCTTCGCGGTGGCCACCGTCTGGCTGCTGGCCTGGACCCGCCTGCAGGCCTGGCGCAGGACACGCAACGCCGTCGCCGCCTAGCCGGGGCTTGACCAAGCGCTTGCTCGGGGCAAGGCTGTATCCCTGACACGACAACCACAAGGAACCCGCCGATGTTCGTTCGCAAAGTCGAACCCGCCTTCTACGACACCGATGCCCTGGGCCACGTCAACAACACCCGGCTGCCCGCCTGGTTCGAGCTGGCCCGCAACGACCTGTTCCGCCTGTTCACCCCCGACCTGGACCCGCGCAAGTGGCGCCTGATCATGGCCCGCATGGAGGTCGACTACCGCGCCGAGCTCCAGTATGGCCAGGAGATCGAGATCCGCACCTACGTCTCGCGCCTGGGCAACAGCTCCTTCACGGTCAGCCAGGAGGCTCGCCAGGCCGGCAAGCTCACCAACCTCGGCCACACCGTGATGGTGCACTTCGACCATGAGGCCAAGCGGGCCATCCCCATCGAGGGCGAGCTTCGCGAGGCGCTGGAGGCCCACCTGCAGAAGGAGCCGGCCGACGCATGACCCCTGCCGTCAGAGCGCTCGAGAAGGCCGGGGTCGACTTCACCCTGGCCGAGTATGCCCACGATTCGCGCAGCCCGGCCTATGGCGAGGAGGCCGCCAGCGCCCTGGGACTCTCGCCCGACGAGGTCTTCAAGACGCTGATCGCCCGGCTCGACGACGGCCGCCTGGCGGTGGCCATCGTGCCGGTCTCGGGCCAGCTCGACCTCAAGGCCCTGGCCCGCGCCGCCGGGGCCCGCAAGGCCCGGATGGCCGAGGCCGAGGAGGCCGAGCGCGCTACCGGCTACGTGGTCGGCGGCATCAGCCCGCTGGGCCAGAAGCGCCGCCTGCCCGCCTTCCTCGACGCCAGCGCCGAGGCCCTGCCGGCGATCCATGTCAGCGGCGGGCGCCGCGGCCTGGAGATCCGGCTCGCGCCCGGTGACCTGCTGCACCTCACCGGGGCCCGCCTGGCCTCGATCGCCCGGGCCTGACCGAGCGAGCCGAACGGCTCCGCCCGCTGTCCCAACGACATGGCCGGCCCGGCCGGCAACCGATGACTGACAGGAGGTGGTCATGGCCATCCGCTACGACCTCTGGCTGGACCCCGACAATGTCGCCCGCCACCGCGCGGTGGAGGCGGACCTGATCCGCTACTTCGTGGAGCGCTTCGCGGACTACCCGCACATCCGCTTGTTCGGCGCCGACCCCTACGATTATGATGCGCCGTTCAATCGCCTCTATGACGTGCTGATGGCCCGGGCCGGCGAGTACTGCGAGCGGGAGTGGCGCTACGCGCCCACCCCCGAGCAGCTCAACCGCGCCTTCTTCCTGGCCGTCGGCCAGTCCAACAAGTTTCTACGGGACCCCGACGATGGTGATCCGCACCGATCAGACCCCTGACGAGCGCCAGCTGGCAATCATCGCCGAGCAGCTGGGACGCGCGCCGCGCGGCATCGAGACCGTGGCGGCCACCGACGGCGAGGGCACCCCGCTGGTGCTGCGCATGGCGCCCATCGTCGATGGCAAGCCCTTCCCGACCCTCTACTGGCTCAGTTCGGAGCGGCTCAAGGTGGAGATCTCCCACATCGAGGCCGCCGGGGTGATCAAGCGGCTCGAGGCGCGCCTGCAGGAGGACCCCGAGTTCCTCGCCGCCTACCACGCCAGCCATCGCGACTACGTCGAGGCGCGCTGGCGCTTCATGAGCGATGCACAAAAGGCTGAGGTAATCCGGCTCGGCTATGATGGCGTGCTCCGGGAGCGCGGCATCGGCGGCATCGCGAACTGGGACCAGGTGCGCTGCCTGCATACCCAGTACGCCCATCACCTGTGTGGCCACAACGTCATCGGCCAGTGGATGGACGCCGAATACGACGTGGCGGCCTGCCTCCCCTGAGCCTGCACCCTTTTCCCTGACCCCAAGCCCCAACAAGGAGCCCCTGATGTACGTCGATACCCATGTCGTTGCCAGCCTCGTCCTGATCGCCAGCATGTTCGTGATCACCGGCGTCGGCCTCAAGCTGCTGAGCCAGGCCATGAAGCGTGATGCGGAGGGCATGCGCTGAGCCGCGACACACCCGACCGCGAAGGGCGCCATTCGGCGCCCTTCGTCGTTCCGGGCATGGGACGGGCTTGCGGCGTTGGCCCCGCGGCGCCAGCATAGGCCCTGCCAGGAGGCGAAAGCGCCCCCGCCAAGGAGAAGAGCATGTCGAGATTCTGCGTCTATCTGGGCTCACGGGACGGCCGTGACCCGCAATTCCTCGAGGCCGCGCGCCGGCTCGGCCGCGAACTGGCCTGGCGCGGCCACACCCTGGTCTATGGCGGGGCCCGCATCGGCCTGATGGGTGCCCTGGCGGACGCGGCCATGGTCGAGGGTGGCGAAGTGGTCGGCGTGATGCCCGACCACCTGGTGGAGCGCGAGCAGGCCCACCACGGGCTCAGCGAGCTGATACGCGTGCGCAACATGCACGAGCGCAAGGCCAGCATGGCCGCCCACGCCGACGCCTTCATCGTGCTGCCCGGCGGCATCGGCACCCTCGAGGAGTTCTTCGAGGCCTGGACCTGGCACTACCTGGGCCTGCACGACAAGCCCATCGGCGTGCTCGATACGGCCGGCTTCTATGCGCCGCTGCTGGCCTTCCTGGACAGCACGGTCGAGCACGGTTTCCTCAACGCCCGCACCCGCGCCGAGCTGTTCGACGCCACGGAGCCGGCCGAACTGCTGGATATCCTGGAGGGACGCCTCGCCGAGATCGGCTGAGGCCGGGGGAGCGTCCGGCAGGGGTCGCGGGGGTCAGGCGTCGCCGGCCAGCTCGCGGGTCCGCTGGTAGGTGAGCTGCAGCAGGCGGGCATCCTCGCCCGCACGGTGCCGATGGATGCCCAGCTCCTCGATCAGCGCCTCCTTGGTGGACTTCCACAGCGCCAGCTGCCCCTCGCTGAGCAGCTTGCGCAGGGCCTCCAGGCGGAAGGCGGGCAGCATGCCGGCATGGTGGAAGAGCAGCGACAGCCAGGTATTGTCGTAGCCCCAGCTGTCGCTGTAGGCGATGCCGATCTCCCCCAGCTCGTCGTTGAGCCAGCGAGCCACCTGACGCACGGGATGGCCCTCGCGATGCAGTCGCGCACGGGAGATGCCGTGCAGCAGCTCCGCCTTGGGATCCCAGTGGGTCCACTCGTCTAGGGGATGGATCAGGAAGGCACAGCTGCTGCCGTCGGGACGGGCCAGGCCGACCTCGATGGGGTAGCTGCCGCGCCCGAACCCGGACGCCTCGATATCGAGCAGTGTCGGTAGCGTCACGGTGGGGCGGGTCCTCGAGGCTCGGGGCGGATCGACACGGTTGGCCGGGGGTGCCCGGCCGGTCGAGGTCCTAGTGTCGCGTCTCGGCTTCGCCGCTGTCCAGCGCATCCCCCAGGCCGGCAGCGCGGTCGGCGAGGTGCTGCCAGTGGCCGGCGCGCTCGGCGTCCACCGGCAGGCCCAGCTGGCCTTCGCGATAGGCGCGCGCGAGGCGGGCGGCGGCCAGGGGGTGACCGGCCTCGCCGGCCCGGGCATACCAGGTCACGGCGTGGTCATCGCGGCGCGGATAGAGGGCACAGCCGTGCTCGTGGATCTGTCCGGCCTGGTACTGGGCACGGGCATCGCCTGCATGGGCCGCCTCGAGCACGTAGCGGGCGCCGCGCGCCTTGTCCTGGGGGCTCATGCCGCGATGAAAGAGCATGTGCCCGTACAGCGAGAGCGCCGCCGGATGGCCGGCATCGGCACAGCGCTGGAAGAGGTGCATGGTCAGCCGCTGGGTGCGCGGCGAACGCGGAAGCCAGCGGGTATGGAACAGCTGTTCCGCCAGACGATACTCGAGCCGGGTGAACAGTGATGATGCCTGCGACATGGCCAACAACCGGATCCTGTGAAAAGCGAGAAGATGACGGCGCGCACCACCCTGTGCTCGGCGTCTCCTGACTGCCTGATCGACTGGCCCCGAGAGCGCTCCCGGGGCAAACGGGCGGCCAGCATACGCCCGCCCTTGCGGTGACTCAACCCCTGTCATTTGCTGCCTTGGTCGAGCTGCCGCTACCATGCCGTTTCCAGATCACGAGATCCTTGCAAGGGGAAAGACGGATGCAGACGCGACCGCTTGGGAACACCGGCATCGAGGTCAGCCGACTCTGCCTGGGCACCATGACCTTCGGCGAGCAGAACAGCGAGGCCGAGGCCCACGAACAGCTCGACCGCGCGGTGGCCTTCGGCATCAACTTCATCGATACCGCCGAGATGTACCCTGTCCCCCCCCGGGCCGAGACCCAGGGCCGGACCGAGGCCTATATCGGCAGCTGGCTGAAGCGCCGCGGCGCCCGGGACGACGTGATACTCGCCACCAAGGCGGCCGGCCCAGGCCTCGAGCACATCCGCGGCGGCCCGCGCCTCACCCGCGACCACCTGCACCGTGCCCTCGACGACAGCCTTGCCCGGCTGCAGACCGACTACGTGGACCTCTACCAGCTGCACTGGCCCGACCGGAAGACCAACTTCTTCGGTCGACTCGGCTATGTGCATGACGAGGAGGAGGACGCCACCCCGCTGGAGGAGACGCTGTCGGCACTCAGGGAACTGGTGGATGCCGGCAAGGTGCGCGCCATCGGCCTCTCCAACGACACGCCCTGGGGGGTGATGCGCGCCCTGCACCTGGCCGAGACCCTGGGCCTGCCCCGCGTGGCCTCCGTGCAGAACCCCTACAACCTGCTGAACCGCAGCTTCGAGGTGGGACTGGCCGAGATCGCTCACCGCGAGGCCGTCGGCCTGCTGGCCTACTCGCCGCTGGGCTTCGGCGTGCTCTCCGGCAAGTACCTGGACGGGGCGCGCCCGGCGGGGGCCCGGCTGACCCTCTTTGAGCGCTTCCAGCGCTACACCTCACCGCTGGCCGAGCAGGCAACCCGCGACTACGTGCAGATCGCCCGCGACGCCGGCCTGGATCCGGCCCAGATGGCGCTGGCCTTCGTCAACTCGCGCAGCTTCCTGACCAGCAACATCATCGGCGCCACCACCATGGACCAGCTGGAGGACAACCTGGCCAGCGAATCCCTCAAGCTCGACCAGGGCGTCCTCGAGGCCATCGAGGCGGTCCACGCCCGACTGCCCAACCCCTGCCCCTGACGCCCTCGTGGGCCGGTGGGCTATCACCGCGATAGCCCACCGCCGGCGGCTCGCTTGGTATACTCGTGGCACTCTCACCAGGATCAGGAGCGCCCCATGCTGAGCGTGATCTCCCCCGCCAAGACGCTGGACTTCGAGACGCCGGCCACCACGGCCATGCACTCCCAGCCCGACCATCTCGACCGCAGCCGCGCGCTGATCGAGATCCTGCGGGACTACTCGCCCCAGCGGCTCAGCGACCTCATGGGCATCAGCGACAAGCTGGCCGGCCTCAACGCCGCGCGCTTCGCCGAATGGCAGCCCCCCTTCACCCCGGAGAATGCCAAACCCGCCGCCCAGGCCTTCCAGGGTGACGTCTACGTCGGGCTCGAGGCCGGAAGCTTCAGCGACGAGGACAACGCCTTCGCCCAGGAGCACCTGCGGATCCTGTCGGGCCTCTACGGCCTGCTGCGCCCCCTGGACCTGATCCAACCCTACCGCCTGGAGATGGGCACCCGGCTGGAAAACCCCGCCGGCCGCGACCTCTATGCCTTCTGGCGGGAGACCCTGACCGCCGAGCTCGATCGCGCGGTAGCCGCCAGCGGCAGTCGCGTGCTCGTCAACCTGGCCTCCAACGAGTACTTCAAGGCGATCGATGCGAAGGCGCTGGAGGCACGGGTGATCACCCCGGTGTTCAAGGACGAGAAGAACGGCAAGCTCAAGATCATCAGCTTCTATGCCAAGAAGGCGCGGGGGCTGATGGCCGCCTGGATGATCCGCGAGCGCCTGGACGACCCGGAAGGCCTCAAGGGCTTCAACGTCGCCGGCTACACCTACAACGCGGCCATGAGCGAGGGCGACACCCTGGTCTTCACCCGCCCGGAAGGCGCCGCCTGACGCTCCCTAGACAAACACCAGCGGCCGCGCCGAGCGGCCCTTGAGGAAGCGGCGGTGGGCCTGCTTGAAGCGCTCGTCGTCGCAGCGGTGCAGCCACTCGTAGGCCACCATGTCGGCGCTCACCGCCACGGCGCCAGCCTGGACCATGCGCTCCCGGGCCAGTCGTGCCTCGCCGGCCCGGCGGCTGGCACAGGCCTCGGTCAGCCAGTAGACCTCGTAGCCCGCCGCCAGCAGCCCGAGCCCCGTCTGCATGACACAGATATGCGCCTCGGTGCCACACAGCACCACCTGGCGCCGGCCGCTCTCCGCCAGGGCCGCCACGAACGCCGGGTTGCCGCAGGCGTCGAAGGTGAGCTTCTGCCAGCGTCGATGCCCCGGCAGCGCTTCCAGCAGCCGCGGCTCGCTGCCGCCCAGCCCCTCCGGATACTGCTCGGTGACCCACACCGGCACCTCGATCGACTCGGCCAGCCCCCCCAGCCAGGCCGCCTCGGTGACCGCCTGGTCGCCGTGCTCGATCACCGGCAGCAGCCCCGCCTGGAGGTCGACGATCAACATCAGGCTCTCTTCACGTGTCAGGCGCATCGGCAGACTCCATGTCGCTACGGTTGTTGTCGTGAGCCCCCAGCATAGCCGGTAGAATGAACCGACTCGACCCCTTCCCCATCCAACCGGAAGTCACCCAGACCCTGGAGGCACCCCTGATGCGTCACCTTCTCGCCATGCTGGTCGTCGGGCTCTTCACGCTCGGCCCCGCCCTGGAACTCGCCGAGGCCCGCCGCCTGGGTGGCGGCGGCAATGTCGGCAGCTTTTCTCGCTCGGCGGATCGCCCCGCAGCAGCACCCAACCAGGCCGCGCCTGCCCGGCAGGGCCAGCAGCAGGGGGCGGCGGCCGGTTCGCGCATGCCCGGCATGCTGGGCGGCCTGCTCGCCGGCGGCCTGCTGGCGGCGCTGTTCTTCGGCGGCGCCTTCGACGAGCTGCGCCTGATGGACATCCTGATCGTGGCCGCCATCGGCTTCCTGCTCTTCCGCCTGCTGGCCCGCCGTCGTCCCGCCATGGCCGGCGCGGGCAGCGGCGATGCCATGGCGCGCCCCCAGCCCCAGGCCTTCCAGGCCGATACCCCGCCCATGGGCGTCGGCGGCGCCTTCACCGGCGAGCCGGAATGGTTCGACCGGGAGCGCTTCCTGGGCGGTGCCAAGGAGCACTTCATGACCCTGCAGCGCGCCTGGGACAACAACGACTTCGCCGGCATCCAGGAGTATGTCACCCCCGAGCTCTACAACCTGCTGCGCGAGGAACGTGCCCGGCATCCGGCCAACAACCGCACCGAGGTGGTGCGGCTCTTCGCCGAGCTGGGCATGGTCCAGGAACTGGGGCAGCAGGCCGAGGCCACGGTGATCTTCCACGGCATCCTCGACGAGAACGACGAGCACAACGAGTTCAACGAGACCTGGCACCTGGTCCGCGAACTGCGTGACGATGCTCCCTGGTACGTACGGGGCATCGAGCAGAACGGCTGAACGACTCGGCGGGCAGGCTCCCGCCGGGTATCCAGACACACAGAAGGCCGGGCGAATGCCCGGCCTTCTGCATATCATGCCTTGCCTGCCATCAGTTGCCTTCGGCAGCGTCCTGGATGGACTCCCCCATCTCCTCGACGCCCTCCCCGGCATCCTCCATGGCCTCATCGATCTCCTGGCCGGCTTCCTCCGCCGGGCCGGGGTCGTCCTGGCAGGCCACCAGGCCACCCGCGAGCATGGCGATCAACAGCGCCAGGCCCAGCCTCTTGAGCATATCGGTCTTCATCATCGTCTCCTCCTGAGAACTCGGTATCCGAGGATCCTGCAAGGCAGTATCCGTCTCCACCCTAGTCCAGACACCCGGCCGGCTCCACTACCGGCTGCAACACCATGTAACGACATCGCTACATGCCGACGACGGCGCCCGAAACGCAAAAAGCCCCGTGCTCTTTCGAACACGGGGCTTTTCTTCAATAGGTGCCTGACGATGACCTACTCTCACATGGGGAAACCCCACACTACCATCGGCGCTAAGCGGTTTCACTGCTGAGTTCGGCATGGGATCAGGTG
>NZ_JACHZF010000023.1 GCF_014193375.1 Halomonas campaniensis
GGCGCTCGTCGGAGTACTTCATCGGAACCTCGTCACGCCCCACATCGTTCAGAGTCTAACAGCCGCTGAGGCTCCAACTAGCTTGACAGTGGGGGGGGCGGCTGGCCTGGGCGGTGCTGGTGCACTGGGGGCTCAACCTCACCCACCTGCTGCTGTTCACCTATCCGATGAGTGCCTGAGGGCCCATGAGTGCCCGCGCCGGGTGTCACCGATTCCATCGAGCACGGCCCGGTCGCTGGCCATGGTGAGGTGACGGCCAAGGAAAAACCGCCACTTTCGGGTTTCCCCGAGTGGCGGTTATGCGTTGATGGTCTTCCGGTGTTAGTTGCCGCTGAGGCAGGATGCCCGGCTCAGCCCCGCAGCTTGCGTGCGTTGGTGCGCGTCTTGGTGCTGTAGGGCTTCAGCGCCGCCGCCGTGATCTGCGCGGGATCTGCGCCTCTGGCTGCTGCCACCGAGGCGCGCTCGCTGGCCGTGGCGAATATCGTCGCCTTCTCCATCATCATGCCCATGGCCTCGGGGCCGGTCATGGCGCCGCTGGCCATCATCATGGCGCGACGGGCGATCACCTCGCCGGCAGACAGCATCATCATGTTGTAGGAAGTGGCGATCTTCATCCACGCGAACATCATGTCCATCGGGTTATTCTTCATATCGTCTGGTACTCCTCGTTCTTTCCGGCTTCGTCCCGGGGCCTGTTCATGAACACGTCGCCTGTGAAGAGCGGGTGTCGACGCCTGAACCTCGCCATGAAGTCATCGAGACGCAGGGGTGGTAGCAAGATACGCTTGATCATGATCTGTGTCGGTGCGCTGACCCACCCTCGCCTGGTGTTTCGGCCGACATCAGACCCGGCCGGGGAGGGCCAGCAATGGAGCAGCGCATGAGCCTGATCACCCTGGGCGTCGGCGACCTGGCCCGGGCGCGGCGCTTCTATGAAGGGCTGGGCTGGCGGGTGGGCCTGGCGGTGGAGGGGGAGGTGCTCTTCTTCCAGCTCAACGGCCTGGTCCTGTCGCTCTATGCCCGCGCCGCCCTGGCGGAGGATGCCGGGGTGGCGGAGGCGGAAAGCGGCTTCGCCGGCATCACCCTGGCCCACAACGTGCGCTCGGCGCCCGAGGTGGACGCCGTGCTGGGCGAGGCGGAGCGCGCCGGCGGGCGGATCGTCAGGCCGGCCCGCCGGGCGGAGTGGGGCGGCTATTCCGGCTACTTCGCCGACCCCGACGGCCACCTCTGGGAGGTGGCGCACAACCCCGGGTTCCCCCTCGATGCCGAGGGCAATGCCTCACTGGGCTGAGCGTGGTGGCGCTCGCCGATGAAGCGCTGGCACCATGTCTTGAAAGCCTTCGAGGGAACCCTGCCATGATCCGACTCCACCACTGCGTCAGCGCGCGCTCCTTTCGTCCCCTGTGGCTGCTGGAGGAGCTGGGGCTGCCCTACGAGCTGGTGATGCACCCCTTCCCGCCCCGGTTGCAGGACGAGGCCTTTCTCGAGATCAATCCGCTGGGCACGGTGCCGGCGCTCTTCGACGGCGAGGTGGCAATGACCGAGTCCGCGGCCATCTGCCAGTACCTCGCCTCCCGCCACGCCGAGGCGGGCCTGGAGGTGGCGCCGGGCGATCCGGCCTATGGCGACTACCTCAACTTCCTGCACTTCGGCGAGGCGACCCTGACCTTCCCCCAGACCCTGGTGTTGCGCTACGGCCACTTCGAGCCGCCGGAACGGCGCCAGCCCCAGGTGGTGGAGGACTATGCCCGCTGGTGTCTCTCCCGGCTACGCACCCTGGCGCCGCGGCTGGAGCGCGAGCCCTTCCTCTGCGCCGGGCGCTTCACCGCCGCCGATGTCTCGGTGGGCTATGCGCTGCTGTTGGCCAGCCATATCGGCCTGGACGAACGCTTCAAGCCCGCCGTGGCCGCCTACTGGGCGCGCCTGCAGCAGCGGGAGGCCTTCCGGCGCGCCCTGGCAGTGGAGCGGAAGGCCGCCCTGGCCCAGGGCGTCTCGCCCGAGTCGGCCATGGCGGTGGGAAGGGCCTCGCCATGAGGGAGCAGGGCGGCGCCGACGTGCGCCCGCTCCGGTCATGGGCCTCCGGTCAGAAGCGGTCGAGGCGGAAGGGGGTCATGTCCACCGCGGGCGCCTCGCCATCCATCATCTGGGCAAGCAGTTCGCCGGTGGCCGGCCCCAGGGTAAAGCCCTGGTGGCCGTGGCCGAAGGCGAGCCATAGCCCCGCCTTGTCGGGGGCCGGACCGATCACCGGCTTCATGTCGGGCAGGCAGGGGCGGGCGCCCTTCCAGGGCTGGCTGTCGCGGCGCTTGCCCAGCGGAAACAGCTTGCGAGCCACCTTCTCGGCGGCGGCCAGCTGCTTGTACTGGGGCGGCGAGTCCAGCTCGGCCAGCTCCGCGCCGGTGGTCAGGCGAATCCCGGCGCGCATCGGTTCGAGCAGGAACCCCTTCTCGGCGTCCATCACCCAGTGGTTGAGCCTGGCCCCTTCCTCGGCGGAGTAGTGCATGTGGTAGCCGCGCTTCACGAACAGCGGCACTTTCATGCCCAGCCTGGCCAGCAGTTCACCGGTCCAGGGCCCCAGGGCCACCACCACCTCATCGGCCTCCATTGGCCCCTCGCTGGTCTTGACCCGCCAGCCGCCATCCACCTGGAGCACCTCCTCGACGCTGGCCTGCATCACCTGGCCACCCTGCTCGGCGAAGCTGCGGGCGTAGGCCTGTACCAGGCCGCCCGGGTCCGAGACCATCCACGGCTGCGTCCAGTGGATCGCCCCGATCAGCCCCTCGCCCAGGTGCGGCTCCTTGGCGTGGAGCGCCTCGGCGTCGAGCACCTCATACTCGACCCCGAAGCGCTCGTGGTTCTCCTTGGCCTTTTTCTGGCACTCCTCGAACGCCTCGCGGGTGCGGTAGAGCTCGAGCCAGCCGCCCTTGCGCACCAGCGCCTCGGCGCCGGCGGCCTCGATCATCGGCGCGTGGGCCTCCTGGCAGCGCATGATCAGCGACGCCCATTCCCGCACGATGCGCTCGTAGCGCTTTCCGCTCGAGTTCAGCCAGTAGTCCAGCAGCGGGCCCGCCGCGCTCATCATGCCGGTGGGGCGGTAGCGGATATCCACCTGGCGGTTGGGCAGGACGCGCAGCATGGTGCCGATATCACGGGGGAAGGCGTAGGGGCGCACCGCCTCGCGCTGGATGATGCCGGCATTGCCGAAAGAGGTCTCGAGCCCCGGCTCGCGACGGTCCACCAGGGTGACGTCATGGCCGCGCCGCACCAGATGCCAGGCCACTGATACGCCGACCATGCCGGCACCAAGAACGATGATATTGCGGGCCATGAGGATCTCCCTGCCGATAGGTGAAGAACGCCCCGCCGTGGGCGGGGCTTGTCATTCGGGGGATTCTAGCAGCGCTTCCCATAAGATCGGCAGAGGGGTGATAATTAAGATAATACGTTTGTAATTTATCAGCCTGTCAGAAATTTGCTCCAAGAATGGCAGGGAAAATAGAATCCTTTGCGCCTTGGGGCTACCTGGTCCGCGGCCCGGCTTACAGTCGCACCAGCATCTTGCCGGTGTTGGCCCCCTCGAACAGCGCCAGGAAGGCGTCCGGCGTGCGCTCCAGGCCCTCCTCGACGGTCTCCGCGTAGTCGATCTCGCCGTTGGCGACCCGCGGGCCGACCTCCTCCAGGAAGCGCGGGTAGTCGGCCCAGTGGTCGAAGATGATGAAGCCCTGCATGCGCAGGCGCTTGATCAGCACCATGGCCAGGTTGCTCGGCCCCGGCGCCGGCCCCTCGGCGTTGTAGCGGGCGATCATCCCGCACACGGCGATGCGCCCGCCGGTGCGCAGGGTGTTGAGGGCGGCCTCCAGGCAGGTACCGCCGACGTTCTCGTAGTAGACGTCGAAGCCGGCCGGGCAGGCCGCCTGGAGGGCCTCGGTCAGCTGCCCGGCGTCGCGGTCGCGGTAGCTCACCGCCTGGATGCCGTGGGACTCGAGCCACGCGAGCTTCTCGGGTGCCCCGGCGATGCCCACCACGGTGCCTCCCTTGGCCTTGGCCAGCTGCACGGCCAGCGAGCCCACCGCGCCGCTGGCGGCGCTGACCAGCACGTTGTCGCCCTCCTGCATCCCGGCGATCCGGTTCAGGCCCGTCCAGGCGGTCATGCCCGGCATGCCCAGCACGCCGAGGTAGGCCTGTTCCGGCACCTCGATGCCCGGCAGCGGCTCCACCTGGTTGCCCGGCAGCTGGGCGATGTCCCGCCAGCCGCCCATGTGCCGGACCCGGTCGCCCACGGCCAGCCGCGCATCCCGCGACTCGATCACCTCGCCCACCGCGGCGCCCTCCAGCGGCTCACCGAGCGCGAAGGGGTCGATGTAGGTCTTCACCCCGCTCATCCGCCCGCGCATGTAGGGATCCACCGAGAGCCAGCTGTTGCGGATGCGCACCTCGCCCTCGGCCAGGGCGGGCAGCTCGGCCTCGCGCAGCTCGAACAGCTCGCGGCGCGGGGTGCCCTGGGGGAAGTCGTTGATGGTGAAGTAGCGTGACTGCATGGTGTCGTTCCTTCACGTGATGGGGAGCCCGCCAGTGTAGGAGCCTGTCGCCCCGGACGCGAATCGGTGGTGACGCAAGGGCGCCCCACGGGGGAGGTTCCTCCGAGGAGCGACGTCATGCCGGGCCGCTGGCAAGGCCCCTGTCCAGTGGCTTGCCGGGGCTGCCGTGGCGCTTTCATGCCCGAAGGCAGTTGAACTGGCGGGGTCAGCCGAGATAGGCGAGGTAGGCGTCGAAGGCAGCGCGCTGCCACTCGGCCTGGCGGTACCAGAAGGCAAGGACCTCGGTGTCGAGGATGAGTGCGTTGGAATGCGTCATGATGGATGTCCTCCTGAGTGGGACACCTACCACCATAGGCCCTTTTTTGTTGCATTGCAGCATAAGATGGTTGATGCGGCGACGCTCATGTGGGGCCGGGGCGTGCCGAGGGCAGCGCTAAGGCGAGACCGGCAGCGGCCACCCCATGGCTCCCCTCTATCGGACCGATGTTGTACAAGTTGCCTGGAGATGTGAAAGCCTATGAGCATCCAACCCTTCAACCAGGAGGCCACATGACACAGGACACCGACTACACCCCGCCGAAGGTCTGGACGTGGGAGCGTGCGAGCGGCGGCAAGTTCGCCAGCATCAACCGGCCGGTGGCCGGACCGACCCATGACCGGGAGCTGCCGGTGGGCCGCCATCCGCTGCAGCTCTACTCCATGGGTACGCCCAACGGGGTGAAGGTCACGGTGATGCTGGAGGAGCTGCTGGCGCTGGGGCACACCGGCGCCGAGTACGATGCCTGGCTGATCCGCATCACCGAGGGGGACCAGTTCGGCAGCGGCTTCGTCGAGGTGAACCCCAACTCCAAGATCCCGGCGCTGATGGACCACACCACCCAGCCGCCCACCCGGGTCTTCGAGTCGGGGGCGATCCTGCTCTACCTGGCCGAGCGCTTCGGCGAGTTCCTGCCGAGCGATCACGCGTCGCGCACCGAGACCCTCAACTGGCTGTTCTGGCAGATGGGCAGTGCACCTTTCCTGGGCGGCGGCTTCGGCCACTTCTACGCCTATGCGCCGTTCCCCATCGAGTACGCCATCGACCGCTTCACCATGGAGACCAAGCGCCAGCTGGACGTGCTCGACCGCCGCCTGGCCGAGGCGCGCTTCCTGGGCGGCGACACCTATACCATCGCCGATATCGCCAACTGGGCCTGGTACGGCCAGCTGGCGCTGGGGCGTCTCTACGATGCCGGCGAGTTCCTGCAGGTGCAGGAGTACCGGCACGTGCAGCGCTGGGCCCGGGAGATCGATGCACGCCCGGCGGTGCAGCGCGGTCGCATGGTCAACCGCACCTTCGGCGAGCCCGAGATGCAGCTCCACGAGCGCCACGACGCCAGCGACTTCGCCACCCGGACCCAGGACAAGCTCGCCCCCGTGGAGTAGCGGGGCGCCTCAGTACAGCGCCACCGCGCCCAGCGCCGCCGTCAGGCGCTCGATCAGCTCGCCCCGGTGGAGTGGCGGCGCGCCTCAGCGCAGCGCCACCGTGCCCAGCGCCGCCGTCAGGCGCTCGATCAGCTCGCCGCTGTGGCGCCAGAAGTGCCAGTAGAGGGGCACCTCCAGCACCTGGCCCGGGGCGATGCTGGCCAGTTCGCCCCGTGCGACCCATGGCTCGGCCTGCATCAGCGGCACCATGCCGTAGCCCATGCCGGCGCGGGCCAGCGCCACGAACCCCTCCGAGGAGGGGCAGAGGTGGAAGGGAAAGGCGCCGCGGTAGCCGCACTGGGCCAGGAAGCGGTGCTGGAGCTGGTCGTGGGGACCGTAGACGATGGCCGGGGCGTGGCGGAACGCCTCGGGCGTCGGCCCCGCCGGGAAGTGGCGACGGCGATAGGCCGGCGTGGCCAGCGGATGGTAGGTCATGGTGCCCAGCGCCACGCAGCGGGCCCCGGCGATGGGCTGGGGGCTGGCGCACAGGCAGGCGGCCACGTCGCCGTCGCGCAGCCGACGCAGGCCCACGTCCTGGTCCTCCACCACCAGGTCGATCAGCAGTCCCTCCTCCCGGCAGAGCGGGCCCACCGCCTCGGCCCACCAGGTGGCCAGGCTGTCGGCATTCACGGCGATCCGCAGCCGCGGCGAGGCGCTGTCCAGGGTGGGCAGCGCCCGGCGCAGGTCGCGCTCCAGCAGCTGCACCTGCTGGATATGGTTGAGCAGCCGCTGGCCGGCGGGGGTGGGGGCCAGCGCCGGCGCCCGCACCAGCACCGGCTGGCCCAGACGCACCTCCAGCGCCTTGATGCGCTGGGATACCGCCGACTGCGACAGCCCCAGGGCATCACCGGCGCGTTCGAAGCCGCCGCACTCCACCACCGCCGCCAGTGCCTCGAGCAGCTTGTAGTCCAGCATCCGTCTCGCTCCCGGGAAGGTGTGCCTCGATCATAAGCAAAACTGATGTGGCATTAACAGGATGATTTTTGCGTATGACGATCGCCGGGTAGGCTGGCCGCCACTGGAGACCGATGGCGGAGGAGGCAAGATGCTGGAGAGCTACCTGACGGGCCTGGTGGTCTGCGGCGGGATCATCGTGGCGATCGGCGCGCAGAACGCCTATGTGCTGGGGCTGGCGACGCGGCGCCAGTACCACTGGTGGTCGGCGGGGCTGTGCATGGGGGCTGACCTGGCGCTGCTGGCGCTGGGGATGTTCGGGGTCAGCGCGCTGCTGCTGGCCATGCCGGCCACCCTGGAGGCGATGCGCTGGGCGGGGGTCGCCTTCCTGGGCTGGCTGGCGTTCCATGCCCTGCGCCGGGCGCTGACCGGCCGCCAGGGGCTGGGCCTGGCCGGCGGCGAGGTGCGCGGCCTGCGCCAGGTGGTGCTGGCCACCCTGGCGGTGACCCTGCTCAACCCGCAGGTCTATCTGGACACGCTGCTGCTGATCCCCGCGATCGGCGCGCAACAGGACAGCGCGGCGACCTTCCTGGCCGGCGCGGGCACGGCGTCGGTGCTGTGGTTCAGCCTGCTGGCGTGGGGCGGGGCGGCGCTGTCGCCGTGGCTGTCGCGGCCGGTGGCGTGGCGGCTGATCGACGGGGCCATCGGCATGATGATGGCCGCCATCGCGCTGAAGCTGGCCACGGGGCAGGGGATCCCCGTGGCCTGAGGGTCAGTTGACCATGGTGACCATCACCGGGGCGACGCCGCGGTTGAGGATGCCCAGCTCGCGGGCCGCGCGCTTGGAGAGGTCGATGATGCGGCCCTTGACGAAGGGGCCGCGGTCATTGATCACCACCGTGACCTCGCGCCCGGTATCGGGGCGGGTCACCACCACCTCGGTGCCGAAGGGCAGCTCGGGATGGGCGGCGGTCAGCGCGTTCTGGTCGAAGGGCTCTCCGCTGGCGGTGGCACGACCCTGGAACTTGTCGTGGTAGAAGGAGGCGTATCCCTCCTGAGTCTCGGCGCTGGTGTCATGGGCCTTCACGCTGGCCGCAGTGCCGAGGGTCAGGAGGCCTGCCAGGCAGCAGGCCGCGAACGTTCTCGATCGGGTTCCCATCGGGAAATCCTCATGGTTCTCGCTGTTGCGTCGTGCGCATGCATCGATGCAATGAGGGGCCGGGGCCCAGGTTGACTGGACAAATTTTAACCGCCGCCGCAATGCAGCACAACCCTTTTCGAGATCGGCTTTTGGAGATCGGCGAAGATGGGCACACATTGGCGACATTGTTGCCGCCATGTGTCGGAGGTAGGCTCGGGGTCAGTCGTTGCCCGCCCCGGCATGCAGGCCCTGGGCGATCAGCTCGTCGGCGACGGCGCGGGAGGCCAGGGCGAACTCCACCCGGGCGGCTTCCAGGGCCGCGAGATCCCGCGTGGTGGCATCCCGTTCCAGCCGATCCAGCCGCGCCTTGGCCGCGGCCAGCCGGCGACCCAGCTGCGGGTTGAAGCCGAGGCAGGCGGGGGGCACGTCGGCCGGGGGGAGCAACTGGTCGACCAGCTCTTCGGCCAGTTCCACCGCCACTGTCGAGATGTTCATGGCGCTCACCTCTCTGGGTCGCCGGGGCGTCGGGGAATCGCCCTTCAATTCCTTGAATAGAGCCGTTCGACATGAGTGTCAAAGGATATTTCGAGACCGGGCCTCAACGAAAACACCCCATCCGGCCGGGGCAGGATGGGGTGCGGTGACTGCAGGGGCTTTCCCTCAATGGCGCTGTTCTTCTTCCTCTTCCTCGAACAGCTCCGCCTTGGCGTCACGCATGACGTTCTCGCAGGCGGCCTGGTGGGCAAGCTGGGTGAGCAGGCTCTGGGTCACGGCGAAGCCCTTGCCCAGACAGGTGTCGATCTCTTCCCTGCTCACCGCGGGGGTAACGCTGCAGTCAATCTTGATCGTTCTTCCGCCGCCATCGAGCCTGTCGGCGAATCCTCGCAGCTGCCAGGCGATCCGCTCCTTCAGGCTGGCTGATTCTTCCGCGCCTTCGTTTACGCTAAACGTGCACCGCCACTCAGGTTTGTAGACCTTCATGTGAACCTCCCGTGCTGGCTTGGAATGAATGATCGATCGTGTATTCTGCTCCGTGACTGATGGTGTTGCGCCATCAGCATACCGACTTTCCGCCGCCGCTGCAGGATCTCTCGGCGCCGGCGGCATTCCGTCCCCTTTCGTCAGGAGAGCGCCGAGATGGCAAGCGTCTACACCCGCATCATGCAGGGCGAGCTTCCGGGCCACTTCGTCCACGAGGATGACCGCTGCGTGGCGATCATGACCATCCAGCCGATGAAGCCCGGCCACGTGCTGGTGATCCCCCGGGAGGAGATCGACCACTGGGATGACCTGCCGTCCGACCTGGCCGATCACCTGATGGCGGTCTCCCGACGGGTGACCAAGGCGATCAAGCGCGCCTTTCCCTGCAAGCGGGTGGGGCTGCTGATCGTCGGCCTCGAGGTGCCCCATGTGCATATCCACCTGACGCCGCTGGATGCCATGGAGGATATCCGGGTGGTGGGGCTGGACATGGCGCCCGCCGAGGAGCTGGCCGCCGCCGCCGAGAAGATCCGCGCGGCCCTGGACTGACAGCGGCGTCTCAGGGGCCGAATCGTGAGCGTGGGCCGAATCGACAGAGGCAGACGGGAGGCGGGATGAGCAGAGGCATCGGGAACCATCGGCTGGGTCGGACGGGGCGCCTGCTGCTGGCGGCAGGGCTCGGCCTGCTGGTCAGCGGCTGTGCGATGCTGGCGCCGTCGCCCCCCCAGGACCAGAGCAACGTCTGCGAGATCTTCCGCGAGCAGCCGAAGTGGTACGACCATGCCCGGGCATCGGAGCAGGCGTGGGGCACGCCCATCGCCACCCAGCTGGCCTTCATCCAGCAGGAGTCGTCGTTTCGCAGCCACGTGCGCCCGCCCCGCAAGCGCTATCTGGGCTTCATTCCCGGCCCGCGCCCCTCCTCGGCCCGGGGCTATGCCCAGGCCCAGGACCCGGTCTGGGGCGAGTATCGCGACGAGGCCGGCAGCACGCTGGCCCGGCGCACCCACATGAAGCACGCCACCGACTTCATCGGCTGGTACAACGCGCGTACGCGGCGGCAGACCGGGATCTCCCTGCACAACCCCGAGCACCTCTACCTGGCCTACCACGAGGGGGCGGGGGGCTATCAGCGCGGCAGCTACCGCGGCAAGCCCGCCGTCCAGCGGGCGGCGAGCCAGGTCGCCGCCCGGGCCAGCCGCTACCAGTCGCAGCTGGCCTCCTGCGAGGCCGAGTTCCGCTGCCGGCGCTTCTACCAGGTCGGGCCCTTCTGCCGCGGCTGACGGCCAGGGTGACTCGCCGGCGGCCCGGGCCTCAGGGTGCTGGTGAGGCTGTCTCGTTGGTTGCCAGCGCCACGCCGATGACGTCACGGTAGTTGCGGATGCGCTGAACGAAGTGCACCGGCTCGTAGCCGCGCGCATAGCCGTAGCGGGTCCCGGGGTAGTAGCGCTTGTCGGCCTTGAGCGGCAGTACCTCCTGCATGTCGTCCCAGGAGTCGGGGTTCTTGCCGAGCTCCCGGGCCAGCTCGCGGGCGTCAAGCACGTGGCCGCGGCCGATGTTGTAGCTGGCCAGGGCCAGGTAGGTGCGATCGGGCTCGGGGATCTCCTCGGGCAGCCGCTGGTGGCGATCGGCCAGGTAGCGGGCCCCGGCGTCGATCGCCTGGGTCGGGTCCAGGCGGTTCGTGACGCCCAGCGACTCGGCGGTGTTGCGGGTCAGCATCATGATGCCGCGCACCCCGGTGGGGGAGACCGCCTGGGGGTCCCAGTGCGACTCCTGGTAGGCCAGGGCGGCCAGCAGGTCGGCGGGAATGCCGGTGGCGCGCTCCGCCATGGCGAAGTCTTCCAGGAAGTCCGGCAGCCGCTCGCCGATGCGCCGGTTGAGGGCCCGCAGGTCGACGAAGTCGAACTCGTCGATGTAGCCGTAGTAGCGGCTCTCCACCGCCTCGATCGCCGTTTCCGCCTCGGCGGTTCCCCGCCAGTCGTGGGCCTGCTCGGCCAGTGCCGCCTGGTCGGCGGCCAGGTACCAGCCCAGCCGGTCGCCGCTGGTCAGGTTCAGCGCGACCTCCAGGGCCGGGTAGTGGCGACGCACCACCTGCACGATATTCGAGTCGGCCAGGGTGCAGCCGAGGTGCCCCTCGGCCACGGCGGCCAGCAGCATCTCGGTGGTGCGCGGGTCCTCCTCGAAGGTGATGCCGCTGTGCTCGTTGACCAGCGAGGCGAGCTTGTCGGCGTAGCTGGAGGCCGCCGTGACCCGAATCTCCACCTCGGCCATCTGTTCCACGCTGCGCGGCAGCGGGCGAGACTCCCGGTGGCAGACCAGCTGCTCGACGATCGGGGTGTGGGAAGGCCCCGGCAGGAACCGCGCATCCCGGGAGGGCAGTCGGGTCAGGCCGGCGGCGGCCAGGTGGACCTCTCCCGCCTCCAGCGAGGCGAGAACCTCGGCAACGGCATCGTGCACCGTCCACTCGACCTGCCAGCCCCGCGACTCGGCGAAGCGGACGACCAGGTCGTGCTCGGGGCCGGCGGGGGACTCGTCGCGATCCAGGTACCAGGTGGTGGCCGCGTTGCGAGTCGCGACCTTGAGGGTGCCGCTCTCCTCGGGAGGTGAAAGGCGTGGCGCCTCCTGGCCGCAGCCGGCGAGCAGCAGGCCGGCCAGACCCAGGGGGAGCAGCAGTGCGGCGAGTGGCCTCATGGCGTGTCGCATTGGCAAGGGCAACCTCCAGCGGGCTTCACGCCTACCCTACCAGCCGGGGGGGCGCGCGCTTCAACGCTGCTCCATCGGCGGCGCGCGTCGCGATCCGCTACGCTGAGACTCATCTGCCGCCTGCCGGGCGGCCCCGCCGCCGACCGGAGAGCGCCATGCATGACCTCGAGAACGACCACGACCGCTACGCCTATCCCCACCGGGTGCTGCACTGGCTGGTCGCCCTGGTCCTGCTGCTGTCGCTGGCCACGGGCCTGACCCTCGGCTATCTGGGCTTCGAGGGGGCCATGGAGCGGCTCGGCCGCACCCTCACCGACCTGCTCTACACCTTCCACAAGACCTTCGGGGTGCTGATCCTCGGGCTGATGCTCGCCCGGGTGGTGACGCGGATCGTCTTCGTGGTGCCGGTCCATGAGCCGCCCCTGCCTCTCTTCCAGCGGGTGGTCAGCAGCGCGGTGCACCACCTGCTCTATCTGGCCCTGCTGGCCATGCCGGTGCTGGGCTGGCTGGCCACCGCCAGCGGCGGCTTTCCGGTCCAGTTCCTGCACTGGAACCTGCCCGGCCTGATCGGCCGCAACGATGCCCTCTCCGAGCAGCTGTTCCTGTGGCACGGCCGGCTGGGCCTGACGATCCTGGCGCTGGTGGTGCTGCATGTCGCCGGGGCGCTCTTTCACTGGCTGATCCGCCGGGACGGGGTGATGAAGCGCATGAGCCTGTTCTGAAGCGGCGGCGCCCCATCGGAAGGCACCGCCGGCCGGTGCCTCTCGGCATCACGGGAGCTCTCGCCACCCCTCGTGGGCGCAGCTGCCGCAGCGATAGAAGGCTTCAAAGCCGCCATTGACGCTCTCGCGGATCGAGCCCCTCTGGAAGTGGAAGCTGCGCAGCGAGCAGACCGGACAGCGCTCCACCTCGTCGCGCGGGGCCCGGGGGGCTGGCCGCTGCTGGTCCGGCTCGCCGCCGGCGGGCGCCGCAGCCTCTGCCATTAGCCGGTCGAGCTCGGCGGAGAGCTCGGCGGCCAGGGCGCGGGCCTCCCCCTCCTTGTCGCGGCCGGCCATGTCGGCCAGCTCGATGATCCGTGACTTGAGGAATGTCAGCCGTGACACGGTGTCGGCCATCGCGGGCCCTCCTGAGGGTCGTTCGTGGTTGGCCCCTTGAGCATAGCCCCAAGCGGCTCAGGGGATGGCATCGGCCTGGATCGCCAGCCAGATCACCAGCTGGTCGCGCAACTCGTCGGCGGCCGGCTCGGCCTGGGCCAGGATCTCGTGGATGCGGTTGAAGTGCAGCAGGCGCACGCCCCGGGCCTCGGGCCGGAGGTAGACATGGGGCGGCGCATGGCGCACGGCCTTCGCGGTCAGCGACTGCTGCATGATCTTGAAGGTGTTGAAGAGCATGTCGGTGACGCCGGGGGGCTCGTCGTCATCCGGCTGGCGGCTGCCGGTGACGTCCACGGCGATCACCAGGTCCACCTCGCCCTGGAGCAGGTCGAAGGGCAGGGGGTTGGAGGTGCCGCCGTCGATCAGCAGCTGCTCCCCCCGGG
Organism: Halomonas campaniensis; assembly: GCF_014193375.1. Classification (GTDB taxonomy): domain Bacteria; phylum Pseudomonadota; class Gammaproteobacteria; order Pseudomonadales; family Halomonadaceae; genus Halomonas; species Halomonas campaniensis. Next base: position 13,253 of record NZ_JACHZF010000023.1, read on the forward strand.
CCACCGGGGAGAACAGCCCGGGCACCGCCATGCTGGCCTCGATGGCCGGAAAGAGCCGCCCCTCGTCGATCACCACGCTCTCGCCGGTCCAGTAGTCGGTGGCCACCACCGCCAGCGGGATCCGCAGCTCCGCGAAGCGGCGCACCTCGGTATGGCCGGCCAGGAAGCGCAGGAAGCCGCCGGAATCCAGCAGCCCGCCATCGCTCAGGCCGATCTGCAGCAGGTCGGCCAGGTCCAGGTCCGAGCCCGCCAGCCCCGACAGGGCATCCAGCGGGGAGCCGGCGACATCGTCGAAGATGTCCTGGATCTCGTCGGCGGAGAGTCCCGCCGCATAGAGCCCGCCGATCACCGCGCCGATGCTGGTGCCGGTGATGCGGTCCGGCACGATACCCAGCTCGTCGAAGACCCGCAGCATGGCGATATGGGCCAGGCCGTTGGCCCCGCCGGAGCCCAGCGCCAGGCCGATGGTGGGGCGCGGTGGCCGCTCGTCGGCGGGCAGCGGCATCGGCAGCAGCAGGGCCAGGCACAGCAGTCCGAAGGCGAGGGCGCGCAGGCGGGTGGCGGAAAGGCGGCGAGGCGCCGGGACGGAAGCACGCATCATGCCCTCCTGATGGAACGGTCGCTGCCCGCCACTATCGCACAGCGACGGGGCGCCGCCCACGCCTGCCCATGGCGCGGGCCTTGCCAGTGCGCCGGCCCGGGGCCATGGTTGTGGAAGAGCCCCGCCACCTCGAGTCTGCCATGGCCGTTCCCGCTCCGCCTTCCCCGCCGTCCGCCCCGGACCCCGACGCCCGGCCGCCCGCGCCGTCGAACGGCCAGCCGCCGCCCCGCCAGCAGTGGCTGCTGTTCGTGTGGATGGCCTTCGTGATCCTGGTGATGTTCCACTACCTGGAGGGCACCCAGCGCCAGGCGCGGGTCGAGCTGACCTATTCCGACTTCCTCGAGGCGGTGGACGCCGGCCACGTCGACGAGGTGACGCTGCGCGGCCAGTCCCTGGAGGGGCGCTTCAGCGATTCGGGCCGGCTGGACCTCGACCTCGGCGAGGCCGAGGCCTTCTCCACGACGCGGCCGGACGTGGAGAGCGAACGCCTGCTGGAGCGCCTGGAGAGCCACGGGGTGCGGATCGCAGCGAGGCCCGGGGATCCCGCGCTCTGGCAGCGCCTGCTGGTCGGGGTGGTGCCCTGGCTGCTGATGCTGGCGCTGCTGTTCTGGTTCTGGAACCGCATGCAGGAGCGCCTGACCGGTGGCGGCGGCACCTTCGGCATGGGCCGCTCCCGGGCCCGGCTGGTGGAGCCCCAGCAGAGCAAGGTGCGGCTGGCCGACGTGGCCGGCTCCGAGAACGCCAAGCGCGATATCCTCGAGGTGATCGAGTTCCTCAAGGAGCCCGCGCGCTTCCAGGTGCTGGGCGCCCGCATCCCCCGCGGCATCCTGATGATGGGCCCGCCAGGCACCGGCAAGACGCTGATGGCCAGGGCGGTGGCCGGCGAGGCCGGGGTGCCCTTCTTCAGCATCAGCGGCTCGGAGTTCATCGAGATGTTCGTGGGGGTGGGGGCCTCGCGGGTGCGCGACCTGTTTCGCCAGGCCAAGGAGAAGGCGCCCTCGGTGGTGTTCATCGACGAGATCGACTCCATCGGCCGCACCCGGGGCACCGGGGTGGGCGGTGGCCACGACGAGCGCGAGCAGACCCTGAACCAGATACTGGCCGAGCTGGACGGCTTCGAGGGCCACGAGTCGGTGGTGGTGCTGGCCGCCACCAACCGTCCCGACGTGCTCGACCCGGCGCTGCTGCGTCCGGGGCGCTTCGACCGCAAGGTGACCCTGGAGAATCCCCACCGCGACGCCCGCGAGGCGATCCTCAAGGTGCATACCCGGCGCATGCCGCTGGCCGCCGACGTGGACCTGGCGCGACTGGCCGAGATCACCATCGGCTTCTCGGGGGCGGATCTCGCCAACCTGGCCAACGAGGCGGCGCTGCTTGCCGGGCGGCGGGATCGGGCCGACCTCGACTGGGCCTGCTTCGTCGACGCCCGCGACCGGGTGATGCTGGGCGAGGAGCGCGACCTGGGGCTCTCCGAGCAGCAGCGCCGCGTGGTCGCCTACCATGAGGCGGGGCATGCGCTGCTGGCCCACCTGCTGCCCCACGCCGACCGGCTGGAGAAGGTCACCATCCTGCCCCGGGGGCGCACCCTGGGCGTCACCGCCCAGGTGCCGGACGAGGAGCGGGTCAACTACAGCGAGTCCTGGCTCCACGACCGCCTGACGGTGATGTTCGGCGGCCGGCTGGCCGAGTCGATCGTCTTCGGCGAGGTGAGCAGCGGCGCGGAGAACGACCTGGAGCAGGCGACCTACCTGGCACGGCGCATGGTGGCGCGCTGGGGCATGAGCGAGCGCATCGGTCCGGTGGCGCTCTCCCAGGGCCAGGAACATGCCTTCCTGGGGCGCGAGATGACCCAGCTGCGCGAGCACAGCGAGGCCACCGCCGGCCTGGTGGACGAGGAGATTCGCCGGCTGCTGGGCGAGATGGAGGCCCGGGGGCGCCGGCTGCTGGAGCAGCACGGCGTGGCGCTGGACGCGCTGGCCGCGGCGCTGGAGACGCGCGAGACCCTGGAGGGCGATCAGATCCGCGAGGTGCTCGAGGCTGCCGATGCCGCCCGGCTGCCGGTGCGAGCCTGAGGGCAAGGCCCGCGAGGCCGCCCGGGCACCTGGCCCGGGCGGGGCATCGGGCAGGGCTCAGTCGCCCGGCCCACACTCCATGCAGCGCTCGGTGATCGCCGGGCCCTGCTGCAGGTTGGCGTTGAGGTCGCGCAGGCCGCCGCGCAGCCCCTCCTCGAGCACCGGGTGGTACCAGGGCATGGCGAGCATCTCGCTGACGCTGAGCTTCTGCTCCAGGGCCCAGGCCAGCAGGTGGGCCATGTGCTCCACCCGCGGGCCGAACAGCTCGGCGCCCAGGAACTCACCGGAGCCGTGCTCGCCGTAGAGCCGCATCAGCCCGCGGTTCCGGCGCATCACCACCGCGCGCCCCTGGTCCTCGAAGGAGGCCTCGCCCACGGCCAGGCAGTCGCAGCCGCCCAGGCGCTTCTCCAGCTCGGCATGGCCCTCGCCCACGGTGGCCATCTGCGGCTCGGTGAAGACGATGGCCAGCGGCACGTTGCGCCGCCCGGCGCGCAGCTCGGGGAAGCGCCCGGCGTTGTCGCCGGCGATGCGCCCCTCGCTGTTGGCCTCGTGAAGCAGCGGCAGCGCCTGGTTGGCGTCGCCGGCGATGAAGATATGACCGGGGTCGTCGCCTTCGCCCAGGCACTGCAGGGTGAAGCGGTTGAAGCGCGGCACGCCCTTGTCGTCCAGCGCGAGGCCCGCGTTCTCCAGGCCCAGCCGGTCGACGTTGGTGCGCCGGCCGGTGGCGGCCAGCAGATAGTCGAAGCGCTCGGTGAGCGTCTCGCCGCTGTCGCGCTCGACGAAGGTGATCACCACGGCATCGCCGTCGCGCTCGATGCTCTCCACCTTGGCGTCGGGGTCGACGGAGAACTCCTCGCTGAAGGTGCGATCGGCGTAGTCCCTCACGACCTCGTCCTGGAAGGGGCCCAGGGCGCCGCCCACGCCGAACATCCGCAGCCGCACGCCCAGCCGGTGCAGCGCCTGGCCGAGCTCCAGGCCGATCACCCCGGGGCCGAACACCGCCACGGATTCCGGCAGGTCCTCCCACTCGAAGACCGCGTCGTTGGTGACCAGGCGGTCGCCGGCGGCATCGAACATCGAAGGCCAGGTGGGGCGCGAGCCGGTGGCGATGACCACGGCGCGGGCGGTCACTCGCGTGTGCTCCCCAACGATCAGGGTATGCGGGTCCTCGAAGCGGGCGTGGCCGGTGAGGCGGTCCTCCTCGGGGATGCGCTTCATCGACGTGAAGACCCGGCCCACGAAGCCGTCTCGCTCCTCCCTGACTCGCGCCATCACCGCGCGGCCATCCACCTCGACGCCGCTCACACGGATGCCGAAGCCGCCGGCATCGCGGGCCTGGTGGGCCGCCTCGGCGGCGGCGATCAGCAGCTTCGACGGCATGCAGCCCACCCGGGCGCAGGTGGTGCCGTACTCGCCTCCCTCGATCAGGACCACGCTGTCGCTGTGCTTGCGGGCGGCGTGCCAGGCGCTCAGGCCGGCGCTGCCGGCGCCGATGATGGCGATATCGACCTCACGGTGCTGCATCGGGCTCTCCTCGGTGTCATCCATGGTCTCGGTTCATCCACTATGGCACAGGGTGGGGACGTGTCGCCGAGCCCCGACGGCGGCGTCTTGACGCAGGGCAAGGCCCTGGGGTCAGGCGGCCAGGCGCAGGCCGAAGCCGATCAGCAGCGACCCGAAGGTCCAGCGCTGCAGCCGCGCCTTCAGGGGGCTGCCGGCGAACCAGCGCTGCAGGGCGGCGCCCAGGGTCGCGTAGCCGGCATCGAACAGCAGGCCGATGGCCACCAGCAGCGTCCCGAGCAGGGCGAACTGCAGCAGCACGGGCCCGCGGTCGGGATGCACGAACTGGGGCAGCAGCACCGAGCAGAACAGCAGCGACTTGGGGTTGAGCAGGTTGGTGAGAAGCCCGCGGCGCCAGGCCAGGCGGTGGCTCGCCCTGGGTGGCACCGTTCTGTCCGGGGCCTCCGGGAGCGGTTCGGTGGGGGCGCGCAGCAGCTGCAGGCCGATCCAGGCCAGGTAGGCGGCACCCGCGTAGCGCACCGCATCGAAGGTCCAGGGGGCGGTGACGAACAGCGCGGCCAGTCCCAGGGCGGCCAGGGCCACATGCAGGCCACGGGCTACGGCCAGGCCCGCGGCGGTGGCCAGCGCCCGGGAGCGCCCCTGCAGGCTGCCGGTATGCAGCACCAGCAGCATGTCGGGGCCGGGCAGCAGGTAGACCGCCGCCAGGGCGACGATGAACAGCCAGAGCTCCATGGGGCGCCTCCTGCCGGGGGTGAAAGTGTGTGAGGGGCAGCGATGCCAGTCTAGCGCCAGGGGGCAGAGCAGGTCCTTGCAAGATTGGTCGATATATCGGCTATAGTTGGCACTTGCTGCCATCCAATGAGTCATGGGTAATAGAAAATGCCAAATCGACGACTGGATGCCATTGACCGCCGAATCCTGGCCGCGCTGCAGCGCGACGCCCGGCTGACCAACGTCCAGCTGGCCGAGGAGGTGAGCCTCTCGCCGTCGCCCTGCCTGCGCCGGGTGCGCCAGCTGGAGGCGGCGGGGCTGATCCGCGGCTATCACGCCGAGCTGGATCGCGGCGGGGTGGGCTTCGGCCTCACGGTGTTCGTCGGCATCAAGGTGGAGCGCCACCACGAGGCCCAGGCCAACGCCTTTCGCGAGGCGGTGGTCGCCCTGCCGGAGGTGGTTTCCGCCCATCTGGTATCGGGGGAGTCGGACTTCCTGCTGCAGGTGGTGGTGCCGGACCTGGCGGCCTACGAGCGCTTCCTCACCGGCACCCTGCTGCGGCTGCCCGGGGTCACCGACATCCGCAGCAACTTTGCCATCCAGACCGTCAAGGCCCACGGGCCGCTGCCCGTGGAGAGGCTGGCGGAGGCGGGCGGCGAGGTGACGGCCCCGCAGCAGCCGTGACCCCCACGCGCTCTCGCCCCCGGCGGCGCGCCAGCCGGCAGTCGGTATCTGCAGCGTGCCAGTCGGCTTTCTGCTATCCTGCAGGCCTTCCACTCTCCCGCTTCCCCGGCCCATGCCGCCCGGCCTTCGCTGCTCTTCATTGTCGACCCCGGCCGTTATCGACCCCGGTTCGCTCGCTGTCGCCGGCGCCCCCTATCTTGTCTGCAGGATGTTCCCTTGTCTGATTCCTCCCCCGATGCCGCCTTCGCCACGCTGCCGCTGGCACCGGAGCTGCTCGACAACCTCGCCTCCCTGGGTTTCGCCGCCATGACGCCGATCCAGGCCGAGAGCCTGCCGGCCATCCTGGCCGGCCGTGACGTGATCGCCCGGGCGAAGACCGGCTCCGGCAAGACCGCGGCCTTCGGCCTGGGGCTGCTCTCGCGGCTCGAGCTGGCGAGCTTCGCGGTGCAGGGGCTTATCCTCTGCCCGACCCGGGAGCTGGCCGACCAGGTGGCCGGCGAGCTGCGACGGCTGGCCCGCACCCTGCCCAACGTCAAGGTGCTGACCCTGTGCGGCGGCGCCCCCTTCGGCCCCCAGCTCGCCTCCCTGGCCCACGGCGCGCATATCGTGGTGGGCACCCCGGGCCGGATCGAGGAGCACCTGCGCAAGGGCTCGCTCGTCCTGGACGGGCTTGCGACCCTGGTGCTGGACGAAGCGGACCGCATGCTCGACATGGGCTTCCAGGCGAGCCTCGAGGCGATCGTCGCCGAGACCCCGGCGTCCCGCCAGACGCTGCTGTTCAGCGCCACCTTCTCCGACGCCGTGCGCCCCGTGGCCGCGGCGCTGATGCGCGACCCGGTCACCGTGGAGGTGGCCGAGACCCACGACGCCAGCAGCATCCACGAGCGGGTCTACCGGGTCGCCGACGGCGACGAGGCGCGTCTGGAGGGGCTGTGCCGGCTGCTGCTGCACTTCCGCCCGGCGTCCAGCGTGGTGTTCTGCAACACCAAGCGCGAGACCGACGAGGTGGCCCAGGCGCTGGAGGCGGCGGGCTTCAGCGCCCTGGCGCTGCACGGCGACCTGGAGCAGGCCGACCGCGACCGGCTGCTGGTGCTCTTCGCCAACCGCAGCGCCTCCATCCTGGTGGCCACCGATGTGGCGGCCCGGGGGCTCGACATCGCCGAGCTGGATGCGGTGTTCAACTATCACATCGCCCGGGACCTGGAGGTGCATGTGCACCGGGTCGGGCGCACCGGCCGGGCCGGCAGTGCCGGCATCGCCTGCACCCTGGTCGGCGAGGGCGAAGCCTACCGTCTGGCGCGGCTGTCCGACTTCCTCGGCGAGCCCCTCGAGGAGGCCACGCTGCCGCCTCGCTCCGTGCTCTCTCGCGAGCCCCTGGTGCCGCCCATGGCGACCCTGCAGCTCGGCGCCGGCAAGAAGCAGAAGGTGCGTCCCGGCGATATCCTCGGCGCCCTGACCGGCGAGGCGGGGCTGGCCGGCGACCAGGTGGGAAGAATCAAGGTGCTGGCCAACAGCGCCTTTGTTGCCGTGCGGCGCGAGGTGGCCGACGAGGCCCTGGAGCGCCTGGTCAACGGCAGAATCAAGGGGCGCAGCGTTCGCGCCCGGCGGGTCGGCCGGTGAGGCGCATCGGCCAATTTCGGGAGAAGAAATGAAGATACCCAAGCGACTGCAGCCGCTGGTGGACGACGGCCTGATCGAGGCGGTCGAGGGCCAGCTGATGAGCGGCAAGGAGGCCCAGGTCTACGTGGTGCGTTCCCACGGCGAGCGGCGCTGCGCCAAGGTCTTCAAGGAGGCCAAGCAGCGCAGCTTCAAGCAGGCCGTGCAGTACCAGGAGGGTCGCCGCGAGCGCAACAGCCGGCGTTCCCGGGCCATGGCCAAGAAGACCCGCTACGGCCAGAAGGAGCAGGAGCAGGCCTGGCTCAACGCCGAGGTCGATGCCCTCTATCGGCTGGCCGCGGCGGACGTGCGTGTGCCCAAGCCCTACGGCTTCATCGACGGCGTGCTGCTGATGGAGATGATCTCCGACGCCGAGGGGCTGACCGCCCCGCGCCTGGACGATATCACCCTGAGCGCCGAGCAGGCCCGCGAGTCCTACGCCAAGATCATCCGTGACGTGGTGAAGATGCTGTGTGCCGGCCTGGTGCACGGGGATCTCTCCGAGTTCAACGTGCTGATGGCCGCCGACGGCCCGGTGATCATCGACCTGCCCCAGGCGGTGGACGCCGCAGGCAACAACAGCGCCGAGTGGATGTTCGAGCGCGACGTGGACAACATGCGTCGCTACTTCGGCCGCTTCGCCCCGGAGCTCCTGGCCACCGACTACGGCAAGGAGATCTGGGCGCTCTATGAGGCGGGCGAGCTGCACCCGGAGAGCGAGCTCACCGGCTGCTTCGTCCACGACACCACCCCCGTGGATGTCGACGAGCTGATGACGGTGATCGACGACGTGCGCGACGAGGAGGCCTATCGCCGGGCGGCCCTCAACCGCGGCGACGAGCCCGGAGTGGAGGAGGCCGCCGAGGAGTGGCGGGAGTCCCAGCGGGAGCGTTGAGCCCGGCGCGGTGGTGACCGGCGGGCAGCGCCCCGGCGGATCTGCCATCATGGCGTCATCGGCCGACCAACGGGGAGCGCATCGATGCGACTGCAACACGCCACCTGGCAGGAGGTGGAAGCCTACCTGGCACACTCCACGGGCATCATCCTGCCCATCGGCTCCACCGAGCAGCATGGCCCCAACGGCCCGATCGGCACCGATTCGCTATGCCCCGAGGCGATCGCCTGGGCGCTGGGCGAGCGCCACGGGGTGCTGATCGGCCCGACCCAGGCGATCGGCATGGCGCAGCACCACCTGGCCTTTCCCGGCAGCCTCACCCTGCGGCCCAGCACCCTGGTCGCGGTGCTGCGCGACACCATCGAGTCGCTCGCCCATCACGGCTTCACCCACGTCTTCTTCCTCAACGGTCACGGGGGGAATATCGCCACCGTGAACGCGGCCTTCGCCGAGGTGCTCGCCGAGCGCAGCCTGGGCCGCGAGGCGGCCGGGGAGCTGCACCTGCGGCTGTTCAACTGGTTCGCCGGCCGCCGCGGCCGCGAACTGGCCGAGTCCCTCTACGGGGAGGCCGAGGGCTCCCACGCCACCGCTTCCGAGGTGTCGCTGGCCTGGCACGCCGCCCCCCAGACGGTGCGCGACGTGATCCTGTCGCCGCGCCTCGCCCCCACGGGTAGCGCCCAGTGCGATGCCCGCACCTTCCGCCGGCGCTTCCCGGATGGACGCATGGGCTCCGACCCCTCCCTGGCCAGCGCCGAGCACGGCGCGCGCTTCCTCGAGGCGGGCGTCGAGGACGCCTGGGAGGCCTACCAGGCGTTCGTCACCGACCGCTGAGCGCCTGTGCGCTACGCCTACCGGAACCCGCCCATCGGCGGGTTTCTGCTATCTTGGCCTGCCATTGCCACGACCGAGACCCCTGCCCGAGGAGGCCACCATGCCCATCGTCACCATCCAGCAGTTTCCCCGCGACCTGGAGCAGAAGCGCCGGCTGGCGCGCCGCATCACCGAGGCCTTCGAGGAGGTCTACGGTGCCCGGGCGGAGTCCGTGCAGGTGTTCTTCCACGAGGTGGACGGCGAGCACTGGGCCCGCGGCGGCGAGATGGGGTGCGACATCCCCCGCGACTGAGCAGGACCCGCCTGCCAACCCGGCTGCCCTGGGCTAGGCTGTGAGGCGGGAGCGGGCTGCATCGGCCCGAATGTGCCTACCGGGTGGTGGATGCCGCCCTGCACGCCATCGCGGAATGGCAAAGGAGAGAACCATGAACACGCGGACCTATACCCTGGCCCTGGCGTTGGGACTGGCCGGCAGCGCGCTGCTGGCGGCCCCGGCCATGGCGGAGCTGGAGCGCGTCCCGGCCGCCGAGGGCGCCGAGGTCTATCTCATCTCGCCGGAGGATGGCGCCACCCTGTCGAGCCCGGTGACCGTGCGCATGGGGCTCAAGGGCATGGGCGTGGCGCCGGCGGGGGCCGACCTGCCGGATACCGGCCATCACCACCTGCTGGTGAACATGCCGCTGGAAGACGTGGACCTGGACGCGCCGCTGCCCTTCACCGACCACACCCGCCACTTCGGCGGCGGCCAGACCGAGGGCACCCTGGAGCTGGAGCCGGGGGAGTACAGCCTCCAGCTGCTGTTCATGGACTACCGACATGTCAGCTTCGACCCGCCGCTGACCTCCGAGGTCATCACCATCACCGTGGAGTAGCCCGTCCGGCCGTCAGTCGCCGCGCAGGCAGCTGACGGCCATCTGGGGCGAGTGCCGGCCACGCGACGGATCGGCGACGGGTGAGCGGCAGGGGGCTCAGCGCCTGTCGGCAATTGCGGATGCCGGATGGCGATCCCGCCACAGGCAGGCGAACATCCACAGGAACACCGGCACGTTCATCAGCAGGCCGTAGAGCAGCGGCACCAGGCCGATGGCCGGCTGCTGCAGCAGCACGAAGGCCACCATCATCGCCACCCCGGCATTCTGCACGCCCACCTCCACGGTGATGGCGCGGACGCTGTCGTGGGGCAAGCGAAGCCGGCGGGCGACCCCGTGGCCCAGCAGCATGCTCGAGAGGCAGAGCAGCAGCACGGCGAGGGTCTCGAGGCTGACCAGGGACGGCAGCCGCTCGGCGTGGCTGGCGAAGAGCGCCACCACCACCGCGACCATCGCGGCCCCGGTGAACCCCTTCACCCCCGGCAGCACCACCGTCAGCCAGGGCGCCGGCAGGGCCTGGCGCAGCAGCATGCCCGCCAGCACCGGCAGCAGGGTGACCATCAGCAGCTGGCCGACGGTCTGCCAGTAGGGCAGCGAGAGGCCACCGCTGGCGAGATCCAGCAGCGCCAGGTTCCAGCCCATCACCAGCGGCAGAGTGAAGGGCGCCAGCACGGCGGCGATGGCGGTCAGGGTGACCGACAGGGCCAGGTCGCCCTGCACCAGGTAGCTGAACATGTTGGAGGTGGCCCCGCCCGGCACCAGGGCCACCAGCAGCAGGCCGGCCGCCGCCAGGGGCGGCAGGGGCAGCAGCAGCACCAGCGCCCAGGCCAGCAGCGGCAGGGCCAGCATCTGCAGGCCGGTGCCGAGCAGCACCCGGCGGGGATGGCGCCAGGTGCGGGCGAAGTCGGCCCCGGTCAGGCTGAGGCCCATGGCCATCATCACGCTGGCCAGCACCCAGGGCAGGGCCACCTGGGACAACCAGGCTGCGGACATCCTTATCTCCTTGCAGGCACGGGGGATACGCCACAGAGTATGCCCCATGTCATGCGCCGCGGCGACGGGCGGCGGCGCGCTCAGGGAGGAGGTCGATGACCACGGCGGTGAGCCACAAGGTGAGGGTCTGGGGGCAGACGCTGCGCCCACGAACCCTGCCCGCCGCGCTGGGGCCGGTGCTGCTGGGCCAGGCGCTGGTGGTGCCCGGCCACTTCAGCCTGCCGACCGCCGCTCTCTGCCTGGCCTGCGCGCTGGCGCTGCAGCTGGCGGTCAACCTGGCCAACGACCTCTTCGATGGCCTCTCCGGCGTGGACCAGCCCGACCGCCTGGGCCCCACCCGCGCCCTGCAGGGGGGCTGGCTCAGCGCCGGCGAGCTGCGCGTGGGGCTCTCCTTGACCCTGGGCGTTGCCGTGGCCACGGGGCTGTGGCTTGTGCTCTTCGGCCACTGGCTGCTGTGGGGGCTGGGTGGCCTGGCGCTGCTCGGCGTGCTCGGCTACAGCGGCGGCAGGCGCCCCTACGCCAACCGGGGGCTGGGGGAGCTCGCGGTATGGGCCTTCTTCGGCCCGGTGGCGGTGCTGGGCTCGCTGCTGGCCCAGCAGAGCCCGATCACCCGGGAGGCGGTAGCGGCGGGCCTGCTGGTGGGCATGCCGGTGGCCGCCATCCTGGTGGTCAACAACCTGCGCGACCGCCATACCGACGCCCGGGCCGGCAAGATCACCCTGGCGGTGCGCATGGGGCCGGGCGCCACCCGGCGACTGTTCGCCCTCCTGACGGCAGGGCCCCTGGCGGCCACGCTGCCGCTGGGTCTGGTCGCCTGGGCCTGGATCGCCTGGGGTCTCACGGGCCTGGCGGCGCTGGGGCTCGCGCGGGAGATGCGCCGCCGCGACGGCGCGGCGCTCAATGCCCTGCTGGGCCTGACGGCGCTCTACTCCCTGGCGATGGCCCTGTGGCTGGGGCTGCGCCTGGTAGTCGCGAACGGCTGAGCGCCCACGGGTTCGCCAGCGGGCGCGGAAAGGAGGAGACGATGCTGCTGCGCTGGCTTGTCGGGATCGCCCTGGTCTACCTGCTGGTGGTGGCGCTGGCCTGGGCCTTCCAGGAACGGCTGCTCTATCTGCCGCACATGGGACGCGAGCCCATCGGCACCCCGGCCGATCGCGGCCTGGCCTGGTCGCCGGTGACCCTCGAGGCCGAGGACGGCCTGGCCCTGGACGCCTGGTGGCTGCCCCACGAGCGCCCCCGGGCCAGCCTGCTCTTCCTGCACGGCAACGCCGGCAACCTCTCCCATCGCCTCGACTCCCTGGTGCAGTTCCACCGCCTGGGGCTCTCGGTGCTGATCCTCGACTACCGTGGCTATGGCCGCAGCGAGGGGCGACCCTCCGAGGAGGGGCTGGCGCTGGACGCCCGGGCCGGCTGGCGCTGGCTGCGGGAGGAGGCCGATCGGGCGCCGGAGGAGATCGTGCTGTTCGGACGCTCCCTGGGGGCCGCCGTGGCGGCCCAGCTGGCCGAGGCGCTGGAAGCATCGGGGCGCGGACAGGGTCCGGCGGCGGTGATCCTGGAGTCTCCCTTCCGCTCGGTGCCCAAGCTCGGGCAGCGCCTCTACCCCTTCCTGCCGGCGCGCTGGCTGGCGCGCGTCTCCCATGACACCGAGACTCATGTCCAGGGCGTCGAGGCGCCGCTGCTGGTGATCCACAGTCGCGACGACGAGATCATCCCCTTCGCCGAGGGCGAGGCCGTCTACCGGGCGGCGCATGACCCGAAGCGCCTGCTCGAGATCCGCGGCGGCCACAACACCGGCTTCCTGGACAGCGAGCCGGACTACTCCGCGGGAATAGACGCCTTCCTGAGCGAAGAGGCGGGGCTGCGGTGAACCCGATGTGCAGACGCGAGGCCTGGTATTGCCCGGCCTCCGGTGCAGCGAGCGCCTCATGCTGGTGCCTGATTTTTCCCATGAACCCGGCGCCTTTCATCGCTTTCTCTGGAGGCGCTGGCGGATTGGGGCTGTACTGAGGTTGCCTGCCCGGCGGGTTGGTCAGGCGAGCATCCGGAGGGTCGAGGAGGGCTTGTCGGGTTTCGCTGCAGTGATGCCGCTTCGGTCGGAAGGGGCTGGTGGACAGGCACTTCTCCAACGAGAAGGAGAAGGCGGTGAAAACGTACACGGGTATGAATGGACGGGTGGGCACCGGTGCCCTGGCTATCCTGCTGATGAGCTTGGCCGGTTCCGGTACTGCGCTGGCCGAGGAGGATCTCAAGGCAGATGCCCTGAGTGCCGCCTGGCCGGGCATGCAGGAAGGGGCACGGGTGGTCGACTGGGAGGGCAATGTCCTGCAGGAGGGCTCCAATGGTTTTACCTGCATGCCGACACCGCCGGTGCTTTCGGGCACCGCGCCGATGTGTCTCGACGAACTATGGATGGAGTGGGCGCAGGCTTGGCAGAACAAGGAGCCGTTCACCGCCGAGTCGATCGGCGTGGCGTACATGCTGTCGGGTGATGAGGGCGCCAGCAATGTCGATCCCTATGCCGAGGGCCCCACTGATGACAACGAGTGGGTCAAGGAAGGGCCTCACCTGATGTTGATTGCCCCGGCGGAGCTGCTGGAGAATTTCCCCACCGATCCGCACAACGGCGGCCCCTATGTGATGTGGAAGGGGACGGACTATCAGCACCTGATGATTCCCGTGGACGCCCGGGAGTAGACCTCGGTCGGCGCATCCGCGGCCTCGCCGACCCTTCCCGGCGCCCGATCACGGGCCGCCGGGAAGGGTGAGCGGCCGTCGCCTCACAGCTCGGCGTTATGGAAGACGTTCTGCACGTCGTCCAGGTCGTTGAGGGTGTCGAGCAGCTTCTCGAACATCGCCACGTCGTCGCCCTCGATGGGGGTCACGGTCTGGGGCACGAACTGGATCTCGTCGACCTCGAAGTCGAGCTCGCCGAAGGCGTCGAGCAGTGCCTGCTTGGCCTTGGCATACTCGGTGTGCGGGGCGAAGACGGTGATCCGGCCCTCTTCGTTCTCGATGTCGGTGACGTCGACATCGGCCTCCATCAGCGCCTCCAGGGTGGCCTCCTCGTCATCGCCGGCGAAGGCCAGGATGGCGCAGTGATCGAACATGTGGCTGACGCTGCCGGGGGTGCCGAGCTTGCTCTTGGCCTTGTTGAAGCAGGCGCGCACGTCGCCGAAGGTGCGGTTGGGGTTGTCGGTCAGGCAGTCGACGATGACCATGCAGTTGCCGGGGCCGAACCCCTCGTAGCGGGCCGGGGAGAAGTCTTCGCCGCCCACGCCGCTGGCCTTGTCCAGGGCCTTGTCGATGACATGCGAGGGCACCTGGTCCTTCTTGGCGCGCTCGATCAGGCCGCGCAGGCTGAGGTTGCCGGCGGGGTCGGTGCCGCCCTGCTTGGCGACCACGTAGATCTCGCGGCCGTACTTGCTGTAGACCTTGGTCTTGGCGGCGGCCGTCTTGGCCATGGATTCCTTGCGGTTCTGGAAGGCCCTACCCATATCGTTGTCCTGTGGCGTTCAACATGTGGCGGAATTCTACGAAACCGGGCCGGAGGCGAACAGGGATATTTTCGCTTCCTCGCGGTGGCGTGCGCCGGGTCGGGTCTACACTGCCGGTAGCCCCGAACCGTCGGGGTCGATCCTCGCTCGAACGCCATCACGGCGCTGCCCGGAGAGTGCTCATGGACCACCACGCCTACCGCCATGCCCTGGCCGACCACCTCGCCGGTGCCGAGCTGCCCTTCGCCCGCGAGGAGTTCGCGTCCCGGCTCGCCCGGGTGCGCGCCGCGATGGGCGATGCGGGCCTCGAGGCGCTGCTGCTGACCGACCCCGCCGATATCTTCTACCTGACCGGCTACCACACCTTCGAGGTCTCGGTGCACACGGCGCTGGTGGTCTCGGCCGACCGGCGGGTGCTGCAGGTGCCCTCCATCGAGACCGGCCCGGCCGTGGTCACCGCCGAGGTGGACGAGATCCTCGGCTACCGCTGGGAAGGCGTCGAGGAAGTGATCGAGCCGCTGGCCGAGACCCTGGCCCCGTTCCGGGCCATCGGCCTGGATGCCTTCGGCGCCGGCCTGCGCTTCGGCGTGATCCGCGAGCTCCAGGCGCGGCTCGGAGCCGGGCGCTTTCGTGACGACGGCGGTGATGTCGTCGATCGTATCCGGATCGTCAAGACGCCGGCAGAGCTCGACTGCCTGCGCGAGAGCGCGCGGATCACCTCGGCCGGCCTCGCCGCCGCCGAGGCGGTGATCGCCCCCGGCGTCACCGACAACGAGGTCGCCGCCGAGGGCGCCCGGGCGATGCTGGCGGCCGGCAGCGAGTTCATGAGCCTGCAGCCCATTGTCACCAGCGGGCGGCGCATCAGCATCATCCACGTCAACCACAAGCGCACCGTCATCGAGGCCGGGGACCCGGTGTTCCTGGAGTTCGGCTCGGCCTTCCAGCGCTACACCGCCCCCATGATGCGCACCGCCGTGGCGGGTCGGGCCGGCCGCGAGATGCAGGCGGTACGGGACCTGTGTCGTGGCCTCTTCGAGGCGCTCACCGCCGAGATGCGCCCCGGCCGTACCTTCGACGATGCCGCCCGCGCCGCCGAGGCGGTGCTGGCCCCCCAGGCCGACCGGCTGTTCTTCTCGGGAGTGTTCGGCTATGCGGTGGGGGCCCAGTTCCCGCCCAGCTGGGTCGAGGGCACCGGCTATATCGCCCGCGGCCAGCCGCGGGAGTTCGCCGCCGACATGGTCTTCCACCTGCCGCTCTGCCTGCGCCTGCCGGGAGAGTGGGGGATCGGCCTCAGCGATACCGTGAGGGTCACCCCGGAGGGCGGCGAGCCGCTCACCGACAACGACTGGCAGCTCAATGAACGGCCGGCCTGAGCGCTCGGCCGCCACGATGAAGTCCTGACCGAGGAGGTACCCATGAAGGTGATGGCCCCGAAGATGATCGTCCCAGGCCCCGTGCCGGCCGTCGGCGCCCTGGCGCTCGCCCTGGCGTCGCTGTCGCTCGCCGTCCAGGCCGCGCCGCCCGACCAGCGTCGCGACCAGGTGCCCGGCTGGTTTCGCATGATGGTCGATCAGCATGAGGTCACGGCACTCTACGACGGCTACATCGACCTGGATACCGGGCTGCTGACGGGCATGGACCAGGAGGCGCTGCGCGCCCATCTGGATGCACTGTTCATCGACACCGAGCCGGGCGTGCAGACGGCGGTCAACGCCTTCCTGGTCCATACCGGCGACCACCTGGTGCTGGTGGATGCGGGTTCCGCGGCCTGCTTCGGCCCGACCCTGGGGCAGGTGGAAGCCAACCTGCGTGCCTCGGGCTATGCCCCGGAGGAGGTCGATACCCTGCTGATGACCCACCTGCATCCGGACCATGTCTGCGGGCTGGTGGATGGCGAGGGCAGGCCGGTCTATCCCAACGCCGAGCTGCGGGCCAGCCGGGGCGATGCCGACTTCTGGCTGAGCGAGGCCCGGGCCGAGGCCGTCCCCGAGGAGGACCGCGCCTTCTTCGACATGGCGCGCAACGCCGTGGCACCGTACCGCGAGGCGGGGCGCTTCTCGACCTTCGAGCCCGGCGACGAGCTGCTGCCGGGCATCGAGGCCAGGGACACCCACGGCCATACGCCGGGCCATGCCAGCTTCCTGTTCGAGGGCGATGACGACGAGATCCTGGTGTGGGGCGACGTGGTGCACAGCTACGGCGTGCAGTTCGATGACCCGAGCGTGGCGATCGAGTTCGACACCGACCCCGAGCAGGCCATCGCGACCCGCCAGGCGGTGCTCGAGGGCGCCGCCGAGGACGCGCACTGGGTGGCCGGCGCCCACCTGCCGTTTCCCGGCATCGGCCACGTGATCCGAGAGGGCGAGGGCTATCGCTGGCTGCCGGTGGAGTTCGGCCCGATCCGCGAGGACCGCTGAAGGAGGTGATGCCGGCCGACCTGGCGCCCGCCGCGGCTGCCCGCGTCGGGCATCCTCCGTGACCACCGCCGACTCAGGCGGCGAGCCGGCTCTCCAGGTAGTCGAGCAGCCCCTCCAGGGTGACGAGTTCGTGGTAGTCGCTCTCCGGCACGCTGACGCCGAGGCGCTTCTCGAGGTCGACCAGGATGTTGAGGAAGTCGAAGGAGTCGACCTCCAGCGCCTCCCGCCAGGGGCGGCCGGGGGGCAGGGCGTCGACGTCGGCCTCGGGGGCCACCGCCAGGATGGCGTCGATGACGGTCTCGCGGAGGGTGTCGCGGCTCAGGTCGGCCATAGGCGCTCGGGCTCCTGCAGGTGGTCGGTGAGCTGTCTCAGGAAGCGCGCGCCCAGGGCGCCGTCGGTGACCCGGTGGTCGGCGGCCAGGGAGGCGTGCAGGCAGCGGGCGGCGACCACCTGGCCGTTGCGGACCCAGGGACGTTCGGTGATGCGCCCGAACCCCACCAGCGCTACCTGGGGCGGGTAGATCACCCCCTGGACGCTCTCCACGCCCAGGTCGCCCAGGTTGGTGACCGTGAGGCCCGCCGCGGTGAGCTCCGAGCTGCGCAGCCGGTCCTGGCGGGCGCGGGCCAGCAGGTCGCGCAGGGCGGCCATCATGGCGTCCGGCGCGAGCCGATCGGCGTCATGCAGCGCCGGGGCCACCAGGCCGCCGCCGCGCAGGGCGATGGCCACCCCCGGGTGCACCCCCTCGGCCGGCTGGAAGGCGCCGTCGCGATACCAGCCGTTGAGTTCCGGCACCGCCTCGAGCGCCAGCGCCACGGCGCGCAGCTGCAGCACCGGGAAGATCAGCCGCTCGGCCACCGGGCGCTCGGCGTTGTGGGCCTCGAGCCAGGCCAGGGCCGGCTCCACGCAGAGGGTATGGCCCAGGTAGTAGTGGGGAATCTCGCGCTTGGAGCGGGCCATGGCGGCGGCGATGGCCTGGCGCATGGCGCCGCGGGCGTCGGTCGTGGGGGCTGCCTGGGGGGAGGGGGCGGCCCGGCCAGGCTCGGCGACCTTGGCCGCACGTTCGATATCGTCCAGGGTGATGCTGCCCCCGGCACCGCTGCCGCTCACGCCTGTCGGGTCGAGCCCCAGTTCGGCGGCCCGCTTGCGCGCCGCCGGGGAGATGCGCAGGCGCGCGCCGGAAGATGCCACTTCCGGCGTCGCCCTGGCTGGCGGCGGCGAGAGGCCGGGTGCCCGCGGCGAAGGCGCCCGGGGGGCTTCGGGGGTGGGGCGGTCGGCCGGTGCGGACTCGCCTTCGGCCTTTTCGCCTTCGGCAAGGATCACCGCCAGCACCTCGCCCACCGGGACCTTCTGGCCCTCTTCCGCCACCAGCCGCTCCACGCTGCCGGCCTCCCAGATCTCCACGTCGATGGCGCCCTTCTGGGTCTCCACCACGGCGACGACCTGTCCGCGCTCGACCCGCTCGCCGGGCCGGATCAGCCATTCGACCAGGGTGCCGCTCTCCATGTCGGCCCCCAGGGAGGGCATGCGGAACTCGCTCACGAGGGCTCCCCGCTTCCTGGCCCGCCCATCAGCCGATGGACGGCGGCGACGATATCCTCGACCTGGGGGATCGCCGCGTCCTCCAGGTGCCTGGGATAGGGGATCGGTACCTCCCGGGTACAGACGCGTGCCGGCGGGGCATCCAGCTCGAAGAAGGCCTGCTCGTTGATGCGGGTGATGATCTCCGCCGACAGGCTGCCGCTGCGCCACCCCTCGTCGACCACCACCACCCGGTGGGTCTTCGCCACGCTGGCCATGATCGCCGCGTCGTCCAGCGGGCGGAGGGTGCGCAGGTCGAGCACCTCGGCCTCGATGCCCGCCGCGGCCAGCCGGTCGGCGGCCGCCAGCGTCTTGTGCAGCATGCCGCCGTAGGTGATCAGGCTGACCTGGCCGCCCTCGCGGCGGATGGCGGCATGGTCGAGCTCCATGGGGTGCGGCTCGCCCTCGACCGTGCCCTCGACGTTCAGCAGCAGGGCATGCTCGAAGATCAGCACCGGGTCGGGGTCCTCCAGGGCGGCGAGCAGCATGCCGCGGGCATCCTCGTGGGTCGCCGGGGCGACGATCCGCAGCCCCGGGATGTGGGCATACCACCCCTCCAGGCTGTGGGAGTGCTGGGCGGCGAGCTGTCGCCCCCCGCCGGTGGTCATGCGGATCACCAGCGGCACATTGAGCTGCCCGCCGGACATGTGCCTCAGGGTAGCGGCATTGTTCATGATCTGGTCGAGGGCCAGCAGGCTGAAGTTCACCGTCATGATCTCGACGATGGGGCGCAGGCCGTTCAGCGCTGCGCCGATGCCCGCCCCGGTGAAGGCCGATTCGGAGAGCGGGGTATCCCGGATGCGCGCCTCGCCGAACGCCTCCAGCAGGCCGTGGCTGACCGCGTAGGTGCCGCCGTAGCGGCCCACGTCCTCGCCCATCAGGAACACCCGCTCGTCGCGGGAGAGGGCCGCATGGAGCCCCTGGCGAAGGGCCTCGCGGTAGGCGATGGTCTGCGTGGTCATGGCCGCACCTCCCGGGCATAGACATCGTGGCAGAGGTGCTCCACCGGCTCCCAGGTGCCCGCCTCGGCGAAGGCCACGGCGGCGTCGATCTCCTCGGCCACCTCGCGCTCGAGCTCGTCGCGCGCCGTGGCGGCGAGCAGCCCGCTGGCCACCGCCTCGCGGGCGAAGGTCTCGATGGGGCAGCGCTTCTTCCACTGCTCGACCTCGGCCTTGTCGCGATAGAGCTCGGGGTCGAACATCGAGTGGGCGCGGAAGCGGTAGGTGCGGTACTCCAGGAACATCGGCCCCTGGCCGGCGCGCACCCGGTCGGCCGCCGCCTCGGTGGCCCGGGCCACCGCCACAACGTCCATGCCGTCCACCGACTCGCTGGGCAGGCGGTAGGCGGCCGCCTTGGCGGCCAGGTCGACCTGGGACTGGTGGCGCTCCAGCGCGGTCCCCATGGCATAGCGGTTGTTCTCGCACAGGAACAGCACCGGCAGCTGCCAGAGGGCGGCAAGGTTGAGCGACTCGTGGAACTCTCCCTCGGCCACGGCGCCATCGCCGAAGAAGCAGGCGGTGACGCTGTCGCGCCCGGCCAGCCGGTCGGCCAGGGCATAGCCCACCGCCAGCGGCAGGGCGCCGCCCACGATGGCGCTGCCGCCGATGAAGTGCCGTCCGGCGTCGAACAGGTGCATGGAGCCGCCGCGGCCGCGGCTGCAGCCCTCCTGCTTGCCGTACATCTCGGCCATGATCGCCCCGGCGGGAACGCCGCGGGCCAGGGCATGGCCGTGCTCGCGGTAGGTGGCCAGCACGTGGTCCCGCTCGGCGAGGGCCGGCATGGCGCCGGCGGCGATCGCCTCCTCGCCGATGTAGAGGTGCAGGAAGCCGCGGATTTTGCCGGCGCTGTAGAGCTCGGCGCACTTCTCCTCGAAGCGGCGGATGCGCAGCATCTGCCACAGCAGCGCCCGGGCCCGGTCGGGGTCGTCCAGGGCGGCCGCGCCGGAGGCGGGGCAGGTATCGGGGGAGGGCATCAGGGAGCCTCCAGGGTCGAGGTGTCGCCCTCCGGCAGGCCCAGCTCCCTGGCCTTGAGCAGGCGACGCATGATCTTGCCGCTGCGGGTCCTGGGCAGCGACGCCTGGATCTCGATCTCCTTGGGCGCCACCGCCGGTCCGAGGCGCTTGCGGGCGAAGCCGAGCAGCTCGCGGCGCAGCGCCTCGTCGGGCGCATGGCCCGGCTTGAGGGCCACGAAGGCCTTGACCACCTCGCCGATCATCGGGTCGGGCTTGCCGATCACCCCGACCTCGGCCACCGCCGGGTGCTCCATCAGCGCCGATTCCACCTCGAAGGGGCCGATCAGGTGGCCGGCGGACTTGATCATGTCGTCGGCGCGGCCCACGAACCAGAAGTAGCCCTCGCCGTCGCGGCGGGCCAGGTCTCCGGTCAGGTACCAGCCATCCACGAAGCAGCGCCGGTAGCGTTCCTCCTCGTGAAGGTAGGTGCGGAACATCGAGGGCCAGCCGGCGCGCAGGGCGAGCTCCCCCTCCTCGTCCGGCGCGTCGACGGGGGCCACGCCGCCGTCGGGCAGGTGACGCAGCACGGCGGCCTCGATGCCGGGCAGCGGCTTGCCCATGGCGCCGGGGCGGATGTCCATGCTGGCGAAGTTGGCGATCATGATCCCGCCCGTCTCGGTCTGCCACCAGTTGTCATGGATCGGCAGGCCGAAGGCCTCCACGCCCCAGTGCACGGCCTGGGGGTTGAGCGGCTCGCCGACGCTGGCGATGAAGCGCAGCGAGGGATAGGCCCGGGTGCGGGCCCGCTCGGGGCCGCCCTTCATCATCATCCGCACCGCGGTGGGGGCGGTGTACCAGACGCTGACCGCCTCCTCGTCGAGGATCCGGTACCAGCGCTCGGCGTCGAACTCCGCCTCGTCCACCACCAGGGTGGCGCCGATGGAGAGCGGGGCGATGATGCCGTAGGAGGTGCCGGTCACCCAGCCGGGGTCGGCCGTGCACCAGAAGACGTCGCCCGCGCGCAGGTCGAGGGCGAAGCGGGCGGTGGCGTGATGGGCGACCACCGCCTGATGGACGTGGAGCGCCCCCTTGGGCGTGCCGGTGGTGCCGCTGGTGAAGTGCAGCAGGGCCGGCTGCTCGGGGTCGGTGGCCGGGATCGCATAGTCGGGCGCGGCCGCCTCGAGCAGCGGGCCGAGCTCCCGGGTGCCCTCGGGCAGCGCCTGGTCGTCGTCGCGCACCACCAGCACGTGCGCGAGGCTTGCCAGCCGGTCGCGGATCGGGGCCACCTTGCGCCGGTAGAGGCTGGTGGTGGTCACCAGCACCCGCCCCTCGCCGAGGGACAGCCGGGTGGCGACGGGCTCGGGGCCGAAGGCGGAGAACAGCGGGGTGACCACGGCGCCGTGCTTGAGTGCCCCGAGCACCGCCAGGTAGAGCTCGGGGACCCGCCCGGCGAGCAGGAAGACGCCGTCGCCGCGGGCGACGCCCAGCTCGCCGAGCACGTTGGCGAAGCGGGCGCTGAGTCCGGCCAGCTCGCGGTAGCGGATCTCGCGTCGCGCCCCCGCCTTGCCGAGCCAGCGGATCGCGGTGCGCTCGCCGGCCTCGCCGGTGGCGTGGCGGTCCACCGCCTCGTGGGCGATGTTCAGCCCGCCCTCGTCGGGCAGGCCGTCGAGCCAGCGCCGGGCCTCGTCCCAGGAGAAACGGGCGCGGACCGAGGGATAGTCGTCCAGCACCGCTTCCCGGGCCTCGCGGCGGCGCTTGCGCAGAATCTCCATGGGCGGCGGCCTCGTGGATGCGTGTCTCCCCAGCATAGTCCTCGGTCCGGCTTCCGCTTGCCCTCCAGGCTGCCGGCTTGACCTGTGACAGGCCGTCGCCCGCCTAAGATGATCCGCCCGGTCCGGGCAGGCGACCGTGGGCCGGCGTATCATGGGCCGATCACCCCCAGCCGAGATCGCCATGCTTCGCCCGCTGCTGCGCTACTTCGAGACCCTGGTGAACCCCTACCCCGAGGAGGCGCATGGCACGCCGCCCCGGGAACTGTTCCCCTTCATCCGGCATTTCTCGCGGCCGGTGCTGCCGCTGCTGCTGGTGATGTCGCTGCTCACCGCCCTGGTCTCGGCGGCGGAGGTGCTGTTCTTCTCCTGGATGGGGGAGCTGGTGGACTGGCTGGCCGGGGCCGAGCGGGAGGGCTTCTTCGCCGAGTACGGCTGGCGGCTGGCCGGCATGGCGGCGCTGGTGGTGGTCGTGCTGCCGCTGCTGACCCTGCTGCAGGCGCTGGTGACCCACCAGAGCATCTTCGGCAACTATCCGATGATCGGCCGCTGGCTGGCCCATCGCCACATGCTGGGCCAGAGCCTCGCCTTCTACCAGGACGAGTTCGCCGGGCGGGTCTCCCAGAAGGTCATGCAGACGGCGCTGGCGGTGCGCGAGACGGTGATGAAGCTGATGGACCTGATGGTCTACGTGGTCGTCTACCTTGCCGGCGCCATGCTGCTGATGGGCCAGGCCGAGCCCTGGCTGATGCTGCCGCTGGTGGTGTGGCTGCTGGGCTATGGGGCGATCATGGGGGTCTTCGTGCCGCGCCTGCGGGCGGTCTCCATGGCCCAGGCCGATGCCCGGGCGGTGATGGCCGGGCGCATCGTCGACAGCTACAGCAACATCCAGACCATCAAGCTGTTCGCCGACACCCGCCGCGAGCAGGCCTACGCCCGCGATGCCATGGAGCCGTTCATGGCCACGGTGCATCGCCAGATGCGCCTGGCCACCGGCCTCACCGTGACCCTGACCCTGCTCAACTCCCTGCTGCTGGCCGGGGTGGCGGCCATGGCCATCGGCGCCTGGTACCTGGAGGCGGTGTCGCTGGGCATCATCGCCGTGGCCATCGCCCTGGTGATGCGCATCCGCTTCATGTCCAACTGGATCCTCTGGGAGGTGGCGAGCCTGTTCGAGAACATCGGCACCGTGCAGGACGGCCTCAACACCATCGCCCGGGAGCCCGCGATCCAGGACGCCCCCGGGGCGCCGGCGCTCTCGGTGCCCCGTGGCGAGATCCGCTTCGAGGCGCTGCGCTTCGGCTATGCGCGCCCGGATGGGGAGGGCATGCGGGTCTTCGACGGCCTCGACCTGACCATCGCCCCTGGCGAGAAGGTGGGGCTGATCGGCCGCTCCGGGGCCGGCAAGTCGACGCTGGCCAACCTGCTGCTGCGCTTCTACGACCTGGAGGGTGGGCGCATCCTGATCGATGGCCAGGACATCGCCGGCGTCACCCAGGAGTCGCTGCGGCGGAAGATCGGCATGGTCACCCAGGACACCTCGCTGCTGCACCGCTCGCTGCGCGACAACATCCGCTATGGCAGCCCGGAGGCCAGCGAGGCGGCCATTCGCGAGGCGGTGCGTCGCGCCCACGCCGATGCCTTCATCGACGAGCTGGTCGACCTGCAGGGGCGCTGCGGCCTGGACGCCCACGTCGGCGAGCGCGGGGTGAAGCTCTCCGGCGGCCAGCGCCAGCGCATCGCCATCGCCCGGGTGCTGCTCAAGAACGCTCCCATCCTGGTGCTGGACGAGGCCACCTCGGCGCTGGACTCCGAGGTGGAGGCGGCGATCCAGGAGCAGCTCTACGCGCTGATGGCGGGCAAGACGGTGATCGCCATCGCCCATCGCCTCTCCACCATCGCCATGCTCGACCGGCTGGTGGTGATCGACGAGGGACGCATCGTGGAAACCGGTACCCACCGCGAGCTGCTGGCCCGGGACGGGCTCTATGCCGCCCTCTGGCGCCGCCAGTCCGGCGGTTTCCTGGGGCTGGATATCCGAGACGAATCGACGGCGGAGGAGTGAGCGGCAGGCTAGCGCGCCTAGCCGCCCTCGGGCCGGTAGAACAGGAACTGCTCCGTCTCGGCGGTCAGGGGATAGACTGCCGACCAGTGGGGGGTCACCGTGCGGTCATGGAAGTAGAGGGCGCCTCCGGTGTGGTCGGCCAGTTCCAGATTGAGCGCCTGTCGAGCGACCTCCCTGGCGATCTCGTAGGCATCGGGCTCCACGACCTCGTCCGGCCGGCCATCACACCACCAGGAGAACTGGCAGGGGGGCTGTTCGGAGCCCTCGGTGACGACGTTGCAGACGGTATTGGGGAATCCCTCATGGGCGAGCCGGTTCATGACGACATTGGCCACGGCCTCCATGTCGCGGCCGGGTACCCCCTTGGCTTCCCAGTAGATGGCGCGTGCCAGGCAGGTGATCGGCTCCTCCAGCGGATCGGTGCCCGCCGGGTCCACGGCCTGTACTTCCTGTTCGGTGATCGGCTCGTCGGGCGGGGTGGCAGTGGCGTCGGGGGCAACGACCCGTTCCAGCACCTCGGCCTTGGCGGCGGCGGCTTCCGCCCGCTCCTCCTGATCGGCGAGGGACCGAACGCTTACCAGCAGCAAGGCCAGCAGCGCGGCAGTGACCCATGGGTGCATGGCCGTACCTCTCGAGAGCAGGGGCGTCTGGCTTGCCGTGCCTGGGCAGGGACACTGGGTGCCGGCAGGACCGGTCGGCGCGGGGTGGGGAGCCGTCTCAGTATAGCTCGCCGCCGCCCGAGGCGGCCGAGGGGCAAGAGGGGCCCGGGCCGGCAGCGGGATGCCGGCCCGGGCGGGGTCATGCTGTCCGGGCCAGCACCGCGGGCGCGATGTTCTGGTTGAGGCGAAAGAGGTTGTCGGGGTCGTACTGGCGCTTGACCTCCTGGAGCCGGGCATAGTTCTGGCCATAGGCGCTGTCGACCCGGCCCGCCTCGTCCTCGGTCAGGAAGTTGACGTAGCCGCCGCCGGTGGCGAACGGGCCGGTGTCACGGAAGACGCCCCGCGCCCACTCCCGCACCCGGTCATCGTCGGCGGCATCCTGCCAGCGGCCATGCACGTTCATCACGAAGTTGGCATCACGGCCGGCGTAGGCGGTATCCGCCACCGCGACCTCGCCGGCGGCACCGCCGAGCTGGGCGATGAAGACCTCGCACTCGGGCCCGGGAAGGGCCTCGGCCCCGCGGATCACGGTGTCGATGAGCGCATCGGAGACCGCCTGGAAGTTGTGGGACTTCCAGTAGTTCCGCGCGCCGGGGGTGAGCAGCGGGTCGAAGGCGGTCTGGAAGCCGGCATAGGGTTGTGCGCCGAGCATGCTGCCGACCGGCTCGCCGAACTCGAGCACCCGGGCCGCCAGGCGCTCGCCCTCCTCGAGGGCGCCGTTATGCACCAGGGCGAAGACCACCACCGGTTGGCCATGAATCGATTCGGGCAGGAAGGGCAGCGGCGGTGCCTGGCGCAATACCGTCCAGACACTGAGCTCGCGTGGCGCCTCGGCGCTGAAATCGCGCCAGGCCCTCAACACCTTCTGTGCCTGGGCGAAGGGGTAGACCACCAGGCCGGCATGCACCTGGGGGCCCACCGGGTGGAGCCGGAACTCGAAGGAGGTGACCACGCCGAAGTTGCCGCCACCGCCCTGCAGGGCCCAGAACAGCTCGGGCTCCTGGCTGGCCGAGACCACGTGCAGCTGGCCGTCGGCGGTCACGATGTCGGCAGAGAGCAGGTTGTCGATGGTCAGGCCGTGCTGGCGGGTCAGCCAGCCGAAGCCGCCGCCCAGGCACAGCCCGGCCACCCCGGTGGTGGAGTTGATGCCCAGCGGCGTGGCCAGGCCGAAGGCCTGGGTCTCGTGGTCGACATCGCCGAGCAGGGCGCCGGCGCCCACGCGTGCGGTCCGGCCCTGCGGGTCGACCCGTACGCCCCGCAGGGCGGAGAGGTCGATCACCAGGCCGCCTTCGGCCACGGCATTGCCGGCGATATGGTGACCGCCGCCGCGCACGCTCACCAGCATGCGGTGGTCGCGGGCGAAGTCGATGGCACGGCGCACGTCCTGGCTGCCCAGGCAGCGGGCGATCAAGGCCGGATGGCGATCGACCATGCCGTTCCAGACGCGGCGGGCGTCCTCGTAATCCACATCGGCGGGGGTGATGACGCCGCCCCGGATGCCGGCGGCGAGTGCCTCGGCCTCCTCGGGGGGCAGCGCGGCCAGGGGGCCGTCCAGGGTGCGATAGGTCAGGGTTTCCATGGGTCTCTCCGGGGTCAGGGGGCATCACGGTGGCAAGGGCCACGGCTGAAGTATGCGATGCCGGGTGGCGGCGCGACTGACCCCGACTCCGACGGGCTTGTCCGGGAATCCGGTTTGTCATGGCGATGGGAGGCATCGTCCGCGATACTCAGTGATGCAGGCTTCGACGCACCTTCCCCCACCGACGAGGTGGCCATGAGTCAGGACACGCTGTCCCAGGTATTGCGCAGCATCCGCTTGCGGGGCGCGGTCTTCTACCATGTCGAGGGCAATGACCGCTGGGTGAGCGAGTCGCCCCCGGCCCGGGCCATCGCCGCGCTGATCATGCCGGGCATCGAACACGTCATGGCCTACCATGTGCTGACCCAGGGGAGCTGCTGGACCATGGTGGTCGGCCAGGCGCCGGTGCAGCTGCAGGCAGGCGACGTGGTCATGTTCCCCCACGGCGACCGCCATGTGATCTCCAGCGAGCCGGGCCTGCGCGGCAAGGTGGACATGCGCCCCTATGGGTTGCCCCGCCCGGAGCAGCTGCCGTTCTTTGCCAGCCGGCGCGGCGCCACGCTTTCGATGTCGCGACTCGACCCGGCCAGCGACCGGCACGGCGCGACCCTGGTGTGCGGCTTCTTCGGCTGCGATGCCCACCCCTTCAACCCGCTGCTCGCCAGCCTCCCCCAGCTGCTGCATGTACCTGCCGGGCAGGCCGACGACGATGACTGGATCGCCCACTTCATCCGCTTCGCGCTGTCGGAGTCGACCCTCAAGCGGCCGGGCGGAGAGGCGCTGCTCGAGCGACTGAGCGAGACGATGTTCGTCGCGCTGCTGCGTCGCTACCTCGACGACCTGCCCGAGGGGCCGCCGACCTGGCTGGCCGGGCTCAACGACCGCTATGTCGGGCGTGCCCTGGCGCTGCTCCACGCCCGGCCCGCCGAGGCCTGGACGATCGACCGGCTTGCCGATCACGTCGGCCTGTCACGCTCGTCCCTGCACGAGCGCTTCGCCCGCTTCACCGGC
This sequence comes from Halomonas campaniensis, assembly GCF_014193375.1. Classification (GTDB taxonomy): domain Bacteria; phylum Pseudomonadota; class Gammaproteobacteria; order Pseudomonadales; family Halomonadaceae; genus Halomonas; species Halomonas campaniensis. The sequence goes on from NZ_JACHZF010000023.1 coordinate 40,609, forward strand.
CACGCGCCGATGCACTACCTCGCCAAGTGGCGCATGCAGGTAGCCGCCGGGCTGCTGCGCCACTCCAGCGCACCGATCGCCTCGATTGCGCTGGAGGTCGGCTACGAGTCCGAGTCCGCCTTCAGTCGCGCCTTCCGCCGGGAAGTCGGCCAGCCGCCCGCGGCCTGGCGGCGTCAGCGGGCCCGGCTGGGCGCCGGCGCGGCCTAGGCGGTAGAGGAGGGAGAGAGGTTGCCGGAACTGCTGCTGATGGTGGCCCAGGACGGGGCCGAGGGGCTGGTTCAACGGCTCGGGGCACGGCTGCTGGCGACGGCCCACGACTGAGTCTGGGGCCCTACAGCCCCCAGGCCAGCGCCAGCCCCGCGGCCAGCGACGCGAGCATCGGCCCCCCGACCCGCCAGCCCGTCCGCGGGGTGCCGAAGCCGGCCGCCAGGCCGGCCTTCACCAGGTTGTTCACCGCCGCGGCGATGACGATGCCCAGCACCGCGGTGGGGGCATCGATGCGCTCCAGCGACATTCGCGTCAGCGACAGGGTGATGGCGTCGACGTCGGCCAGCCCCGAGGCGGCGGCGAGCAGGTAGATGCCGGCCTGGCCCAGCCACTCCCGCAGCCACTCCCCCAGCAGCATGATCAGCGCCAGCAGGGCGCCGAACAGCAGCGCGGTGCGCAGCTCCAGCGGGTTCTGGATCGGCGTCGGCCGCTCGACCCGCGCCGCCAGGCGGTGGCGGCGCCAGATCAACAGCGCCGGCAGGTAGAGCAGGGCCCCCATGACCAGGGTCGGCAGCAGCAGCCGCGGCAGCAGCGCGGGATGGATCACCGCGGCATAGATCAGGATGCGCGGGAACATGGTGCCGCAGGCCAGCAGGATGCCGGCGGAGAGCAGGGCGTCCAGCTCCGGGGTGCGGCGCGACTGGCGGGCGAAGTGCAGGGTCAGGGCGGTGGAGGAGCTGAGCCCGGCGAACAGGCCGGTAAAGAGGATGCCCTTCTCGGGGCCGCCCACGCGGATGGCGAAGTAGCCGACGAAGGAGATGGCGGCGATCAGCACCACCATCCACCAGATCTCGTAGGGGTTGAGCACCGCGCCGGGGCCCATGCCCTGGTTGGGCAGCAGCGGCAGCATCACCACGGTGATCATCAGCAGCTTGAGCCCGGCGTCGAGCTCGTGGGCCTGCAGCTTGTTCAGCAGGCCGTGGATCTCGCGCTTGTTGTCGAGGATCACCGCGGTGATCACCGCGCAGGCGGTGGCCAGGGCCAGGTCGATGGCCACCGCGATGGCGCCGAAGCAGAAGGTCAGCAGCAGCCCGATCAGGCCGGTGATGCTGTAGTCGCGATGCTCGGTCACTCGGGCCCGCCAGGCCACCAGGCCGATGGCCGCCACCGCCAGGAACAGCAGCGGGAAGGCCCAGGCGACCAGCGCCTCGGTCAGCAGGGCGGCGATGCCGCCGAGCAGGCCCACCAGGGCGTGGGTGCGGATGCCGGCGATGCGCTCGCCGGACTTCTGCTCCCGCGCCACCCAGCCCCGCTCGATGCCGATCAGCGCCCCCAGCATCAGGGCCACCGCCAGCTCGATGGCGGTCTGGTTGGCGGCGATGAACTGGCTGGCGACGTCGTCCATGGCGGTCCCGGCGGCGGTGGCGGCTCTTCCCTCAGGGTGGACGGTGCGCGTGGCAATTGCCATGCCGCGGTCGTTGCCCTGTCGGGGCTTGTCCTGCATCAACCCGGCGACAGATCCCCGGCGGTTCGGTGATCCGGCCGTGGACGGGCAGCGACGCGCCAACTACATATGAAGAGGCACAGGGAATAACGTCATTCCCTTCGCTCTTCCATGAGGTAACCGCCATGAAACGCCAGTCACTCTTCCAGCGCTGCGCCGCCCTGCTGCCGGTGGCCGTGCTGAGCCTCTCCGTGGGCCTGGCCCAGGCCCAGGACGCCGACCTCGAGGAGTCCCTCTACGGCCGGCAGATGACCACCCAGCAGGAGCGCGACCAGATCCGTCAGCGCCTGCATAGCACCCGCTCCTTCGAGGAGCGCCAGCAGATCCACAACGAGTACCAGCAGATGATCCGCCAGCGCGCCATGGAGCGCGGGTTCGAGCCCGACGGCATCTATGGTCGCCAGATGATGAACCCGCAGGAGCGCCGGGACTTCGCCGAGCGCATGCAGGGCGCCCGTTCCCCCGAGGAGCGCCAGCGGCTGCAGGCCGAGCATCGCCAGCAGATGCGCCACCGCATCATGGAGGAGCGTCGCCAGCGCATGCACGAGCCGGGCACCGGGGGAGGCCGTGGCGCCGGGCGCGGCCGCAACTGACGCCGGCGCGCCGGCAGCATGACCCTCGACCGGGCCGCCTCAGGGCGGCCCGCGTCGTTGGCGGGCGGCAACGAGGGGCAGCGGTTGCGCTGGCCGAACCGGGGTGAGCCTGTGCGGAGACGCGCATGGTGGACCGTGGCGTTCTCTGCTTCAATGGGTGCCATGACGCGGTGGCTCGTGACTCGGTGCTCAAGTTGCTGAACGATCTACCGATATTCTCTCCGGATTGATTTAACGCAAGGAACGCCGGTGACATGAGTGGCGATGCCCTCACGCTTCAAGGTCAGCCCGGGACCGGCCATGCCCGCCTGCGTCGCCGCGCCATGCTGTTCTATCTGGTGGCCCTGCTGGCCATCCTGCTGCTGTTCGCCGGGATCCTCTGGGGCCAGCACCACCGCGACCTGGAGGTCGGCCGCGAGCGCGCCGTCGCCCGGGCCGATATCGTCGCCGAGTGGGTGGCCACCACCTTCGCCGTCAGCGAGCATGCCCTGGGCGGCCTGGCGCAGCTGCTAGATGATCCCCTGGCGCCGGTCGTGGCCGGGCCGGCTCTTGAGCCCGAGCGCCTCGAGGCCCGGTTGGCTGCCCAGCGCGATCGTCTCGCCTTCATCGACGAGCTGAGCCTGGTCGACGCCTCGGGGCGCATCCTGGCCTCCTCGGCCCCCTGGTGGCCGGCCGGCTTCGACCTCAGCGGACGCAACTTCTTCACTGCCTTCCTCGACGACCCGGCGCGGGACGTGCTCGTCACCCCGCTCTACTGGTCGCCCTTCGGGCAGGCCTACCACCTGGTCCATGCCCGCCGGCTGCGGGACGCGGCGGGGCGCTTCATCGGTGTCGCCGCCCTGCGCCTCGATCCGGCGATCTTCGGCGAGGCATTGGGGCGCCTGGACATGACCCGGGGGGAGAGCATCGCCCTCCTCGACACCGAGATGCAGCTGGTCGCACGGCGGCCGAACGTCGGCGGCGATGGGGCCTTGGCGGTGATGGGCCGACCGGTGGTCGAGCCGCTGACCCGGGCCTTTCTCGACGGCGGCGAGTCCCAGATCACGCTGCGCACCGGCTCGCCACTGGACGGGCGTGAGCGGCTCTATGCCATGCAGCGGGTGGCGGACCTGCCCCTGGCGGTGGTGGTCGGCGAGGAGGTCGAGGTGATCCTGGCCGGCTGGTGGCAGCGCCTCTGGCTGCTCGCCGGCCTCTTCCTGCTGGTGGCGGCCCTGGGCGGCTGGCTGCTGCGTCACTACCTGGGGCGGCTGATGCTGGAGCGGGAGCTGCAGGGCCGGCTGAGGGAGCGCGAGGAGGCCCGCCGCGAGGTGCAGTCCCGGGAGGCGCGCCTGGAGGCCCTGGTGGGCTCGATGCAGGACCTGATCTTCGTCTTCGATGGCGAGGGACGCTTCGTCTACGTGCACGCCGGCGACCCCGACCTGCTGATGACGCCCCCCGAGGCGCTGCAGGGTCGCCACTTTCGGGAGGTGCTGCCCGCCCCGATGGCCGAGCAGCTGGAGGCGGCGTTCGCGCGGGTGGCCCGGACCGGCCGCCCGACCGCCTACGACTACGGCCTCGAGGTTCGCGGCGAGGCGCGCGACTTCCATACCGTGCTCAGCCCGCTGGTCGACCACGGCCAGGGGCGGGGCGGCGCCCTGGCCGTGGTGCGCGACGTGACCGAGTCCCGCGCCACCGAGGCGCAGCTGCGCATCGCCGCCACCGCCTTCGAGACCCACCTGGGCATGCTGATCACCGACGCCGAGGGCACCATCCTGCGGGTCAACGACACCTTCACCCGCATCACCGGCTACGCCGAGGCGGAGGTGGTGGGCGACAACCCGCGCCTGCTCAGCTCCGGGCGCCACGACGCGGCCTTCTACGCGACGCTGTGGGCCCGGGTGGCGAGGGAGGGCAGCTGGCAGGGCGAGATCTGGAATCGTCGCAAGAGCGGTGAGGTGTACCCGGAGTGGCTGACCATCAGCGCCGTGCGCAATCACGCCGGCGAGCTGACCCACTACGTGGCCACCTTCAGCGACCTCACCGAGCGCAAGGCCGCCGAGCACGAGATCCACCAGCTGGCCTTCTACGATCCGCTGACCGGGCTGCCCAACCGCCGCCTGCTGCTGGACCGCCTCGAGGGGGCGCTCAAGGACAGCTACCGCAACGGCCAGCTCGGCGCGCTGCTGTTCCTCGACCTGGACCACTTCAAGCGGGTCAACGACACCCTGGGCCACCACGCCGGGGACCAGCTGCTGCAGCAGGTCGCCTCGCGGTTCGACGAGGTGCTGCGCGAGACCGATACCCTGGCGCGGCTGGGCGGCGACGAGTTTGCCCTGCTGCTGCACGACCTGGGGCAGACGGAGGACGAGGTCGCCCGGGTGGCCGAGCGCGTCGCCAGCAAGCTGCTCGGGGTGCTGCAGTCGCCGGTGCGCCTGGGCGACGAGAGCCTGATGGTGACCGCGAGCATCGGCATCACCCTGTTCCGCGACCACGAGACCACCCTCGACGAGATCCTCCAGCAGGCCGACATGGCGCTGTTCCAGGCCAAGTCGGCGGGGCGCAATGCGCTGAGCTTCTTCGATCCCGAGATGCAGGTGCGGCTGCAGGCCCGGGCGCGGCTCGAGGCGGACCTGCGCCTGGCCCTGCCCCGCGACGAGCTCCGGCTCCACTTCCAGCCCCAGGTGGACGAAGGCGGTGCCGTCTGCGGCGTCGAGGCGCTGCTGCGCTGGCAGCACCCCGAACGCGGCATGGTCTCGCCCGCGGCGTTCATTCCCCTGGCCGAGGAGAACCGGCTGATCGTGCCGATCGGCCATTGGGTGATCGAGGCGGCCTGTCGCCAGCTGGCGGCCTGGGCCGGTGACCCGCGAACGGCGCTGCTGACGGTGTCGGTGAACGTCAGCCCGCGCCAGTTCCGCGACCCGGGCTTCGTCGAGCGTGTGCTGGCGGCCGTGGAGGCCAGCGGGGCGCCTCCCGGGCGGCTCAAGCTCGAGGTCACCGAGAGCCTGTTCCTCGAGGAGCGTGACGAGGCCCGCGACAAGATGCTCAGGCTCCGGGAGCGGGGCATCACCTTCGCCCTGGACGACTTCGGGACCGGCTACTCGTCGCTCTCCTACCTCAAGCGGCTGCCCCTGGACCAGCTCAAGATCGACCAGTCCTTCGTGCGCGACCTGCTCGAGGACGAGGCCAGCATGGCCATCGTCGCCAGTATCATCGCGCTCTCCCACAGCCTGAAGCTGGAGGTGGTCGCCGAGGGGGTGGAGAGCGAGGCCCAGCGGGCCTGGCTGGTGGCACACGGCTGCCGGGCCTTCCAGGGCTACCTGTTCGGGCGGCCGGTGCCGCTGGAGGCGCTGGCCCTCGACGCCTGAGGCGCGGGCTCAGGCGTCGCGGTCGCGCAGGTGGGCCTCGGCCTCCGCGGCGCTCTGGTAGATGTGCGGTGCCACGGCCCGCGCCTCCAGGGCGTGGCCGAGCTTGCGGCGCATGAAGCCGCTGGTGGTGTAGCGGGTGACCCGGGTATAGAAGCGCTCCTCCAGGCCGCGCACCATGGCCGTGTAGGCCTCCAGCACCGCGTCGTCGATGCGGCAGTGGTCGTAGTTGACCACCGCATAGACTCGCCGGCCCAGTGGCGCCAGCCGCGCCTCCACCTCCCGCTCGATCGCCGCGACGTCGTCCGGGGTGGTGGTCCGCAGGTTCTCGAAATCGATGAACAGCACCTCGCCCGCGGCGTCCAGCTGGAAGCGCTGGGCCAGGGGCCGCTCGAGCAGCGTCTCGCGCAGTCCCATCGGCGCCTCGGCGAAGATGCGCGGGTCCATCTCGCGCGGCGGCTCGGGCATCAGCGGCGTGAAGCCCATCCGGGCCAGGATGTCGCGCTCCAGGTCCACGCCCGGGGCGATCTCGGTCAGGGCGATGCCCGCCGGCGTGAGCTCGAAGACGGCGCGCTCGGTCACGTAGCGCACCGGCTTGCCGTCGGCGGCGGCCAGTTCGCCGCTGAAGGTGCGGTGCTCCACCTCGGCGACGAACTTGGGCTGCCCGCCCTCGGGCAGGCGCAGCCGGCCATCGATGATCTCGAGGGCCTCCCGGGTGGCGGTGAAGGTGCCCATGAACACCACCTTGCGGGCGTTCTGGCTGATGTTGATGAAACCCCCGGCACCGGCCAGCCGCGGGCCGAACTTCGAGACGTTGACGTTGCCGGCGGCGTCGACCTGGGCCATGCCCAGGAAGGCGATATCCAGCCCGCCGCCGTCGTAGAAGTCGAACTGGGCGGGCTGGTCGATGATCGCCTGGGTATTGAGCGCCGCGCCGAAATCGAGCCCGCCGGCGGGCAGGCCGCCGATCACCCCGGGCTCGGCGGTGAGGGTGACCAGCTCCAGCACCCGCTCTTCGCTTGCCACCGCGCCGACCCCCTCCGGCATGCCGATCCCCAGGTTCACCACGCTGTTGGGCGCCAGCTCGAAGGCGGCGCGCCGGGCGATGACCTTGCGCGCCGAGAGGGGCAGGGCCTCGGGGGCGGCCATGGGCGCCTTGATCTCGCCGGAGTAGGCCGGGTTGTAGGGGGTGCGGAAGGTCTGCCAGTGGTGCTCCGGCTCGTCGCACACCACCACGCAGTCCACCAGCACCCCGGGGATGCGCACGTCCTTGGGGTGCAGGGTACCGCGCTCGGCGAGGCGCTCGACCTGCACGATCACCAGGCCGCCGGAGTTGCGCACCGCGGTGGCGATGGCCAGCGCCTCGAGCACCAGCGCCTCGCGCTCCATGGTCACGTTGCCCAGGGTATCGGCGGTGGTGCCGCGCAGCAGCGCCACCTGCAGCGGCAGGGCCGGGTAGAAGAGGTACTCCTGGCCGTCGATGGGCAGCAGCCGGACCCGCTCGTCGGGGGTCACGTCGTTGATCCGCCCGCCGCCCAGGCGCGGGTCGACGAAGGTGCCGAGCCCCACCCGGGTGAGGGTGCCGGGCTTGCCGGCGGCGATGTCGCGGAACAGGTGGGAGATCACCCCCTGGGGCAGGTTCCAGGCCTGGATGCGCCCCTCGATGGCCAGCCGCTGCAGCGCCGGCACCAGCCCCCAGTGGCCGCCGATCACCCGGGCCACCAGCCCCTCGTGGCCCAGGTGGTTGAGCCCGCGGGTCTTGCCGTCGCCCTGGCCGGCGGCATACATCAGGGTCAGGTCGCGGGGGGCGCCGCTCTCCAGGAAGCGGGCCTCCAGGGCCACCGCCAGGTGCTCGGCGAAGCCGATGCCGACGAAGCCGCCGGTGGCCACGGCGTCGCCGTCGCGGATCAGCTCGACCGCCTCGCGGGCCGAGACCACCTTGCCCTTCTCGGTGAAGGGGCGGTCGGTGAGCAGCGGGTGGGTGCGGCGTTCCATGGCGAGAGACCCCTCGGCGTGTGTTGTCGTTATTGTTGTCGTGCGTGGCGTTCACGTTAGCACGCCGCTGCGTTGAGTCGATGGGGCGGTGCGGCATTTGCCAAGCGGTCCCCACTGCTGGATACTGTATAAAAATACAGTATATGTCGGAGGTGCCCATGTCGCTCTCTCATCGGACGCCGGTGCGCGTCCTCGGCCGTGCCGCCCGCGAGGGGGGTGGCCGGGTCCAGCCGCTGATGGGCTGCCGGGTGCGGGCCGGCTTCCCCAGTCCCGCCGACGACCACCTGGAGGCGGAGGTCGATCTGCACGCCCATGTGGTGAAGCGTCCGGCCGCCACCTACTTCGTGCGCGCCGAGGGCGACTCCATGGTCGGCGACGGCATCCACGACGGCGACCTGCTGGTGGTGGATCGCAGCCTGGAGCCGCTGCCCGGCCGGGTGATCGTCATCGCCCTGGAGGGGGAGCCCACCGTCAAGCGCCTGGAGCGGCGCGGCGGGCACGTCTGCCTGGTGGCCAGCAACCCGCGCTTCGCGCCGATCCCCCTGGCGGGGCGCGAGTGCGAGGTGTGGGGCGTGGTCACCCACGTGGTGCATGACCTGCTGGGGCGGGCGCCATGATCGCCCTGGTGGACGGCAACAACTTCTACGTGAGCTGCGAGCGGGCCTTCGACCCGCGCCTGGCGGGACGGCCGGTGGGGGTGCTCTCCAACAACGACGGCTGCGTGGTGGCGCGCTCCCAGGAGCTCAAGGCGCTGGGCGTGGCCATGGGGGCGCCGCTGCACCTGCTGCCGCCGGCGGTGCGCCGCCAGGCGGTGCTGCTCTCCAGCAACTATGCGCTCTACGGCGACATGTCGCGGCGGGTCAACCAGGTGTTGGCGGAGTTCTCGCCGGACGTGGAGCTCTACTCCATCGACGAGAGCTTCGTCGGCTTCGAGGGCTTCCCGTCGGCGGGACTCGAGGCCCGCTGCCACCGGTTACGCGATACCGTGCGCCGCTGGACCGGCATCCCGGTGGGGGTGGGGCTGGCGCCGACCCGGGTGCTGGCCAAGGTAGCCAACCACCTGGCCAAGCGCGAGCCGGCCTTCGAGGGGGTCTGCCGGCTGGAGGCGGATGGCGCCGTGACCCGCCGGGTGCTCGAGGCCTGGCCGGTGACCGAGCTGTGGGGCGTGGCCCGGCGCAGCGGCGAGCGGCTGGCGCTGATGGGCATCGAGACGGCCTGGCAGCTGCGCGAGGCCGACCCCCGCTGGGTGCGCAGCCGCTTCTCGGTGGTCATGGAGCGGCTCGTCTGGGAGCTGCGCGGCCGGCCGTCGATCGCCCTGGACGACATGGGCGCGCCGCGCCAGCGCATCCTGGTCTCGCGCTCCTTCGGGCGGCTGGCGTCCGACGTGGTCGACCTCCGGGAGGCGGTCCGCCAGCACGCGGCCCGGGCGGGGGAGAAGCTGCGCCGGCAGGGCAGCCTGGCGCGGGCGGTGCAGGTCTTCGTGCGCACCAACCCCTTCCTGGCCGGCGAGCCCCAGTACCGCAACGCCGTGGTGGTGCCGCTGGCGGCCCCCACGGACGACAGCCGCGTGCTGCTCGCGGCGGCGCGGCGCGGGCTCGAGGCGCTGTTCCTCGAGGGCTATCGCTACCAGAAGTGCGGGGTGATGCTGCTCGACCTGGTGGAGGCGGGGCGCCGCCAGCTGTCGCTGCTGGAGACGCCGCGGGACGAGGCGGTGCGCGGTCGCAGCCAGCGGCTGATGGCCACCCTGGACCGGCTCAACCGCGAGATGGGTCGCGACACGGTGCGCTTCGGCCTGCCCCGCGAGGGCAACGCCTGGACGCTGCGCTGCGAGCGGCGCACGCCTCGCTACACCACGCGCTGGGACGAATTGATGCGGGTCAAGACCGGTTGAAGAAGGCGCTGTCGGCAGGGGCGGGGGCTCGCGGCGGGGAGCGCTGCCAGGGGGACGAGGCCAGCTTCGTCACCGGGGCCAACCTGATGGTCGACGGTGGCTTCACCGCCGGCAAGTCCTGACGACCGGCTGTTGACATGGCGGCGGGGCGCCGCGGCTGCCATCCTGACAGGGCAGCCATCGAGGAGCCTCGCCATGCCACACTCCCCCCCGTTCTCCTGGCGGCGCCTGCTGGTGCCCCTGGGCCTGGCCCTGCTGCTGGCCGCGGCGCCTGCGCCGGCAGCTGCACGCGAACTGGCCGTGGCGCCCGACGCCATGGTGGAGGTCGAGGTGGCCACCGTGGGCATGGCCGGAATGGGCAGCGTGCCGGTGGTGCTGCTGCGCGAGCCGGGCGCCCGGGAGGTGATCCCGATCTTCATCGGCCCGGTGGAGGCCAGGGCGATCCTGCGTGCCCTGGCCGGCGATCGTCCGCGCCGTCCGCTGACCCACGAACTGCTCGGCGACGTGCTCGATGGCATCGCGGTGCGCCTGGAACGGATCTACATCGATGCGCTGGTCGATGGCACCTTCCTCGGCATGCTGGAGCTGCGCCGGCAGGGCGACGATGCCCCGCTGCGCATCGACAGCCGGCCGAGCGACGCCATCGCCCTGGCGGTCACCGCCGGGGCCAGCATCCATGTGGCCCCCGAGGTACTGGAGGCCGCCCGCCAGATCGACTACGAGGGCATCGAGGACCAGGTGGTGGTGGCCCTGGGGATCACGGTGACGCCCCTCGACGAGGACCTGCGCGAGGCCCTGGGGCTGCCCGATGCACCGGGGCTGCTGGTCAGCGACGTGAGCGGGGCGGCACGCGAGGCCGGCATGGTGCCGGGGGCGATGCTGCTCGAGGTGAACGGCGAGACGCCGCGGACCCCGCTGCGCTTCCTGGAGCTGGTGCGCGACACCCCCGAGGGCGAGGATGCCCGGGTCCGCTTCTGGCAGCAGGGCGAGGCCGTCGAGATCGAGCTCTCCACCGAGGTGCCGGAGCCTGCCCCACGGCGGCGCGCCCCGCGGCTGGAGGCCTGAGCGGGACTTGGCAGCCGCTGGCGGACGGGCAAGAATGGGCCGGTCACCAAGGAGAGCCCATGCTGGAATCACTGATTGTCGCCGCCCTGCTCGGCGAGCCCGCCCTGGCGGGAGACGCGCCCACCGACCCCGACCTGGCCAGGCTGGAAGCCCATCACCGCGAGCTGCTCTCCTGCGACCGGCTGACCGGCCACTGGCTGCAGGAGGACGAGTACATGGCGATGCACACGGCCATCGGCGACTCCCGCCAGCGCCTCGCGACCCTGCGACCCATGCCCCTCAGCGAAGCGGAGTTCCCGGCCGGGGAGGTCGACCTGACCATCGGCGAGACGCACTACACCGCGGCGGACCTGGTGCGCATGACCGACCGGCCGAGTGAGGCGGACGTGCGCGAGGCCTACCTGACCATCCGCCCGCACTGCATGCGGCTGATCGGCTACTTCTGAGGGGCTCCGGTGTGTATTTGCCGGCGGGTGTGCAGAGAGATTTGTCCACGGCCAGGATATGGCAGGCGTGTACCTGCCGGGCTGACCCTCCCGCGCCTCGGAAGGACCCCGCAAGCGAGACGATATCCCTGGCACAGTTGGACGGTGCATCGGCCATCAATTGGACGATGGACTGAGCAGCAATTGGACGCTAGTCTTGCCAGCAATTGGACGCTGGCAGAGGCGAGGCATGGCAACCCCCTATCTCCCACGACTGATTCGTGATCGAGTGCTCGAGTCGCTCGCCGACACGCCGGTGGCCTGTCTGCTGGGACCGCGGCAAGCAGGCAAGACGACGCTCGCCCAGCGCATCGATCCCGAGCGGATCTACCTGAATCTGGATGACTCGACACTGCTGCAGGCGGCCCGGCAGGATCCGCTCGGCTTCATCGAGGGCCTGCCCGAACGGGTCACACTGGATGAGGTGCAGCGGGCGCCGGAGCTGCTGCTGGCGATCAAGTCGGTGGTGGACCGTGATCGCCGCCCGGGGCGCTTTCTGCTCACCGGCTCTGCCAACCTGATGCTGTTGCCCAGGGCGCAGGATTCCCTGGCGGGTCGCATGGAGGTCATCTATCTGCATCCGCTGACCGAGCAGGAGAAGCGTGTCAGCGCCTCGACCCTGCTCGATACGCTGATGGCGGGGCAGCTCACCGCCAGGGTGGTGTCAGACGCCGCGCCGCTTTCTCCCGTGGCAGAAGTACTCTGTCAGGGAGGGTATCCCGAACCCAGCCGCCGGACGCCCCGCCGGGCACGTCAGTGGTACCGTCAGTACCTCAACGCCATCGTGCAGCGCGACGTGCGAGATATCGCCGCCATCCAGGACGAAGACGGGATGCAGCGCCTGGTGGAGCTGTTGGCCTACCGCACTGCCAGCCTGCTCAATGTCAGCAACCTGAGCAAGGAGCTAGGTCTCGAGCGCGGCACGGTTGCCAAGTACCTCAGCATCCTGGAGCGCCTGTTTCTGGTCCATCAGCTCCCTGCCTGGCACCGTAACCAGGCCAAGCGGCTGATCAAGAGTCCCAAGCTGCATCTGGTGGATACCGGGCTTGCCGCGGCTCTGGGCCGCCTGGCACCCGACCAGTGGCTGACCGAGGCAGAACGTTTCGGTGCCCTGCTGGAGAGCCATGTGGTCGCGCAACTGGTGGCTCAGGCCTCCTGGGTGGACCCGGAGCTACGATTTTCCCACTACCGGGACAAGGATCAGGTGGAGGTCGACCTTGTCATCGAGCGCGGACAGGAGCTCTGGGGGGTGGAGGTCAAGCGCGCGGCCAGCGTTCAGGCCAGGGATGCCGCCGGCCTCGCCAGGCTCGCCGACCAGGCCGGTAAAGGATTTCGGGGAGGCATGCTGGTTTACACCGGCCGTCACTGCCTCAAGCTGCAGGTGCCAGGCTGTTACGCGGTGCCCATCGGCATGCTGTGGGGGGAAGAGCCTGGCAAGTCCATTTCCAGCGAAGCCGTGTTTCAGGCCCTGACCGCCGACAGGGGATAGCTCCCGCCACTGTCTCGCTCATCCCCGACCTTACAGCAGCTACCTATTTGGAACCTGGAGCCTAGGAGGCGAAAAACGGCCACTGCGACGATTCGCCAGGTGGCCGTTTTCATTGAGTTTTTTGGTGCCGCAAGGCGGATTCGAACCGCCGACCTACGCATTACGAATGCGTTGCTCTGCCAGCTGAGCTATTGCGGCCTGTCCCGATGGTAGCCCTGCCGTGGCCGTCGGGGCTAGCCCCCGGCGGGATGGCGCAGCCGGGTGAGGCCCTCCTGGGCCGTGGAGGCCACCAGGCGTCCCTGGCGGTCGTAGAGGCTTCCCCGGGCGAAGCCGCGGGCGCCGCCGGCCCAGGGGCTGTCCATGTCGTAGAGCAGCCAGTCGTCGACGCGGACCTCATGGTGGAACCAGATGGCGTGGTCGAGGCTGGCGATCTGCAGCGACGGGTCGCGATAGTCGAGGCCGTGGGGCACCAGGGCGGTGGTCAGCAGGTTGAAGTCGGAGCTGTAGGCCAGCAGGTTGCGGTGCGGGGCGGGGTCGTCGGGAAGCTCGCCCCGCAGGCGGAACCAGACCCGCTTGCGGGCCGGCTGGCCGACTTCCCACGCCTCGCTGTCGAGCAGGAACTCGATGGGATGGTTGTCGAAGCGTGCCAGCCGCGCCCCGGACTCGATCAGGCGTTCCGGGGAGACGACGTCCGGCATCTCGGTCTGGTGGTCGATGCTCGCCTCCTCGCCGTGGAAGGAGGCGCTGCAGAAGAAGATCGGCCGCCCCTTCTGGATGGCGGTGACGCGCCGGGTGGTGAAGCTGCCGCCGTCGCGTACGGCATCCACCTGATAGACTACCGGGCGGTGGGGGTCGCCGGGACGCAGGAAGTAGCCGTGCAGCGAGTGGGCCCGCCGCACGGGGTCCACGGTCTGGCTGGCGGCGGAGAGGGCCTGCCCCAGCACCTGGCCACCGAACAGCTGGGGCAGGCCGAGGTCCTGGCTCACGCCGCGGAACAGGTTCTCCTCCAGGGTCTCGAGGCCGAGCAGGCCCACCAGGTCGTTCAGGGCGTCAGTCATTATCGGGGGTCTCCTGGGGCCGGCGCATCGGGTGCCCGGCGATCTCATACGAACGTTTCATGCCAGTCTACAGGGAGTCCGTGGCGTTGCGCAGTGACGAATTCTACATGCACCGGGCGCTCGACCAGGCCCGTGAGGGGCTGGCCGCCGGCGAGGTGCCGGTGGGCGCCGTGGTGGTCGATGCCGATGGCGAGATCGTCGGCCGTGGCTTCAATGCCCCAGTCTCGGGGCATGACCCCAGCGCCCATGCCGAGGTCCGTGCGCTGCGCGATGCCGGCGCGCGGCTGGGCAACTACCGGCTCGATGGCTGCACCCTCTACGTGACCCTGGAGCCCTGCCTGATGTGCACCGGGGCGATCATCCACGCGCGCCTGGCGCGGGTCGTCTATGGTGCCGCCGAGCCCCGCAGCGGCATGGTCGAGTCGAAGGCCAACCTATTTGCCCAGCCCTGGTACAACCACCGGGTCGAGGTCGAGGGCGGGGTGCTGGCCTCCCGCGCCACCCGGCTGCTCCAGGCGTTCTTCGCCGAGCGGCGCGGCGACTGAATCAGCGCGCCGCCACGACCCGGTTGCGACCGGCGGCCTTGGCCCGGTAGAGCGCCTCGTCGGCCGCGTTCAGCAGGGCGTCGACCCGCAAGGGGCCGGGGGCGCCCGTGGCGACCCCGATGCTGAGGGTGAGGGGGCGGCCATCGGCGTGGGCCAGGCCGCTGGCCGCGACGGCCGCGCGCAGGGCCTCGGCGATCTGCATGGCCTCCCGTTCATCGCGGCCCGGCAGGGAGACCACGAACTCCTCGCCCCCCAGCCGGGCGAAGAGCCCGCCCGCGGCCTCGATCACCCCACGGCCGAGCCGGCCGATCTCCACCAGGCAGCGGTCGCCCTCCAGGTGCCCCAGGCGATCGTTGATCCGCTTGAAGTGGTCGATGTCGCAGAGCAGCACGCTGATGGGCCGGTGCGGGTCGTGGCCGCCCAGTGCCCCCATGAAGGTGCGGCGATTGGGCAGCCCGGTCAGCTCGTCATGGCCGGCCAGCCACTCGACCTCCTGCTGCAGCCGGTGGCGCTCGGTGATCTCCCGGCGCAGTTCGTGGTTGGAGCGTCGCACCGCCTGGTGCTGGCTGGCCATCTGCTGCTGGGAGAAGAGCACCAGGTAGAGCAGCTGGGCCAGCAGCAGGCCGACCGTCAGGCTGACCACCGGCTGGCGCGGCAGGTCGCCCAGCAGGCGGGGGAGGGTGGGCGTGGCCAGCAGCACCACGGGGATACCGGAGAGGTCCAGCTCGGCTTCCTGCTGCCAGGGCCCCAGCCGCGCCGCGGCGGGCCGGTGGGCGAGGCGCTCGCCGCCACGGGTCAGGCTGAGCTGTGCCTCCTCGGGATCGGTGCCGGCGAAGAGGGTCTCGGCCAGGGCGGGCAGGCTCACCACCATGGCCGCGGCGCCGGTGGGGCGGGACTCGGCGGCCAGGAAGATCGGCAGGTAGTGGATGATGCCCGGCCCGCCCTGCAGCAGCTCGATGATGTCGGTGCGCCCCTCCATGCCCTCGCGCAGGGCCCGGGTGACCGCCTCGCGGCCGGCGGGCTGCGCATCGAAGAGCCGTGAGCCGATCACCTGCAGGTTGAGGGCCGTCGGGGGGTGCACGAGCTGGATGCGGCTGGTGGCGTCGATGTAGGCGATGTTCAGGAAGTAGCGGTAGTCACGCTGGTAGGGGGCGGCCTGGGTGGCCCACGCCGTGGCGCCGGGCGCCACGGGCGTCAGGCGCCAGACATTGGCGAAGCGGCGCATGGCGGCGAGGTGGTCATCGATCTCCCGGGACAGGTCCTGGGCCAGCTGCACATGCTGCTGGCCGACCCGGTCGACGAGCTCGCGCTCGGCCAGCGTCTTCTGGTGGTGCCAGAACAGCAGGCTCAGCAGGGCCAGCCCCATCCCCGGCCACCAGGCACGGCTCAGCCGCGTGGTCTGCTGCTTCCAGCCCTCGCCGGCATCGGTGACCTGGCCCAGCAGCAGGCCCAGCAGGATGGCCAGGTCGAGCCAGGTGCCGGCGAGGGGCAGCAGCCCCGGCGGATGCAGGGTCTCCGCCAGCTGGGCCAGCAGCAGCAGCCCGGCGATGCCCAGCAGGGCCAGCGCGGGCCATAGCAGGACGCGAGAGGCGGCAGGGCCGAGACGGAACCAGGCCAGCTGGCCCAGCCTGGATATTGCATCAGACATGAAAAAGGCGGCTGAAAATCGGTTATGATTCAAGGGCCTAATCCAGAATCAACCGCTACAGCCGCCATGACAAA
>NZ_JACHZF010000024.1 GCF_014193375.1 Halomonas campaniensis
CTCAGTGAGAGGGGCAACGAAGCGCCTTGCCATGGTTCCGTCCGTGTCAGTTATCCTACGCACATTATGCACGAAAACTTTCGGTTAGGCACTTACGTGACCCTGCCCACCCACCTGTTCGGCACCCTGAAGCGTCTGCTGGCCACCCGGGCGCTGGACCGGGTACTGCTGCGCTCGACCCGCGGCGAGCGACAACCCTGAGCGCCGGCGCAAGGAATGGCCCTGCCGCACTTGCCAAGTCGAGAAAAGCCACGCAGCATGGCCGCGCGGTTTCACCATGGCTGAACAGCTGAAACGGACAACAAGAGTACAAAGGGACCGAGACCCGCCCATGGGACCCAGTCATCGCGATCTGTCGATCCAGGCCTGCCTGCTGATCCTGCTCGCCGGCAGCCTGCTGATGGGGCTTGCCGGGCTGCTCATCGAGCTTTTCCCCCGCTTCCCCCTGCCGCCCCAGTGGCGCCTGAGCTTCGACGGCTCACTCACCGTGCTGCTGATCGGCGGCGGACTCACCGCCCTGGTGCGCGACCACCGCCCGGGGCGGCTGGCGTGCGTGGCGGCGATGGTGCTGTTCGGCGGCTACAACCTGATCCACAACCTGCTGGCGGGACCGGACGACGGCGGGCTCTCCTGGCTGACCGGCCACCCTCGACTGGCCACCACGCCGGCCCTGCTGTTACTGCTGCTCGCCTTCAGCTGCCTGGCCGGCCTGCACAGCCGCACCTGCCGCCGGATGCGTCGCCTGGTCGCCCTGCTGGCCATCGGCCTTGGCCTGATCGGCGTCATCGGCCACCTCTCGCCCGAGGCCGGGGTGGTGCGGACCGCGGTCGGCGACGACTTCACCCTGCTCGGCGGGCTCTTCGCCATGGCGCTGGGCGTGGGGCTGCTGCTGATCGCCCGGCGCAGCGACGGGCCGGTGCTCGACCTGCACCGCCCCGCGGTGGCGGTCGGGGTCGTCGGCATCTCGCTGAGCATCGGCATCTGGTTCCTGGGCAGCTGGACCCAGCACCATGCCCGCGTGGCCGAGGCCGACAAGCTGGTCGGCAACCTGACCGCCAACATGGTGCAGATCGCCGACTCGCGCAGTCAGCTGATCCGGCGCATGGTCACCCGCTGGCAGGCCAGTGACGGGCTGCCCGCGCCTGCCGTGCGCCGGGAGGAGGCCCGCAGCTACTTCGCGGACGTACCGAGCCTCCAGGCCCTGGCCTTCCTGGATGGCGAAGCGCAGACCCGCTGGCGCCGGGGGCGCGACCCCGAGTCGCTGCTGTGGCTGATGGACCAGCTGGTCTCGCCGCAGACCCTCGGCTGGCTGCGGCGCACCCGGGCCCGTGCCCATGACATGGCCTGGTACTTTCCCGACCCCGACCGTCCCCAGCTGGCGCTGGTAGCCGTCGGCACCCTGGACAACCCTCGTCAGACCATGCTGGGGGTGATCGACCTGGCGGTGCTGATCCAGCGTGAATCGCGCCTGGATACCGGCAGCTTCCGGGTGGACTTTTCCCGAGACGGCCGACCGCTGGCCTCCCTGGCGGCCGACAGCGGAGAGGAGGAGGTCGCCTCGCGCCCCTTCGCCTCCGACACGGCCCGGCTGCCCAACGGACCCGGCGTGACCGTATCGGCCCTGTCGGGGCCGATCTCGCTGGCCTCCCTGCAGGGCATGCTGCCGATCGCCGTGGGTCTGCTCGGCCTGCTCTTCTCCTACCAGCTGATCATCGGCCGCTCCCTGGTGGCCTTCCGCGGCGAGCAGGCCCGGGCGTTGCGGCTCAGCGAGCAGCGCTTCCGTTCGCTGTTCACCCAGAATCCCGATGCAGTGTTCGCCCTGGACACCGAGGGCACCTACCGCAGCATCAACCCGGTCACCGAGGCGATCACCGGTGCCCGGGAAGAGGAACTGCTCGGCCGCCACTTCCACGCCGTCATCACCGAGGCGGTCTCACCGCCCGGCGACGTCCAGGAGCTCGAGGCGGCCTTCCGCAGCGCCTCGGCCGGCCGCCCCCACGCCTTCGCCATGCGCTACCGCCGCCACGACGGCCCCCAGCAGCACCTGGAGGTCTCCTTCCTGCCGATCATGGTCAACGACCGGGTCGACGGGGTGTTCGGCATCGCCAAGGACGTCAGTCGACGGGTCGAGGCCGAGGAGCGACTGCGCATCCTGGAGCGCAGCCTGGAAGCCAGCAGCAACGCCGTGGTGATCAGCGATGCCCGCCAGCCGGGGTTCCCGGCCATCTACGTCAACCCGGCCTTCTCCCGCATCACCGGCTACCTGGCCCAGGAGGTGCTGGGCAGGACCCCGAGCTTCCTGAGCGGCCCCGATACCGACCACCGGGACGTCGAGCGGATCCGCCAGGCCCTGACCCGTGGCGAGAGCCTGTCGATCACCCTGCGCTCCTATCGCCGCGACGGCACGCCCTTCTGGAACCAGCTGTTCCTCTCGCCGGTGCGCGATGCCGACCAGCATGTCACCCACTTCGTGGGCATCATGAACGACATCTCCGAGCGCAAGGAGCAGGAGAACCAGCTCGCCTACCAGGCCACCCACGACGTGCTGACCGGCCTGGCCAACCGGGCGCTGTTCGGCGACCACCTGGCCCATGACGTGGCCCTGGCACGGCGCAACGGACAGACCCTCGCCGTGCTGTTCATCGACCTGGACGAGTTCAAGCCGATCAACGACACCCTGGGCCACAAGGTCGGCGACAAACTGCTGGTCAGCGTGGCCCGGCGCCTCGCCCGGGGCCTGCGCCCCACCGATACCCTGGCGCGCTTCGGCGGCGACGAGTTCGTGCTGCTGCTGCCGGACCTCGCCCACGCCGACGACGCCCAGGAGGTCGCCGAGCGGCTGCTGCTGGAGCTGACCCGCCCCCACAAGGTGGCAGGCCATGAGCTGCATATCTCCGCCAGCATCGGCATCGCCGTGAACGACGATGACCAGGAGGACCCCGAGAAGCTGCTGCAGCATGCCGACATGGCCATGTACAAGGCCAAGCAGCAGGGCCGCAACGCCTTCCAGGTCTACACCGGCGACCTCGACAGCAAGCTCTCCCAGCGGGTGACGCTGCGCAACGAGCTCCAGGAGGCGATCGACCGCGACCAGCTGGTGCTCCACTACCAGCCGCTGCTCGATGCCCACGGCCGGGTCGACGGGCTCGAGGCCCTGGTGCGCTGGCGTCATCCCACCAAGGGGTTCATCTCTCCCGCCGAGTTCATCCCCGTCTCCGAGGAGACCGGCCAGATCATCCCCCTCAGCCGCTGGGTGATGGAGCGCGCCTGCCGCGATGCCCTGGGACTGGTGCACGACGGCCTGCTGAAGGGACGCATGGCCATCAACCTCTCCCCCATGCAATTCCACCGCCCCAGCTTCCTCGCCACCCTGCGCGGCGTGCTGGAGGAGACCCGGCTGCCGACCCGCCACCTGGAGCTGGAGCTGACCGAGGGCATCCTGATGAAGGACACCGACGGCGCCATCGACATCCTGAATGCGCTGGCCGGCATGGGCATCAGCACCGCCATCGACGACTTCGGCACCGGCTTCTCGAGCCTCGGCTACCTGCGCACCCTGCCGATCGACAAGATCAAGATCGACCGCAGCTTCGTGAAGGATGTCACCGCCAGCGACAAGGACGCCGCCATCTGCCAGGGGGTGATCACCCTGGCCCGCGAGCTCGACCTCGCGGTGGTGGCCGAGGGGATCGAGACCCGCGAGCAGTTCGAGTACCTGAGGGCGCATGGCTGCGAGGTCTTCCAGGGCTTCCTGTTCGCCCGGCCCATGCCGCTGGAAGCGCTGACCGAGTGGCTCAGGGCCCACCGCCAGGTCCAGCGACGCTCCTGACGCCGGAACAGCCGCCGGGCCGGTGCCCCGCCTGCGGCGGCCTGCCCGACACGAAGGCTCCCGGGCGCTCCTCCCGGTGGGCGCACCTGTGGTATAACCCGCCTCGCAACGGACACAAACGGCTGACCCAGGGAGGATGCCATGGGCCGTCTCTTCTCGCTGATCGTGATCACAGGCCTGCTCTACGGCGGGCTCTACTTCTACTACGGCGTTTCCGTGAAGCAGGCCATCGAGCAGCAGCTCGACGCCCGGGGGCTGACGGCGCTGGAGGTGGAGCGTGTGGACTACGGCCCGCTCGCTCCGGCCAGCACCGACACCCGGGTCTCCGCCACGGTTCTCTACCGCGGCGCCGAGGCCACCCTGGACATCCGCGTGATCGGTCACCCGATCTTCTCGGACGAGATCCGCCTGGAGCTCGACGGCCTGCAGGCCCTGCGGCTGACCATCGGCGGTGGCTGAAACCTGCCGACGTGACGTGCTAATCTCGCCGGTGCATCGCCGGCAGGCTTGCCGGCCCCATGAGCCAATCGTTCAGGAGACTCCCATGGCCAGGGCAACCGCGCGTCATATTCTGGTGGACAGCAAGGAAAAGTGTGAGGCCCTCAAGGCCGAGATCGAGGGTGGCCGCGACTTCGCCGAGGTCGCCCGGCAGAGCTCCACCTGCCCCTCCGGCCGCCAGGGCGGCGACCTGGGCAGCTTCGGCCCGGGCCAGATGGTCCGCGAGTTCGACGAGGTGGTGTTCTCCGGCGAGCTGAACAAGGTCCACGGCCCGGTGAAGACCCAGTTCGGCTACCACCTGCTGGAGATCACCAGCCGCAGCTGATCGCCCTTCGCGCCGATCCAGGCCGCGCCGGGTAACCCGGCGCGGCTTTTTTCTTGTACAACCCCTGTATCATTCGACGAGTCGCGCTAGGATGGTGGGCATCATCGATCACGCCAGGAGACGGACAGGATGAACGACGAGGCCTTTCAGAAGAGTATCCGCAAGCTGCTCAAGACCGTGGGCGTCACCACCCAGCAGGAGATCGAGAAGGCGGTGCAGCTGGCGCTGGAGGAGGGCCGCCTGAAGGGGGACGAGGCGCTGCCGGCCAGCGTCCGGGTGCAGATTACCGCCCTCGACCTCAACCTCACCTTCGAGGAGGACATCACCCTTGAGTGACGCCCCGGTCATTGCCGTCGAGCGGCTCTCGAAGGCCTATGCCGGCGGCTTCGAGGCGCTCAAGGAGGTGAGCCTGACGATCCGACGGGGCGAGATCTTCGCCCTGCTCGGCCCCAATGGGGCGGGCAAGACCACCCTGATCAGCGTGATCTGCGGCCTGGTCAACGCCACCGCCGGCCGGGTGCTGGTGGACGGCCACGACAACGTCCGCGACTTCCGCGCCGCCCGGGAACGCATCGGCCTGGTGCCCCAGGAGCTCACCAACGAGGCCTTCGTCACGGTGTGGGACACCGTGAGCTTCAGCCGCGGCCTGTTCGGCAAGGGCAAGGACCCGGCCCATATCGAGAAGGTGCTGCGCTCGCTGTCGCTGTGGGACAAGCGCGACAACCGCCTGATCACCCTCTCCGGCGGCATGAAGCGCCGGGTGCTGATCGCCAAGGCGCTGGCCCACGAGCCGGAGATCCTGTTTCTCGACGAACCCACCGCCGGGGTCGACGTGGAGCTGCGCCGCGACATGTGGGAGGTAGTGCGCCAGCTGCGCGACAGCGGCGTGACCATCATCCTCACCACCCACTACATCGAGGAGGCCGAGGAGATGGCCGACCGCATCGGGGTGATCCGTCGCGGCGAGCTGGTGCTGGTGGAGGAGAAGCACGCCCTGATGCGCAAGCTGGGCAGCAAGGAGCTGACGCTGCACCTGCGCGAGCCGCTGGAGGCGATTCCAGCTGCCCTCTCCCGCCACGCGCTGGCCCTGGCCGAGGAGGGCCATGCGCTGGTCTACACCTACGATGCCAACGAACCCGACGAGGACCAGGCCGGCATCGCCGAACTGCTCGCCGATCTGGAGGCCGCCGGCATCGGCTTCAAGGACCTGCACACCCGGCAGAGCTCCCTGGAGGAGATCTTCGTCAGCCTGGTCAGGGAGACCGCATGAACCTTCAGTCAGTGAAGACCCTCTACCTGGCCGAGATGGCCCGCAGCCTGCGCACCGTGCTGCAGAGCATCGTCTCGCCGGTGATCTCCACCTCGCTCTACTTCGTGGTGTTCGGCGCGGCCATCGGCACGCGGATCAGCGAGGTGAACGGTGTGAGCTACGGCGCCTTCATCGTGCCCGGCCTGATTATGCTGATGCTGCTGACCCAGAGCGTCTCCAACGCCTCCTTCGGGATCTTCTTCCCGCGCTTCTCGGGCTCGATCTACGAGATCCTCTCGGCGCCGATCTCCTACTGGGAGATCGTGATCGGCTACGTGGGCGCGGCGGCCACCAAGTCGGTGGTGCTGGGGCTGATCGTGCTGGCCACCGCGCGGCTGTTCGTGCCCTACTCCATCGCGCATCCGCTGATGATGGTAGTGTTCCTGCTGCTCACCGCGGTGACCTTCAGCCTGCTGGGGTTCATCATCGGCATCTGGGCCGACGGCTTCGAGAAGCTGCAGCTGGTGCCGCTGCTGGTGATCACCCCGCTCACCTTCCTGGGCGGCACCTTCTACTCCATCGACATGCTGCCGCCCTTCTGGCAGGCGGTGACCCTGGCCAACCCGGTGGTCTACCTGGTGAGCGGCTTCCGCTGGAGCTTCTACGGCATCAGCGACGTCAGCCCGGTGGTCAGCCTGGGCATGATCCTGCTGTTCCTGACCGCCGCCCTGGTGGTGGTGGAGCGGATCTTCCGCACGGGGTACCGGCTCAAGCCCTGACCGGGTATCGACGCGCGGGCCGGCCGGGTATCATCGCCGCCCTCGACCACTATCGCGGGAGGCCCCATGCCGATCCTCAACGCCATCGTTCATCGCATCGAGAAGCCCGGTGATGGCCCGGCCAGGCTGGTTGCCGCCGAGGCGACGCTCCCCCCGTCAGCCACCCTGGATGCCCTGCTCGAGGGGCTCAACAAGGCCTACCACGGCAAGACCAAGGCGTGGGGCCACTTCCCTGACGCTGAAGGGAGCACCGAGGGAGCCGCTCCGGGCAGCGAGCCGGCCTCACCGCTGGCCGGAGAGCTGGCCGACTACCTGGCCGATGGCCGCGATTTCGTGGCCCTGACCCGCGCCATCGCCGAGCGCCTGACCGCCCTGCTCGACGCCCACCTGTCGGTGTCCGGTGACCTGGTCGTGCTGGAGACCCGATTCGGTGATGGGCACTTCCTGAGCCTGGCGCTACTCCACCACCGCGAGGGCTTCGCGGTGGACCCGCAGCTGGCCCTGGTGCCGGCCCCCCAGCTCAACCTGGTCCAGATGAGCCTGGCGGCGCGCATCGACCTCGCCCAGTGGCAGGCCGGCGACTCGCGGCAGTACCTCTCCTGGACCCGGGACCGGGGCGGCAAGGCCCTGGCCGAGGGCTTCGCCGCCCTGCTCGGCGCCGTGGAGGGCGTGGATGCCTCCGGCGAGACGCGCACCCTGCTCAGGGCGTTCAGCGATTATGTCGAGAAGGAGGACCTGCCCGAAGAGGCGAGCCGCGAGAAGACCGATGCCCTGATCGGCTACGCCAGCGACCAGGCCAGCCGCGGCGAGCCGATGACGCTGGAGGAGCTCTCGGAGGTGCTCGACGAACAGCAGCCCAGGGCCTTCTATGACCATATCCGCAACGCCGACTACGGCCTCTCCCCGGAGATCCCGCCTGACCGCAGGACCCTCAACCAGTTTCGCCGCTTCACCGGCCGCGCCGGCGGGGTATCGATCAGCTTCGACTCCCACCTGCTGGGTTCCAGCGTGGAGTATGACGAAGCCTCCGACCGTCTCATCATCAAGCAGGTACCCAAGCAGCTGAAAGAACAGCTCAAAGCAAAGAACTGATCCCGCGAGGATGAGATCAATAAGACTAACAGTCTGATTATCAAGGCCAACCTGATGATGTAAGCATTGGCTTACAGGAAATGTACGCCAGGTGGGACAGTATCTTGAAGCCTCTGGCATACCACCCGATTCGGGGCCAAGCTTGCTCGGTACTTCACCATTGCCTGGCCGGTCAGGTCCGACCAGGCATCCGGGAATCTACGACTCGCAGGAGGCACCACGCTGAAACCAGCCTGGTGTCCCCCTCCAGGATGTCCGGTATGAGAGCCGAGCCACGGGATGGTCCAGAGCTGAACTGGCAGGCCGAGTTTCGCGACTCGGCGATGGAGGCCCTGTTCCAGCGCACCCTGACGAGCTACCACGCCTGCCAGCTGCGTGTGGCGCTGTTCGTGATCGCCGGGCTCTTCCTGGCCTTCGCCCTGGCAGACTACACCGTGCTCGGCGCCGGCCAGCCCTTCCTGACCCTGCTGGCCATGCGGCTCCTGGTCGTGCTCACCTGCCTGCTGCTGGGCCTGGCCATCTGGCGCCGGCCGGCGGTGGCGCACTGGCCACTGCCCATCAACCTGGCCTGCCTGCTGGGCATCTCCGGCCTGCTCATGACCATTCCCCTGCGCCCCGCCGGCGACGGCATCCATATCGCCTCGGTGGTCGCCGCCAGCATGGCGCTCTACCTGTTCATTCCCAACCGTATCCAGTGGATGCTGGCTGCCAACGCCTACCTCCTGCTGGGCTTTCTGGTCGCCGTCAGGCTCTGGGCGCCGCTGCAGCCCGGGTTGCTGTTGACCAGCCTGCTGCTGCTCGGCTTCGTCAACCTGCTGGGCTGGATGACCATCTCGCGGATCAAGCGGCTCAAGCGCGAGCAGTTTGCCCTGCTGCTGGAGGAACGCTCGGCGAATCGCCGCCTCAAGGAGGAGATCCGCGAGCGCGAGGAGCTGGAGGCACGGCTGCGTCACATGGCCTGCACCGACGGCCTGACCGGCATCGCCAACCGCCGGCATTTCTTCGAGCTGGCCGAACAGGAGCTTCGGCGCGCCCGCCGTGACGGGACGCCGCTGGCGCTGTGCATGGTCGACGTGGACCTCTTCAAGCGGCTCAATGATCGCCACGGCCATGCGGTGGGCGATCTGGTGCTGTCCACCGTGGCCGGCTGCTGCCAGGCGGTGCTGCGGGATTCCGACGTGCTGGGGCGCTATGGCGGGGAGGAGTTCGTGATCGCCCTGCCGCTGGCCGACCTCGGCACGGCCGCCGCCATCGCCGAGCGGCTCCGCGAGAAGGTCAGCGCCCTGAGGCTACCAATGCTCGGCGACACGACGCCATTGACCGTCACCGTGGGCATCAGCCGGCTCGAGGAGGGCGAATCGCGACTGGACCCGACCCTGCTGCGCGCCGACCGGGCCCTCTACGAGGGCAAGGCACGCGGCCGCAACTGCGTGGTGGTGGCCAGCCGGCCGGCGCCGGAGATCGGTGACTCGGAGGAACGGCCACGCTGGGCCTACGGCAAGTTGACTAGAGCAGATACGAACGCAACCACGCCCGCAGCTGCGGCCCTTGCAGCACTCCCGGCTGACGAGCCAGCTCCTGGCCATTCCTGAACACGATCAGGGTGGGAATGCTGCGGATGCCGTACCGCCCCGCCAGCGCCGATTCCGCCTCGGTATCGAGCTTGGCGAAGCGCAGCCGTGGTTCGAGCTCGCGAGCCGCCTCGGCGAAGATCGGCGCCATCATCTTGCAGGGGCCGCACCAGCCAGCCCAGAAGTCCACCACCACCGGCAACTCGCTGCGCTCCACCAGGGGGCGGAAGTTGGCCGAGGTCAGCGCCACCGGCTCACCGGTGAACAGCGCCTGCTTGCACTTGCCGCACTTCGGCCCGTCGTTCAGGCGCGCCTGACTGACGCGGTTGAGGGCGCCGCAATGCGGGCAGCCGAGGGTCAGGGAGTCGGACATGGGGGTCTCCGGATCGAGGTTGTTGGAACTCGAATATGGCGCCCGCCCACGCTCCCTTCAAGCGGCATCGCGTCGCGCCCCCGCCGCCCTTCATGCAGCCGGGCCACGGGCCTGCTATGGTCGCCACACTCCCTTCCGCTCTCGATGAGGCTCGTGATGCCGTCACGCCCCGACCCCAGGGTGCTGCTGCGCCTGCTGGGCCTGCTGGCTCCCTATCGCTACCGCCTGGCCCTGGCGGCCCTGGCCCTGCTGGTCGCCTCGGGCAGCGTGCTGCTGCTCGGCCAGGGGCTGCGCCTGGTGATCGACCGCGGGTTCATGGCCGCGGACAGCGCCGCCCTCGGTCGAACCCTCGGCCTGATGCTGTCGGTGGTGGCGGTGCTGGCCATGGCCTCGGCGCTGCGCTACTACCTGGTGACCTGGATCGGAGAGCGGCTGGCCGCCGACCTGCGCCGCCGGGTCTTCGACCACCTGCTGACCCTGGAGCCGGGCTTCTTCGAGAGCGCCCAGGCGCCCGGCCAGGCCGCCGGCGAGATCACCTCGAGGCTCACCGCCGACACCAGCGTGCTGCAGAGCCTGTTCGGCTCCTCGGTCTCCCTGGCCCTGCGCAACCTGCTGATGCTGGTCGGCGCCGTGGCCCTGATGCTGGTGACCCAGCCCTGGCTATCGGCCATCGTCCTGCTCGGCATTCCTGCCACGGTGCTGCCGATCCTCTGGTTCGGGCGGCGGGTGCGGCGGCTCTCCCGCGCCAGCCAGGACCGGGTGGCGGAACTCGGGCGCTATGCCGACGAGGCGCTCACGGGCATCCGCACCGTCCAGGCCTTCACCCACGAGGGGCTCGACAGGCGCGACTACGCGGACCGTGTCGAGGAGGCCTTTGCGAGCGCCGTGACACGCACCCGCCAGCGGGCCTGGCTGACGGGCATCGCCATGCTGGCGGTCTTCACGGCGGTGGGCATCATGCTGTGGCAGGGCGGTCAGGCGGTACTGGCCGGCACCATGACCGCCGGCGAGCTCTCGGCCTTCGTCTTCTATGCGGTGCTGGCGGCGGGGGCCGTGGCGACCCTGGCCGAGGTGGCCGGCGACGTGCAGCGCGCCGCGGGCGCCGCGGAACGCCTGCTGGAGCTGCTGGACACCCGGCCGGCCATCGCGCCCCCGGCGCATCCGGTGCCGCTGCCCGAGCCGCTCTCCGGCGAGTTGCGCTTCGAGGCGGTGAGCTTCACCTACCCGGGGCGGGAGACCCCGGCGCTGGCGGGATTCGACCTGACCATCCAGCCGGGTGAGCGGGTGGCACTGGTGGGACCCTCCGGGGCCGGCAAGAGTACCCTGCTCGCCCTGCTGCTGCGCTTTCACGACCCCGACGCCGGCACCCTGCGCCTGGACGGGATCGACCTGCGCGAGCTCGACCCCGGCGAGCTGCGCTCGGCCCTGGGGCTGGTGGCCCAGGAGCCGGTGCTGTTCACCGGCAGCGTGGCCGACAACCTGCGCTACGGCGACCCCGAGGCGGATCTGGAGACCCTGCGCCGGGTGGCCCGGGACGCCAACGCCCTGGCCTTCATCGAGGCGCTGCCCGACGGCTTCGACACCCCGCTGGGTCCCGGCGGCGTGCAGCTCTCCGGCGGCCAGCGCCAGCGCCTGGCGATTGCCCGGGCACTGCTCAAGAATCCTCGGGTGCTGCTGCTGGACGAGGCCACCAGCGCCCTGGACGCCGAGAGCGAGCGGCTGGTGCAGCAGGCCCTGGACCGGCTGATGGTGGGTCGCACGAGCCTGGTGATCGCCCACCGCCTGGCCACGGTGGTGGCCGCCGACCGCCTGCTGGTGCTGGACGAGGGCCGGCTGGTGGCCGCCGGTCGCCACGCCGAACTGATGGCGTCCAACGCGCTCTACCGCCACCTGGCCGAACTGCAGTTCGGGCGGCATGCAACGGACTCGGTAACCGACGCGACCTCCCAGGCCCACACCTGAACGCTCCGGCGCTCAGAACAGTCCCAGCTGGCGGTCGATCAGGGTGGCGAAGTCGTCGCCCACGAAGGGCAGGATGGCGTCGGCCACCGGCTGGAGCTGGCGGGTCAGGTAGTGGTCGGTGTCGATGGGCGAGTGGTGCGCCTCCAGGGGCTCGGGGCCGGCCAGGGTCATCACGTAGCGGATCCAGCCGCCGTGCTGGTACTGGCGCGGCCGGCCCAGGCGGTCATTCTCCGCATCGGCCAGCCTGGCCGCGCGCACGTGGGGCGGCACGTTGCGGCGATAGTCGTCGAGGCGCCGGCGCAGCCGCTTGCGATAGACCAGCCGCTCGTCGAACTCCCCCGACCGGGCGCGCGCCAGGAAGGCCTGCACGTAGCCGCGCACGTACTCCCGCCAGGGCTCGCCGGTGAAGACCCGCCGGTAGAGCTCCTGCTGGAACGCCTTGGCGAGCTCCGTCCAGTCGGTACGCACCGTCTCGAGCCCCTTGAACACCAGCCGCTCGCCGCCATCCGCGTCCCGCACCAGCCCCGCGTAGCGCTTCTTGCTACCCGCCTCGGCGCCGCGGATGGTGGGCATCAGGAAGCGCCGATAGTGGGTCTCGAACTGCAGCTCCAGGGCGCTCGCGAGGCCATACGCCTCGGCCAGGTGTTCGCGCCACCAGGCGTTGACCCGGCCCACCAGCCGATGGCCGATCACCGCGGCCTCCTCTTCCTCGCAGGGGCGGCCCAGCCAGACGAAGGTGGAGTCGGTGTCACCGTAGATAACGGTATATCTTTCCATCTCGATCAGCTCGCGGGTGCGGTGCATGATGGCGTGGCCGCGCATGGTGATCGAGGAGGCGAGGCGCGCATCGAAGAAGCGGCAGCCCTTGGAGCCCAGCACGCCGTAGAAGCTGTTCATGATGATCTTCAGCGCCTGGGAGAGCGGCGCGTTGCCGGCACGCTTGGCGGCCTCGCGCCCGGCCCACACTCCCTCGACGATGGCCGGCAGGGCGTGGCGGGTGCGCGAGAAGCGCGCGCCGCGAAAGCCCGGTACCGAGGCGGCATCCGAAGGGTCGGCGAGCCCCTCCACCAGCCCCGCCGGGTCGATCAGGAAGCTGCGGATGATCGAGGGGTAGAGGCTCTTGAAGTCGAGCACCAGCACCGAGTCGTAGAGGCCTGGGCGGGAGTCCATGACGAAGCCGCCCGGGCTCTCGGCGTCCTCTCCCTCGCCGAGGCTCGGCGCCACCAGGCCCAGGCGATGCAGCCGCGGCAGGTAGAGGTGGGTGAAGGCCGCCACCGAGCCGCCGCTGCGGTCGGCGGGCAGGCCGGTCACCGCGGCCCGCTCGAGCAGGAAGTCCAGCAGCTCGGCCTTGGCGAAGATCCGCGTGACCAGCTCGCAGTCCTTGAGGTTGTAGCGGGCCAGCGCCGGCTTGTCCTCGGCGAACATGCGCAGGATCTCGTCCAGGCGCTGGTAGGGGTTGTCGATCGCCTTGCCCTCGCCGAGAAGCCGGCGGGCCACGTTCTCCAGGCTGAAGGAGGGGAAGTGCCAGGTGGCCGAGCGCAGCGCCTCGATGCCGTCGATGATCAGCCGCCCGGCGGCGGCGGCGAAGAAGTGGTTGGGCTGGTGACCGTGGGCGCGCCACTCGAGCTCGCTGCCACCGCGCCCGAGCCTTAGCGGCACGCCCAGCCGCTCGGCGTGATCGCGCAGCACCCGCAGGTCGAACTGCACCAGGTTCCAGCCAATGATGGCGTCGGGATCATGCTCGGCGAACCAGGCGTTGAGGCGCCGGAGCAGCTCGGCGCGGCTGGCGCAGTACTCGAGGGCGAAGTCGTGCTCGCCTTCCCCGCCGTTGGCCGGCCCCAGCATGAAGACGCTGCGCTGGCCGCAGCCCTCCAGGGCGATGGAGTAGAGCTCGCCCCGGCCGCTGGTCTCGATATCCAGCGACACGGTGCGCAGCCGGGGGCGGTAGTCCGGGGCCGGGCGCAGGCGCGCCTCCACCAGCCCGCCCTCGCCGTCCGGCGTTCCGGTCACGGCCACCGGCGCGGTGATAAAGCGCTCCATCAGGTAGCGCTCCGGCGGGCGGATATCGGCCTCGTGGAGCGTGATCCCGGCCTCACCCAGGCGCCGCTCGAGCCGGAGCAGCTGCCGGTACTGTTCGCAGTAGAGCCCGAGCACCGGGCGGCGATGGAAGTCACGGAGCTCAAGCGCGCGCAGGGTCACCCCCGGCTCACCGGCCAGCAGCGCCTCGGCCGCCGCTCGCTGTTCGGCGGGCAGGAAGGCCACCGCGGGCTGCACCGGCAGGCGCACCCGCAGCGGCCCCTCGTCGGTGGCCAACCACAGGGTGACCTCGGTGCCCCGGGGCGTATCTTCCCAGTGGCGGGTCAGGATAAAGCCGTGGCGAGTCGACAAGCCGTCTACCCGAGGCCCGCCAGCCGACGCAGGCCCGCGGCGGCCTCTGCCGTGGCCAGCCACGCCACCAGGGTGACATTGAGCGCCACGCAGCCCCAGAGGATGGCGCCGAAGGGCTGCTTGCGGGTCTTGTGGCGAAAGGCGCGCCGCGCCAGCAGCGCCCCCGGCCAGCCCCCCGCCAGGGCCACCAGGTGCAGGGTCGATTCGCGGATGCGGCGGCGATCGCGCCGCGCCGCCGCCTTGTCGATGCCATACAGGAGCAGGGCCGCCAGGCTCGCCGGCAAGTAGAGGCCGATCAGCCAGGTCATATGGCCGGCACCTCGATGATCAGATCCGATTTGAACAGCGGCGGGTCGAACTCGTCGGGATACCCGCCAGGGTTGGCGACAATACGCGTTCCCGACACTTCCAGGTCTACCGGCTCATGCACATGGCCATGGATCCACAGGTCCATGCGGCCCATCAGCCGTGGCAAGTGGGAAGCGAAGGCCGGCGACAGCGCATCACCGCGGTAGCGCGGCGGAATACCCTCGGCCAGGGGGGCATGGTGGCTGATCACCACCCGGGGACCGCTGAACGGCTCCGCAAGCTCCGCCGCAAGCCACCCCAGCGCCTCTGCATGCAGGCGGCGGCTCTCGGCCGGGGTGAAGACCTCCCCTTCCGGCTGCTCGATGATGCGGAAGTCCGGCATCAGGGCCAGCGCCCTGGCCTCGGTCAGCGCCGGGTCATGATCGGGCTGGTCGGCATGGAGGGCGAAATCGGTCCATAGGGTCGTGCCGTGGAAACGTACACCGCCGAGGGTCAGGGTGTGATTGTCCAGCAGATGGATGCCCAGCCGGGCGGCCTCGCCGGCCAGTTCCCGGCGCAGGGCGGGCATGCAGGTGCCGTAGAATTCGTGGTTGCCGGGCACATAGAGGATAGGCGTACCGGCGAAGTACTCTGCTGCCCAGGCGAGCCCACGGGTGCCCGAGTGAATGTCACCGGCCAGGATCACCGCATCGGCGTTGACCTCCGGCAGCTCCCTCGCAGTGTCGAAGTGTTCCAGATGAAGATCCGAAAGTACCCTCAGGCGCATCGTCGGTCCCTTGCAGCGAGCCATTTCGGCCAGTGTGATACACCCGCCGGAGGAACTCTACTGCCCGGTCAGCACCTCGAGCACGCGCCGTGTTCCCTCCCGGTTGCGCCGCTGCTGGTCGCGATACTCGTCGGTGTCGATCTCGGGCCAGCGCTCGCCGCGACGCTTTACCACCGGCAGGCCCGGCTCTCCGTGGTGCCAGAGCCGGTGGGGCACCCTCACCTCGCGGACCCCGCCGCCGTCAAGTTCGACATGCCACTCATGGTGGTAGTCGTTGGGCCGGCGGTGCGTGCCCGGCTCGCCGAGGCGCAGCAGCCTGGGGCTGCGCGTCGTCTCGATCAGGGTGCCGCTCCAGGCCTGGCGAGTCTCCCGGGCCGGCGCCAGCCACAGCTGCCAGGCGACCACCGGCAGGGCCAGGGCGACCAGCAGCAGGATGCGACGAAGCGTGCGTGGGACCTTCTCCATGTGTGCCTCCCTGACAGCGGATCACGCGTAGTGCACCGCCAGCCAGACGGTATCCTGGTTAGGGTCGGTCCAGGCGACCCGGTGACGGCGATGGGCCGGGATCAGCAGGTGGTCCCCCGGGCCCAGGGTGACCGTCTCGCCCTCCTCGAAGGCGACCACGCCGCGGCCCCTGAGCACCAGCACCCACTCGTGGCGGGGCTGGTCATACCAGCCGGTCTCGGGCGAGGTGTGGCCCCGGGAGACGATACGCTCCACCGTCACCGACTCGGCGCGGAAGAGTTCCTCGAAAAGTTCCTCGGGCAGGCGCTCGGGAATTCCCTCGAACAGGTTGCCCATCACGACAGCCCCCCATGGTCGACGATCACCGGCTCTCGCCCTTGCGGCTCATCCTTCGGCTCCATGCCCTGACCATAGCAGCCCTGTCGGCCAGGCAAAAAAAAGGCCCCCCGAAGGGGACCAGGTGGAGCACGCCAGCTCACTCGGTGAATCGCCACTCTGCCTCGGCGATCATGTCTTACATATTGCGAAGATCAGGCCAGAAATATGACAAAACATTTGAATACATAAGGTTATGAAATTAACACGATGCGCGACCTCTCCTGCATCGGGCGACAGCCATGCGGCACTGCACCATAGGTGCGCTCTTCGGGCGCTGAATGCGCCATGGCGAAGCGAGCATCCGGGTCAGAAGCGCCAGGTGGCCCCCAGCAGGGGGCCGCTCATCGAGACGTCCAGGCGGGTTCCTGACGTGTCACGCTCCACCGCCAGGTGGCGATAGCCCGCGGAGAGCGTCAGGGTCTCGTTCACCGCCAGGTTGGCGGTGGCCACCAGCTGCCAGGTGCTGTCGGCGCCGACTCCGAAGCCGCCGACATCGCCGTGCAGCAATGTCGACCAGGCCGGGCTCCAGGTCGAACGCAGCCGCGCGGCGAGGATCGGGTCGACCCAGCGCTCGGTGTCGCGGGCCGCGAGCCCCAGGGCCGGCACGCCCACCTCCGCCTCGATGCGCCAGGCCCGCGCCCCCGCCAGCAGGTCCAGGCGATGCTCGGGCTCGCTGACCACCTGGTAGCCCGCCAGCGCCGTCACCGAGCGCTGGCGCAGCCTGCCCTCGGCGACGATGCCGGGGGCCAGCGCGCTCTCCTGGCTCAGCGAGGCCCAGGTGAGGTCCCCCAGCAGCACCCAGCGATCACGCCGCGCACTGCCGGTCAGGAAGAAGGCCCCCTCCAGGTCATCCAGCACCTCGCCAAAGGAGCGCGAGGTGCTGACCGTGGGGGCTCCCGCCAGGGGCCGGACATCGCCCGACAGGCCTGCCATCCAGGCGTAGGGGGTCAGCTGGAAGCGCCAGCCGTCCGCCTCGGCATGGGCCTGGGACGCCAGGCCGGGGGTTGCGAGCCCCAGCGCGGCAAGCCCCAGGGCCAGAGCAAGCCGCCGGGCCTTCATGAACCTTCTCCCAGGCGTTCCTTGTGGATGCGACCGCCCTTCATGATCAGGCGCAGGTTGCGCTCCGGGTCGTGCAGGAAATCGAGGTCGCGGCTCGGGTCGCCGTCCACCACCAGCAGGTCCGCCAGGGCGCCGGGCTCGATGCGCCCGAGGGTGCCGGGATAGGGGTTGCGCGGACCCGAGAGGGCGAGCAGCTCGCCGTTGCGGCCGGTGGCCATGGCCAGCACCGTCAGGGGGTCGTAGAAGCGGGTGAGCTTGGCCAGGTGGCGCAGCTGGTTCGGGGTGTTCTGGGGGCTGAAGAGGATATCGGTGCCCCAGGCCGTGTTGACGTCGAAGCGCTGGGCCATCTCGTAGGCGCGCACCGTGCCCTCGGTCACCTGGCGCTGGGACTCTCGACGCGCGGCGTCGGGATAGACGTTGGCATCCTCGTCCTGCAGGAAGGGCTGCAGGCTCCACCAGGCGCCCTCCCCGGCCATCATGCGCACGCTCTCCTCATCGGCCAGCTGGCCATGCTCGATGCAGCGCACCCCGGCCCGCAGGGCGCGCTGGATCCCCCGCGGCGTGTAGACGTGCACCGTCACGTAGGTGCCCCAGTCGTCCGCGGCCTCCACCGCCGCACGCAGCTCGCGCTCGGTAAACTGGGTGCTGTCCAGGGGATCGTAGATCGAGGCGACCCCGCCGCCGGCCATCAGCTTGATCTGGGAGGCGCCAAGCATCAGCTGCTCCCGGGTACGGCGCAGCACCTCGGCCTCGCCGTCGGCGATCGCCGCCACGCCCTGGCGCTCCTGCTCGCTGAGCGGCGTGGCGGTGCCGCGGGGCACCTCGTGGCGCATGCGAAAATCGCCATGGCCCGACGTCTGGGAGATCATGGCGCCGGCGGGAAATATCCGGGGGCCGGCCACGACGCCCTCGTCGATGGCGCGCTTGAGCGCGAAGGAGGGCCCGCCCACGTCGCGCACGCTGGTCACCCCGCGCATCAGGGTGCGCTCCGCCTCCCGGGCCGCCACCAGGTGCACATAGCCCACGTCGGCGGTCATCGCCGCCACCTGGGTGATGGCGGCCAGGGTGGTGTGCCAGTGGGCATCGATCAGCCCCGGCATCAGCACCCGCCCGCCGCAGTCGATCACCTCGGCCCCCTCGGGGTCGGCGTCACCGGGCAGGATGGCCTGGATGCGCCCCGCCTCCACCCGCACCGCCACGTTGTCGCGCAGCGGCGAGCCGCTGCCGTCGAACAGCCGCAGGTGGGTCAGCAACAGCGGTCCCTTGCGCTCCCGGGGCTTCTCCCCCACCGCGGAGGGGGCGTGAAGGCCGGCGAACAGCGCCATGACGGCGGCCGCTCCGCCCAGGAAGTGGCGTCGCGAGATTTCCGCCATCATGCGCTCGTGGAAACGCTGCAGCAGCGGCGAGCCGCAACTGCAGGCGCCGTGGCCATGGCGGAGTGAGTGCGCCATCAGGGGCGAAGGGGGGGTGGCAGGCGGCATGAGGAACTCCTTGTCTTGTTCCGGTCGATGCCGCCTCGACCGGCAGGCAGGGCGACTCGGCGGGATGTGGGCTCGTCAGGGAGTTGGCGGCAGGCCTTGAGCGGCATCAAGCCGAGCCACGCACCTCCCGAGATGTCATGAAATTAGCCCGAAACCCCGACCGGCGCCATGGGCGATCCCGGCCTCGCACCTTCACACCCGTGGAGCGCCCCGCCCACGCCGCCTGAACAGGGCCTTTTCCAGCTCCACCAGGGCGAAGAGGATGACGCCGAAGGCCAGGATGCTGGCCCACTCCTTCACGCCGAGGGGGGCGGTGCCGAACAGGAGCTGCAGCGGCGCCGAGTAGGTGAAGAGCGCCTGCAGGACCACCAGCCCGCCCACGGCGAACAGCACCGCCCGGCTGCCCAGCAGGCCGGCGCGGTTCCAGGCGGGCTCGAGGATGTAGCGGCTGTTGAAGAGGTAGGCGATCTCGCCCATCACCAAAGCATTGATCGCCACGGTTCGGGCGAGCTCGATCTCCACGCCCTGCCGCTCCATCCACAGGAAGTGGCCGAAGGTCCCCGCCAGCAGCAGCAGCGAGACGAAGCCCGCGCGCCAGACCAGGAAGCCCGACAGGATCGGCGCACCAGGGTCGCGCGGGCGTCGGCGCATGACCCCGGGCTCGGCGGGTTCGAAGGCCAGGGCCAGGCTCAGGGTCACGGCGGTGACCATGTTCACCCACAGCACCTGGGCCGGCAGCAGCGGCAGGGTCATGCCCAGGAGCACGGCGGCCATGATGGTCAGCGCCTCGCCGCCGCTGGTGGGCAGGATGTAGAGGATCGCCTTGCGCAGGTTGTCGTAGACGGTGCGGCCCTCCTCCACCGCATGGGCGATGGAGGCGAAGTTATCGTCGGCCAGCACCATGGCGGCCGCCTCACGGGCCGCCTCCGAGCCCTTGATCCCCATGGCGACGCCGACGTCGGCCCGCTTGAGGGCCGGGGCGTCGTTGACGCCGTCGCCGGTCATGGCCACCACCTGGCCGCCCGCCTGCAGGGCGCGCACCAGGCGCAGCTTGTGTTCCGGCGTGGCGCGGGCGAAGACGTCCACCTCACGCACCAGGGCCTCCAGTTCCCCGTCGGAGAGCGGTTCCAGGACATGCCCCGGCACGACCCCGCCCGCGGTGCGAATGCCGAGTTCGTCGGCAATGGCCCGGGCGGTCACCGCATGGTCGCCGGTGATCATCTTGACCACGATGCCGGCCTGCTGGCACTGCCTCACCGCGGCGATCGCCTCCTCCCGGGGCGGGTCGATGATCCCGCATACCGCCACCAGGGTCAGGCCACCCGCCTCGACGTCGGGGAAGGCCAGGGTGCGGCGCTCCTCGTCCATGGGCTTGAGGGCCACCGCCAGCAGCCGCTGGCCCCGGGCGGCGATGGCGTCCATGCGCTGCTCCCAGCGCGGACGGTCGAGGGGGCGGTCGCCATCGCGGGTGCGCTCGCGATCGCAGACGGCCAGCACCCGCTCGGGGGCACCCTTGAGGAAGAGCAGGCGCTGGCCTCCCTCGTGATGGTGGTGAAGGGTGACCATGAACTTGTAGAGGGATTCGAAGGGGATCACGTCATCACGGGGATAGTGTCGGGCGACCTCCCGGGCATCCAGGCCCGCCTTGAG
Source organism: Halomonas campaniensis (assembly GCF_014193375.1). Taxonomy (GTDB): domain Bacteria; phylum Pseudomonadota; class Gammaproteobacteria; order Pseudomonadales; family Halomonadaceae; genus Halomonas; species Halomonas campaniensis. The sequence continues at coordinate 20,175 of NZ_JACHZF010000024.1, forward strand.
CCCGGCGACCACCAGCGCGCCCTCGGTGGGGTCGCCCTCGAGGTGCCAGCCACCGTCACGCCGCTGGAGCTCGGCATCGTTGCACAGCAGGATGGCGCGCAGCGCCTCGGCCAGCACCGGGTGCTGCTCGAGCGCCACCTCCTCGCCGGCATGGTGGATGCCGCCATGGGGCGCGTAGCCCACGCCGCTGACCTCGTAGCTCTCCTCGGCGGTGAGCAGGGTCTTCACGGTCATCTCGTTGCGGGTCAGGGTGCCGGTCTTATCGGTGCAGATGGTGGTAACCGAGCCCAGGGTCTCCACCGCCGGCAGGCGGCGGATGATGGCGTTGCGCACCGCCATGCGCTGCACGCCGATGGCCAGGGTGATGGTCATGATCGCCGGCAGGCCCTCGGGAATGGCCGCCACCGCCAGGCTCACGGCCGCCAGGAAGGTCTCCAGCAGGTCGTAGTGGCGCCCCCAGTAGCCGAAGGCGAAGGTCATTCCCGCCAGCACCACGATGGCCCCCGACAGCCAGCGCCCGAAGGTGGCGATTTCGCGCAGCAGCGGCGTCGTCAGGGTCTCCACCTCGCCGAGCAGCGTGGAGATGCGCCCGATCTCGGTAGCCGCGCCGGTGCCCACCACCACGCCGCGCCCCTGTCCGAAGGCGACCAGGGTGCCGGAGAAGGCCATGCCGCGGCGGTCGCCCAGGTCGGCATCGGCGTCCACGGCGTCGATCTGCTTGTCCACGGCCACCGATTCGCCGGTGAGCATCGCCTCGTCGAGTCGCAGGTTGTGACAGCGCAGCAGCCGCAGGTCGGCGGGCACCCGGTCCCCGGCCTGCAGGAATACCAGGTCGCCCGGCACCAGCTGCTCGGCGGGCACGGTGCGCCGCTGGCCGTCGCGCAGCACCAGCGCCTTGGGGGAGAGCATGCCGCGGATCGCCTCCAGGGCCTGCTCTGCCTTGCCCTCCTGGAGGAAGCCGACGATGGCATTGATCACCACCACGCCGAGGATCACCCCGGTGTCGACCCAGTGCTGCAGCAGGGCCGTGCCCAGCGCGGCGGCCAGCAGCACATAGATGAGCACGTTGTGGAACTGGCGCAGGAAACGCCGCAGCGGACCGCTGCGCGGCGGTGCCGGCAGGCGATTCTCGCCATGGCGCGCCAGCCGCTCGGCCACCTGCTCACCGCTCAGGCCCTGTTCCGAGGCCGCCAGTTCGGCGAGCACCTCGTCGGGCTCCCGGCTATGCCAGGGAGTGGCGCTGGACGATGCACCTCTCATGCCGAGGCCCCCCGCGGCGCCTCGTGGCGCGCATCCGGCTTCGTCCCGCAACGCGGCTGCTTCATGGTGTCTGTCGCCTCCTGCCAGCCTCTTCCGGGCCTGCCCTCGCCCTCGGCTCCCTTCGCTTTTCGCACACTCCCGTCCGGCCAGACAAGCCGGCTTGCCGAAAAACCCCGCCTTCGCGCATGCTGCATCCTGCCAGCCACTCGCCAGGAGAGATCCCATGCCCCACCCCCGCCTCGGCTTCATCGGCATCGGCCTGATGGGCGCCCCCATGACCCGCCGCCTGCTGGAGGCCGGCTTCCACGTGACCGTCTGGAACCGCAGCCAGGACAAGGCCGAGGCACTGGGCCGGGCCGGCGCCCGGGTGGCCGCCACCCTCGGCGACCTGGTGGCGAGCGTGGACCTGGTGATGCTCTGCCTGGCCAATACCGAGGTGGTGGAGAGCGTGGTGTTCGGCGAAGGCGGCGTGGCAGAGCACGGCCGCCGCGGCCAGACGCTGATCGATTTCTCCAGCAGCGACCCGGCGGCCACCCGCGACTTCGCCCGTCGACTCGAGGAGCGCTGCGGCATGGGCTGGATCGACTGTCCGGTCTCCGGCGGGGTGGCCGGCGCCGAGGCCGGCAGCCTGGTGATGATGGCCGGCGGCAAGGCGGCCGATATCGACGCCATCCGCCCACTGCTGGCACCGCTCGCCGCCCGGGTCACCCACCTGGGCCCGGTGGGCGCGGGTCAGGTCACCAAGGTGTGCAACCAGATGGTGGTGGGCTGTCAGGCCGCGGTGCTCGCCGAGATGGTGGCGCTGGCCGAGGCCAGCGGCGTGGAGGCCACCCGGCTCGTCGAGGCGCTCTCCGGCGGCTTCGCGGACTCGAAGCCCTTCCAGATCCTCACCCCGCGCATGGCGGCGAGCGACTTCGCCGACCCGCCCTGGCACCTGCGCACCCTGCTCAAGGACCTGGACATGGCGGTGGCCCAGAGCCGGCGCAGCGGCAGCGCCACACCCATGAGCTCCCTGGCCGCCCAGCTGATGCGCGCCCATGCCACCCGCGGCCACGCCGAGCACGACCCGGCGATCCTGGTGGAGGCGTATCGCCCCCGAATCTGAAACACACAATACTTCAGACTGAATGACGGCTTCCCGGAAGAGTAAAAAAGGTATATTTTCCACTCATGACCAACTTCGAGTTCGACCCTCGAAAAAGCGAGGCGAATCGGGATAAGCACGGCATAGACTTTGTCGAGGCGCAGCGGCTCTGGCAGGACCCCGACCTGCTCGAGATTCCGGCAAAGTCGACTGATGAGCCTCGCTTCGTGGTCATCGGAAGGATTGGTGTGAAACACTGGTCCGGCATCATCACCTACCGCGGTGCGCGAATACGCCTTATCTCTGTCAGGCGGGCCCGCAGCAGAGAGATTGAACTCTATGAAAGCGACTGAACTCGACAAGCGCTTCGATGAAGGTGACGACATCACTGAAGAGCTGGACCTGGACAACGCCAGGCGCCCCCTCAGGAAACAAAAGCGTGTCAACGTCGACTTCCCCACCTGGATGATCGACTCCCTTGACCGAGAGGCAGCTCGGCTGGGAGTGACGCGACAGTCGATCATCAAGATCTGGCTAGCCGAGAGGCTCGAACAGCATCACCCGCATTGACCCACCGCCATAGCGGCCTTTCTGCTCTCCGAGAAGGCGGGCTTCATCACCGGCCAGAACCTGGTGGTGGACGGCGGCATGACCCGCAGGATGATCTACGCGCAGTGAGGCGGCGGGATTTGTCGCCATCGCCGCCCTTCCGTACACTTGTTCGGATATCTCCTTTCCTGACGATCTGTCGAGGCACACACTCCATGGCGTTTGATTCCACCTCCACCTACGTGGCCACCGAGGCCCTGAAGCAGGCGGTCAACGCCGCCGTCACCCTGGAGCGCCCGCTGCTGATCAAGGGCGAGCCGGGCACCGGCAAGACCCTGCTGGCCGAGGAGCTGGCGGCCTCCCTGGGCACGCGGCTGATCACCTGGCACATCAAGTCCTCCACCAAGGCCGCCCAGGGGCTCTACGAGTACGACGCGGTGAGCCGCCTGCGCGACTCCCAGCTGGGCGTGGAGGGGGTGGAGAACGTCGCCAACTACATCAGGCCCGGCAAGCTGTGGGAGGCCTTCAGCGCCAGCGAGCGGGTGGTGCTGCTCATCGACGAGATCGACAAGGCGGACATCGAGTTCCCCAACGACCTGCTCCAGGAGCTGGATCGCATGGAGTTCCATGTCTACGAGACCGGCGAGACCATTCGCGCCCGGCACCGCCCGATCATCGTGATCACCTCCAACAACGAGAAGGAGCTGCCCGACGCCTTCCTGCGCCGCTGCTTCTTCCACTACATCGAGTTCCCCGACCGCGAGACCATGCAGGCCATCGTCGACGTACACTTCCCCGAGATCGCCCCGAAGCTGGTGGGCGAGGCCCTGGAGGTGTTCTTCGAGCTGCGCCAGGCGCCGGGGCTCAGGAAGAAGCCCTCCACCTCGGAGCTGGTGGACTGGCTGAAGCTGCTGATGAGCGACGAGCTCGCCCGGGAGGCGCTCTACCAGCGCGACCCGGTGAAGGCGATCCCGCCGCTTGCCGGGGCGCTGGTGAAGAACGAGCAGGATACGCAGCTGCTGGAGCGACTCGCCTTCATGCTCCGCCGCCAAGGTAACCAGAGGCGCTGATCGATGTTCATCGGCCTGTTCGAGACCCTGAAGCGTGCCGGGGTGCCGGTATCGCTGCGCGAGCTGCTCGACCTGCACGCGGTGGTGGAGCGTGGCGTGGTGTTCGCCGACATGGAGGCCTTCTACCGGCTGGCGCGCACCGTGATGGTCAAGGATGAGCGCCACTTCGACCGCTTCGATCGCGCCTTCGCCGCCTGGTTCGAGGGGCTCGAGAACCTGGATGCCGCCATCGAGGCGCTGATTCCCGACGACTGGCTGCGCCGGGAGTTCGAGAAGCAGCTCTCCGAGGAGGAGAAGGCGCAGATCGAATCCCTGGGCGGGCTGGAGAAACTGATCGAGACCTTCAAGCAGCGCCTCGAGGAGCAGAAGGAGCGCCACGCCGGCGGCAACAAGTGGATCGGCACCGGCGGCACCAGTCCCTTCGGCGCCTACGGCTACAACCCCGAGGGCATCCGCATCGGCCAGGAGGGCTCCCGCCATCGCCGGGCGGTGAAGGTGTGGGACGAGCGGCGCTTCCGCGACTATGACGACTCCCTGGAACTGGGCACCCGCAACATCAAGATGGCGCTGCGCCGGCTGAGGAAGTTTGCCCGCCAGGGGGCGGCGGAGGAGTTCGACGTCGACGCCACCATCCGCGAGACCGCTCGCGATGCCGGCCTGCTCAACGTGCAGATGCGCCCGGAGCGCCACAACGCGGTGAAGGTGCTGCTGCTGCTCGACGTGGGAGGCTCCATGGACGACCACATCCGCACCTGCGAGGAGCTCTTCTCGGCGGCGCGCTCGGAGTTCAAGCACCTGGAGGCCTACTACTTCCATAACTGCCTCTATGAGGGGCTGTGGCGCAGCAATTCCCAAGACCAGGCAAGGCGCCTCAATGAGCGCATCCCGACCCTGGACGTACTGCATACCTATGGCGATGACTACCAGGTGGTGATCGTCGGCGACGCCGCCATGTCGCCGTACGAGATCACCCACCCCGGCGGCAGCGTCGAGCACTTCAACGACGAGGCCGGCGCGGTGTGGCTCAGTCGCCTTGCGGACAAGTTCCCGCGCCTGGCCTGGCTCAACCCCATGCCGCGCCGCGCCTGGGACACCACCCACTCCACCCGGCTGATCCGCCAGTTGATCGACGACCGGATGTACCCCATGACCCTGGAGGGGCTGGAGAGCGCCATGCGCGAGCTGGCGAGGTAGCCCCGGGCACCGGAGGCCGGCAGACCACAATAACCTTTCATGGTTATTTAATGGCAAAATAACCCTAAAGGGCTATCATTAAGGAAGCGCTGAACAAATCGACGAGCGAGATGAAGCGCAAGGCGCCCGGAGCACAGGAACCGGAGCATATGGGGTATATGTGAGGATTCCACGCACCGCGCAACGCAGCGATTCGCTCGCGCAGGCATTTGTGCAGTGTTTCCTTGACGCATCCTCCCGGCCTGCGAGACCAACATGCCCCGTACCCTGGCGGTCATCACCGGCGATATCATCGACTCACGCCGCATCCAGCCGGCCGAGGCGCTCTCTCGTGCGCTGGACGCCGCCCTCGAGGGACTCACCGAGCGCTTCGGGGCCTGCACGTCCCGCTATCGCGGCGACGGCTTCCAGCTGGCCCTGGCCCCGCAGCATGCCATGGAGGCGGCCGTGCTGCTGCGGGCCTCGCTGATTCGCCACTCGAGCCGCGAGCAGCGGTGGGACGCCCGGCTGGCCGTGGCGGTCGGCCCGGCCGATGGCTGGACTCCCCGCCAGGGCATCGCCGAGGCCAACGCGCCTCCCTTCGTCGCCTCGGGACTGGCCCTGGATGCCCTGCCGGAAGACCAGCACCTGGTGCTGAACCCGGGAGCCCCCCCGTCAGGCTGCCTGGCCCTGCTGGTCCGCTACCTGGACGAGATGGTCGAGGGGTGGACGCCGGCGGCGGCAGAGGTGGTGGCCCAGATGCTGTGCCATGCTGATTCGCAGCAGGCGCTGGCGACTCGCCTGGGTATCAGCCAGCCCGCCGTCCACAAGCGCCTGCGCACTGCTCGCTGGCCCCTCCTGCAGGAGACCCTGGCCTACCTGCGCCACCGCCTCACGGACGAGGAGCCCGCCCCATGATCCAGCCCGAATCCCTGCTGCTCGGCCTGTGGCTGGCCCACCTGGCGGCAGACTTCCTGCTGCAGCCGGGGGCCTGGGTCGAGGAGCGCTATCGCCTGCGGCAGCGTTCACCCCGGCTGGCACTGCATGCGCTGCTCCACGGCCTGCTGGCCGGCGGGGTGCTGGCGATCGCCGCGACCCGGGAGACCGGCCACGGGCCCGGGACGGTGCTGCTCGCGGCACTGGCGGTGGCAATGAGCCACTGGCTGATCGACCTGGCCAAGGCCGCCCTCCCGGCCCGGCAGCTGCGCTGGTTTATGATCGACCAGGCCCTGCACCTGCTGGTGCTGGCCCTGATCTGGCTGGCCTGGATCGGCAGCACCCGGCCGGTGGCCGCCCTGATGCACTGGCTGGCGACACCGGAGGTGCTGGGGGTGGCTACCGCCTACCTGCTGGTGTCACGGCCGCTGGCCATCGCGATCGCCCTGGTGATGCAGCGCTGGAGCCAGCAGCTCGAGAACACCGGCACCCTGGCCCAGGCCGGGGCGCGCATCGGGATGCTCGAACGCTTCCTGGTGCTGACGCTGGTGCTGCTCGACCAGCTGACCGCCGTGGGTTTCCTGCTGGCGGCCAAGTCGGTGCTGCGCTTCGGCGACCTGCGCGAGGCCCAGGACCGCAAGCTGACCGAATACGTGCTGCTGGGCACCCTGCTCAGCGTCTCGACGACCCTGGCGCTGGGCCTGCTGCTGCGCCTGGTGCTGTTCGGCCAGCCGTGACCCGGCGGCCAGGGGCCCGAGTCAGGCGCCGTCGACGAACGCCGTGCCCAGCCGCTCGGCGTCATCGATGCCGGCCATGCGCACCAGCGCCAGGGCCTCCTCCAGCGACTCGACCTCCTCGACCCGAAGCAGCTCGCTGTCCAGGCTGACCGGCCTGCCGCTCTTCTCGGAGAGCAGCCTCTCCAGGGAAGCCACGTCCATGTCCTCCTCCAGCTTCAGGGCATCCACGCCGGCGGCGTTGTGGCCACTGGGCAGGTAGATGGTGCCGTTGGAGAAGTCGACCGCATAGGCGACCACCCCCGGGACGATGAAGAACAGCAGGCCCACGCCGTTGGCGATGGCCACCACCGGATCGATGCGCCCGCCCAGCTGGCCCTTGCGCTCGGGGTGGAAGACGGTGCCACAGCCCACCAGGGCGGTAATCGACACGCCGACGAGCAGGCCGGCCAGGCCGCGACGAAGGAAAGGGGACATGCAGGGATCTCCATGGCATCCGGAACGGCGGCACCGGCGGTACGCATCGCGGGCCGGCAGCGCGGGAAAAGGCGCTCTGAGTCTACCACAGGCCCGCGGGGCGCCCAGCGCGCCCCGCGCCGCCAGGGCGACGGCCATTTCACGGTCGCCTTTTGCCGCGCCTGGCGCTTGGCCGTACAATGCGCCAACTGCCGCCCACGCTGGCGGCCCGACCCGTTTGACGAGCCCGAGGAAACGCCGGACCCATGCGCGCCACTCAACTGTTGATCGCCACCCTCAAGGAAACCCCCGCCGACGCCGAGGTCATCAGCCACCAGCTGATGCTGCGTTCGGGCATGATCCGCCGCCTCACCTCCGGGCTCTACACCTGGCTGCCGCTGGGCCTTCGCACCCTGCGCAAGGTCGAGCGCATCGTCCGCGAGGAGATGGATCGCGCCGGCGCCCAGGAGGTGCTGATGCCGGCAGTACAGCCCGCCGAGCTGTGGCAGGAATCCGGCCGCTGGGAGCAGTACGGGCCCGAGCTGCTGCGCCTCAAGGATCGCCACCAGCGCGACTACTGCGTCGGCCCGACCCACGAGGAGGTGATCACCGACCTGGTGCGCAAGGAGATCGCCAGCTACAAGCAGCTGCCGGCCAACTTCTACCAGATCCAGACCAAGTTCCGCGACGAGATCCGCCCCCGCTTCGGGGTGATGCGCTCCCGCGAGTTCATCATGAAGGACGCCTACTCCTTCCACGTCGACGAGGCCTCGCTCCAGGAGACCTACCAGGTGATGTATGACGCCTACACGCGCATCTTCACCCGCCTGGGGCTCGACTTCCGCCCGGTGATCGCCGACAACGGCGCCATCGGCGGCACCGGCTCCCACGAGTTCCACGTGCTGGCCGACTCGGGCGAGGACGACATCGTCTTCTCCACCGAGTCCGACTATGCCGCCAACATGGAGAAGGCCGACGCCCTGCCGGCCCCCCTGGGCAGCCACCCCGAGCGCCCGGCCCCGGCCGAGGCGCTGCGCCTGGTGGACACGCCGGATGCCCGCACCATCGCGGCCCTGGTGGAGCAGCACGGCCTGCCCATCGAGAAGACCGTCAAGACGCTGATGGTCCATGCCGCCGAGGGCGGCCTGATCGCCCTGCTGGTGCGCGGCGACCACGAACTCAACGAGGTGAAGGCCGAGAACCTGCCCCAGGTGGCCGCCCCGCTGACCATGGCCAGCGAGGAGGAGATCCGCGCGGCGGTGGGTGCCGGCCCCGGTTCGCTGGGCCCGGTGGGTCTCGAGATGCCGCTGATCATCGACCGCAGCGTGGCGCTGATGAGCGACTTCGGCGCCGGCGCCAACGTCGACGGCAAGCACTACTTCGGCATCAACTGGGAGCGCGACGTGGCGCTGCCCGAGGTCTACGACATCCGCAACGCGGTGGAAGGCGACCCCTCGCCGGATGGTCACGGCACCCTCTCCATCAAGCGCGGCATCGAGGTGGGCCACGTCTTCCAGCTGGGCCGCAAGTACAGCGAGGCGATGAACGCCACCGTGCTCGGTGACGAGGGGCGCGCCATCCACCCGTGGATGGGCTGCTATGGTATCGGGGTGACCCGCGTCGTGGCCGCCGCCATCGAGCAGAACCACGACGACGCCGGCATCATCTGGCCCGACGCCATCGCACCCTTCCAGATTGCCCTGGTGCCGATGAATGCCCACAAGTCACAGCGGGTGCGCGAGGAGTCCGAGAAGCTCTACGCCGAGCTGACCGAGGCCGGCTTCGAGGTGCTGCTGGATGACCGCGACCTGCGCCCGGGGGCCAAGTTCGCCGACCATGAGCTGATGGGCCTGCCCCATCGCCTGGTGGTCGGGGATCGCGGTCTGGACAAGGGGGAACTGGAATACAAGGGACGCCGTGACAGTGATGCCACCATGGTACCGGCCGAGCAGATCCTCGACTTCCTGCGCGAGCGCATCAAGGCCTGAGGCTCGTCGCCACATGATCCCCGTCGCCGCCGGCCTGGTGGCGACGTGGCTGGCCGCCGCAACGGCGGCGGCCAGCGATGATACCTTCCTGGCCGCCCTGGAGGCCGACCGGCGCCCGCTGGTGGTCCAGGCGCTCCCGGCCACTCCCGCCACGCTGCGCACGACCCTCGACGACAGCCTCGCCGCTCCTCGCGATCCGGCCCAGATCTGGGCCGCCCGCCAGTGGCACAACGCCATGGAGCCGGCGCTGTCGCGCTTCGTCCAGGACCCGGCGCTGCGCACCGAGCTGCTCCAGCGAATCTATCTCGAGGCCCGCCTGGCCGGCCTGCCGCCGGCGCTGGTGCTGGCGGTGATCCAGGTGGAGAGTGCCTTCCGCGCCGACGCGGTCTCGTCCGCCGGGGCCGTGGGGCTGATGCAGATCATGCCGTTCTGGATCCGCGAGCTGGGCCTGCCCGCCGACGACCTCAAGGACCCATGGCGCAACCTGCGCTATGGCACCACCATCCTGGCCCACTACCTTGCCGTGGAGCGCGGCGACTTCACCCGCGCCCTGGCACGCTACAACGGCAGCCTGGGCAAGACCTGGTATCCCGAGCGGGTGATGCGCGCCTGGCAGCGCCACTGGCGGGAGCCGACAGGCGCCGGCCGCGCCACCGTCCAGCGCTGACGTCAGGCGGCCTCGATCAGCCGCGACGCGGCGAGCCGGCCCAGCAGGTCGAGCACGTCGGACAGGATACGCTCGGCCGACTGGTCGCCGTAGAGCTCGGCCAGCAGTTCGGCGAGGATGTCGGCCGACAGGACCTCACGGGCCAGCAGCAGCCACACGGCCCGCCCGCTGGCATTGAGGCGGTGGATGGCACCGCTGGGCCGGTGGATCAGGAAGAGCTCGTCGCCCAGCGGATACGCCTGCACCTCGCCCGCCGGCCGCCACGGCTGCCGCGGCGAGATAGCCGGCATCGCCATTGCCGCGGGGCGATGGCCGGTCAGCGAGGCCAGGGCGGCCTCGCCTTTCTCAGGTGGCGTCGCCACCCGCGCCGCAAGGCAGCGCGCCGCAGCCAGCGGCTCCGAATAGCGCAGCAGCAGGCAGGGCAGGCTGGCCATGAGGGGCAGGAAGCGCGCCATCAGCGCCTCGCTGGGCGCGCCATGGGCGAAGTTCTGGCAGAGCAGCTGCAGCAGCCCCTCGCCCGGGGCCAGCGGCAGGAGCTCGGGGGCCGCCAGCCCCGCCTCCCGCTCGAGCAGCACCAGCGCGCCCAGCGGGGCCTCCTCCCCGTGGGCCGCGAGCGCCGCCCCGGGCAGGGCAAGGTAGCGATAGCGCTCATCCGTGGGGCCGGCATGCGCGTCGGCATGGGCGACCAGGGCGGGGTCCAGGCTCGCCGGCAGCGGCAGCCGCAGCCGCGGGGCGATGCCCAGCGCCCGTCCGCGGCCCTCCGGCGTCAGGGCCAGGACATCGTCGCCGAATACGCGCAGGCCGGCCGCCGCGAAGGCCGCCGTCAGGGTGCTCTTGCCGGCGCGGTGCGCATCGGGAAAGACCACCAGGCGGCCCGCCACCTCGGCAGAGCCGCAGTGCAGCCCGATGCTGTCGGGGTGCCGGTCGAAGTACTCGCCGACCAGGTCGGCGATCAGGCTGCAGGCGGCCTCGACGGCGGTGGCCAGGAACAGCCCCTCGGGCAGGGCCGGCGAGGTCTGCCAGTATCCCCCGCCATGGCGGCGCAGGCGGATCGCCGGGGACGATCCATCGGCCTCGATGACCCGGCCGGGCCACCCCGGCATCGCCGCCTGCAGGGCGCCCAGCACCTCGGGACAGCCCAACAGCCGCAGCGCCCGGCCGAGGCCGGGCAGGCAGAGGTCCTGCCCCATGGCCGCCGTCACCAGCGGCTGGGGGTGACCGAGATCACCAGGCGAACGCCCGGGCGGTCATCCTCACGGCGGTGATAGACATCGCGGCGGTCGCGGCGATACCCCCCGCTGGGCCGGGAGTAGCTCGGCCGGCTGTAGCTGGGGCGCGAGTAGCTGGGACGCGAGTAGCTCGGCCGGGAGCGCCCGGCGCCATGCTGGGCCTGGGCCTGGCCGAGGCTGAACAGGGTCGGGGCCACATAGGCGCCGGCGATGCCCAGTCCCAGGCTGGCCAGCAACCGGCGACGGCTCTGACGCTTCTGCGCGTCGGGGCCTTCGGGATCACGATGGGTCATGGGACGTCTCCGAGGTTATCGAACGGCGTTCATGATAGACGGCCCGCTGGACAGGCTCCAGGCGCCGGCCAACGTTGCGCGGAGCCTGCACATTCATGCCCGCGCCGTCGGCGCCTGCCGACAGGCGAGAGCCGCAAGCCAGAAGCCGAAAGCCAGACGAAAAAAAGCCGACCCATGTGGGTCGGCTACCGGGGGGATGACTCCCCCCTCCCCTGACGACTCGTGACGACGGCTGGATCAGTGCTTCTTCCTGCGGTGATCGCGAACGATGAATGCGATCCAGCCCCCGAGAAATGCGACCATCATCGCGACGGTAACCAGTCCAAAGATTACGGCATCATCCCAATACATGGTGGTGTCCTCCCGTCTCGATCTGTTGAGAGGACTGTAGCCCGGAAGCGCCGGGGGATTTCTGACCTGAATCAAGTTTGTCACCGCGCCCGACGTTGGCCCGCGGCGGCAATTGATCCAGGTCAGTTTTCACAGCACCTTCTTGTCTTCCACGCTGCCGGGGTCGGTGTCCGGCGGCAGCGGATGGCCCTTGGCGAACTCCGCCCGGGTGGCATCGCGGACGCCGAGCACCTGGAGCCGGTAGCGCAGGGTGTGCCCCGCCAGGGGGTGGTTGGTGTCGATCAGCACGCGGTCGTCGTGCACCTCGAGCACGGTGACGACCTGCGGCCCGGCCTCACCCGGCGTCTGGAAGCGCATGCCGGGCGCCAGGTCATCCACCGGGAAGGCGCCGCGACCCACCTCGCGGACCAGCGCCTCGTTGCGCAGCCCGTAGGCCTCGGCGGGCATCAGCGTCACGCTGAGCTCGGCCCCCTCGGCCTGGCCGTCCAGGGCGCGCTCCAGCCCCTCGACGATATTGTGGTGGCCATGCAGGTACTCCATGGGCTGCTGGCGGGCCCGGGAGTCGTCGAGCACCTGGCCGTCGGCGTCGCTCAGCACGTAGTGAAGGGTCACGACCCGCTGGGGGGCGATCGTCATGGAACTCTCCTCGAAGCGGTAATGGGGGGAGGGCCGGCCCTGCCTGAAAGGGGGCCCCCTCAGCGGCGGCGCAGCTGGGAGACAGGCATCTCCAGCCGCTGCTGGCGGTGCAGCAGGTCGAGCAGCACGATGGCCCGCTCCTGCCCCTTGTGGGTGGCGAAGACGGCCTGCAGGTCCTTGAAGGGCCCCTCGGTGATCTCGACGGCCTCGCCGGCCCGAAAGTAGAGGTTGGCGGTGGCATCCTGGCGGTCGCTGCCGTGCTCGCGCAGGGTGGCCACCAGGGCGTCGTCCACCGCCACGGGCATGTCGCCGAAGCCGACCAGCTTCAGCACGCCGCGGGTGGAGCGGATCGGCCGCCAGTTGCTGACCAGGCGATCGAGGCGGATGAACAGGTAGTAGGGGAAGAGCGGCTCGCTGACCCACTCCAGCTTGCCGCGACGCTTCTTCTGCACCTCGAGGACCGGGTGGAACACCTCGTAGCCCTGGTTGGCGAGGTGGTCGGCCGCGCGGAACGACTCCCCTCCCTTGCACTGGATCACGTACCAGCGGGGAACGGCATCATCGCCTGGCTCCAGGGTCGCATCGATGCTGTTCATGGGTCTCCTGTCGGGTAGCTGGACACTGGTATCACCGCCGGGGCTCTGCAACAATCGCCCCATGCCGGGGTCGGCAGTGCAGGGGCCGGACGGCAGGATCCCCGGCTGTCGATCCTCCAGTCTACCATCGATGGTGACCGCCTGGGATGACCCGCTGCCATCGTCCATGGCCCGCAAGGAGTGCTACCGAATGCCCACCCCCACCCCCCACCGCAGCTGGCGGGATGCCCTGGCGATCTACCTGCGCGCGCCGGTGATCACCATGCTGTTCCTGGGGTTCTCTGCCGGCCTGCCCTTCCTGCTGGTGTTCTCCACCCTGTCGGCCTGGCTGCGCAGCGACGGGGTCGAGGTGGCGGCCATCGGCTTCTTCTCGTGGATCGGCATCCTCTACTCGATCAAGTTCTTCTGGGCGCCGGTGGTCGACCGCCTGGCCCTGCCGCTGCTGACCCGCGCCCTGGGGCAGCGCCGCGGCTGGATGCTGCTGGCCCAGGGGCTGATCGCCGCCGGCCTGGTCGGCCTGGCCAGCCTCGACCCGCGCGGCAACCTGCCGCTGGTGGCGCTCTTCGCCCTGCTGGTGGCCTTCGGCTCGGCGACCCAGGACATCGCCATCGATGCCTTCCGCATCGAGTCGGCGCCGGACGATATCCAGGCGGCCATGGCCTCCACCTACATCATCGGCTATCGCGGCGGCCTGCTGGCCGCCGGCGCCGGGGCCCTCTACGTGGCGTCGTGGCTCTCCTGGGAGGCGGCCTACCTGTCCATGGCGGCCCTGGTGGGCATCGGGGTCATCACCGTGCTGGTTCGTCCGGAGCCAGAACGCCTGTCGCTCAACACCCAGCTGATCCACGAGCCGCGGGTGCGGGCCTTCCTGCGTGCCAGCCGCGGCAGGCCACGCCAGCTGCGCCGGCTGGGCGCCTGGCTGATCGGGGCGGTGGTCTGCCCCTTCACCGACTTCTTTACCCGTCACCGGCGCAAGGCGCTGTGGCTGCTGCTGTTCGTGGCGGTGTTCCGCATCAGCGACCTGGCCATGGCGTCCATGGCCAACCCGCTCTACATCGACCTGGGCTTCACGCTGGCCACCATCGCCAACGTGACCAACGTCTTCGGCATCGCCATGAGCGTCGGCGGGGGCATCCTGGGGGGGCTGCTGGTGGCGCGCTACGGCATCGGGCCGATCCTGGTGCTGGGTGCGGCCGCCGCCACCCTCACCAACCTGCTGTTCGCCGCCCTGGCGCTGGCCGGCCAGAGCCTGCCGATGCTGGTCATGGCGATCGTCGGCGACAACCTCGCCAACGGCCTGGCCAGCGCGGTGTTCATCGCCTTCCTCTCCAGCCTGACCTCACGGGCCTACACGGCGACCCAGTACGCGCTGTTCTCCTCGCTGATGACGCTGCCCGGCAAGTTCCTGAGCGGCTTCGGCGGGCTGGTGGTGGCGGCCGAGGGCTACGCCACCTTCTTCGTGATCGCCACGGCCCTGGGCCTGCCGGCCATCGCCCTGGCAATCTGGATCAGCCGCGACCGCGAGCTCGTGCCACCGCCGGCCCCGCGCGCCGCCTGAGGCTCAGTCCTCGAAGCGGCCCCGCACGCTGGCCGAGGCTCAGCCCTCGAAGCGGTCGCGCAGCCAGTCGAGCGCGCCGGGCGTGGCGCGCCACTGGTCGCGCATCAGCGTCCGGTACTGCCATGCCTCGGCCCGGGAGCCCGGCTCGGCGACGCCATCCGGGCCGGTATGCACCGGCCGGGGATTCTCGGCGCACAGCATGTCCAGGGCGTGGGCGTTGTGGCGCTGCGCCGCGGCCAGCGCCTCGGCGGCCTCCTCCCGCCGCGCCAGCCGGAACAGGGCCAGGGCGCGCCCCATGAGCAGGCCCAGCGGCGGCGGCTCGTCGGCATCCGCCGTGACCTGCTGTTCGCTCACCGCCAGGGCCTCGCTGTCGCGGCCGTCGCGCAGCAGCTGGTCGAGCACCAGCTCGCGCAGCCCCAGGCTGTCGTGGTCGTCCAGTGCCAGCAGGCGCTCGGCGAGCTGTCGCGAACGCTGACGCGCGCCACGCTCCATCCCCACCACCAGCGCCAGGCCGGTGCGCAGCAGCACGGCGTTGTCGGCATCGTCCCAGGCCAGGGTACCCGGCCCCTCGGCAGCCACCTGCTCCAGCCAGCGCTCCAGCCGGTCGGCCAGCGGGGCGAACAGGCTCGGCGCCATCCATGGCAGGCTGCCGAAGCGGCTGGTCAGGGCCAGGGTCAGCGACTGGACGACCCGCGGCGCATCCAGCCATTCCGGGTGGGCACAGAGCTCGCCCAGCCAGCCGGCCGCCTCGGGCCAGGGATCATCCTCGAGCCCCATGGGCGAGTCGGCCGCCACCGCCACCTGGAAGTGCTGCTGCCAGACGGCGAACAGGGTGTCCTCGCGGGCCGTGGTGCGGTACTCCAGGCGGCCATCGTCGGTCCGGCGGATGGCCAGCTTCGGCGCCGTGGGCAGCGCCTCGAAGAGCGCCTGGAGCGAGGCCAGCGGGCCGGCCAGGTCCTCCTCGGCATTCAGCAGCTGGTCGGCCAGGGTGGCACCGGGGTTCTCGGCCAGGTCGGCCAGGAACTGCAGCTGGTCCGGCTCCAGGTCTCCCTGGCGGGCGAGCCGACGGAACCAGAAGCGCGCCCGCTCGGCGGCCTCCTGCTCGTGGCCCTCGTGGAGCAGCAGCATGGCCTCGATGTAGGCCAGGGTCGGCGAGTCCGGCAGGGCCTGCTGGGCGCGCACGAAGGCGGCCCGGGCGCTGTCCAGGTCGTCGTTGTCCAGGTGCATCAGGCACAGCCGCTCCAGCGCCACGCCGCGCAGGAACAGCGGGCCGCGCTCGAGCACGGCGTCGAGCAGCGCCTCGCGCTTGCGATGGAAGCCGCGCTCCTGATAGAGGTCGATGAGGATCTCGAAGGCCGGCTCGGCCTGCTCCGGCAGCCGCGACCAGTCTGCGCGCTCGAACAGCGACTCGAGGATCTGCTGGGCGCGCCCCCGCTGCCCGGTCTCGGCGGCGATCAGCCCGGCCTCCAGCAGCGCCTGGGCCGGCGCCCGGCCGCTCTCCAGGGCCGCCTTGAGGGCGTCACCCTTCCACTCGCGCAGCGACAGCATCCACATCAGGTGGGCGGGCACCGGGCCGGGCAGGGTCACGGCCCCGCAGCACTGCTTGGTCTTGCGGCCGGAGTCGCACCAGCAGGGCTCGTTGCGCCCCGGCCGGGCCAGGGGTTCGCTGGCGAAGCCGAGTCGGGCCAGGGGGGTCTGCGACCAGAGCTCAGGCGCCAGCGCCTGGGCCAGCGGCAGGTTGCCCCCCACCAGGGAGGGGCCCTCCTCGCGGGCCCAGGCCATCAGCGTCGGATAGCGCTCGTCCTTGCGAATGGCCGCCAGGGCGCCCGAGGCAAACCCCAGCAGCTGTTCCACCCATACTGCCAGCATCCCAGTCTCCACGGTCCCGAAAACGGCACAGTCTACCAGCCCACCGGGACGCTGGGCAGACGTTCACTTCCCCGCCCACGCCAGAAGCGGCCGGGTGCGGGCGTGCATGTCGAGCCGCGCGCCCAGGCGCACCAGGTTCCAGTAGTGGCCGTTGAGGGTGCGCGACAGCAGCAGGGTGTCGGCCGGCGGCTGGAGGCGGTCCATGGCGGCCCAGACCTTGGGGGTCAGGTCGCGCAGCCGACGGTGGACGCGCACGTCGCCGAAGTCCTGCTCGCCGGGAGCAAACAGCGGCGCCACCGCCTCGGCGGATTCCCGATAGAGCGAGAGTGGCGCGCCCTGCCCCTGGCGCCCGCCCAGCCTGAGCAGCGCCTCGTCCATCGCCATGGGGTCCCTCGCCAGGGTCGCCTCGAGCAGCTGCATCATCGCCCTGAGGCGCGCTTCGGGCACCGGGATCACCGCGCCGAGGTCGTAGATGACCAGCTGCCCCCGCTCGTTCACGGCGAAGTTGCCGGCATGGGGGTCGGCATGCAGCTCGCCGTGGGTGAACAGCTCCTCGGTGATCCAGTCGGCCAGGGTCTCCGCCACGCCCTGGCGCGTGGCGTCGTCGCCCGCTTCCAGCTCGCGCAGCGGCGTGCCCGGCTCGTAGCGCATGGCCAGGACCCTGGGACCGGAGAGCCCCGGCAGCGGCTCGGGAATCACCAGCCGTTCGAGATGGGCGTAGCGCGCCCGATAGCGCGCCAGGGCCTCGGCCTCGGCGTGGTAGTCGAGCTCGCCGCGCAGGCTGGCGGCCAGCTCCTCGAAGAGCGCATCGAGCCGCGCCTGGGGCACCTTGAACCAGCGACCCAGGCGCATCAGCCGACGCACCTGGGTGAGGTCGCTCTCCAGCACCTCGGCCAGCCCCGGGTACTGCACCTTGAGCACCAGGGTCTCGCCGTCGTGGGTCACGGCACGGTGCACCTGCCCCATGGAGGCGCTGGCGAAGGGCCGCTCCTCGATCTCGCGGAAGCGTTCGGCCAGGTCGCCGTACTGCTCGACCAGGCTGACCCGGATGCTCGCCCAGGGCATGGGCTCGGCCTGGCGCTGCAGGCGGGCGAGCTCCTCGGCAAGGTCGGGCGGCAGCAGGTCGTCCCACTGGGACATGATCTGGGCCAGCTTCATGGCCGGGCCCTTGAGCTCGGAGAGCCCCTCGAACAGTGCCTCGCCCAGGGCACGCCAGTCGGCCTGGCCGCCCAGCCGGGTACGGATCAGGGCGCCACCGGTCCGCGCCCCCAGGCCCAGCAGGCGCCGGGTTCTGCCTCGCTCGCGCATCGCATCGCTCCGCTGGTAGGTGGATGCCAACAATGATACAAGAATTGTACATCAACCGAAGCAGGTTACACCTGGCAGGCGCGCCAGGATACTGGAAGAATATCCATGAATCCCGCTACCGAGCCGTGCCCATGCGACTGATCATCGCCGAGAAACCCAGCCTGGCCCGGGCCATCGCCGAGGCCCTGCCCGGTGCGGCGCGGCGCGATGATGGCGCCCTGGTGGTCGGCGACACCACCGTCACCTGGTGCCTGGGCCACCTGCTCGAGCAGGCGCCGCCGGACGCCTATGACCCGGCCCTGAAGCAGTGGCGCCTCGATCACCTGCCGATCCTGCCGGCCGAGTGGAAGCTGATGCCCCGCCCCAGGGCCCGCGGCCAGCTGGCGGTGATTCGCCGGCTGCTCAAGGGCGCCCGGGAGGTGGTCCATGCCGGCGACCCCGACCGCGAGGGCCAGCTGCTGGTGCAGGAGGTGATCGAGCACCTGGGCTGGAAGGGGCCGGTATCGCGGCTGCTGGTCAGCGACCTCAACCGTCCGGCGGTGCAGCGGGCCCTGGCGCGCCTGGAGGACAACGCCCGCTACCAGCCGCTGTTTCGCGCCGCGGAGTCCCGGGCCCGGGCCGACTGGCTCTACGGCATCAACCTGACCCGCGCCTGGACCCTGATCGGCCGCCAGGCGGGCCACGATGGCGTGCTCTCGGTGGGCCGGGTGCAGACCCCGGTGCTGGGGCTGGTGGTCCGCCGCGACGCCGAGATCCGCGACTTCGTGCCCAGGCCCTTCTTCGTGCTGTGGGCGGACCTCGAGGTGGCGGCCGGCCGGCTGCGCGCCTGGTGGCAGCCCGGCGAGACGCATCCGCTGGACGACCAGGGGCGGCTGCTCGCGCGCCAGCCCGCCGCCGACCTCGCCGAGCGGCTGCCCGGCGCCGAGGGGCGCCTGGCCCGCCTCGAGAGCCGCGACAGGCGTCAGCCCGCCCCGCTGCCCTACTCGCTCTCGGCGCTGCAGGTGGATGCCGCCCGGCGCTTCGGGCTCTCCGCCAAGGCGGTGCTGGAGATCTGCCAGCGCCTCTACGAGCGCCACAAGCTGATCACCTATCCGCGCTCGGACTGCCGCTACCTGCCCGAGGAGCACTTCGCCTCGGCACGGGCCACCCTGGAGGGCGCCTGCCGCACGGACCCGACGCTGCGAGGCTGGCTGGCCGGGGCGGACTTCTCGCGACGTTCCCGGGCCTGGAACGACAAGCAGGTGGGCGCCCACCACGCCCTCTCGCCCACCGGCAAGCCCGCCGACCCGTCACGACTCGACAAGGCCGAGGCCGACGTCTTCCGGCTGATCGCTCGCAACGTGCTGGCCCAGTTCTATCCGCCCCTCGTCACCCGCGAGGTCAAGGCGGAGTTCGCCATCGCCGGCGAGGCCTTCCGTGCCAGCGGCCAGGAGATCCTCGAGCCCGGCTGGAAGCCGCTGTTCACCACCCGGGAGGAAGCCCCGCCCCTGCCCCCGCTCACCGAGGGCGAGACCTGCCGGGTGAGGGAGGCCGGCGTCGAGGATCGCGAGACCCGCCCGCCGGAGCCCTTCACCGATGCCAGCCTGATCAAGGCGATGATGAACATCGGGCGCTACGTCGAGGACCCGGCGGTGCGCCGCACCCTGCGCGAGCACGATGGCCTGGGCACCGAGGCGACGCGGGCCGGCATCATCGAGACGCTGGTGGAGCGCGGCTACCTGGTGCGTCGGGCCAAGGCCCTGCGCGCCACGCGGCTCGGCAGCGCCCTGATCGCCTCGCTGCCCGACGCAGTGGGGCGCCCCGAACGCACGGCCCTCTGGGAGCAGCGCCTGGGCAGCATCGCCGAGGCCGGCGATGACCCGGCCCCCTTCCTGGCCTCCCTGGTGACCGACCTGCACGGGCTGCTCTCCTCCGCCGATGCCGGCCGCCTGCGCCAGGCCCTGGCGAACGCCCGCGGCGAGGAACCGGCGCCCGCCGGCCGCCCGTCGGCGAGACGCCGAGGCAGCACCGCCCGGCGCCGAGGAACGGGCACGGGCGGCAGCCGCCCGACCCGCAGGAGGCGTTCCTCATGAGCGAACTGAACCGCCACTGGATCGTCGGCCCCGGCGCCCTGGGCCGGTTGATCGCCCTGCGCCTGGCGACCCGGGCAAGCGAGGGCGTGGAGGTCGCGCTGCTGGGGCGGCGACGGCTGGCCGCCAGCCAGACCCTGGTGACCCCCGACGGGACACCGCTGACCCGGGCGCTGACGATGGCGACGGTCGATACCCCGCCGTCGCCCCCCCCGGACGTGGTGCACCTGGTCACCAAGGCCTACGCCGCCGACGCGGCCCACCGGACGCTGGCCGCCCACCTGCCCCCGGGCACGCCGCTGGTGCTGTGGCAGAACGGCTTCGACTGCCAGCCGCGACTCACCGAGCGCCACGCCGGTCCGGTGCTGTGCGCCACCACCACCGAGGGCGCCTTCGTGGCGAGCGACGACCGGGTGGTCCATGCCGGACACGGCCAGACCCTGGTCGGCGCCCTCGACGGCGGACACCGGGCCCTGGCCGACGCGCTTGCCCGCCGACTCGACGGGGCGGGGCTTCCCGCCCGGGCGGTGGGCGACATCCGCGCTCGGCTCTGGCAGAAGCTTGCCGTGAATGCCGCCATCAATCCGCTGGTGGCGCGCTTTCGCATCCGCAATGGCCAGCTGCGCGACCGCCCCTTCCGGCCGATGGTGGAGGCGGTGATCATCGAGGTCGCCGGGATCATGGCGGCGGAGGGCGTCGCCCCGCCGGAGGGCGAGGGGCTGGAGGGCTGGCGCGCCCTGGTATGGCGGGTCGTGGCCGGCACGGCAAACAATCGCGCCTCGATGCTGCAGGACGTGCTGGCTGGCCGACCCACCGAACATCGGGCGATTCTCGGCCCGCTGCTTGCGGCCGCGGCGCGCCATGGCCAGGAGGTCCCGAGGATCGCCGCGCTGCAGGCCGAGCTGTGCGGCCTGGCCACGAACCTGGCAGACCCCGCCTCCCCTTGCTAACCTGACAGGGTCAATCCAATAACGCAGCAGCCCTGCCACCGCCCGGTGGCAGCAGGCCGACGCAAGGACAGGGAACATGAAACCGGGTCCCACCCTCGCCGCCCTGGTGGCCGGTCTGGCGATCGCCTCGTCACCGCTCGCCGCTGCCGACGACACCCCCGCCTACGCAGGCCAGAACACCGACCTGATGCACCTCGACAACGGCGTGGTGGTCGATGGTCGCGACATCGAGACGCCGGACGGCTACACCTCCGGCTTCCGGCTCATCGCCGGCTTCAATCCCCTGCGCCTGCCTCGTCTCGACCTCGGCGCCGAATTCAGCTACCGCGAGAGCGACGAGGTGCCGACCCGCCTCGGCGACCAGCAGATGCTCCTCAACACCGTCAGCCTGGGCGGCAGCCTGGTGGCCGGCGTGCGCCTCGGCCATCTCGGCCTCTACGCCAAGTCCGGCCTGGTCGGCTGGGAGGGCGACCCGGTGATGCCCGGCCAGGACGTCGCTCGCAGCGGCACGACCCGGGTCCAGGGCCTGGGCGCCCGGCTCCAGTTCGACCGGCTGGTGAGCCGCCTGGAGTTCGAGGAGTTCGACGCCCCCGACATGGCCCACCTGAACCTGGTGACCGCCTCGCTGCATTTTCCCTTCTGAAGCTGGCAGTCAGGATGTCGGCACCCAGTGGCTCCTCCGCCCCCCTGTAGGAGGCCGGGTCCCCCGGCGGTTCGACGCTTCGACGAATGGAGGCCAAAGGCCTCCCGGTGGCACCAGAGAAATCTGCAACACCTCCGCGGCGCCTGCGGCGCCAGTCGCGAGGCAAAGCCGGAACGCCGGACCGCTCCCTCCTACAACTCTGGCGGCAGCCGTGGGCGAAGCCCGGCGGGGTCAGCCGGTATTACGCAGCCCGGCGGCGATGCCCGCCATGGTGACCATCAACGCCCGTGACAGGTCGGCGCTGATCGCCCCGTCGGCATCCCGGTTGCGCTGCAGCAGCTCGGCCTGCAGGCCGTGCAGCGGGTCGATGTAGGGATTGCGCACCTCGATGGCCTGGCGGATCAGCGGCGTGTTCTCCAGCAGCTCCTGCTGCTGCAGTATCGACAGCACCACCTCGTGCAGGCGGGAGAAGCGACCCCGCAGCCGCTCGCCGAGCGCCTTGAGCGACGGCTCGTCCACCAGGCGATGCTCGTAGTAGGCGGCGATGCCCACGTCGGCCTTGGCCAGCAGCATCTCCAGCATGTCCAGGTAGGTGCCGAAGAAGGGCCAGTTGTCGCGCATCTCCTGCAGCACCTCGAGGCCGCCCTGCCCCTCCAGGCGGGTGGCGAAGGCCTCGCCGCTGCCCAGCCAGGCCGGCAGCATCAGGCGGATCTGGGTCCAGGCGAAGATCCAGGGGATCGCGCGCAGGGTCTCCACGCCGCCGTCCTGGCGCCGCTTGGTGGGCCGCGAGCCCAGCGGCAGGCGCCCCAGCGAGCCCTCCGGCGTCACCGAGCGGAAGTAGGGCACGAAGTCGGGATCCTCGCGCACCACGCCCACATAGGCGCGGTGGGCCACCTCGGCCAGCCGGTCCATCTCTTCGCGCCAGTGGGGCTCCGGGGCCGGCGGTGGCAGCAGGGTCGCCTCGAGTACCGCGCAGGCGTAGATCTCCATGGAGCGCAGCGCGATCTCCGGCTGGCCGAACTTGAAGCGGATCATCTCGCCCTGCTCGGTCACCCTGAGGCTGCCGTTCACCGACCCCGGCGGCTGGGAGAGGATGGCCGCATGGGCCGGGCCGCCGCCCCGCCCCACGGTGCCGCCGCGGCCGTGGAACAGCGTCAGGTCGACGCCGTGGCGGTCGCACACCTCGACCAGGGTCTCCTGGGCCCGGTACTGCGCCCAGGCGGCGGCCAGCTGGCCGGCATCCTTGGCGGAGTCGGAGTAGCCGATCATCACCTCCTGGCGATCCCCGGTGAGCGCACGGTAGCCGGGCAGCGCCAGCAGCCGGTCGATCACCTCGCCGGCATGGTTGAGGTCGTCGAGGGTCTCGAAGAGCGGCGCGATGGGCAGGGTGACCCGGCCTCCCACCTCCTTCATCAGCAGCGCCACGGCCAGCACGTCGGACGGCTCCCCGGCCATGGAGATGATGTAGGTGCCCAGCGCCTCGGGCTGCTCGCTGGCGATCACCCGGAAGGTGTCGATCACCTCGCGGGACTCGGTGGAGCACTCCCAGCGGCGCGGGATCAGCGGGCGCCGCGAGGCGAGCTCCTCGAGCAGGAACTGCTGGCGCTGCTCCTCGCTCCAGTCGCGATAGTGGCCGAGCCCCAGGCAGTCGGTGAGCTCCTCCATCACCTGGGCGTGGCGGCTCGCCTCCTGGCGCAGGTCGAGCTTGGTCAGGGTCACGCCGAACACCGCCACCCGGCGCAGGGTGTCGAGCAGGGCCCCGTTGGCGATAGTGTCCAGGCCCACGTCGCACAGCGAGCGGTAGCAGGTCAGCAGCGGCGCGTAGAGCTGGTCACGGCTCTCGATGATCGGGCCGTCGTCGAAGCTGCGCCCCTCGAGGCACGCCTTGGCCCAGTCGCGGGTCGCCTCGACCCGCGCCAGCAGGCGCTTGACCAGTTCCCGGTAGGGCTCGGCCACATCGCCCACCTCGGCCCGGAGGGCGCTGTTGGCCTTCCACATGGAGAGCTCGGCCTTGAGCTGCTCGAGATCGCGCAGGTAGAGGTCGGCGGCCATCCAGCGGCCCAGCAGCAGCACCTCGCGGGTCACCCGGGCGGTGACGTTGGGGTTGCCGTCGCGATCGCCCCCCATCCAGGAGGCGAAGCGGATCGGCGCGGCATCCAGCGGCAGGCGCTCGCCGGCGGTCTCCAGCAGCAGGTTGTCCAGGTCGCGATGGAAGTCGGGCACCGCCTGCCACAGGGAGTTCTCGATCACCGCGAACCCCCACTTGGCCTCGTCCACCGGGGTGGGCCGCTCGTGGCGGATCTCGTCGGTGTGCCAGGCCTGGCTGATCAGCTCCTCCAGGCGACCCTGGGCGCGCAGGCCACGCTCCGGGTAGTCGGCGGAGGACTCGATGGCGGTCAGGCAGTCGTCGATGGCGTCGTACTTCTGGATCAGGGTGCGACGGATGACCTCGGTGGGGTGGGCGGTCAGCACCAGCTCGACCCGCATCCCGGCCAGGGTCTCGACCAGCTTGCGCGGGGCATTGCCGGCCTGGCGGGCGCGCTCGAGCAGCTCCGAGAGGACCGGCTGCGACCCCGGCCGATAGTCCTCGACGCGGCGGAAGCGCGCCCGGTAGTGCTGCTCGGCGATGTTGGCCAGGTTGAGGAACTGGTTGAAGGCGCGGGTCACCGGCAGCAGGTCGCGGTCCGGCAGCCGACGCAGGTAGTCGATCAGCTCGCGCTGGCTCGCCTCGTCGCCCTGGCGGCCGCGCTTGGCCAGGCCGCGGATGGTCTCGATCTTGTCGACGAAACCGCGGCCCAGGTCATCGGCGATGGTGCGCCCCAGGCTGTCGCCCAGGATGCGGACGTTGTCGCGCAGCGATTCGTGCAGGTCGTGGCTCATGACCGCGTCTCTCCGGCAGCCTCTCCGCCATCGGCGGAGCGGGAAGTGGATGGGGATTCGGCAGGGCTGGGCTCACGGCCCTTGGCGGCCTGCCAGTGGTGCTCCATGGCCTCGAGGCCCGCCTCGTAAAGGGGGACCCCCTCGGCGCCCAGCGCGGCCTCCACGTGGCGGAAGCGGCGCTCGAACTTGGCGTTGGTGGCGCGCAGGCACTGCTCGGGGTCGGCCTTGAGGGTGCGCGCCAGGTTGGTCACGGCGAACAGCAGGTCGCCCACCTCCTCGGCGGCGTGGTCCCGGTCGCCCTCGGCCAGCGCCTGCTCGACCTCCCCGAGCTCCTCGCGGATCTTGGCGATGACGCCGCGGGCGTCGGGCCAGTCGAAGCCGACCCGGGCGGCACGCTTGGAGAGTTTGGCCGCCCGGGAGAGCGCCGGCAGGGTGCGCGGGACATCGTCCAGCACCGAGTGCGGTGCCTCATCGGAAGCCCGGGCGGCACGCTCCTCGGCCTTGAGGCTCTCCCACCGCGAATGCACCTGGCGGCTCTCGATCTCCTCGGCGGAGACGCCCGGCGGGCGCCGCGAGGCCAGGCTGCCGTCGGGAAACACGTGGGGGTGGCGGCGCAGCATCTTGGCGGTGAGGGTATCGACGACATCATGGAAGTCGAAGCGGCCCTCCTCCTCGCCGAACCGGGCGTAGTAGACCACCTGGAAGAGCAGGTCACCGAGCTCTCCGGGAAGCTCGTCCCAGGCGCGCCGCTCGATGGCATCGGCCACCTCGAAGGCCTCCTCGAGGGTATGGGGCACGATGGAGTGCCAGTCCTGCTTCAGGTCCCAGGGGCAGCCCTGCCCGGGGTCGCGCAGCACCGCCATCAGCTCGAGCAGGTCGGCGAGGTCATGGCGGCGGCTCATGAGGCCTTCCCCCTGCGCTTGCCGGGCTTGCCGCCGCTGCGCAGCCGGCGCACCTCGATGACGTTGGAGAGCTGCTGGATGCGCGAGAAGAGCCGCCCCAGGGTCTCCAGACCATCCACCTCCACGGTGATCGCCATGCGGGCGATGCCGTCGTCGGTATCGGTGAGCGTATTGACCGCCAGCACGTTGACCTTCTCGTTGCCCAGCACGCCGGTGACGTCGCGCAGCAGGCCGGAGCGGTCCCAGGCCTGGACCTCGATGTCCACCGGGTACTGGGTCCGGGCCCGCTCGCCCCACTCCACCTCGATGATCCGCTGGGGCTCGTCGAGGCGCAGCTGCAGGATGTTGGGGCAGTCCTGGCGGTGCACGGTCACGCCGCGGCCCTGGGTGATGAAGCCGACGATGGGCTCACCCGGCACCGGGTGGCAGCAGTTGGCCATGCTGGTCTTGAGGTTGCCGACCCCGAGCACGGTGATGTCCGACCCGCTCCCCTTGCCGGCGGCACGCCGCGGCTTGGCCAGCAGCCGGTCGAGCTGCTCCTGGTCGTCGCTCTCGCCGAACAGCTGCTGGGCCTGGTGCAGCACCTGGCCGATGCGCAGGTCGCCGGCCCCGAGCGCCGCATACATGTCCTCGGCGCCGGTGTAGTTGACCTTGCGGGCGAGGGTCTCCAGGTCCATGCCCTCCACATCCAGCCGCTTCATCTCGCGCTCGAACAGCGCGCGCCCCTCCTCGACGTTCTGGTCGCGGGCCTGGTGCTTGAACCAGGCCTGGATCTTGGCCCGGGCGCGGGAGGTGCGCACATAGCCGAGGCTCGGGTTGAGCCAGTCGCGGCTGGGGCCGCCCTTGCTGGCGGTGAGGATCTCCACCTGCTGGCCGGTGCGCAGCTTGTAGGTGAGCGGCACGATGCGGCCGTTGACCTTGGCGCCGCGGCAGCGGTGGCCCACCTCGGTGTGAACCCGGTAGGCGAAGTCGATGGGCGTGGCGACCCGGGGCAGGTCGATGACGTGGCCGTCCGGGGTGAAGACGTAGATGCGGTCCGGGGCGACATCGCTCGAGAGCCCCTCGCGGATATCGCCGAAGTCGCCGACCTCCTCCTGCCACTCGAGCACCTGGCGCAGCCAGGCGATCTTCTCCTCGTAGCTGGTGCTCTTGGCCTTGGTGTCGTGGCCCTTGTAGCGCCAGTGGGCACAGACGCCGAGCTCGGCCTCGTCGTGCATGGCGAAGGTGCGGATCTGGATCTCCAGCACCTTGTTCTCGGGGCCGATCACCGCGGTGTGCAGCGACTGGTAGCCGTTCTTCTTGGGGTTGGCGATGTAGTCGTCGAACTCGTTGGGCACGTGGTGCCAGCGCGAGTGGACCAGGCCCAGCATGGTGTAGCAGTCGGCCACCTCCGGTACCAGGATGCGCACCGCGCGGATGTCATGGACCTGGGAGAAGTCGATCCGCTTGCGCTTCATCTTCCGCCAGATCGAGTAGATGTGCTTGGCGCGGCCATCGACGTCGTAGCGGGTGATGCCCTGGGCCTCGAGCAGGCCCTTGAGGGTCTCCACGACCTCGGCGATGTAGCGGTCGCGATCGAGGCGCTTCTCGGCCAGCTGGCGGGCGATCGCCTTGTACTCGTCCTCATGCAGGTAGCGGAAGGAGAGGTCCTCCAGCTCCCACTTGAGGTGCCCGATGCCCAGCCGGTGCGCCAGTGGGGCATAGATGTCGAACACCTCGCGGGCCACGCGCAGGCGCTTCTCGCGGGGAGCGTCCTTGACCTGGCGCAGGGCGCAGGTGCGCTCGGCGATCTTGATCAGGGCGACGCGCACGTCGTCGATCATGGTCACCAGCATCTTGCGCAGGTTGTCCTGCTGGTCGTGCTGGCCCATCTCGTGGCTGGGGGTCTGGGAGGCGCTGATCGCCGCCATCTGCAGCACGCCGTCGATCAGCGCGGCGACCTCCTCGCCGAACTGCTTGCCCACCGCGGGAAGCTCGATCAATCCCTCGCGCACGGCCCGGTAGAGCACCGCCGCCTCCAGGGTGGCCTGGTCGAGCCTCAGCTCGCCGAGGATGTCGGCCATCTCCAGGCCCATGCGGAAGCTGGAGCCGTCGGCCAGCCAGCTGCGGTGGGGACGGTCGGCGTCACGTTCCAGCCGCTCGGCCAGGCGACAGGCCTCGCGCAGCGCCTCGGGGTCGCGCAGCTTGACGTCCTCCTGCAGACGCGCGATCCACAGGTCGATATCGACACGCCCCGTCTCGGTGAGGGGCTGGTCCTCACGGACTTTAACCATCGGGTGACGCTCCTTGCGTCGGCTGCCCGGCCCGCGGGTGCACGAACAGCAGCATCGATTCCAGGTGTGACGTATGCACGAACATGTCGGCCACGGCGATGCGCGCGAGCCGGTAACCGCCATGCACAAGATGTGCCGCATCCCGGGCCAGGGTCGCCGGATCGCAGGAGACGTACAGCACACGGGAGACGGGCGAGGCGACCAGCGCCCGGCAGGCCGCCTCGGCCCCCTCGCGGGGCGGGTCCAGCACCACCGTGGCCGGAGAGGTCTCCGCCAGCAGCGACGCCACGGCCCGGGGCTGGCCCAGGTCGGCCTGGCGAGCATCCACCTGCAGGGCGTGCGCCGGCGAATTGGCGCGGGCATTGGCCGCCAGCCGCTCGACCATGGCCGGGCTGCCTTCCACCGCCGTCACGGCGGCACCGGCGGAGGCCAGCGGGAGGCTGAAGTTGCCGACCCCGGCGAAGAGGTCCAGCAGGGGCGACCCCGCCAGCCCGTCCAGCCACGAGAGGGCCGTGGCGATCATCATCCGGTTGACCTCGGCATTGGCCTGCAGGAAGTCTCCGGGGGCGAAGCCGAGCGTCAGCTCACCGGCGGCGCCCGGTACCCGGCAGGTCAGCGACGGCGCCGGGGTGAGCCACGTCAGCGACGGCGACTCGCGGCCCAGCCAGCGGGCCAGGTGCAGGTCGTGCCGGGCGGCGAAGGCCTGCCAGCGCCGGCGGTCGGACTCGTGCTCCTTGAGCTGGCGGACCACCAGCACGCGCCCCTGGTCGCTGGCGAGCAGCTCCAGGTGGCCGACCCGTCGGGGCGCCTCGAGCGCTGCCAGCTGCTGGTGCAGCGGCGCCAGCAGGGCGTCGAGCTCCGGCACCAGGATGGTGCAGTCGGTGATGTCCACCAGGCGGTGGGTGTGGCGGGCACGAAAGCCCAGATGGACCCGCCCCTCGGCGTCGACCTTGACCCCGAGGCGCGCACGGCGACGGTAGCCCTCGCCGGCACCGGCCAGCCGCTGCGGCTCGCCGGGGGCCTCGACGCCCTGCCTGGCGAGCAGGTCGACCAGCACTTCGGCCTTGTGGCGGCGCTGGGCCGCCACGGACAGGTGCTGGAGGTCGCAGCCGCCGCAGCGCCCGAAGTGCTCGCAGGGCGGCACCACGCGCTCCGGCGCGGCCTCGACGATCGCGCGCACGTGGCCCTCGTCGAAGCGCTTGCGGTGGCGGTGGATCGCCACCTCGAGCCGCTCGCCGGGCAGTCCCCCCTCGACGAAGAGCGCCTTGCCGTCCGCCCCATGGGCCAGGCCACGCCCGTCGTGAGCCAGCCGCTCGATGGTGACCAGGCCGTCGCCGGCCGGTGGCACCGGTGCGCCGCCGGTCGGCGCTGCCTGGCGCCGCTGCAGGCCGGAGACGCCTGAGCGCTCCCGCCGCGGGCGCCGCTTGCCCAGCATGGCCATATCAGGCTCCCGGGGCGAACAGGCCGGTGGAGAGGTAGCGGTCGCCGCGGTCACAGACAATGAAGACGATGACCGCATTCTCGACCTCCTCGGCCACCCGCAGGGCGCCGGCCAGGGCGCCGCCCGACGAGACGCCGGCGAGGATGCCCTCCTCGCGGGCCAGGCGGCGCATGTGCTCCTCCGCCTCGCGCTG
Organism: Halomonas campaniensis; assembly: GCF_014193375.1. GTDB lineage: Bacteria > Pseudomonadota > Gammaproteobacteria > Pseudomonadales > Halomonadaceae > Halomonas > Halomonas campaniensis. The sequence goes on from NZ_JACHZF010000024.1 coordinate 49,283, forward strand.
GCCGATGTCCAGCACCCGGTCGACCCGGGAGGCATCGAAGATGCTCGGCAGGTACTCCTGCGGCCAGCGCCGGATCCCGGCGATGCTGGCCCCGTCCTCGGGCTGCAGGCCGATGATCTGCACCTCGGGGTTGCGCTCCTTGAGCGCCTTCGAGACCCCCATGATGGTGCCGGTGGTGCCCATGGAACTGATGAAATGGGTCACCCGGCCGCCGGTCTGCTCCCAGATCTCCGGGCCGGTGCCGCGGTAGTGGGCCAGGGGGTTGTCGGGGTTGGCGAACTGGTCAAGGCGCTTGCCCTCGCCGCGGGCCAGCATCGCCTCGGCCACGTCGCGGGCCTCCTCCATGCCGCCGCTCTTGCTCACGGTGATCAGCTCGGCACCGAAGGCGGCCATGGCCTGCTTGCGCTCCTCGGAGGCGTTCTCGGGCATGATCAGCACCATCCGGTAGCCCTTGATGGCGGCGGCCATGGCCAGGGCGATGCCGGTATTGCCTGAGGTCGCCTCGACCAGGGTGTCCCCGGGGCGAATCTCGCCGCGGGCCTCGGCCTGCTCGAGCATGGAGAGGGCCGGGCGGTCCTTCACCGATCCGGCGGGGTTGTTGCCCTCGAGCTTGGCCAGCAGCACGTTGTTGCGGCCGGCGGCGATGCGCTTGAGGCGGACCAGCGGCGTATTGCCGACGACCTCCTCGATAGTGGGGAAATGCATGCAACCTTCCTTGTGGAAACGTCTTTTCTCCATTATATCCGTGCCGAACCGGGGTGGACAGGCATCCTCGCCCGCTGTGTCATACTGTGGCCGAACCGACGCCGAAGAGCCCGCCGATGTCACTCAAGATTCGCCTGATGCTGACCATCCTGGTGCTGCCGCTGCTGCTGCTGGCCGGCACCCTCGCCGCCTCCCTCGCCCAGCAGAAGGCCACCCATGAGGCGCTGCTTCGGGAGCGGCTGACGGACGCCGCCGCGCTGCTGGCGCCTCCCCTCGGCGAGGCGCTGCAGGCCGGGGATGTCGCTCGCCTCGAGGACGTTGCCACACGACTGCTGCGCCTCGACGAGGTGCATGCCCTGGGGCTGCTGGATGACCGGGGGGACACGCGCCTCGAGCTGGGCCACCTGCGCGCCCTGCCGCCGGCCCCCCGCGACGCGGCGACCCACCTGGAGAGCGACGGCACCCGCTGGCGGCTGCAGGCGCCGCTGCCCGGCAACCAGCCCGCCTGGCTGGTGCTGGACGTGGATGCCGGCTCCCTGCTGCTGGCCCACTACCGCCGGATGGGGATCGCCGGGGTCCTGCTGGCGGTGGCGGGATTCGGCCTGCTGCTGGTGGCCAATGCCACCCTGAGGCGCCTGCGTCGGCCCCTGGCCGATGCCGATGCGGCGCTGGCCCGGCTGGCCCGCGGCGACACCCCGGCTGCCCTGCCCCCCTCGCCGCCCGAGCTGGCCGGCCTGACCGAGCGGGTCAATGCGGTGGCGAACCACCTGGCCCAGGTCCGCATCGAGATGCAGCGTCAGGTCGAACAGGCCACCGCCGAGCTCCAGGAGTCCATGGAGACCATCGAGGTCCAGAACATCGATCTCGACATGGCCCATCGGCGGGCCGTGGAGGCCAACCGCGTCAAGTCGGAGTTCCTCGCCAACATGAGCCACGAGATCCGCACGCCGCTCAATGGCATCGTCGGCTTCTGCCGGCTGCTGGGCCGCTCCTCCCTGGATCCGCGCCAGCGGGAATGGCTGGACCACGTCCAGCGCGCCTGCAACAACCTGCTGATGCTGGTCAACGACGTGCTGGACTTCTCCAAGCTGGAGGCCGGCCGCCTGGAGCTGGAGCGCCGTCCCGTGGACATGGTGGCCCTGGTGGACGAGGTGCTGGGCCTCCAGGCGCCCCAGGCCCACCAGAAGGAGCTGCAGCTGCTCGGGCTGGTCTATGACGATGTCCCCGCCTCGCTGACCGGGGACCCGTTGAGGATCCGCCAGATACTCACCAACCTGGTCAACAACGCGGTCAAGTTCACCGAGCATGGCGAGGTGATCGTGCGGGTGATGGTCGACCAGGCCGAACCCGGCCGGGTCACCCTGAGGGTCAGCGTCACCGACACCGGCATCGGCCTCTCGTCGGAGCGGCAGCGCCGCCTCTTCCATGCCTTCCAGCAGGCCGAGCCCAGCCACTCGCGCGAGTTCGGCGGCACCGGGCTGGGGCTGACCATCTGTCGCCAGCTGGTCGAGCAGATGGGCGGCGAGATCGGCGTGGAGAGCACCCCCGGCAGCGGCAGCACCTTCGCCTTCACCCTGCCGCTGGAGGGCAGCGAGGAGGAGCGTCGGCCGGAGCTCTGCCTGGCCAGCGAGCGGGTGCTGATCGAGGAGCCCCATCCGGCCACCCACCGCGCCCTGCGCCACCTGTTCGGCCGCTGGGGGGCCCAGCCCGTGGACGGCCCGCTGGACAACGCCCCGGGCCGCGGGCCGGCGCTGCTGGTGGCCAGCCTGCCCGCCGCGCCCCTGGCGCCGGCGGAGATGCAGGCCTGGCAGCAGCGCCTGGACGACCTGGGCTGCCCTGCCCTGCTGCTGGTCAATGCCAGCCCGCTGGACCTGCCGACCCTGAGCCTGCCCCATGGGGGCGAGATCCTCAGCAAGCCCCTGTCGCGCACGACCCTGGTCCAGGCCGTTCGGCAATGGCTGGGGCCGGCCACCCTGACCCCGACGTCGGAAGCCGCCGAGCCCGCCACCCCGACGCCGGTGAGGCTGCTGGCCGTGGATGACACCGAGTCGAACCGCCTGCTGCTGCGCGAGCTGATCCAGCGGCCGGGGATCGAGGTCGACCTGGCGGCCAGCGGCGAGGAGGCCCTGGGGGTCGCCCGCGGGCAGCACTATGACCTGGTGCTGATGGACATCCGCATGCCCGGCATGGACGGCATCGAGACGACCCGGGCCCTGCGGCGACTGGACGACATCTGGGCCCGGACCCCGATCGTCGCCGTTACCGCCCATGTGCTCGAGGAGGAGCGCCGCCGACTCCGGGCCAGCGGGCTGGACGAGGTGCTGGTCAAGCCGGTGGACGGCGACGACCTGGCCACCCTGCTGGCCCATCACCTGGGGCCGGGGCTCCTCCCCCCGCCGGACGGGGGGGAGGCGCCCGAGGAGGCCCGGGAGGAGGACGAACTGCCGACGGTGGACATGGCGCTGGGGACACGGCTGGCCGGCGGCCGCGAGGGGCTGGCGAGGGAGCTGCTGACGCGGCTCGCCGCCTCGCTGCCGGAGAGCGAGGCGGCGATCCGGGCGGCCCTGGAGGCCCGGGAGGACACGGCGTTGCTCGACGCCATCCATGCCCTCAACGGCGCCTGCCGCTACTGCGGCGCCCCGCGCCTGGGACTGATCGCCGAGACCCTGGAGACCCGCCTGCGCTCGCGGGGGCGCCAGGCCGTCCTGCCGCTGCTCGATGACCTCTTCGCGGCCATGGCCGCCCTGCGGGACTGGGCCACGCAGGAGGAGACTCAGCCCTCCAGCACCACGAAGGCGATCGCCAGCGCCTCCTCGTCGGAGATCGACAGGTGAACCGCCCGCACCCCCGCGGCCATGGCCAGTTCGTGGGCCTTGCCGGCGATCACCAGTGACGGGCGGCCCAGGGCATCGTTGACGACCTGGATCTCGGTCCAGCGCATGCCGCGGCGCAGCCCGGTCCCCAGCGCCTTGACGAAGGCCTCCTTGGCGGCGAAGCGCTTGGCCAGGAAGGCGGCCGGGGCCGGATGGTCGCGGAAGCGATCAAGCTCCACCTCCCCCAGCAGGCGCAGGGCGAAGCGCTCGCCATGGCGCTCCATGGCGCGCTCGAAACGTGCCACCCGCGCGATGTCGGTGCCGATGCCGAGGATCATGGCTCAGTGCGGGTGATCATGGTCGTGATCATGGGCTTCCAGCGCCGCCACGAACCCCGCCTCCTGGCCGGCGATGGCCAGGCGCTTCATCTCGGCCACGGCCTCCTTGAGCCCCACGAACAGCGCCCGCGCGATGATCGCGTGGCCGATATTCAGCTCGTGGAGGCCGGGGATGGCCGCGATGGCCTCGACGTTGTGGTAGTTCAGGCCATGGCCGGCATTCACGGTGAGCCCCAGCTCCAGCGCCATCTCGGCCGCGGCGGCGAGACGGGCATGTTCCCTGGCCGCCGCCTCGCCGGTGGCCTCGGCATAGGCGCCGGTGTGCAGCTCGACCACCGCGGCCCCGGCCTCCGCCGCGGCCTCGATCTGCTCGGGCACGGGGTCGATGAACAGCGACACCTCGCAGCCGGCCTCGGCGAGGCGCTGGCAGGCGACCTGGATGGCCTCGAAGCCGCTCACCACGTCCAGCCCGCCCTCGGTGGTCAGCTCCTCGCGCTTCTCCGGCACCAGGCAGACATGGGCCGGGCGCACCGCCTCGGCCAGGGCGATCATCTCCTCGGTGACCGCCATCTCGAGGTTCATGCGGGTATTGAGCACCTCGGCCAGCAGCCGGACATCGCGCTCCTGGATATGGCGGCGATCCTCGCGCAGGTGCACGGTGATGCCGTCGGCACCCGCCTCCTCGGCGAGCAGCGCGGCCTGGACGGGATCCGGATAGCGGGTACCGCGCGCCTGGCGCAGGGTGGCGATATGGTCGATGTTGACGCCGAGCAGGAGTCGGGGGGGATGCATGAGAAGCTCCAGGAGTGTCGAATAGTCAGCAGGACGTCACGCATGATAGCCGTGGTCACGGGGCTGATCCGGCGGCAGACCTGCGAGGAGGCGCTGTGAACCCATATATGGTCTCCTCCCGGCTTGCAAGGCTCCGTTCATCGATGCAGGTACAGGTTGCTGCCATATATCCGGCCTGTGTATGAGGCGCTGATTGCTG
>NZ_JACHZF010000025.1 GCF_014193375.1 Halomonas campaniensis
CCCGATTCCATCCATCATCAAAAGCAGGTCGTCAGAGGGTAAGGGGGTCAGATTTCACTGTCGCCAGGGGGTCACTTTCTGATGTCGCTTGACACAGGGTGGTACCACCACCCACTTGAGCTCCTCGATCTCGCCGATCAGGTGGATCTCTCAGCAGGCCGCGGCGCCGCGGATGATCGCCTTCTCTCGCGCAGCGTCCCGGGCTTATCTAAGCTCTCCATATCGCGTCTTCGAAGCTGGATGGCCAGGGTGGGACGGCCATGGAGCCGGGTTCGATCAGGCGCTGCAGTACGGGGGCAACGATATGGCCGGTGATGCATCGAAGGGGCTGTGGGTGACGCTGGTATCGGGGTTCCTGGCCATTGCCGGGATCGGGGCCAAGGGCGTGGCCGATATCTATCTCGAGCGGGCCAGGCTCGATTCCCAGCTGATCATAGGCGCGCTGGGCTCGCCCTCGGTGGAGTCGCGCCAGGAGACGTTGCGGCTGCTGGTGGACGCCCGGCTGATCGCGAGCGAGGGGACGCGCCAGGGCCTGAAGCAGTACTTCGAGGGGGACGCTCCCCGCGAGCCGCCCCAGGTGGCCTCGTTCATCCAGAGTGGCGAGAGGGTGAGCCTGACCCCGCCCAGCCCGAGCAATGCCGACAGGACGGATATCGACCTGTTCGTCTGTGGTTCGGCGAGGACCAGCCCGGTGGCGGAGAGGCTGGTACAGGATGTGCACCGTACTCTGGCGGATTCGGGCCGGTACGGGCGTATCGTCCTGAAGGTGTGGGACGGCTCACTGTATAGGGAGTTGCCCGAGAGCGAGCTGAAGGGTACCGCCACGTTGATCTATGACGCGGGGCACGGGGAGGAGGGCGAGCTCGAGGGGCTTCGGGGCCTGCTGGAGCCGGTGGCGGCACTGCCGCCATTGCGCACGGTGGCGAATGCAGGCCGGAGCACGCCATGGCTGCTCTCCCTGGTGGTGTGTCCGGAATGACGCTCGTCTCTCGCTCCCTGCCGGCTGATGCCGATGCCTGATGAATCATCTTGTTACCAGGGGTTACCGGAAAATTCTGAACGCGCACCGGTGGCTGTCGTCACAGGGCCACATACACGCAAGGCCCCATGCAGGGGCGACCTACTGGAGGTATCAATGCAAAGGATGACTGCCCTGTTCGCTGCCGCCCTGCTCAGTGCCGGCCTGATGTCGGCTGCCGCTCACGCTCAGCAGGACCCCGCTCAGCAGGACCCCGCCCAGCAGGATCCGGCGGCCGCCCCGGAGCAGCCTCAGGCCGCGGCACCGGCGACGGACTTCTCCGATGAGCAGCTCGAGCAGTTCGCGGAGGCATCCCAGGAGATCGTCGTCATCTCCCAGGAATATACCGAGCGCATGCATGCCGCCGAGGATGAGGCCTCCCAGCAGGAGGTGCAGATGGAAGCCAACGACAAGATGGTCGAGGCGGTCGAGGATAATGGCCTCGACGTGGATACCTTCAATGCCATCGGCCAGGCCGTCCAGCAGGACCCCGAGCTGATGCAGCGTGTCCAGGAGAAGGTCCAGTCGTAAGGCCCGTCGACCGGGCACACGCCCGGTCTCGTTTCATGGTGTTCCCCGACGCGGCCGGCCAATGTTCTCCATCCCCTCGGGATTCCCTGTCGGCCTGCGTTCTTTGCCCCCGCCCTGCGGGGGTTTCTTGCGTTATCGCCCCATGCCGGGTGGTATCACTACCCACTCGGGCTCCTCGAACTCGCCGATCAGGCGGATCTCGCAGCAGGGCGCGGCGCTCTTGATGATCGCCTTCACCGCCGGGTTCGGCCGGGCCTCCATGGCGTCGCGGCTGGCCTTGCTGTCCCAGTGGGCGATGGCGATGAGGATTTGGGGGTCGTCGATCCTGCGGTGCAGCTCGGTGCCCCGGGCGCCCGGGGCCCGCTGGATCAGCTCGCTGGCGCGCACCCAGGCGTCGGCGTAGTCCTCGGCGGTGTAGCCGTCGCGGATATGCACCTCGAAGATGTATTTCATGGCGCCTCTCCTGGTCGGTTCTCCGCTCAGTGTATCTCCCCGGTGGCCTGCCTTCGCCCCGCTGCAGGCGTGCGCTGATATGCTGTGGGGCAGTGCCCCCCCCATCGAGCACAAGGAGCGAGCATGACCGATACCCCCTATGCGAAGACCCTGGCCGCCCTGGATGCCCTGCACGCGGAGGACCTGCGGCAGGTCGAGGTCGAGGGCGAGCCGGTGCCCCGGGAGCTGTGGCACGCCGGGCGCATGAGCGCCTGGCTGGAGCGGCTGCATGAGCTGCCCGACGAGCGGCTGCGCCTGGCGGTGCGCGGCCAGCACCTGCAGCGCTGGCAGGTGCCCCGCAGCGACTACCCGGAGGGACGGGTGGGTTACCTGACCTGGCGGCGAGACCAGAGCCGGCGCGCCGGCGAGACCACCGCGCGGCTGATGCGCGAGGCGGGTTACGGCGAGGAGGACGCCGAGGCGGTCGCGCGGATGATCCGCAAGCAGGGACTGGGTCGCGACCCGGGCACCCAGGCGGTGGAGGACTGCGCCTGCCTGGTGTTCCTGGAGAACTACTTCGCCGACTTCGCCAGGCAGATCGACCACGACCACCTGATCCGCATCGTGCAGATGACCTGGAAGAAGATGTCGCCGGCGGCCCACGCGCTGGCGCTGGGCCTGCCGATGAGCGATGAGGCGCGGGGCCTGGTGGAGGAGGCGCTGGCGGGCTAGCGGCCGAGCTCCACCACCAGCGCGTCCTGCGTCTCGCAGGGCTTGCCGTGGCGCAGGGCGAGGCGCCGCTCGGTGAGGTTCATCACCACCCCGAACAGGGTCTCCATGCGCTCCTCGGCGGGCTGGGCGGGGTTGAAGTGGCGGCAGATCGACAGCGGCTCGCCGTGGTGGTCGGCCAGCACCTCGAACAGCGCCGCCTCGTCCACGTCGGCCTCGGGGGCCAGCGCCTGGCGCAGCAGCGCATCCAGCCGCGCCAGGCGCGGCCGCGAGTCGGCCCGGGGGAAGTCCTCCACCTGGCGGGTGGCGTCAGGGGCGTAGAGGTGGTTGGTGTGGGTGACCACGCCGCCCGCGGCCGCAAGCCGGCCTGGCTCGCCCGGGTGCACCTCGAGCCCGACGGCCTCGCCCTCGGCGCTGGCCACCAGGAAGTGGGCGGGGGAGCAGACCCGGTCGCGGCTGGCCACGGCCAGGGCGCCGGCCATGTCGGGGCTCTCGAGGATCTTGCGCAGCGCCACGTGGATCGGCAGCCCCTCGCCGCAGGTCTGCGAACGGATGGCGTTGAGGCAGACGCCGATGCCGTGGGCGTTCATGCCGATCTTGGCGACCATGCCGGCCTCGCCGACGCTGACCAGCGGGGCGTGGTCCTGCCCGCAGATCTTCAGCGCCACCACGTTGTGCAGCTGGTCGGTGCGCCAGTCCCAGTTCTGGGCCAGCCACTGGGTGCCGCCACGCGCCAGGGCGAAGGCGGAGCAGCCGCCGCTGGCGCGGGTCAGCGAGATCTCGCTGCGGCAGTTGAGGGTGAGGATGTCGGCCGGCTCGACCCCGGCCCCCTCGGCGATGCCGGCCATCTCGTCGAGGATCGCGGGGAAGCCGCGCTCGATCATGGCGCCGAAGCGTTCGGCCTCGCGGCGCGCCTCGGCCCAGCCGATGCCGACGAAATCGTGGAACAGCCGGTCGTAGACCTCCAGGCTGCGCTGGATCAGCGGGGCATGGGCCCGTCCGTGGGCCTGGCCGACCTCGCGGCGGGTGCCGGAGAGCTCGGTGAGGGTGAGGATCTGCTGCTGCATGCCTAGAGCGCCTCCTCCAGCAGCTCGAGGAAGGCGGCCCAGGACTTCTGGTCGGCCCGCTCCTGGTAGGCCTCGATGCCGAACACCGTGAAGGCGTGGGGGGCGCCGGAGTAGACCTGGATCTCGTAGGTCGCCTCGGCGGCCTCCAGCTCCTCGGCCAGGGTGGCCACGTCACTCATGGGGATGGCGCTGTCGGCGCCGCCGTGGGCGATGAGGATGGGGCCCGCGTCATCCGGCCAGCGCTGGCCTTCCGGGGTGGCCAGGCCGCCGTGGAAGCTGGCGTAGCCGTGCACCGCCTCGGCCTCCTCGGAGCGGGCGAGCTCCAGGGCCACGGCGCCGCCGAAGCAGTAGCCCATCACCACCGCCGCCTCGGCGGCGCCGCGCTGGCGGGCCTCGGCCAGGCCGGCGAGGGTGAGGGTGCGCATGCGCTCGCGGTCCTCGTAGAGGCGGGCGGTCTCGGTGCGCTTGTTCTCGATCTCCTGGGGGCGGTTGCCCTGGCCGTAGAGGTCGGCGGCGAAGGCGTCATAGCCCTGCTCGGCCAGCATGTCGGCGCGGCGGCGCTCGTAGTCGTCCAGGCCGTCCCAGTCGTGGATGATCAGCACGGTGCCGCGAGACTCGCCCTGGGCGGTGGAGAGATACCCTTCGAAGGCCTCGCCGTCGACCTCGTAGACGAGGTCCTCGCCCGCGGGGACGAAGGCGTGGGCGGTACCGGCGGCGAGGCCGAGGGCGGCGAGGGCCAGGGTGCTGTTGATTAAGGCGGCGGGGATCAGGGGGCGCATGGCGGTTCCTTGTGCAGGGGAAGGGGGCCTTCAGTATAGGCAGGACACGCCGCGGTGCCTGCCGGTTCCCTGGCCGCGGGTTGAAGGCGCGACCCGGAGCGTTGGCAAAGGGGGCTTGAGTTTTCCTCGCGGGGCTTCCAGATTGAGGAGGGAAATTTCGCCACAAACCGCAGGAACAAGAACATGAAGAAGAGCGTACTGTCGATGGCGGTAGCGGCCTCCGCCCTGGCCCTGGCCGGTGCCGCCCAGGCCGAAGTGAAACTGGGCTTCCTCGGTGGCTTCACCGGGGGGATCGAGAGCCTCACCCCGCCGATCTTCGATGGCGCCCAGCTGGCGGTGCAGCAGGTCAACGAGCAGGGCGGCATCCTGGGCGGCCAGGAGCTGGTGATCCCCAGCGGTGACACCACCTGTTCCGACGCCTCGGCGGCCTCCAACGCGGCGGACCGCATGGTCAACACCGAGCAGGTCACCGCCATCGTCGGCGCCCTGTGCACCGGCGCCACCATCGCGGCCGCCAACAACGCGGCCATCCCCGGCGGGGTGGTGATGGTCTCGCCGGCCTCCACCGCCCCGGCGGTCAGCGAGCTGGACGACAACGACCTGGTGTTCCGCACCGTGCCCTCCGACGCCTTCCAGGGCGAGATGCTGGCCAAGCTGCTGCTCGACAAGGGCATCGACTTCGTGGCGGTCACCTACGTGAATAACGACTACGGCCGCGGCCTGTCGGATGCCTTCTCCGAGGCCTTCGAGGCGGGCGGTGGCACAGTGGCCGAGAACCTGGCCCACGAGGACAACCGCGCCGACTACCGCTCCGAGCTGGGCAGCCTCTCCGCCAGCGGCGCCGAGACCCTGGTGGTGCTGGCCTATGCCGACACCTCCGGCCAGACGGTGCTGCGCCAGGCCTACGAGAGCGGCATGTTCACCCAGTACGTGGGCGCGGACGGCATGGTCGGCGACAGCCTGGTCGAGGCGATCGGCGCCGACGTGCTGGACGGCATGATCGCCACCCGCCCGGGCAGCCCCGACCTGCCGGGCACCGATATCTTCAACGAGGCCGCCGAGGCCGCCGGCTTCGATCCCAGCGCGGTGTTCGCCGCCCAGGCCTATGACGCCGCCTTCCTGCTGGCGCTGGCCATCGAGCAGAACGGCAGCGCCGAGCGCGAGGGGCTCTCCGCCGCCCTGCGCAGCGTCTCCAGCGCCCCGGGCGAGGTAATCCTGCCCGGCGAGTGGGAGAAGGCCGTGGAGCTGATCGCCGCCGGCACCGAGATCAACTACGAGGGCGCCTCCGGCACCCACGAGTTCGATGAGAACGGCGACGTGCCGGGCGTGGTGGTCGAGATGGTGGTCGAGGATGGCCGCTTCACCAGCAAGGGCTTCGTCGAGCCCTGAGCGCATCGCGCTGAGCTAGGCAGAGCGCCAACGAGAAGGCCCCGGTGGAAACCCACCGGGGCCTACTTCTTGGTTCATCGCACATTCGTGTGACACCCCCACGGGCTACCATCCAGGCTGTTGCTACTGGTGGGAGCCCGGCTCTGCCGGGCGATTGGCGGCGAAGCCGCCCCGGCCGGGTTGGCACCGTTGGTTGCCAGCATCACTCGCCGCTAACTTCACCAATCGCCCGATAAATCGGGCTCCCACCAGATGTAGCCTGGGTTGGTGGCATTCAAAGGCGACTACAGCCTGTGTCACCCATGGTGCTTGACCTTCTCGGGTAGCAGTCCCTTGGGCGCGAAGCGCAGCACCAGGGTGATCAGCAGGCCGATCACGAAGACCCGGGCCTGCAGGGCGCGGCTGTCCATGTTGGCTGGAGCGTCCCAGCCGAAGGCCCCCTCGCCGATGCTCACCGCCAGCTGCATCAGGAACAGCGCCAGCGGCTCGGACATGATCCAGATGATGTAGACCGCCACGGCGCCGAAGATGGTGCCGAGGTTGTTGCCCGGCCCGCCCAGGATCACCATCACCAGCACCAGGAAGGTGTGGTTGAGCGGCAGGTAGCCCTGGGGGTCGAAGAGGCTGTTGAAGGTGGTCAGCGCGCCGCCGCCGATGCCCATCAGGATGCAGCCGAGCACGAAGATCTCCAGCCGGCGGCGATTGATGTCCTTGCCCATGGCCGCCGCGGAGGTCTCGTTGTCGCGGATGGCGCGGATCATGCGTCCCCAGGGGGCGTGGTAGGCGCGGTGCAGCAGGAAGAAGATCACCGCGATCATCACCGCGGTGATGGAGAGGTAGAGGGCCCGGGCCAGGGTGAAGCCCAGCTCCGCCGGGCCCGGGGTGGGCCAGGGCAGCGGCGAGACGGTGGCGGTGCCGCGGGTCAGCCAGTCGGAGTTCTTGAGGAACGCCTTGATGATCTCGGCGATGCCCAGGGTGGCGATGGCCAGGTAGTCGCTGCGCAGCCCCAGGCAGATATGGCCGATGAAGTAGCCCACCGCCCCGGCCAGGGCGCCGCCGACGATCCAGCCGGTCCAGGCGGGCAGGCCCAGGCCGCCGACGAAGCCGGCCCGGGACTGGATCTCGCCGGTCACCTCGCGCATCAGGCTGATCACCACCAGGTAGAGCACCACGGCCAGCACCACGGCGATGAGGGTGCGCAGCCGCTTCGGCACGCCCAGGCGGTCGAGGCGGGTGGCGCCGATCACCACCAGCACGGCGGCCACGCCGTAGAGCAGCACCCGGCCCAGCTCGCCGGGCAGCTCGCTGCCCCAGAAGGCGTCGTTGACCGGCACGCTGAAGAACATGGCGCAGAAGCCGCCCAGGGCCACGAAGCCCATCACCCCGGCGTTGAACTGGCCGGCGTAGCCCCACTGGATGGTCAGGCCCAGGGCGAGGATGGCGTAGCAGGCGGCCTCCACCAGCATGCGGGTGCTGTAGGCGGTGCCCATCATGGCGTAGACGCCGAGGATGGCTACCAGCAGGGCGGCGAACAGGACCACCTCGCGCACGGGGAAGCGCGACGGTGTGTCGACCAGATCCTCGCGGCGCTTGTCTTGAGTGCTCATCAGATCACCTTCCCCTTGAACAGACCGGTGGGGCGCCACACCAGGATGGCGACCAGGATGAAGAAGGGCACCACGATCTTGTACTCGGTGCCGACGAAGGCCAGGTTACCCGCCTGGGCGAGCCACTCGGGCAGGCTGTCGCGGAAGGGCCGCAGCAGCACCGCCCAGTTGAACACCGCCAGGGTCTCGGCGAAGCCCACCACGAAGCCCCCGGCGATGGCGCCATAGGGGTGGCCCACCCCGCCGACGATGGCCGCGGCGAAGATCGGCAGCAGCAGGAAGAAGCTGAGGTCCGGCTTGAAAGTCACGTCCAGCGACAGCAGGGTGCCGGCGATGGCGGCCAGGCCCCCGGCGATCACCCAGGTCACCGCCACGATGGTGTTGGTGTTGATGCCCGAGGCGCGGGCCAGGTCGGGGTTGTCGGACATGGCGCGCATCGCCTTGCCCAGCCGCGAGCGGTTGAGGAAGAGGTGCAGCCCCACCACGCAGGCGAAGGTCAGCACGAAGAGGATGATCTGCGGCTCGGTGATCACGATCGGCGCGCGGACCCCCTCGAAGGGCAGCGCGAGGCGGAAGATCTCCTTGCGCTCGCCGATGTAGAGGCTCTGGCCGCTGGTGCCGGCGAACAGGCGGATCAGCCCCTGCAGCATCAGGGTGACGCCCAGCGAGCCGATCACCATGACGATGGGCTTGACCCCGTGGGCGCGCAGCGGCTTGTAGAAGGCCTTGTCGATGCCCACCGCCAGCAGCGCGGTGAGCACCATGGCCAGCGGCAGCATGACGATGGCGGTGGGCAGCCCCACGGCCGCGCCCACCCCCGGGAAGGCCGCGGTGAGCAGCAGCACCATGAAGGCGCCGAAGGTCATCATGTCGGCGTGGGCGAAGTGGGCGAAGCGCATGATGCTGAACACCAGGGTCACGCCCACCGCGCCGATGGCGTAGATCGAGCCGGTCACGCTGCCGGCGATCACCACGTTGTTGATGAAGAAGACGAGTTCGTTCACGAGGTTGTTTCTCCCTGCTCCGGGGCTCAGCCGCCCAGGAAGCTCCTGGCCACTTCCGGGTCCGCCAGCAGGGCGGCGCCGGTATCGGTGAAGCGGTTCTGGCCGGCGGCCAGCACGAAGCCCTTGTCGGCGATGGCCAGCGCCTGCTTGGCGTTCTGCTCCACCATCAGGATGCCGACGCCGGCGGCGTTGATCTCCTTCACTCGCTCGAAGATCTCATTCATGTACAGCGGCGAGAGGCCGGCGGTGGGCTCGTCGAGCAGCAGCAGCTCGGGCTCGGCCATCAGCGCGCGGCCCATGGCGACCATCTGGCGCTGGCCGCCGGAGAGCTCGCCGGCGGGCTGGTGGCGCTTGTCGTAGAGCGGCGGGAAGAAGTCGTAGACCTGCTTCAGCATGCGCCGGGTGTTCTGCGGCTTGAGGAAGGCGCCCATCTCCAGGTTCTCCTTCACCGAGAGGCTCGGGAAGACGTTCTTCTCCTGGGGGATGAAGCCCATGCCCTTCTGCACCAGCTTGTTGGGCGGCAGGTTGTGGATCGGCTCGCCGCGCAGCAGGATCTCGCCCTGGCTGACCGTCAGCAGGCCGAACACCGCCTTGAGCATGGTGGACTTGCCGGCCCCGTTGGGCCCGACGATCACGCCGATCTCGTCGGCCTCGATGGCCATGTTCACCCCGTTGAGGATGTTCATGCCGCCGTAGCCGCCATGGACGTCGCGTGCTTCGAGTAGTGGCATCGTGGGTGGGTCTCTGCGTACGTTGTTCTTGAGTTGTCGTGGTGGGGCCGGGCGCTGGGCCTCGCTGGAACCCCTCAGGCCACGTTGGAACCCCTCAGGCCACGTTGGAGCCAAAGTAGGCCTCGATCACCTCGGGGTTGTTCTGGATCTCCTCGATGGTGCCCTCGACCATCACGCTGCCCTGGGCGAGCACGATCACCGGGTCGCAGAGCCGGGCGATCATGTCCATGTCGTGCTCGATGACCAGGAAGGTGTAGCCCATCTCGCGGTTGAGGCGCTCGATGTTCTCCACCAGGTCGCCGAGCAGGGTACGGTTGACCCCGGCGGCGATCTCGTCGAGCAGCACCACCCGGGCATCGGTCATCATGGTGCGGCCCAGCTCCAGCAGCTTCTTCTGGCCGCCGGAGAGGTTGCCGGCCAGCTCGTTGCGCACGTGGTGCAGGCCGACGAAGTCGATCACCTCCAGCGCCCGGCGGCGCACCTCGGCCTCCTCCAGGCGCACCAGCCCGGGCTTGAGCCAGGCGTTGAAGAGGCTTTCGCCGGCCTGACGCGGGGGCACCATCATCAGGTTCTCCAGGGCGGTCATGTGGGAGAACTCGTGGGCGATCTGGAAGGTGCGCAGCAGCCCCTTGTGGAAGAGCTCGTTGGCCGGGCGGTTGGTGATCTCCTCGCCGTCGAGCAGCACCTGGCCGCTGTCCAGCGGCAGGGCGCCGGCGATGATGTTGAACAGGGTCGACTTGCCGGCGCCGTTGGGGCCGATCAGCCCGGTGATCGAGCCCTTCTCCACCGAGAGCGAGCAGTCGTTGATGACCCTGAGGCCGCCGAAGGCCTTGTGGACGTGTCTGACCTCGATCATGGGTGTCATGGGGGTATCCGCTTTGGTTGTCATGGCTGTGCCGTCATGGCTGCGTGCCTCGGTCGCCGCCCGCCGGTGGCTCACCGCTCCTGGCTGTCTTCCACCAGGAAGGTGCGCCCGGCGGCGAAGGCGCCGACGATCACCACCGCGCCGATCGTCGGGATCAGGTAGCCCTCGACCTGGGGGATGCTGCGCAGGAAGACGAAGGCCACGGCGGCCGGGGCGACGAAGCGCACCAGGAAGCGCCAGGTGGCGAACCAGGTCTCGTTGGTGCGCATCTCCTTCATCACCTCGCTGTGGGTCAGCGCCCAGCCGGCGAACAGCGCGATCAGCAGGCCACCCAGCGGCATGAAGATGTTGGTCAGCAGCTCGATGAAGTCGAAGGCGCTGCGGCCGAACAGGGTGTGGAAGATCGTGCCCTCGGCGTAGATGTTGAAGCTGACCACGGTGAGCAGCCCCAGCGCCCAGCTGGCCACCACCATGGCGAACACCGCCTGGGGGCGGGTCATGTCGAAGCGCTCGACCAGGAAGGCGGCCACCGGCTCGATCAGCGAGATCGAGGAGCTGATGGCGGCGCCCAGCACCAGGATGAAGAAGACCCCGCCGATCAGCGCGCCGAGGGGCATCTCGGCGAAGGCCAGCGGCAGGGTGACGAACATCAGCCCCGGGCCCTGGCCGGCGTCGAGGCCGGCGCCGAACACCAGCGAGAAGATCGCCAGGCCGGCCACCATGGCCACGGCGGTGTCGACGATGGCGATGGCGATGGCGGTGCGGGTCAGCGAGGCGTCGCTGGACATGTAGGCGCCATAGGCCATGATCGCCCCCATGCCGAGGCTCAGGGTGAAGAACGACTGGCCCATGGCGGCCAGCCAGCCCTCGAGGCTCAGGTCGGCGATGTTGAAGGTGAACAGGAAGCTGGCCGCGGCAGCGAAGTCGCCGTTGGCCACCCCGTAGCCCAGCACCAGCAGCAGGATCACGAACAGCGCCGGCATGATGATGCGCAGGCCGCCCTCGATGCCCTTGTGGATGCCCATGGCGACGATCAGCCCCGAGGCGATGATGAACAGGGTGTGGTAGAGGGTGAGCAGGGCCGGCGAGGCGAGCAGGGCGTCGAAGCCGGCGCCGATGGTCTCGGCATCGGCACCGGCCAGCGAGCCGGTGAGCATCTGCCAGGTGTAGTGGATGGCCCAGCCGGCGATCACCGAGTAGAAGCTCAGGATCAGGAAGGCCGAGGCGGCCCCCAGCCAGCCGATGGATTCCCAGGCCCGCGAGGTGTTGTGGGTGCGGGTCAAAAAGCGCATGCCCATGATCGGGCTGCGGCGGCTGTTGCGGCCGAGCATGGTCTCGGCGATCAGGATGGGGATGCCCACGGCGAAGATGGTCAGGGCATAGACCAGGATGAAGGCACCGCCGCCGTTCTCGCCGGTGAGGTAGGGGAACCGCCACAGGTTGCCGAGACCGACCGCCGAGCCGACGGCGGCCAGCAGGAAGGTCCCCTTGTGGGTCCAGACGTTGTGCGTGCTCATTGAAGCTCCCGGGACTCGAGTCGTGTGGCCTTGTGGGCCCGTGCCGCAACTGTGCGACAAAAGCCTGCCGGGAGCCAGTCATCCATCGTTTAGGATGCGTTAAGTTCGCCGATGGTGTTGGCTTTCGCTATTGGTCCTCGGGGGGCTCGTCGTCATCCTCGGCGCTGCCGGGCTGGGGCTCCAGGGCGCGGGAGGCGTCCGGCAGGCGCACGGTATCGCCCAGGGCGAGCTTGCCATGGGACTTCATGCGCCGGCCGTTGTCGGTGGCGATCAGTGCCACCACCTCGCCGATGCTGGTGCCGTCCACGTAGGCCTCGACCCGGACCCGCACCACGACGCCCTCGTGGCGCGCCGAGAGGATGTCGCCGGGCCCGGGGTCCGAGTGGCCCGAGGGGTCCTTCTCGAAGTGGCGCATCACGCTGTCGGCGCCGGGGTCGTCCCACTCCACGTGCTTGTGCATCTCGGCTCTCCTGTGTGGTCGGCGGATCAAGGCTGCCAGGCTACCAGCATAGAAGATCCCGGGGGCCATCACGACGACGCCCGCCGCGGGGGAGTCCCGGGCGGGCGTCGTGGCGGCCGAGGCCGGCGCCTTACTTCTTGCTGGCGCGCTTGCGCTCGTTTTCCTTGAGGAACTTCTTGCGCAGGCGGATGTGGTTCGGGGTGATCTCGACCAGCTCGTCGTCATCGAGGAACTCGATGGCCTGCTCCAGGGTGAACTTCACCGGCGGGGTCAGCACGATGTTCTCGTCGTTGCCCGAGGCGCGCATGTTGTCGAGCTTCTTGCCCTTGGTGGGGTTGACCACCAGGTCGTTGGCGCGGCTGTGGATGCCCACCAGCATGCCCTCGTAGACCTCGGTGCCGTGGTCGATGATCAGCTTGCCGCGGTCCTGCAGGGCGTAGAGCGCGTAGGCCAGCGCCTTGCCGTCGACCATGGAGACCATCACGCCGTTGCGGCGCTCGATGGCGGCATCGGGCTTGAGCGGGCCGTAGTGGTCGAAGCGGCTGGTCAGGATGCCGGTGCCGGAGGTCAGGGTCATGAACTGGCCGCGGAAGCCGATCAGGCCGCGGGCGGGGATCATGAAGTCCAGGCGCACCCGGCCCTTGCCGTCGGGGTTCATGTTGGAGAGCTCGCCCTTGCGGTAGCCGAGCTCCTCCATGATGGCGCCCTGGTGCTGCTCCTCGCAGTCGATGATCACCTCCTCGTACGGCTCCTGCTTGACGCCGTCGATCTCGCGGATGATCACCTCGGGGCGGCCCACGGCCAGCTCGAAGCCCTCGCGACGCATGGTCTCGATCAGCACCGAGAGGTGCAGCTCGCCACGGCCGGAGACGATGAACTTCTCCGGGGACTCGCCCTGCTCGACGCGCAGCGCCACGTTGTGGATCAGCTCCTGGTCCAGGCGATCCTTGATGTTGCGGCTGGTGACGAACTTGCCGTCGCGGCCGGCCATCGGCGAGTCGTTGACCTGGAAGGTCATGGAGACGGTGGGCTGGTCGACGGAGAGCGGCGGCAGCGCCTCGACGGTGGCCGGGTCGCACAGGGTATCGGAGATCGCCAGGGCGTCGATGCCGGTGATGCAGACGATGTCGCCGGCGGTGGCCTCGTCGGTCTGCACGCGCTCCAGGCCCATGTGGGTCATGACCTGGCCGACCTTGCCCTTGCGGGTCTTGCCGTCGGTGCCGATCACCACCACCTGCTGGTTGGGCTTCACCGCGCCGCGCTTGATGCGGCCCAGGCCGATGACCCCCACGTAGCTGGAGTAGTCCAGCGCCGAGATCTGCATCTGGAAGGGGCCGTCGAGCTCGACCTTGGGCGGCTCGACGATGTCGACGATGGCCTGGAACATGGGGGTCATGTCCTCGGCCAGCTCCTCGGGGTCCATGCCGGCGATGCCGTTGAGGGCCGAGCAGTAGATGATCGGGAAGTCGAGCTGCTCGTCGCTGGCGCCGAGGTTGTCGAACAGGTCGAAGATCTGGTCGATGACCCAGTCGGGGCGCGCGCCGGGGCGGTCGATCTTGTTGACCACCACGATGGGCTTGAGGCCCTGGTCGAAGGCCTTCTGGGTGACGAAGCGGGTCTGCGGCATGGGGCCGTCCACCGCGTCCACCAGCAGCAGCACCGAGTCGACCATGGACATCACGCGCTCGACCTCGCCGCCGAAGTCGGCGTGTCCGGGGGTGTCCACGATGTTGATGTGGTAGTCCTTGCCGGCGCTATCCTGCCAGCGGATCGCCGTGTTCTTGGCCAGGATGGTGATGCCGCGTTCCTTCTCCTGGTCGTTGGAGTCCATGATGCGCTCCTGCCCCTCGGCCTTGCGGTCCAGGGTGCCGGACTGGCTGAGGAGTTTGTCGACCAGGGTGGTCTTGCCGTGGTCGACGTGAGCGATGATGGCGATGTTGCGAAGATTCTCGATCACGACGGGATCCTGCTGGGAAAAATCGGGGACGCATTATAGAGGCTGGGCCATGGCCCCTACCAGCGTTGTCGCAGGAAGATTGCCGCCGGCTCGTCCGTTTCACGCCTTTTCAATGCTTTGGCGGCCGTGCTCAGCGGGCGGTGGACGCCACCCGGGCGCCGCAGGCTCGCAGCCGCTCGACCAGTTCCGGCAGGGCGTCGGCCTCCAGCTCGGGGTCGAAGCCGCCGATGCGCTCGAACCACTCCCGTGACAGGCACAGGGCGTCGCAGCTGGGGCTGCGCCGCAGGCGCGCCAGCAGGCCGGCGAGGCGCCCGCTGCTGCCGGCCGGCAGCAGGGCGGCATCGTGGGTCCGGGCGATGATCCCGCTGGCCAGGCCGATCAGGATGTCGCGCGGGGGTGGGCGCTTCGCCACGGGGATCAGCAGCACCACGCCGGAGCAGTGCAGCACGGCGGCATTGAGGCGTGCGCCGAGGGGGCCGGCCGGGCAGGGCACTCGCAGGGCGCCATAGCGCCTGGCGATGGCGGGTAGTCGCGGGTCGCCGGTGTCGTCGGCCAGCACGAGGTTGAAGCGGAGCTGCGCGCCATCGTCGCCGTCCGCCAGGGCAGCGAGCTGCCTGGGGAGCCGGGCGCCCGCGCTGCGGGCGTCGATGAGGATGCAGCCGGTGAAGGAGGTCATGCGAGCTCCGTGAGAACGTGCCGCCGAGTCGATTATTCCGGTGGCGCGGGCTGGGGCTCGCTGCCGGGGTGTCGGGTGTAATGAATTGTAGCTCTGAGTGTAGAAAAGTTTCAAAGCGCCGGCGGGTGAATTTTCCGGGCTGCCCGGCACGATAGTGGCCGTGCCGGCGCATGGAGCCGGGCATCAGACGCCGATCCCGTGGGTCCGGTCCGCCACCTTGCCTCCTGGCGGTGCAACGAGGGCAATTCATGCACCATGAGTGTGCAATACGCGCCGCTCGTCGGGAGGGGAGCGGTAACCGGACGGTCCGCCGGTTCAGGATGGTGCGTCGAGGGCAGGGTCAAAGGCCTTCGGGATCAATTCATTAGCTGCTTTCTGCCACTCCGGGGTGCAGAGTTGGCACGCCCCCTGCATTGTTTTGGACAGTGCCAGGCTTCGGCCTGGCGGTCGTGGGCAGCGGGCCTGCGGCGTGCTAAACATGGTGCTGGGGTGCCCGGCGCCAGCGGATTCCAGGATCCCGACATTTACCCCGAGCCAAGCTCAACGTGGAGGACACCATGTCTGCCAAGACTCTCGCCCTGATTGAAGAACATGACGTCAAGTGGGTCGACCTGCGCTTCACCGATACCCGCGGCAAGGAGCAGCACGTCACCATTCCCGCCCGTGACGTCGACGAGGAATTTTTCGAGAACGGCCAGATGTTCGACGGCTCCTCCATCTCCGGCTGGAAGGGCATCAACGAGTCGGACATGATCCTGCGCCCCGAGGATGGCACCGCCTACCTCGACCCCTTCACCGAGGACGCCACCCTGGTGCTGCGCTGCGACATCATCGAGCCGGCCACCATGCAGGGCTATGAGCGTGACCCGCGCTCCATCGCCAAGCGCGCCGAGGCCTACCTGCAGTCCACCGGCCTGGGCGACACCGCCTTCTTCGGCCCGGAGCCCGAGTTCTTCATCTTCGACGAGGTGCACTGGAAGTCCGACATCGAGGGCTCCATGTACAAGATCACCTCCGAGGAGGGCGCCTGGTCCACCGATCGTCAGGTCGAGGGCGGCAACCTGGCCCACCGTCCGCGAGTGAAGGGCGGCTACTTCCCGGTGCCCCCGGTGGACAGCTTCCACGACATCCGCGGCGCCATGTGCAACACCCTGGAGGCCATCGGCCAGACCGTCGAGGTGCACCACCACGAGGTGGCCAACGCCGGCCAGAACGAGATCGGCGTCAAGTTCAACACCCTGGTCAAGAAGGCCGACGAGGTCCAGGAACTCAAGTACGTGATCCACAACGTGGCCCACGCCTACGGCAAGACCGCCACCTTCATGCCCAAGCCGCTGGTCGGCGACAACGGCAGCGGCATGCACGTGCACCAGTCCTTCTGGAAGGAGGGCGTCAACCAGTTCGCCGGTGACGAGTATGCGGGCCTCTCCGAGATGGCGCTCTACTACATCGGTGGCATCATCAAGCACGCCCGTGCCCTGAACGCCTTCGCCAACGCCTCCACCAACTCCTACAAGCGTCTGGTGCCGGGCTTCGAGGCCCCGGTGATGCTGGCCTACTCGGCCCGCAACCGCTCCGCCTCCATCCGCATCCCCTACACCGCCAGCCCCAAGGGCAAGCGCGTCGAGCTCCGCTTCCCGGACCCGACCGCCAACCCCTACCTGTGCTTCGCGGCGATGCTGATGGCCGGCATCGACGGCATCAAGAACAAGATCCACCCCGGCGACGCTATGGACAAGAACCTCTACGACCTGCCGCCGGAAGAGGGCAAGGCCGTGCCGACCGTGGCCCACAGCCTCGACCAGGCCCTTGAGGCGCTGGACCAGGACCGTGCCTTCCTGACCGAGGGTGGCGTGTTCACCGACGACATGATCGATGCCTACATCGAGCTGAAGATGGAGGACGTGGAGCGCATCCGCATGACCACCCATCCGATCGAGTTCGACATGTACTACAGCTGCTGAGGACGCGCGCCGCTCCCCGGGGCGGGAGCGGCACGTCAACGGCATCGGCTCGTTGAACGCAGAAGGGGTTCCGCCATGGCGGAACCCCTTTGTTATGTACACTATCCAAGGGACAGGTTCGGGATGCCAAATGACAGGCCGTGCCATCGGGCCGGCCGCGACGCAGGGGAATCCGCATGAACAAGGCACTTGCCGCACTGGCGCTGGGGCTCTCGGTGAGCCTGGTGGCCCAGGCGCAGACCATCTACCGCACCACCGATGCCCAGGGCAACGTGATCTTCACCGACAACCCGGAGCGAGGCGGCGAGCAGGTGGAGCTCGCCCCGCTGACCGTGGTGCCCTCCACCGGCGAGGTACGCCGCGGCGAGGCCGCGCCTCGGGTCGAGGGCAGCGGGGCGGCCGCGGTCGGCGCCGGGCCGGGCCAGCCCTTCATGCCCTATGACAGCTTCCGGATCCTCTCCCCGTCCCATGAACAGGCCTTCCCGGTGGGAGCCGCCGGCAACGTGCCGGTGGAGCTGGGCATCGAGCCCGAGCTGCGCGAGGATCACCGCGTCCGCCTGCTGGTCGACGGCCGGGTGAGCCAGTCGGCGATGCATACCACGGCCTTCATGGTGGCCAACATGAACCCCGGCGAGCACGTGCTGCAGGCCGAACTGCTCGATGCCGGCGGCGAGGTGCGTCACCGCAGCTCGCCGGTCACCATCTATGTGCAGCGCGCCAACGTGAACCGCCCCACCGGCGCCGATTAGTTGCCCCCTCGCTGGGCACCCTGGCCGTGGTGCCCGGACGGCAGCCCCAGGCCCTGTCACGAGCCGCCTCGTGACCGGCCCCCCTATTACCACCCCTCACCGCCCCGACCGCCGGCCCCGCCAGCCGAGGAGCCGGCGACGCCCGGGCAGCGTGTCGCCCCCGCACCCGGGCGGATCCCCGGCGACGAGCCGGAACTGCGTCGGCGTGCCCTGCGCGGAGACGACGCCTCGTCCTGATCCCTCCCGTACGCGGCGGCGGGTCTGCCCGGGCTGGCAATCCCCTGTGTGGTGCGCCCGATGGTGCATGCGTGGCCAGCATGCACTAGTTTGGTGCATGTCGGTGCCCGGTCGGAGAGCGACAATGCGCTGATATCGCGCTTTCCTGGAGTGGCGCGCTTCTTGCAGTACCCATGGCAATAGTGGATACGACATGGCCCGATCGATGTACCAACGCTTGATGGAGCACCTGACCACGGCCGTACTGCTGCTGGACGGCGAGCTGCGGCTGAGGTGGATGAACCCCTCCGCCGAGGCGCTGCTGGCGGTCAGCCTGACCCGCGTGAAGGGGCTGGGGCTGGTCTCGTTGATGGAGCACGAGGATGGCCTCGGCGAGGTGCTCGGCAAGGCACGGGACGAGTTCCACCCCTTCACCCAGCGCGAGGCGCGCCTGGTGATGCAGGGCGGCGAGACGCTGACCGTGGACTACACGGTCACCCCGCTCTCGGCGGACGAGCTGCTGCTGGAGATCGAGCCCCGCGATCGCCTGATGCGCATCTCCCGGGAGGAGGCGCTGATGACCCGCCAGGAGACCATCAAGGTGCTGACCCGCGGGCTGGCCCACGAGGTGAAGAACCCCCTGGGGGGCATCCGCGGCGCGGCCCAGCTGCTCGAGCGGGACCTGGACGACCCGGGGCTCAAGGAGTTCACCCGGATCATCGTCGAGGAGGTGGACCGCCTGCGCGACCTGGTGGACTCCATGCTCGGCCCCAACCGGGTGACCCGCCACGAGCCGCTGAACATCCACAAGGTGCTGGAGCGGGTACGCTCGCTGCTGATCGTGGAGCATCCCCGGGTGCGGATCGAGCGCGACTACGACCCCAGCCTGCCCGACCTCGCCGGCGACGAGGCGCAGATGATCCAGGCGGTGCTCAACGTGGCGCGCAACGCCGTGGAGGCGATGACCGAGGCGGGCACGGCCGAGCCGCGGCTGGTGCTGCGCACCCGGGCGCGGCGCCAGTTCACCCTGGGCGCCGAGCGCCACCGGCTGGTCTGCGAGGTGGGCATCATCGACAACGGCCCGGGCATTCCCGCGGCGCTGCAGGAGACCCTCTTCTATCCCATGGTCTCCGGCCGCGCCGACGGTAGTGGCCTCGGCCTCTCCATCGCCCAGGCGATCCTGCACCAGCACCAGGGCCTCATCGAATGCGAGTCCGTGCCGGGCCAAACCGAATTCCGACTGCTGATTCCGCTGGAGAAGCGCCATGACTGACGCCGCACGCGTGGTGATCGTCGACGACGACCGCGCCATTCGCTGGGTGCTGGAGCGCGCCCTGGCCCAGCCCGACCTCGAGGTGGAGTGCATCGAGCGCGCCGATACCGCCCTGCAGCGCCTGCTGGATGACCCGCCCGAGGTGCTGGTCACCGATATCCGCATGCCGGGTATCGACGGCCTGGACCTGATGGCCCGGGTGCGGGAGGCCCACCCGGACCTGCCGGTCATCGTGATGACCGCCCACTCCGACCTGGACAGCGCGGTGGCCTCCTACCAGGGCGGCGCCTTCGAGTACCTGCCCAAGCCCTTCGACGTGGACGAGGCCCTGTCGCTGGTGCGCCGCGCCGTGGCCCACGCCCGCGAGCGCAAGCGCCCGGTGAGCGTGCCCGAGGGGCTCGACGCCGAGATCATCGGCGAGGCGCCGGCCATGCAGGAGGTGTTCCGCGCCATCGGCCGGCTGTCGCACTCGCACATCACCGTGCTGATCAACGGCGAGTCGGGGACCGGCAAGGAGCGGGTGGCCCGGGCCCTGCACCAGCACAGCCCGCGGGCAGGCCACCCGTTCATCGCCCTGAACATGGCGGCGATCCCCCGGGACCTGATCGAGTCCGAGCTGTTCGGCCACGAGAAGGGCGCCTTCACCGGCGCCACCGCCCAGCGGCAGGGGCGCTTCGAGCAGGCCAACGGCGGCACCCTGTTCCTGGACGAGATCGGCGACATGCCTGCCGAGACCCAGACCCGCCTGCTGCGCGTGCTGGCCGACGGCGAGTTCTATCGGGTGGGGGGGCACACGCCGGTGAAGGTGGACGTACGGATCATCGCCGCCACCCACCAGAACCTCGAGACCCTGGTGGACGACGGGCGCTTCCGGGAGGACCTCTTCCACCGCCTCAACGTGATTCGCGTGCACCTGCCGAAGCTGGCCGAGCGGCGCGAGGACATCCCGCGGCTGGCTCGCCACTTCCTGGCCGAGGCCGCCAAGGAGCTCTCCACCGACGTCAAGGTGCTCACCCCCGAAGCCGAGACCCACCTGACCCGCCTGCCCTGGCCGGGCAACGTGCGCCAGCTGGAGAACACCTGCCGCTGGCTGACGGTAATGGCCTCGGGACGCGAGGTCCTGGTGGAGGACCTGCCGCCGGAGCTGCGCGACTGCGACGGTGGCACCGCCCCCAGCGGCGACTGGCGGACGGCCTTCCGCGACTGGGCCGACCGGGCCCTGGCGGCGGGGCATACCCACCTGCTGGAGGAGGCGGTGCCGGACTTCGAGCGCATCCTGATCGAGACCGCCCTGCGCCATACCGGCGGGCGCAAGGGCGAAGCCGCGGAACTGCTGGGCTGGGGGCGCAATACGCTCACCCGGAAGCTGAAGACCCTGCTCCCGGCGCTCGCGGACGGGGAATGAGGAGGCCGTCCCGCTCTCCAGAGTCTGCGAACGCATCCTGATCGAGACCGCCCTGCGCCACACCGGCGGACGCAAGGGCGAGGCCGCCGAGTTGCTGGGCTGGGGCCGCAATACGCTCACCCGGAAGCTGAAGACCCTGCTCCCGGCGCTCGCGGACGGGGAATGAGGAGGCCGTCCCGCTCTCCAGCGTCTGCGAACGCATCCTGATCGAGACCGCCCTGCGCCACACCGGCGGGCGCAAGGGCGAGGCCGCCGAGTTGCTGGGCTGGGGGCGCAATACGCTCACCCGGAAGCTGAAGACCCTGCTCCCGGCGCTCGCGGACGGGGAGTAGGCCAAGCGTCAAGCGCCAAGCGGTCATGAGGAGAAGCTAGCCGAGCAGTCGCCGCGCCAGCAGCCGCTGCATGTCGCGGCGGCTGTGGGCGATCAGGTAGACGATGAGGCGCTCGTCATGCTGGCGGTAGAGGATGCGTACCGGCGGCTCGATGACCTGGCGATACTCCCGGATGCCCAGTTCCAGCAGCTCGCGGGCATGGCTGCCGCGCTCGGGGTGCTGCCCCAGCGACATGATGCGCGCTTCGATGGCGGCGAGCAGCTGCTCGGCCGCAGGGGGCGAGTCTTCAGCGATGAAGCCGTGGAGCTCGCGAAGGTCCTCGAAGGCCGAGGCCGTGAGCTCGACCCGCAGCGCCACGACTAGCGATCCCCGCGGCGCAGCCGATGGAAGCCCTCTGCGGCATCCAGGGTCTTGCCCTGCTCGACCTCCTGGCTGCCCAGCGCCAGGATCTTGAGCAGTGCCAGTGTCTCCTGGGTCTGCTCATAGCTGCGGATGTCCTGCACGACCATCCTGGCCTCACCGTTCTGGGTGATCACCATGGGCTCGCGCAGCTCGTTGAGCGAGCGGGAAATCTCGGCGGCATGGGCCTTCAGATAGCTGATCGGCTTGATGTTCTCTGAGTACTTCATGGCGTCTGGTTTCGCACGGGCATGTGGACTGAATTTAGTCCGGATTTGGTGTCATGGCAACCGAGGGCTGGGCCAACGCCCTGCGCCAGGGCTGGGCGGCGATGGCCGGGGCTGCCAGAATGGGGTCTCTCAAGGAGAGACGCCCATGACGCAGATGAGCTGGCAGCGGCTGCTGGACCCGAGCCGCCTGCATGACCGGCGCGACGAGCGCCCCGGCGGCGGCCGCGACGAGATCGGTCGCAGCCCCTTCCACAAGGACCACGACCGGATCGTCTTCGCCGGCTCCTTCCGCCGCCTGGGGCGCAAGACCCAGGTCCACCCGCTGACCGACAACGACCATATCCACACCCGCCTCACTCACTCCCTGGAGGTAGGCTGCGTGGGCCGCTCGCTGGGCATGATCGTCGGCGAGCGGCTCAGTGGCCGCCTGCCCGGCTGGATCACCCCGGCCGACCTGGGGGTGATCGTCCAGGCGGCGTGCCTGGGCCACGACATCGGCAACCCGCCCTTCGGCCACGCCGGCGAGTATGCCATCCGCGACTGGTTCGCCCGGGCCGAGTCCGACGGCAGCGGCCTGCTCGACGGGCTCTCGGCGCCCGAACGCGAGGACCTGCTCACCTACGAGGGCAACGCCCAGGGCTTTCGCATTGTCACCCAGGTGGAGTACAACCAGTTCCGCGGCGGGATGCGCCTGACCACGGCGACCCTGGGCACCCTGCTCAAGTACCCCTGGACCGTGGAGCACGGCGGGGCGGCCGGCAAGTTCGGCTGCTACCAGAGCGAACGCCACCTGCTCGTCGAGGTGGCCGAGCGGCTGGGCCTGCTGCCCCGGGGCGAGGGGCGCTGGTGTCGCCACCCGCTGGCCTGGCTGGTGGAGGCCGCCGACGACATCTGCTATGCGCTGCTCGACCTCGAGGATGGCCTGGAGATGGGCATCCTGCGCTACGAGGAGGTCGCCGACGTGCTGATCCAGATCGCCGGCGGCGAGCCGGCGGACTATGCGGCCATGCAGCGTCACGGGGTCTCCCAGCGGCGGCGCATCGCCGCGCTGCGCGGGGCGGCCATGGAGCGGGCGGTGAACGACGTGGGGGCGGTGTTCGTGCAGCACGAGGCGGAGCTGCTGGGCGGGCGCCTCAAGGAGGACCTGCTGGAGCTCTGCCACCCGGACCTGGGCTGGGGGGTCAAGGCGGCCAAGCAGCTGGCCCGGGAGCGCATCTTCCAGAACGAGCGCAAGGCCAAGCTGGAGATCGGTGCCTACACGACCCTGGGCATCCTGCTGGAGGCTTTCATCGGCGCGGCCCACGAGCTCCACCACACCGGCCGCTCGACCTTCAAGCATCAGCGGGTGCTGGCGCTGATCGGCGAGAACACCCCGCGCCCCTCCTGGAGCCTCTACGACAGCTACCGGCGCATGCTGGACTTCATCGGGGGCATGACCGACCACTACGCCGTGGACCTGGCTCAGGAGATGGGCGGCCGGCTGCGGGGCGACTGAGGCCGGCAGCGGGCCGCCGCCCGGCCCCGGGCGTGTGGGCCTATGGAGGTCAGTCCGTCGCGGCGTTCAGCTGCTCCACCCGGGCGGCACGCTCGCGCAGCGCGGCGATCGCCGCGTCGTGGGCCGCCGGGTCGAACTCGCCGGGGCAAAGCTCGGCGAGGGTCAGGGAGAGGTTCTCGCCGCTGACCACCAGCAGGTCATCGGGGGCCTCGCTGGCCTCCACGTTCCAGCCGGGCAGCGTCAGCACGCCCATCACCGGGACCTCGCGGCCGGTCTGCTGGGCCAGCCAGTCGGCCATCCAGCGGGTCAGCTCGCGGGTCCTCTCCAGCGGCTGGCGCTCGCTCCAGCCGGGGAAGCGCAGCCGCTCGCGCTCCACGTTGACCAGGTTGATCTCCTGGCCGGAGGGCGTGAACGGACGGGTGCGGGCGCGGGTCTCTACCACGAAGACCCCGCAGGGGGTGACCACCACGTGGTCGATGCGGGTGCCGTTGCCCGGCACGTCGTGGAAGACGTAGTAGGGGTGGGCCTCGGGGCGGATCAGTCGCGCCAGCTCCTGGCCCACCGCCAGCTCGCAGGCCAGTCCCAGCTTCAGGCGGCGGATCCGCTGGAAGTCGCGGATCAGCAGGAAGCAGTAGAGCAGCACCAGCAGCGTGCTGAGTGCCCCGTAGAGGGCCCACTCGAACCAGTTCTGCTCGGTGGCGAAGAGCATCCGCCCCATGCCGTAGACCAGCGGCGCCAGGGTCACGATGGGCCCCAGGGCGCCGTTGAGGAAGAGGCCGGCAAAGGCGCGGTCGAGGCGGTCGCGCAGGGCCTGACCGGGCTCGCGGAGCTGGTGGGCATCGAACGGCGAGCGCACCCGGGCATCGTGCAGGTTGCGCAGTGCCATCACGATCACCGCCATGGCCGAGAGCGGAAACAGGAAGATCAGGGGAAGCAGGTATTCCAGCCAGGCCATCGGGATTCCTTGCCCATTCAGTGGGGAGGGTCAGGGGAGTCGTTGGCCCATTCTAGACAACCTCGACCGTCGGGGGCCATGCTCTTTCGGTTCGAGGCGCGGAGAAGGCGAGGTGCGAGTGGACATGCGAACGAATCAGAACGGGCTCGTCGACCGGCAGGCGCTCGACGACCTGCGGGCCTTCCTCGAACGGCATTCCGGGCTCGTGGTGCTGACCGGGGCGGGGATCAGCACCGCCAGCGGCATTCCCGACTACCGTGACCGCAGCGGCGGCTGGAAGCGCTCGCCGCCCATGCAGCACCAGCAGTTCATGGGCAGCCATGCGGCCCGCCAGCGCTACTGGGCGCGGGCCCTGGTGGGCTTCCGCACCCTGGGCGAGGCACGTCCCAATGCGGCCCATCGTGCCCTGGCACGGCTCGAGGCGCTGGGCCGGATCCGTGGGGTGATCACCCAGAACGTCGATGGCCTGCACCAGCGGGCGGGTTCGCGCCGGGTGATCGACCTCCACGGCCGGGCCGACCGGGTGCGCTGCATGGGCTGCGGGGCCCGGCGCATGCGTCACGACCTGCACGCCGAGCTCGCCGATCGGAACCCTCGGTGGTCGACCACCGGCGCGCGGGCCGCCCCGGACGGCGATGCCGACCTGGAGACCGACTTCTCGAGCTTCGAGGTGCCCGGCTGCACGCGCTGCGGCGACGGCATCTGGAAGCCCGACGTGGTGTTCTTCGGCGACAGCGTGCCTCGCGATACCGTCGAGCGCGCCTTCGACCTGCTGGCCGAGAGCGAGGCGCTGCTGGTGGTCGGCTCCTCGCTGATGGTCTTCTCCGGCTTCCGCTTTGCCCGGGCCGCCGCCCGCGACGGCAAGCCGATCGCCTGCCTCAACCTCGGGCGCACCCGGGCCGACG
Source organism: Halomonas campaniensis (assembly GCF_014193375.1). Lineage (GTDB taxonomy): Bacteria > Pseudomonadota > Gammaproteobacteria > Pseudomonadales > Halomonadaceae > Halomonas > Halomonas campaniensis. The sequence goes on from NZ_JACHZF010000025.1 coordinate 24,686, forward strand.
ACCTCTATGCCGTGAAGCTGGAGGCGCCGGTCGAGCTGGCGCTGGACGCCCTGCTGGCCGGCCTCGAGGCTCAGCCACCGGCCAGCTTGACGGTATAGCCACGCGCCTCCAGCTCGGCCTTGAGCGTATCGCGATGGTCGCCCTGGATCTCGATGACGCCCTCCTTCACGGCGCCGCCGGTGCCGCAGCGCTTCTTCAGCGCCTTGGCGAGGGCCTTGAGCTCGGCCGCCGGCAGCGGGATGCCCGAGACGGTGGTCACCCCCTTGCCCTTGCGGCCGCTGGTCTCCCGGCGGAGGCGCACGATGCCGTCGAGTTCGGCCAGCCGGGCCTGCTCGGCCTGTTCGTCACAGCGGCAGTCGGCCACCGGTTGGCGGCAGTCGGGGCAGGTCTCCCCGTGCTCGGTGGAGTAGACCAGGCCGCGAAGCTGATCCTGAAGTGAGGCCATGACGGGCTCCCCCCTGCGGATGAATGAAGGCAGTGGCGGGATGATAGCGCCCGCGGCGCCCGGCTGCATCGTCGCCGGGTGCGGGCTCAGCGGGCCGTGGCCACGCGGGAGGGCGGGTCGTTGACGAGCCGGGCGACCACCGTGGGCAGCTGGAACATGCTGGTGATCATGATGGCGCCCTCCGGGGTCTCCTCCACGTCGGGGAAGCGGTTGAGGTGGATCACCGTCATGCCCGCGGCCAGGGCGGCACGCACGCCTACCACGGAATCCTCGATGACCAGGCACTGCGCCGGGGCAAAGCCCATCTCGCGGGCGGCGTGAAGGTAGAGGCAGGGGTCGGGCTTCCAGCAGTTGGCGACATAGGCGCTGAACAGGTGGTCGCCGAACACCGCCTCGAGGCCGGTGGCGGCCAGGGAGGTGCGGATCTTGTTCTCGGGGCCGTTGGAGACGACGCCCATGGGGTAGTCCTGGAGCAGCGCCAGCGCCTCGGTGGCACCGGCGATGGGGCGGAGCTCGCTGGCCAGGCGGTGATTGAGGTTGCTGCGCATCGTCGCCTCCAGCGGCTCGAGGCGCTCGGGGTCGACGCTGCCGTGCCGGCGCTCCAGCTCTGCCACGATGCGACGGAAGCGGGCGCCGCGGAACTCGCCCATGTAGTCGCTGGGCTGGAACGGCAGCCCCACCGCCGTCAGGGCGGTGGACATCTCGTCGGCGAGCAGCGGCTCGCTGTCGACCAGGGTGCCGTCACAGTCAAAGAGCAGGCAGAGAGGGCGTGGCATCACCAGACCTCACGGGTGTGGCCAGAGTGCATCATGTCCCTTATTAAAGCCTACTCCGGCCACTTTGTGAACAGTGTTTTCAATCTTCGGCCGGCAGTCCCTGGGCGGCCCACCCCCTGCCGCTGGCCGCGGGGCCACTGTGCCGGCCGGCCCCATGTGCCAGATTTCACCACGTCGCGGGGGTGTTCCCGGCCAGGATGGCCTGGTGCAATACCATTTCATTTAATTGATTTTAAAGCGTTTTTATTTTTCTGTTGGCAGCCTGGCCCGCTGCCTGCACCAGTCGAGGTGAGCAGGACATGTCGGCGAGACGCCTTACCGGCCTCTCGACATGACACACGAAGCCCTCGGCTTCATCAGGAAATTCACGTTCAGACTCCATTGGAGGTGCGAACATGATGTCCAAGGAATTCCTCAAGAAACTCGGTATCTTCGGTATTACCTTCGGCCTGGCCGCCAGCCCGCTGGCCTTCGGCGACATGCACGACGAGGAGCCGGAAGAGCCGACGCCCCACGAGGAGACCGCCCCGGATGCCACCGGTGGCAGCAGCCAGGGCAACGCCGAGACCGGCACGGCCTATGACGGCACCGAGTACGAGAACGAGGAAGAGGAGTACGAGTTCGACGAGGAAGAGGAGAACGAAGAGGAAGAGTGGGAGACCCCCGACGAGGAGGAAGGGGATTCCAGCTGGTAATCGCCTCGAGGCTCCCATCGGAGGAAGCCGCTTCCTCCCTGCCGCCCCCGGCCATGCGCCGGGGGCGGTGTCGTTGGTGAGGTGGCTGGCTCTCACCGGCCGCCCCCTTCTGTCGCCTGCCTGACCGTCAGCGTCTCACTTCACCTTGGGGGCGAGCTCGCCGCTCTCGTAGCGACCGACCATGGCCTCGAGGCTGATCGGCTTGATGCGGCTGGCGTTGCCGGCGGTGCCGAACGCCTCGTAGCGGGCGATGCAGACGTCGCGCATGGCCGAGACGGTCTCCTTGAGGAACTTGCGCGGGTCGAACTCGCTGGGGTGCTCGGCCAGGAAGCGGCGCACCGCCCCGGTGGAGGCCAGGCGCAGGTCGGTGTCGATGTTGACCTTGCGCACGCCGTGGCGGATGCCCTCGACGATCTCCTCCACCGGCACGCCGTAGGTCTCGGGGATCTCGCCGCCGTAGCGGTTGATCACCTCGAGCCACTCCTGGGGCACCGAGGAGGAGCCGTGCATCACCAGGTGGGTGTCGGGGATGCGGGCGTGGATCTCCTTGATGCGCTGGATGGAGAGGGTGTCGCCGGTGGGCGGCTTGGTGAACTTGTAGGCGCCGTGGCTGGTGCCGATGGCGATGGCCAGGGCGTCGACCTGGGTGGCCTTGACGAACTCGGCGGCCTCCTCGGGATCGGTGAGCAGCTGCTCAATGTCCAGCTTGCCCTCGGCGCCGATGCCGTCCTCCTCGCCGGCCATGCCGGTCTCCAGGCTGCCCAGGCAGCCCAGCTCGCCCTCCACGGAGACGCCGCAGGCATGGGCCATCTCCACGGTGCGACGGGTGACGTCGACGTTGTAGGCGTAGTCCATCGGGGTCTTGCCGTCCTCGCCCAGCGAGCCGTCCATCATCACCGAGGAGAAGCCGAGCTGGATGGAGCGCTGGCACACCGCGGGGCTGGTGCCGTGGTCCTGGTGCATCACCACCGGGATATGCGGGAACTCCTCCACCGCGGCCAGGATCAGGTGGCGCAGGAAGGGGGCCCCGGCGTACTTGCGGGCGCCGGCGGAGGCCTGGACGATCACCGGGGAGTCGGTGGCGTCGGCGGCTTCCATGATGGCGCGCATCTGCTCGAGGTTGTTGACGTTGAAGGCCGGGATGCCGTAGCCGCGCTCGGCGGCGTGGTCCAGCATCTGGCGCATGCTGATCAGTGCCATGGGGTCACCTTGTTCACGTGGTCGCGGCGCCGCCCGGGCGCCGCATGACGTTCATCGAAAAGGGGTTGTCGTCGGTCAATGGGGGCCGGCATCAGCCGCGGGCGGCGGCCTCGAGGGCGGCCACCGCCGGCAGGGTCTTGCCCTCGACATACTCGAGGAAGGCGCCGCCGCCGGTGGAGATGTAGGAGACCCGGTCGGCGATGCCGTACTTGTCGATGGCGGCGAGGGTGTCGCCGCCCCCGGCGATGGAGAACGCCGGGCTCTCGGCGATGGCCTTGGCGATCACCTCGGTGCCGTGGCCGAACTGGTCGATCTCGAACACCCCCACCGGGCCGTTCCAGAGGATGGTGCCGGCATCCTTGAGCATGCCCGCCAGGCGCGCGGCGGTCTCGGGGCCGATGTCGAGGATCATCTCGTCGTCGCCCACCTGGTCCACTGGCTTGACCACCGCGGAGGCCTGCTCGGAGAACTCGGTGGCCACCACCACGTCGGTGGGCAGCGGGATCTCGACCTTCTCCATCAGCGCCCGGGCCTGGCCGATCAGGTCGGCCTCATGCAGGGACTTGCCCACCGGATGCCCGGCCGCGGCGATGAAGGTGTTGGCGATGCCGCCACCGACGATCAGCTGGTCGCACTTCTCGGCGAGCGCGGTGAGCACGTCGAGCTTGGTGGAGACCTTGGAGCCGCCGACGATGGCCGCCATGGGGCGCGCCGGGGTGGCCAGGGCCTTCTCCAGGGCGTCGAGCTCGGCGGCCAGCAGCGGGCCGGCGCAGGCGGTGGGGGCGAAGCGCGCCACGCCGTGGGTGGAGGCCTGGGCGCGGTGGGCGGTGCCGAAGGCGTCCATCACGTAGATGTCGCACAGCGCGGCATACTGCTTCGCCAGGGTCTCGTCGTCCTTCTTCTCGCCCTTGTTGAAGCGCACGTTCTCGAGCAGCACCACCTCGCCGTCGGCCAGGTCCAGGGCGGCGTCCAGGTAGTCGCCGATCAGCGTGACCGGACGGCCGAGCAGCTCGCCCAGGTGCTCGGCCACCGGCGCCAGGGAGAACTCCTCGGCGGGCTCGCCCTCGGTGGGGCGGCCCAGGTGGCTCATCAGCATCACCCGGGCACCGGCCTCCATGGCGGCCTGGATGGTCGGCAGGGCGGCCCGCAGGCGGGCGTCGCTGGTCACCTTGCCGTGCTTGACGGGCACGTTCAGGTCCTCGCGGATCAGCACGCGCTGGCCGCTGAGGTCGAGGTCGGTCATCTTGCGCACGTTCATCGGGGCGTGTTCCTCATCTGGAAACCTTGGTAGGTAAACCACAGGCGAAGGGTTCAGGGCGTGTCGGGCGGCATGGCGGCCAGTCGGCGGGCGATATCGAGCATGCGGTTGGCGAAGCCCCACTCGTTGTCGAACCAGCACAGCAGCTTGATCAGGCGGCCGCCGGCCACCCGGGTCTGGGTGGCGTCCACGATACCGGAGCGCGGATCGTGGTTGAAGTCGACCGAGGCCATGGGCTCTTCGGTGTAGCCGAGCAGCCCGGCCAGGCGCCCGCGGCTGGCCTCGGCGAGCAGGGCGTTGACCTCGGCGGCGCTGGTGTCGCGGCCCACCGTGATGGCCAGGTCCATGGCCGAGACGTTGATGGTCGGCACCCGCACGTGGAGGCACTCGAAGCGCCCGGCCAGGTGGGGCATCAGGCGGTTGATGCCCCGCGCCAGGCCGGTATCCACCGGCACGATGGAGTGCATTGCCGACCGGGTCAGCCGCAGGTCCGTCTGGTGGTAGGCGTCGATCACCGGCTGGTCGTTCATCGCCGAGTGGATGGTGGTGGTGACGCCATGCTCGATGCCCAGCGCCTCGTCCAGCACGGTGAGTACCGGCACCAGGCAGTTGGTGGTGCAGGAGGCCGCCGAGACGATGCGGTGGGCGGGGGCGAGCTCGTGGTCGTTGATGCCGGTGACGATGGTGGCATCCACGTCGCTCTCCGCCGGCTGGGAGAAGAGCAGGCGGCCGGCGCCGGCGGCCAGGTGGCGGGAGGCCGTGGCGCGGTCCCGGAAGCTGCCGGAGCACTCCAGCACCAGGTCGATGCCGAGCTCGCCCCAGGGCAGGCGGTCGGGGTCCGGCTCGGAGAGCACCCGGATCGCCCGGCCATTCACGCTCAGCTGCTCGCCGTCGGCCTCCACGCGGCCGGGGAAGCGGCCGTGGGTGGTGTCGTAGCGGGTCAGGTAGGCGATGGTGGCGAGGTCGGAGAGCTCGTTGATCGCCACCACCTCCAGGGGCGGATGGCCGCTTCCCGGCGCGTCCGCCGGGTCGCCACGCTGCTGTTCAATCAGGGCGCGAAGCACGCACTGGCCGATGCGGCCGTAACCGTTGATGGCGATGCGGTGGGCCATGGCGGTGGCACTGACTCCCGGGCAGACACAAAGCGCAGATTCTAGCGCACTTCAGCCGACGAGTCCCGGCAGGCGCCAGGCCAGCGGCAGCAGCAGGGCGGTGAGGATGCCGGTCAGGCTCATCCCCAGCGAGGCGAAGGCGCCGGCGGTGGGGCTGATCTCGAAGGCGCGCACCGTGCCCAGGGCGTGGCCGTTGATGCCCAGGGCAAAGCCGAGGATGCGCTCGTCGCGGATGCCCATCCAGCGTGCCAGCAGGGTGACGAAGCCGATGGCGGCCACGCCGGTGATCAGCAGGCCGCCCATCATCAGCGACACCGAGCCGCCGATCTGCTCGGTGATGCCGATGGCGATGGGGGCGGTGACCGACTTGGGCGCGAGGGAGGCGAGGATCTCCGGCGGGGCCCCGAGCAGCCAGGCGATGCCCACCGCGTAGAGCGCGGCCAGCAGCGCGGAGAGCGGCAGGCAGGCCAGCAGCGGGCGCCACAGGGCGCGGATGTGCGGCATCTGCTGGTAGAGGGGCAGGCCCAGGGCCACGGTGGCCGGCCCCAGCAGCAGCATCAGCCAGCCGGCACCCTCGCGGTAGTCGGCGTAGTCGATGCCGGCCAGGGCCAGCACCCCGGCCAGCAGCAGGGCGGCGACCAGGATCGGCGGGCACCAGCCGGGGGCGCCGAGCCGCCGGAACAGGTGCTGTCCGGCCACGTAGGCGGCCAGGGTCAGGGCGATGGCCCCCAGCGGCGTGGCCATCAGGTGGTCGATCAGCTCACTCATGGTCGCCCCCGCCCATCAGCCGGCGCATCAGCCACAGGGTGGTGAAGACGCTGAGCAGGGTGCCGAGGACCAGGGCGGCGAGGATCGCGGTCCACTGCCCGGCGAGCGCGTCGAGCATGAAGAAGATGCCCACCACGCCGGGCATGATCAGCATGGCCAGCACGCCTATCAGCGGCTGGGCGGCGGCGGCGATATCGGCCGATACCGTGCCGCGCAGCATCAGCCAGGCGCTGAGCAGCAGCATGCCGGCCACGCCGGCCGAGACCGGCAGGCCGGCCAGGGTGACCAGCGCATCGTCGAGCAGCAGGAAGCCCAGCAGCCAGAGGAAACCGCGCAGAACGGCCATCGATGATCCTCGCCTGTCGCGACGGAAGGGGACGAGCATGTTAGCACGCTATTCGTGTGTCGGCCGCGCGCCGCCGTCGGTCGCCGCGGCCGACGGGCCGGCGGCGCAGCGGTCGCTAACCGCGGGGCCCTTGTCCTCGCCTGGCGACAGGTTGCAAGGCCCGGCCCACGGTGGTTACGGTCATCCGCTACGCTGGGAATAGCGACATCAACCCGACCACGGAGAGGAACGCCATGACCGATATCGCCAACTGGCTCGGCGACGAGGCCGAGACCCTGCTGACCCACCAGTGCCGGGGCATCCCCCGCGACAGCCTGCACCTGCCCGGGCCCGACTTCGTCGACCGGGTGGTGGCCGACAGCGACCGCCGCCCCACGGTGCTGCGCAACCTGCAGGGGCTGTTCGACCACGGCCGGCTGGGCGGGACGGGGTATCTCAGCCTGCTGCCGGTGGACCAGGGCATCGAGCACTCCGCCGGGGCCTCCTTCGCCCCCAACCCCCGCTACTTCGATCCGGCCAATATCGTCGAGCTGGCCATCGAGGGCGGCTGCAACGGCGTGGCCTCGACGCTGGGCGTGCTCTCCTCGGTGGCCCGGCGCTATGCGCACCGCATCCCGATGATGCTCAAGCTCAACCACAACGAGACCCTGAGCTATCCGGCGATCTACGACCAGACGCTGTTCGCCCAGGTCGAGCAGGCCTTCGACATGGGCTGCGTGGCGGTGGGGGCGACCATCTACTTCGGCTCCCACGAGAGCCGCCGGCAGATCATGGAGATCAGCGAGGCCTTCGAGCGGGCCCATGAGCTGGGCATGGTGACGGTGCTGTGGGCCTACCTGCGCAATCCGGCCTTCAAGCACGAGGGCACCGACTACCACGTGGCGGCCGACCTCACCGGCCAGGCCAACCACCTGGCGGCCACCCTCAAGGCCGACATCGTCAAGCAGAAGCTGCCCGAGACCAACGGGGGCTACCGGGCCGTCGGCTTCGGCCATACCCATGCCAAGGTCTATGACGAGCTGACCTCCGACCACCCCATCGACCTGGCCCGCTACCAGGTGGCCAACTGCTACATGGGCCGCGCCGGGCTGATCAACTCCGGCGGCGGCTCCAAGGGTGCCTCCGACCTGGCCGAGGCGGTGCGCACCGCGGTGATCAACAAGCGCGCCGGCGGCATGGGGCTGATCTCCGGGCGCAAGGCCTTCCAGAAGCCCATGGACGAGGGGGTGGCCCTGCTGCAGGCCATCCAGGACGTCTACCTCGACCCTGAGGTCACCATCGCCTGAGCAGGGCCCATGGCGATGCCCCGGACGGGAATGAAGAAGGGCACGGCCTGGCGGCCGTGCCCTTCCTGTTACGTTACACCGCGTCGCAGTGCCCGCGGCGATCAGCCCTCGAGCAGCTCGGTGGCCTGCTGCACCACGTTCTCGACGGTGAAGCCGAAGTGCTTGAACAGGTCGCCGGCCGGGGCGGACTCGCCGTAGGTGCGCATGCCGATGATGCGCCCTTCCAGGCCCACGTACTTGTGCCAGTAGTCGCGGTGGCCGGCCTCGATGGCCAGGCGCTTGGTCACGGCCTTCGGCAGCACGCTCTCGCGGTACTCGGCCTCCTGGCCGTTGAAGCGGTAGGTGGAGGGCATGGAGACCACGCGCACGGCGTGGCCCTGGGCCTCGAGCTCTGCCGCGGCGTCCATGGCCAGGGCGACCTCGGAGCCGGTGGCGATCAGGATCAGCGCCGGGGTGCCCTCGCAGTCGCGCAGCACGTAGCCACCGCGCTGGATGCTGGCCAGCTGCTGCTTGGTGCGCGCCTGGTGCGGCAGGTTCTGGCGCGACAGCACCAGGGCGGTGGGGCCGGAGTTGCGCTTGAGGGCGGCATCCCAGGCGGCGGCGGTCTCGGCGGCGTCGCAGGGGCGCCAGGTGGAGAGGTTCGGCGTGGAGCGCAGGCTGGTCAGCTGCTCGATCGGCTGGTGGGTGGGGCCGTCCTCGCCCAGGCCGATGGAGTCGTGGGTGAAGACGTAGATGGCCCGCTTGCCCATCAACGCCGCCATGCGCACGGCGTTGCGCATGTACTCCATGAAGATCAGGAAGGTGGCGCCGTAGGGGATGAAGCCGCCGTGGAGCACGATGCCGTTCATGATCGCGCCCATGCCGAACTCGCGCACCCCGTAGTGCAGGTAGTTGCCGTCCGGGGTCTCCGGGGTGATCGCCTTCGCGCCGTCCCAGAAGGTCAGGTTGGAGGGCGCCAGGTCGGCGCTGCCGCCGAGCAGCTCGGGCAGCTGCGGGCCCAGCTCGTTGAGGCAGTTGAGCGAGGCCTTGCGGCTGGCGATGGTCTCGCCGGCCTGCTGGGCCTTCTCGATCAGCGCCTCGCTGGTGAATTCCACCGGCAGCTTGCACTGGACGCGACGCTGGAACTCGCGGGCCAGCTCGGGATACGCCTCGGCGTAGCGATCGAAGCGGGCCTGCCAGTCGTCCTGGCGCGTCCTGCCGACCTCGCTGGCGTCCCAGCCGCGGTAGATCTCCTCGGGGATATGGAAGGGGGCGTGGGGCCAGCCGAGCTGCTGGCGTGCCGCGGCCACCTCCTCCTCGCCCAGCGGGGCGCCGTGGCACTCCTCCTTGCCCTGCTTGTTGGGCGCGCCGAAGCCGATCACCGTCTTGCAGATGATCAGGCTCGGCCGGTCGTCGTGGCTCCTGGCCAGCTCGATGGCGGCCTGGATCTCCTCCGGCTTGTGGCCGTCGACGTTGGGCACCACGTGCCAGCCATAGGCCTCGAAGCGCTTGGCGGTGTCATCGGTGAACCAGCCCTCGACCTCGCCGTCGATGGAGATGCCGTTGTCGTCGTAGAAGGTGATCAGCTTGCCGAGCTTCTGGGTGCCGGCCAGCGAGGCGACCTCGTGGGAGATGCCCTCCATCAGGCAGCCGTCGCCGACGAAGCACCAGGTGGTGTGGTCGACGATGGTGTGGCCGGGACGGTTGAACTGGGCGGCCAGGGTCTTCTCGGCCAGCGCCATGCCCACGGCGTTGGCCAGCCCCTGGCCCAGCGGGCCGGTGGTGGTCTCGACGCCCGGCGCATAGCCGTACTCCGGGTGGCCGGCGGTCTTGGCGTGGAGCTGGCGGAAGCTCTGCAGTTCCTCGAGGCTCAGCTCGTAGCCGGTGAGGTGCAGCAGGGAGTAGAGGAGCATGGAGCCGTGGCCGTTGGAGAGCACGAAGCGATCACGGTCTGGCCACTTGGGGTCGGCCGGGTTGTGCTTGAGGTAGTCGTTCCACAGCACCTCGGCGATGTCGGCCATGCCCATGGGGGCGCCGGGATGGCCGGACTTGGCCTTCTGGACGGCATCCATGGACAGGGCGCGAATGGCATTGGCCAGTTCGAATCGGGATGGCATTGGTGGCTCCTCGCCTGCGGCAGACATAAGCGGTGCAGACCCGCCGGAGGGCGGCGGGGGTGCGTTCTGGCTGGTTCGGGCGCGGCGCGGGACGTGCGCGGCGCGGTCGAAGTCGGTGACGTATTGTCGCCGACTTGACGCCGGGCTTCAAATCGTGGATGCCCGGCAGGGCCGCAGCGTGTAGACTTCGCGACTGCCTATTGCCGATACAACGAGGGCCGAGGACGCCATGAGCGAATACTCCCTGTTTACCTCCGAGTCCGTCTCCGAGGGACACCCGGACAAGATCGCCGACCAGATCTCCGATGCGGTGCTGGATGCCATCATCGCCCGCGACAAGCATGCCCGCGTGGCCTGCGAGACCCTGGTCAAGACCGGCGTGGCCATCGTCGCCGGCGAGATCACCACCTCGGCCTGGGTCGACCTCGAGGCGCTGGTGCGCGAGGTGATCACCGACATCGGCTACACCTCCTCCGACGTCGGCTTCGACGGCGAGACCTGCGGCGTGCTCAACCTGATCGGCAAGCAGAGCGTGGACATCGCCCAGGGCGTCGACCGCGCCAAGCCCGAGGACCAGGGGGCCGGCGACCAGGGCCTGATGTTCGGCTACGCCACCAACGAGACCGAGAGCTTCATGCCGGCGCCGATCCACTACGCCCATCGGCTGGTGGAGCGCCAGGCCGAGCTGCGCAAGCACGGCCTGCTGCCCTGGCTGCGGCCGGATGCCAAGAGCCAGGTCACCTTCCGCTATGACGAGGCCGGCAAGCCCTGCGGCGTGGATGCGGTGGTGCTCTCGACCCAGCACGATCCGGGCATCGGCCAGGAGGACCTGCGCAAGATGGTCCGCCGCGAGATCATCGAGCAGGTGATTCCCGCCGAGTGGCTCACCGAGACGACCCGCTACCACATCAATCCCACCGGCAAGTTCGTGATCGGCGGCCCGGTGGGCGACTGCGGCCTGACCGGGCGCAAGATCATCGTCGACACCTACGGCGGCATGGCCCGCCACGGCGGCGGCGCCTTCTCCGGCAAGGACCCCTCCAAGGTCGACCGCAGCGCCGCCTACGCCGGGCGCTACGTGGCCAAGAACCTGGTCGCCGCGGGACTGGCCGACAAGTGCGAGATCCAGGTCTCCTACGCCATCGGCGTGGCCGAGCCCACCTCGGTATCGATCAACACCTTCGGCACCGGCAAGGTCGACGACGCACGGATCATCGAGCTGGTGCGCGAGCACTTCGACCTGCGGCCCAATGCCATCACCCGCATGCTCGACCTGCTCCACCCCATGTACCGCCTGACCTCGGCCTACGGCCACTTCGGCCGCGAGCCCTTCGAGACCGCCTACACCTGGACCGACACCCAGGGGCAGGAGCATACCGAGACCTTCACGGCCTTCCCCTGGGAGAAGACCGACCGCGCCGCCGCGCTGCGCCAGGCCGCCGGCCTGTAAGCCAGCGCCTACGGCCGATGACAGGCCCCGCCGGCATCGCCGCGCGGGGCCTGTTGCTATGGTGAGTGCCACCCCTTCGCCAGGCGGAGTCGCCCATGCCGCTGCGTCTTCCCCTCGGCCGGCCGTGGCTGGCCGCCCTCCTGCTGCTGTCCCTGCTGCTCCCGCCGCCGGGGCTGGCCGACGCCTGCCCGGCCCCGCCCTCCCCGGAGGCGATCCACACCCTGGTCGAGCGCCTCGCCGAGTGGGACGACGCCTACTACCGGCGCGGCGAGTCCCTCGTCAGCGACGACGTCTACGACCAGGCCCGTGAGCGCCTCGCGCGCTGGCGTCGCTGTCACCCCGGGCGGGTGCTCGCGCTGCCGCCGCCGGGTCACCCGGGCGGTGACGTCGCGCATCCGGTACCCCAGACCGGGCTCGCCAAGCTCGCCGACGAGGGGGCCGTCTCGCGCTGGCTGGCCCGACGGTCGGACGCCTGGCTCCAGCCCAAGGTGGACGGGGTGGCCGTGACCCTGGTCTATCGCCGCGGGGTGCTGGTGCGCGCCATCAGCCGCGGCGACGGCCACCGCGGGCAGGAGTGGACCGCCCGGGTGCGCCGGCTGCCCGCCGTGCCCGAGCGCCTGCCCGAGGTACGGGACGCCGTGCTGCAGGGCGAACTCCACCTGCGCCTGGCGCGGCACGTCCAGGCGGAGTCGGGCGGGGTGGGGGCGCGCAGCGAGGTGGCGGGACGGCTGGCCCGCCAGGTGCTGGAGGATGAGGCGGCGGCCGAGATCGGGCTCTTCGTGTGGGACTGGCCGGATGGTCCCCGAGAGATGACGGAGCGGCTCGAGGGACTGGCCGAGCTGGGCTTCGCCGAGTCCGCGGCGTTGACCCGGCCGGTGGCGACCCTCGAGGAGGTGGCGCGCCAGCGCGACGCCTGGTTCCGGGGCCCCCTGCCCTTCGCCACCGACGGGGTGGTGCTGCGGCAGGCCTCGCGACCGCCGGGGGAGGCCTGGGAGGCCGAGCCGCCGCCCTGGGCGGTGGCCTGGAAACATCCGCCCCGGGAGGCGCTGGCCGAGGTGCGCGGCGTGGAGTTTCGCGTCGGCCGGACCGGCCGCATCACCCCGCTGCTGCACCTGGTGCCGGTGGAGCTCGACCGGCGGACCATCCGCCGGGTGGGCGTGGGCTCCCTGGCGCGCTGGGCATCGCTCGACATCCGGCCGGGGGATCACGTGGTCATCGCCCTGGCGGGCCTGACCATCCCGCGCCTGGAGGGCGTGGCCTGGCGGGCCGCCGAGCGGCCGGAACTGGCGCCGCCCGATCCCGAGGCCTTCCACGCCCTGAGCTGCTGGCGCCCGAGCCCCGGCTGCGAGGGCCAGTTCCTGGAGCGCCTGGCCTGGCTCTCCGGCCCCGAGGGGCTGGCGCTCTCCGGCGTGGGGCCCGGCACCTGGCAGGCGCTGGTGGAGGCCGGGCTGGTCGCGGGGCTGCTGGACGGGCTGGCACTCGATGCCGCGGCGCTGCAGGCGGCCCATGGCATCGGCCCGCAGCGGGCGGCCTCGCTGAGCGACGCCTTTGCCACCGCCCGCTCGCGCCCCTTCGCCGCCTGGCTCGCCGCCCTGGGGGCGCCGCCGGGCCACGCCGCGGCGGACGCCGCGACCTGGGAGGCGCTGGCGGGGCGCTCGTTGCACCGGTGGCGCGACCAGCCGGGGGTGGGGCCGGAGCGGGCCGCGGCACTGGTCGACTTCTTCACCCATCCCGAGGTGGCGGCGCTGGCGGAGCGCCTCGGCGAATGGGGGGTCGAGGGCTTCCCGCGTTGATTGTCGGCGTTCGGGTTCCCTGCCTATAGTGAAACCCACGCATTTCCCCATGTGACGAGGTGATCCCATGAACCAGCCCGCCGTGAGCACGCCCGCTGACCAGGACTTCAAGGTGGCCGATATCGCCCTGGCCGACTGGGGGCGCCGCGAGATCCGCATTGCCGAGACGGAGATGCCCGCGCTGATGGCGATCCGCGCCCAGTACCGCGATGAGCAGCCGCTGGCCGGGGCCCGCATCGCCGGCTGCATCCACATGACCATCCAGACCGCGGTGCTGATCGAGACCCTGGTCGACCTGGGGGCCTCGGTGCGCTGGTCGTCGTGCAACATCTTCTCCACCCAGGACCACGCCGCCGCGGCCATCGCCGCCGCCGGCATCCCGGTGTTCGCCTGGAAGGGCGAGACCGAGCAGGAGTTTTGGTGGTGCATCGAGCAGACGGTGGCGGGCCCCGACGGCTGGACCCCCAACCTGGTGCTCGACGACGGCGGCGACCTCACCGCCCTGCTCCACGACAAGCGCCCCGAGCTGCTCGATGCCATCCACGGCATCAGCGAGGAGACCACCACCGGGGTGCACCGCCTGCAGGAGATGCTGCGCGACGGCCTGCTGAAGGTGCCGGCCATCAACGTCAACGACGCCGTCACCAAGTCGAAGAACGACAACAAGTATGGCTGTCGCCACTCGCTGTCGGACGCCATCAAGCGCGGCACCGACCACCTGCTGGCCGGCAAGCAGGCGCTGGTGGTGGGCTACGGCGACGTGGGCAAGGGCTCGGCGGCCTCGCTGCGCCAGGAGGGGATGATCGTCAAGGTGGCGGAGATCGACCCGATCTGCGCCATGCAGGCCTGCATGGACGGCTTCGAGGTGGTGTCGCCCTATCGCGAGGGCATCAACCGCGGCCGGGAGAGCATCGAACGCGAGCTGCTCGGGCGTATCGACCTGGTGGTCACCGCCACCGGCAACATCGGCGCCTGCGACGCGGCCATGCTCGACACCCTCAAGCCGGGCGCGGTGGTCTGCAACATCGGCCACTTCGACAGCGAGATCGATACCGCCTACATGCGTCGCCGCTGGCACTGGGAGGAGGTCAAGCCCCAGGTGCACAAGGTCTATCGCGACAGCAAGCCGGGCCACTTCGATCCGGCCAGCCGGGACTACCTGATCCTGCTCTCCGAGGGGCGGCTGGTGAACCTGGGCAATGCCACCGGCCATCCCTCCCGGGTGATGGACGGCTCCTTCGCCAACCAGGTGCTGGCGCAGATGCACCTCTATCAGGGGCGCTTCGCCGACCTGCCCGAGGCGGAGCGGCGCGAGGCCCTGGGGGTCACGGTGCTGCCTCGCCACCTGGACGAGGAGGTGGCCCGCTACATGGTGGAGGGCTTCGGCGGGGTGATCACCCGCATGAACGAGGCCCAGGTGCACTACACCGGCGTCCCGGCGGACGGCCCCTACAAGCCCGATGACTATCGCTACTGATGCTTTCTCAGGGATGGCAACACCGCTCAAGGCTTTACCGGCGACAGGCCTTCGAGGGGGCGCTGTAAATACCTCCCTGTACGCTACCTCCGCCATCCCTGGTCTCCGGACCCCCTCTTCGACCTGTCCCCGGCGCCTTTCGCTATGGAGTCAGAGTCAACAGCGATGGCCTGCTCTATAGCCCTGCCAGCCGCATCATCAGCGTCAGGTAGAGCGGGATCAGCAGCGGGGCGGCCAGGGTGGTGACCAGCACGGCGAGCGCCCCCTTGGCCGGGGCGATGCCCAGCTCCATGGCCACCACCACCACGTTGGCGGCCATGGGCACCACGCCCAGCAGCAGGATGGCCATGGCCAGCTCCGGTGACAGCGGCGCCAGCGCCTGCAGGACCAGCACGGCGCCCAGGGCGAGCAGCGGCCAGAGGCCGTAGCGAATCGCCACGCAGGCACCGATGAAGCGGCCGTCCACCTCCCGCAGCGATACCCGCCCCAGGGTCATGCCGATGATCATCATGCCCAGCAGGGTGTAGGTGGCGGGGAACACCGCCAGCCCCTCCATGGCCGCCTCCGGCACCGCCATGCCCAGGCCGCTGACCAGCAGCGCCGCCAGGAAGGCGTAGACCAGTGGCAGGCGCACGATCTTCGCCAGGCTCTCGCCCACCGAGAACTGCCCCCGGGCGCTCAGGTAGAAGCCCACGGTGAACTCGTAGAGGGTGATCCCCAGCACGCAGAACAGGTAGAGGGTGACGCCCTCCGGGGGCAGCAGCACTAGCGCCACCGGCAGGCCGAAGTAGCCGGTGTTGCCGGTGCCGGCGGAGAAGGCCAGCAGGGCGCTCTCCTGGGCCGCGAAGCGATGGCGGGTGAGCCGATGCACCGCCAGCGCCAGCAGGCTGGCGGTGAGGAAGGTCGCCAGGGTGAGCAGCAGGTAGCCGGGCGTCGGCCCCCCCAGCGTCAGGGCGCGGAAGAAGGTCAGCGGGGCGATCAGGTAGATCAGCAGGGTGGCCACGGGCCGCGGGTCCACGGCGAGCCGCCGGGCGGCCAGCCAGCCCAGGGCGACATAGGCCAGCAGGGTCCAGAGCGGGCCCATCAGGGCGCCGGGGTCGAGGGCGGGCATGGGGCCTCCGGGCAAAAGGGTCATGATGCCTGCTGGCCGGGGCGACGCCAACATGAGCCAGATTGATGTGTCGTCGCGAATCTTTCATTGGTGGGCCGCCGGGCGAGTCGTCACAATGGTCCCATCATGCATTCGCTTCATGAGGATCCCCGATGAGCACCCAGGAACATCCGCTCGGCGTCAGCTTCGAGTTCTTCCCGCCCAATACCGATGCCGGCCGGGAGAAGCTGCTCGGGGTGCGCGATGCCCTGGCCGCCCGGGAGCCGCGCTTCTTCTCGGTGACCTATGGCGCCGGCGGCTCCACCCAGGACCGTACCCTGGAGACCGTGCGTCGGGTGCGCGAGTCGGGCATCACCACCGCGCCCCACCTCTCCTGCATCGGCAGCGAGAAGGGGCAGCTGCGCGAGCTGCTGGCCCGCTACCGCGAGGAGGGCATCGACAGCCTGGTGGCGCTGCGCGGGGACCTGCCCTCGGGCATGGGCGGCATCG
This sequence comes from Halomonas campaniensis, assembly GCF_014193375.1. Classification (GTDB taxonomy): domain Bacteria; phylum Pseudomonadota; class Gammaproteobacteria; order Pseudomonadales; family Halomonadaceae; genus Halomonas; species Halomonas campaniensis. Next base: position 40,988 of record NZ_JACHZF010000025.1, read on the forward strand.
GCGAGCTGCGCTACGCCAACGAGCTGGTCGAGTTCATCCGCGAGGAGACCGGCGATCACTTCGAGATCGCCGTGGCCGCCTACCCGGAGTCCCACCCCCAGGCGCCAAGCCTCGAGCGGGATCTGGAGAACTTCGCCCGCAAGATGAAGGCCGGGGCGAACCTCGCCATCACCCAGTACTTCTTCAACGCCGACGCCTACTTCCACTTCGTCGAGCGGGCCCGCGCGCTGGGGGTCGAGGCACCCATCGTGCCCGGCATCATGCCGATCACCAACTACGCCAAGCTGGCGCGCTTCTCCGATGCCTGCGGTGCCGAGATCCCGCGCTGGATCCGCAAGCAGCTCGAGGCCTACGGCGACGACAGCGAGGCCATCGCCGCCTTCGGCGAGGAGGTGATCTCGCGCCTCTGCCAGCGCCTGCTCGACGGCGGCGCCCCGGGCCTGCACTTCTACACCCTGAACCAGGCTGCGCCGACCCTGAAGATTCTGGATAACATTGTTGGTTGAGAGGACGCGGCCGGGAGTCACGTCCGGCTGCACTTTCTCTCTCTGCCGGCCTGAACCAGGCCGCGCCGACCCTGAGGGTTCTCGACAATATCGTCGGCTGAGCAGCGGCCATGCCCTGAGCCTGCCCTGAACATGCCATGGGAAAGGGGCCCTGCCGATAACGGCAGGGCCCCTTTCTCGTCGGTGGGGACCGAGCAGCCTCCCGGCCCGGGGCCGGGAGGCGAGGGCTACCCGGAGGTGGCCGTGCGGGGCGTGCCGCCGCCCCCGCGCAGCCCGCGCTGCATCAGGAACATCAGCACGCCGATGGCCAGGCCGGCCACATCGGTATAGATGCCGCCGTAGATCATGAAGATCGCGCCCACCAGCATCACCAGGCGCTGCCAGGCCTTCACCGGCCCGAAGAACCAGGCCTGTACGGTGGCGGCCAGCAGCACGATGCCCAGGGTGGCGGTGAGGCCGACCCGCAGGATCTGCAGGGCGCTGCCCTCCATCAGCATGGCCGGGCTGTAGAAGAACATGAAGGGTACGATGAAGGCCGCCAGGCCGATCTTGAACGAGGCCACCGAGGTGCCCATGGCATTGGCCCCGGAGATGCCCGCCGCGGCATAGGAGGCCAGGGCCACCGGCGGGGTGATCGCCGACACCACCGCGAAGTAGAACACGAAGAAGTGGGCCACCAGCGGCTGGATGCCGATGTTGATCAGGCCGGGGGCCACCACCGAGGCGGCCACCGCGTAGGCGGCGGTGGTCGGCATGCCCATGCCCAGCAGGATCGAGATGCACATGGCGAAGAACAGCGCCAGCAGCTGGCTGAAGCCGGCCAGGCCGAGCAGCAGCGAGGAGAAGCGCGCGCCGACGCCGGTCAGCGAGATCACGCCGACGATCAGGCCGGCGCAGGCGCACACGGCGATGATCTGGATCGCCATGGTGCCGGCCAGCTGCAGCGCCTTGAGGATCGCGCGGATGCCCATCTTGTGCGGCGAGATCCAGCTCACCACGGCCGCCGAGGCGGTGGCCAGGGTGCCGGCGCGGATCACCGAGTAGCCCATGAACAGGGCGGCGATCAGGATGATGATCGGCGCGAACAGGTAGACCTGCTTGACCAGCTTCGAGAACAGCGGGATCTCGTCCTTGCGCATGCCGCGCATGCCCTTGCGGGCCGCCTCGAAGTCCACCATGCAGTAGACCGAGAGGAAGTAGAGGATGGCGGGGATCAGCGCCGCCACGGCGATCTCGGTGTAGGGGATGCCGGTGATCTCGGCCATGATGAAGGCGCCGGCGCCCATGATCGGCGGCATGATCTGCCCGCCGGTGGAGGCGGCGGCCTCGATGGCCCCGGCGCTCTTGCTGGGGTAGCCCACCTTCTTCATCAGCGGGATGGTCAGCGAGCCGGTGGAGACCACGTTGCCGGCGCTGGTGCCGTTGATCATGCCCATCAGGCCCGAGGCGAAGATGGAGACCTTGGCGGGGCCGCCGCGGGCGCGGCCGGCCGCGGCGAAGGCGAAGTTGACGAAGTAGTCCCCCACCTTCGAGGCCTGCAGGAAGGCGGCGAAGATGATGAACAGGATGATGTAGGTCGAGGAGACCGCGGTGGTCGGGCCGAGGATGCCCGCATCGGTGTAGACCTGGCTGAAGAAGCGGTTGAACGACAGCCCCGGGTAGCCCAGGAAGCCCGGCAGGTAGGGGCCGGCGAAGACGTAGAGCAGGAAGATGGCCGAGATGATCACCAGCGCCAGGCCGGCCACCCGGCGGGTCAGCTCCAGGATCAGCAGCGAGCCGGCCAGCGCCGCATAGGAGATGCCGATGGGCGCGAAGGAGGTGCCGGTGGAGGCACGCAGCGGGGTGCCGAAGATCAGGATCAGGTAGCCGGCCACGGCCAGGGCGCTGACCATCAGCACCAGGTCCGGGGGCGAGAGCTTCTCGCGCACCTGGCGATAGCCCCAGGAGAGCAGGATCGCCGCGGCCGTGGCGAAGATCAGCGGATAGCCGTAGTGCCAGGCCTCGATGGCCGGGTCGATACGCATGGCGCCGTCCGCGATCATCTGCTGCATGCGGAAGACCTGGAAGAGTGCGTAGCCGGCGGGCACCAGCAGCGCGAAGCTGACCCAGCGCAGCCAGGCAGGGGAGTGCGGGACGTCGCCCTCGCCGGCGAAGCGGGTGCCGGCATAGAGCCCGTAGCCGAGGATCAGCGCACCGGCGATGTGCACGATACGGAACGACCAGGTCTCCATCGGGTAGACGTTCAGCGAGATCAGGTGGAAGCTGGAGTAGGCGATGGCCAGGGCGGCGAACAGCAGCCACTGCCAGCCCGTGTAGAGCCGCCGGTTGGACTCGACGACCTCCTCGTCGACGCCATCGGCGATGGTCTCGGGCGCCTTGTCGACGGCCTCCTCGGACGCCCCGGGACGGGTATCGGGAGAGTTGCTCATGGGGGGTTCACCCTCGGGTGTGATTCGGGACGGCAAGCACGCCGCCCCGCGCCGGATCGCGACGCGGGGCGGTATTCACGGTGGTGGAGGCTTACAGCTTGAGGTCGTCGGGGATCTCGTGGCCGTTCTCCTCGTACCAGCGCGCCGCACCCGGATGGAAGGGCAGCACGGTGTTGTGCACGATGTTCTCCGGGATGGAGGTCTCGGCGGAGCGATGCACGTTACGCATCTTGTCGTTGTTCTCCATGGTGAGCTTGGTCACCTCGTAGATGAAGCTCTCCGGCACGTCGCAGCCGGCGATGGCGAAGTTCCACATGGAGACGGCGCGGGCATCCTCTTCCAGGGTGCTGTAGGTGCTGGCGGGGATCTGGAAGGGCGCGACCGGGAAGGCCTCGAGCACCTGGGCCTGCTCCTCCTCGGTGAACTCGATGATGTTCACGTCGGTCTGCACCTCGAGCTGGCTGACCGCCGGGATCGGGATGCCCGCGGCGAAGGCGATGACGTCGAGCAGGCCGTCCTGGAGCTGGCCGCCGAGGTCGGTCCAGCCGCCGTTGCGGCGCTCGAAGTTGACGCCCAGCTCTTCCAGGATGGCCGGGAAGTAGGTATCGGAGGTGGAGGCCGCCGGGCCGAAGCCGATGCGGGCGCCGTCCGGGATGTCGGAGATCGACTCGATGCCGCTGCTGGACAGCGCGGTAATCGAGAACGGGGTCTCGTACATCGGGAAGAGCGCACAGACGTTGTCCATGGGCACGCCGGGGGCCAGCGGGCTCTGGCCGGCCAGGGCCTCGGCGGCCGGGCCCATGGTGGTCAGGCCCAGGGCCAGGTCGCCGGTATGCACCAGGGCCAGGTTCTGGTTGGGGCCGCCGGTGACCTCGCCGCCGCCGGAGACATCCAGCTCGTCGGCGATCAGGTTGGCCCAGCCGGAGCCGTAGACGAAGTAGGTGCCGCCCTGGCTGGCGGTGCCCACGGTGAAGTTGGACGGCCATTCGCTGCGGTCGGCCTGGGCGGCGGCCGCGGCGACCAGCAGGGTGCCGGCGACGGTGCCGGCGAGCAGCTTGGTGGAGAGATGGCGCATGGCGTGACTCCGTTGCATGTTGTCGTTGGTGATGCCTGGGTCGGCATCCATCTCGAGCGTGCAGGCTTCAGTCTGGCAGTTCCCGGCGGGGTTGCCGGACCCGAAGCGAAGCAGGCATTCAACGCTGTTCTCGCAAGGCGCGGGCCACTGGGGAGAAAGTCATCTAATTTCAAGAAGATATAATTCTCTTATTCCACCTTGGTCTAATAGCGTGGGCCGGCGTGCGGCTGGATCTCCGCACGGCAGGGGCATAGGCCTGTGCGGAAATCCGCACAGCCCCGGGTCAGGCGGGGGCGAGGGCGCCCATCAGGCGGGTGGCCTGGTGGAGGTCGTTCATCAGCGAGGAGGCCAGCCAGGGATCCAGGCGGTGCTCGCGCAGGCGCTCGGCCAGCGCCTGCTGCCAGTGGCGGCGCACCTCGTCTATGGGGGCGGAGATGTCGGCCGCCTCGGGGTTGGCGGCCAGGCGGTTGAGGCCCTCCGCCAGGGCCAGGCGGATGTCGTCGTGGGCCTCGCGCAGGGGGCTGGCGGGAGCGGCATGGCGCAGCAGGCTGCGCTGGAGCACCTCGCCGAAGCGCACCGCCTCGACCATGCGCAGGGTGCGGGCGTAGAGGGTCTCCACCCGGGCCTCCTGGGCCTCGGTGAGGGGCGTGTCCAGCCGCGAGTAGAAGTCGAGGATCTCGGCCATCAGCGGCTTGATCTGCTCGTGGTAGCGGGTGTTCACCGGTGTCCAGGCCGACGGCTCGATGCGCGCCTTGACCACCGCCCGGGAGGGCGGGTGGCCGATCGCCTCGGCGCTGGGGACCAGGATCGCCGAGCAGAGCAGGTGGTAGGCGCGGCGATTGAGGCGCTGGCACTCCTGCTCGATGGCGGCCACCGCGGTGTCGGCGTGCTGCAGGGCGGTGGGGGCCAGGTAGCGGGCCTGGGCGGGAGGCGTCCGGGCGGGTTCGGGGAAGGCCCGCTCCAGGCGGGCCGCCAGCCGCGGGATCAGCGGCAGCATCAGCACGATGCCCAGCAGGTTGAAGAGGGTGTGGAACAGCGCCAGCTTCAGCGGCCAGGCGTCCGCGGCGAGGCCGATCAGCTCGCCCAGCCAGTCCACCAGCCAGGCCAGCGGCACCAGCAGGGCCAGGGCCACGGCGGCGGTGACCAGGTTGAAGACCACATGGGCGCCAGCCAGGCGGCGCGCCGCGAAGCCGGACCCCAGGGCGCCGAGCACCGCGGTCACGGTGGTGCCGATATTGGCGCCGATGGCCACGGCCAGGGCCGGCAGGTAGGGCAGCTGGCCCCCGGCCAGCGCCGCCAGGGTGATCAGCAGGGTGGCGTGGCTCGACTGCATGACCACCGTGGCCACCACCCCGAACAGCACGAACAGCGGCCAGTGCCAGGCGCTGCCGCCGGCCAGGCCGTCCAGGGAGAGGCCATCCTGCCAGGCCTCGAAGCCCAGCTTCATGAAGTCGATGCCCAGGAACAGCAGCCCGACCCCCAGCAGCAGGCCGGCGATGGCGCCCCGGGCGTCCTGGAGCACCCGCGAGCCGATCAGCCCCAGCGCCAGGAAGGGCATGGCGAAGGTGGCCAGGTCGAAGCGCAGGCCGAAGGCGGCGATCAACCAGGCCCCGGTGGTGGTGCCCAGATTGGCGCCGAACAGCAGGGCGATGGCGCCGGGCAGGGCGACCAGGCCGGCGCCGACGAAGGACATGGCGAGCAGGGTGACCAGCGAGCTGGACTGCACCAGGGCGGTGGCCGTGGCCCCGACCCCGATGGCGCGGAAGGGGTGGCGGGTGGCGGTGTGCAGCCAGCGGTCCAGGGTGCCGCCGGAGAGGCGCTTGATGGCATCCTGCAGGTGGCTCATGCCCCACAGGAAGAGCCCCAGCCCGGCCGCCAGGGTAGCCAGGTCGAGGCGCGCCAGCAGCACCGCGGCGGCGATGGCCAGCCCCAGCGCCTCGAGCTGCCGGCGGCGCGAGAGCAGGGCCGCGGCCATGCCCTGACGGGTCACGCTCAGTGCCCCTTGGGGTCCAGGATCCTCACCGGCTGGACGTCCTGCCGGGTCTGCTCCTCCCGGGGGCGGTTGACCCGGGTGGTCAGCTCCGGCGCGGCCCCGTCCTCGATGGGCAGCTGCTCGAAGAAGTCGCAGCTGACGCATTCACGGTAGCGGATGCCGTGCTGCTCCCAGCTGCGGATGCGATCCATCTCGGCGCAGCGCGGGCAGATCGCGCCGGCGATAAAGCGTTTCTGGGCGGCCATGATGGCTCCTGTCGGGCCCCGGCGGCGGACCGGGGCGGGATGAACGGATCAGGCGGCACGGATGCCGCTGTGGCGCAGCAGGGGCTCGACGCTGGGTTCGCGGCCGCGGAAGGCGCGGAACAGCTCCGCGGCATCCCGGGCGCCGCCCGCCTCGAGGATCTCGGTGCGGAAGCGCCGCCCGGTCTCGGGGTCGAAGATGCCCGCCTCCTCGAAGGCGCTCCAGGCGTCGGCGGAGAGCACCTCGGCCCACTTGTAGCTGTAGTAGCCCGCCGCGTAGCCGCCGGCGAAGATGTGGCCGAAGCCGTTCTGGAAGCGGTTGAAGTCGGCCCGGGGCACCACCGAGACGGTGTCGCGCACCTCGTCCAGCAGCGACTGGATCTCGTCGGCGGAGGGCGCCTTCAGCTCGTGGTGCAGGCGCAGGTCGAAGATCGAGAACTCCAGCTGGCGCACCATGCCCATGGCCGACTGGAAGTTCCGGGCGGCCTGCAGCCTGTCGAGCAGCTCGCCGGGCAGCGGCTCGCCGCTGTCGACGTGGCCGGCGATCAGGTCGAGCCCCTCGCGCTCCCAGCAGAAGTTCTCCATGAACTGGCTGGGCAGCTCCACCGCGTCCCAGGCCACGCCGTTGATGCCGGAGATGTCGGCGATGGTCTGCCGGGTCAGCATGTGGTGCAGGCCGTGGCCGAACTCGTGGAACAGGGTGGTGACCTCGTCATGGGTCAGCAGCGCCGGGCGGTCGCTCACCGGACGGGTGAAGTTGCAGGTCAGGTAGGCCACCGGCAGCTGCAGGGTCTCGCCCTCCAGGCGGCGGACCCGGCACTCGTCCATCCAGGCGCCGCCGCGCTTGCCCTCCCGGGCATAGAGGTCCAGATAGAAGCCGGCGATGGGCGCGCCGTGCTCCATGATCCGGAAGAAGCGCACGTCGGGGTGGTAGCGCGGGGCCTCGCGGTCCTCCTCGAAGGTGACGCCGAACAGCCGCTCCACCACCCGGAACAGGCCGTCCACCACCCGGGGCGCCGGGAAGTAGGGGCGCAGCTGCTCCTGGGAGATGGCGTGGCGCGCCTCGCGCATCTTCTCGCTGGCGTAGCCCACGTCCCAGGGGGCCAGCTCGCCCATGCCCAGTTCGTCGCGGGCGAAGGCCTCGAGCTCGGCGAACTCCTCCCGGGCCTGGGGCACGGCGCGGCGCGCCAGATCCTCCAGGAAGTCGAGCGCCTGGCGCGGAGACTCGGCCATCTTGGTGGTCAGGGAGTAGTCGGCGTACGTGGCGAAGCCGAGCAGCTCGGCGAGCTCGTGGCGCAGGGCCAGGGTCTCCACCATGATCGGCGCGTTGTCGTGCTCGCCGGCATGGGGCCCCTGGTCGGAGGCGCGGGTGACGAAGGCGGTATAGACCTCGCGACGCAGCTCGCGGTCCTCGGCGTAGGAGACCACCGGGTAGAAGCTGGGGAAGTCCAGGGTGATGCGGTAGCCGGGCTGGCCCTTGGCCTCGGCGTTGGCCCTCAGGGCGGCCAGGGCGCTCTCGGGCAGGCCGGCCAGGCGCGTCTCGTCGGCCAGGTCCAGGTGCCAGGCCTGGGTGGCATCCAGCAGCTGGTTGGAGAAGGTGTTGCCGAGCTCGGAGAGGCGCGCCTTGATCTCGCCGTAGCGGCGCTTCTGCTCGGCGGGGAGGTCGACCCCGGCCAGGCGGAAGTCGCGCAGGGTGTTGTCCACGGCGCGGCGCTGGGCGTCATCCAGCTCGGCCCAGGCGGGGCCCTCCCTGAGGGCCTGCCAGGCCTGGAAGAGCCCCTCGTGCTGGCCCAGCCAGGTGCTGTACTCGGAGAGCTTGCCCAGGCAGGCCTGGTAGGCCTCGCGCAGCTCGGGGCTGTTCATGGTGCCGTTGAGGTGGGAGACCGGCGACCAGGCCCGCGAGAGCTCGTCGTTGAGGGACTCCAGCGGGGCGGCCAGGCTCGCCCAGCTGGGCGGCGCCTGGTGGGCCTGCTCGACCAGCGCCTCGATGGCGCGGCGGTTGCGCTCGAGCAGCTCCTCCATGGCGGGAACCACGTGCTCGGGGCGGATCTCGGCGAACGGGGGAAGCTCATGGGGGTCGAGCAGTGGGTTGCGGGACATGCGCACCTCGAGTCGTGACGGGAATGGCATCTTAGATGCGGGCGGCGGGCCGTGGTTTCAACGCCACGGCCGCCGGCGAATCGTTTGGCCGACGCGGGCCGGCCTGCTAGGCTTGCCGCCTTCGTGACGGCCCGCGGGCCAGGCCAAGAGGGCAGGAGAGCGGTGATGAACGAGACGCTGGAGCGCTGGAGCACGCGGCGCGCCTTCATACTGGCGGTGACCGGTGCCGCCGTGGGGCTGGGCAACATCTGGCGCTTCCCCTATATCACCGGCGAGAACGGCGGTGCCGCCTTCCTGCTGCTCTACGTGGCCTTCGTGCTGCTGCTGGGGCTGCCGGTGATGATGGCCGAGATCATGATCGGCCGTGCCGGTCGCCGCAGCCCGGTTCAGTCGCTCGGCCACCTGGCCGCCGGCGCCGGAGCCAGCCGGCACTGGCGCTGGCTGGGCCTGTTCGGCGCCTTCACGGTGTTCTGCATCCTCTCCTTCTACTCCGTGGTCTCGGGCTGGTCCATCGAGTTCCTGATCGCCTCGGTCAACGGTGACTTCGTGGGGGCCACTCCCGCGGAGATCGGCGCCGGCTTCGAGGCCTTCCTCGCCGACCCGCGGCGCATGACCTTCAATCATACCCTCTTCCTGGCCATGACCATGCTGGTGGTGGCCGCCGGGGTGGCCAAGGGGCTGGAGCGGCTCAACAACCTGCTGATGCCGATGCTCTACCTGCTGCTGGTGCTGCTGGCCGGCTATGCCGCCACCACCGAGGGCTTCGTCCCGGCGCTGGCGTGGCTGTTCATGCCCGACGTCTCGGCGGTGACCCCGCTGGTGGTGATGCATGCCATGGGCCACGCCTTCTTCACCCTGGCGGTGGGCGCCTGTGCGCTGATGGCCTACGGCGCCTACATGCCGGACCACCAGAGCCTGCCGCGGGCCGCCGGCGCCGTGGCGGTGCTCGACGTCACCGTGGCGCTGCTGGCCGGCATCGCCATCTTCTCGGTGGTGTTCGCCCAGGGCATGGACCCGGGCGAGGGGCCGGGCCTGATGTTCGTCACCCTGCCCATCGCCTTCGCCCAGCTGCCCTGGGGGGCGCTGTGGCTGAGCGTCTTCTTCCTGCTGCTGCTGCTGGCCACCTGGACCTCGTCGATCAACCTGGCCGAGCCCATGGTCGCCACCCTCCAGGGCATCGGCCTCAAGCGCGGCCATGCGGCGGCCGTGGTGGGCGTGGCCGTGTGGCTGGTCGGCCTGCTCACGGTACTCTCCTTCTCGAGCCTGGCGGAGTGGCGGCCGCTGTTCGGCATGAACGCCTTCGAGCTGGTCAGCACCATCCCGCCGGAGATCTTCCTGCCCTTGGGGGGGCTGCTGATCGCCATCTTCGCCGCCTGGGTGATGCCCGAGGCGGCGGCCCGGGGAGCGCTGGGCGTCGGCCCCGGCGGCTTCGCCCTGTGGCGCGGCCTGGTGCGCTGGGTCGCCATCCCGCTGACGCTGGTAGTATTGGTGGCCGGCCTGGTCTGAACCCACAAGAGGAATTCACGATGAGCGAGACGACGGCGATCCGCGCCTGGCAGGGCACGACTCCGACCCTGGGCGAGCGGGTCTACATCGACCCCGCCAGCCTGGTGCTGGGCGACGTGGTGCTGGGCGATGACAGCTCGGTGTGGCCCATGGCGGTGGTACGCGGCGACATGCACCGCATCCGCATCGGCGCCCGCGTCAGCGTGCAGGACGGCTGCGTGCTGCACATCACCCACGCCAGCGACTTCAACCCTGGCGGCTTCCCGCTGACCATCGGCGACGACGTGACCATCGGCCACAAGGCGATCCTCCATGGCGCGACCCTGGGCAGCCGCATCCTGGTGGGCATGGGCGCCATCGTCATGGACGGCGCGGTGGTGGAGGACGAGGTGATCATCGCCGCCGGCGCCGTGGTGACTCCGGGCAAGCGCCTGGAGAGCGGCCACGTCTACGCCGGCAATCCGGCCCGGGCGCTGCGCCCGCTCAAGGAGAAGGAGCGCGCCTTCTTCCCCTACACCGCCGGCAACTACGTCAAACTCAAGGACGAGTATCTCGCCGCGGCGGCGGGATGACCTGCTGCTCCCGGGGGCCTGCTGCTGTTCGACTGCAACGTGCTGCACGGCTCCAACGCCAACATGTCCCCGGACCCGCGCAGCAACGTGTTCTTCGTCTACAATCGTCGCGACAACCGCTGTCGGGCTCCCTTCGCGGCCCGGCGGCGCCGGCCGGGCTTCCTGGCGCATGACCCCGACCAGGCCTGGTCGCCGGAGGGGTGAGGCGACCCGTCCGGCCCGCGTAGGTGGTACCGGGCGCCGGGTGCGGTAGACTGTGGGGCTTGTCGCCGCGAGGCGGCACGCATAACGAGAAGGAGAAGACCCGCCATGCGCTTTGTTCCACGTTTTACCGATGGCCAGGAGTTTCCCCACGCGCTAGGCAAGATCGTCTGTGTCGGCCGCAACTACGCCGATCATGCCCGGGAACTGGACAATCCGGTGCCCAGCGAGCCGCTGCTGTTCATCAAGCCGGCGACCAGTGCCGTTCCCCTGGAGGAGCCCCTGGACGCGCCCTTCTCCCGGGGCGAGGTCCACTACGAGACCGAGCTGGCGCTGCTGATCGGCGAGGAGCTCTCCCACGCCACCGCCGACGAGGCCGAGCGCGCCGTGGTGGGCATCGGCCTGGGGCTGGACCTCACCCTGCGGGACCTGCAGACCCGCCTGAAGGAGAAGGGGCACCCCTGGGAGATCGCCAAGGCCTTCGACGGGGCCTGCCCGCTCTCCGGCTTCCTGCCGCTCTCCCAGGTGCCCAACTGGAGCGCCCTGGCCTTCACCCTGGAGATCGACGGGGAGCTGCGCCAGCGCGGCGAGGGGGCGGACATGCTGTTCCCGGTGGCGACCCTGGTGGCGGAGATGAGCCGTCACTTCACCCTGCAGCCGGGCGACGTGGTGCTCACCGGCACCCCGGCCGGTGTCGGCCCGCTGCCCCGCGGCGCCGAGCTGCACTTCACCCTGACCGGCGGCCTGGAGATCACCACCCGCGTGGCGGAGTAGGGATTCGCTGTTTCTTGCCTCGAGTAGCACTGCTCGGGGCTTTCCCGGCGACAGAACTGCGAGGGGGCGCTGTGAACCCTTATATGGTCTCCTCCCGGCTTGCAAGGCTCCGTTCATCGATGCAGGTACAGGTTGCTGCCATATATCCGGCCTGTGTAT
>NZ_JACHZF010000026.1 GCF_014193375.1 Halomonas campaniensis
CGATCCTTGAATGGATGTCTCTTCCATTCTGGCGCATTGCGACGCCGTTAAAGGGGGAGGAGACCATCTCATCATCCCTGGGCGCTACCGATGCCTTCCCTGGCATAGGACCCACTTTCCGGCCTGCCCGCGGCGCTCCTCGCCATGCTGTACTCGCAATCGTCGGAGAGCTACCACTCCTCGCTGGTTTCGCGCAGGGCCGCGATCTCGGCCTTGGCCTCGGCGAGGCACCAGCGCAGTTCGTCGCCCAGCGCCGCCCCGCTGCCCACGGCGATCAGCCCGGCGGCGGCCCCGCTGCGGCGGCGAGCCACGCCGTCGCTCGAGTGCAGCGCCTCGAGCCTGCCGACCAGCCAGGCCAGCCAGCTGTCGGGGCGGGCGGCCAGCTCGCGCAGGCGGTGCAGCTCGGCGATGCCGGCCCCCTCGGTGCCGAGCAGCTCGCGCCAGGCGTGGCGCTCCAGGCGAGCGTGCTCGGTCACCTCGCGCAGCAGCGACTGCAGCGCCAGCTCGGCGAGCGCCAGGGCCCCCTCCTCGGCCGCCATGCGCCGCGCCTCGGCGTGCTCGTCGTCGCCCGGCGGGGTGTCGAGCAGCAGCTCGGCCTGGTAGAGCAGCTGGTTGGTGCGGGATCGCGGAGTCACTTGCGCTTGTCCTCCACCTGCCAGCGGTTACCATCGAAGGTGGCCTTCCAGCCGGTGGCCTTGCCCCCCTCGTCGGTCATCACGAACTGCTCCTTGGCCTTGCGCGAGAAGCGGATCTGGGCCGGGCGGCCGTCCGGGTCCTCCGTGGGCGCGTCGAGCAGGTAGCGGTACTTCTCGGGGAGCTCCTCGGCGTGGGCCTTGAGCTCCTTGACCAGCGGCGGGCGGGTCTCGCGGTTCCTGGGGAACTTGCTCGCCGCTAGGAACAGGCCGCTGGCCCCGTCGCGCAGCACGTAGTGATCCTCGACCTTCTGGCACTCGAGTTCCGGCATGTCGATCGGGTCCATCTTGGGCGGCGCCACCTCGCCATTGCGCAACAGCTTGCGGGTGTTCTTGCACTCGCTGCTGGTGCAGCCGAAATACTTGCCGAAGCGGCCGGACTTGAGCTGCATCTCGCTGCCGCACTTGTCGCACTCGATGGTGGGGCCGTCGTAGCCCTTGATGCGGAACTTGCCCTGCTCCACCTCGTAGCCGTCGCAGTCCGGGCTGTTGCCGCAGATGTGAAGCTTGCGGGTCTCGTCGATCAGGTAGCTGTCCATGGCGGTGCCGCACTTTCCGCAGCGGTGCTTGGCCCGCAGGGCATCGGTCTCGGCCTCCTCGTCGGCGTCGGCGGCCACCGCCTCCTCGCCGGGCAGAAGGTCGATGGTGGTCTTGCAGCGCTCCTTGGGCGGCAGGTTGTAGCCCGAGCAGCCCAGGAAGACCCCGGTGGAGGCGGTGCGGATCTGCATCTTGCGCCCGCAGCTGGGGCAGTCGATGTCGGTGGGCACCGGCTGGTTGGGGCGCATCCCCGCCTCGCTCTCGGCCTCCTGGAGCTCCTTCCTGAACTCGGCATAGAAGGCGTCGAGCAGCGCGCGCCAGTTGCGCTCGCCCTCGGCCACCTCGTCGAGGCTGTCCTCCATGCGCGCCGTGAAGGAGAAGTCCATCAGGTCGGGGAAGGACTCCTTGAGGCGCTCGGTGACGATGTCGCCGAGTTTCTCGGCGTAGAAGCGCCGGTTCTCCAGCTTGACGTAGCCGCGATCCTGGATGGTCGAGATGATCGAGGCGTAGGTGGAGGGCCGACCGATGCCGCGCTTCTCCAGCTCCTTGACCAGGCTCGCCTCGGTGTAGCGGGCCGGCGGCTTGGTGAAGTGCTGCAGCGGGTTCAGGGAGGCCAGGGTCATCGGGGTGCCCTCGGCGAGGTCCGGCAGCGACTGGTCCTCGTTCCTGCCGGCGGGCTTCATCACCCGGGTATAGCCGTCGAACTTGAGCACGCGCCCCTTGGCCTTGAGCTCGTAGCCATCGGCCTCCACGGTCAGGGTGCTGGAGAGGTACTCGGCCGGGGTCATCTGGCAGGCCACGAACTGGCGCCAGATCAGCTCGTAGAGCCGCTCGGCGTCGCGCTCCATGCCGGCCAGGTCGGTGGCGCGGCGGCCCACGTCGGAGGGGCGGATCGCCTCGTGGGCCTCCTGGGCGCCCTCCTTGCTGGAGTAGCGGTTGGGGGCCTCGGGCAGGTAGCGCGGCCCGAACTCCTCGCCGATGAACTCGCGCACGCTCTCCACCGCATCCTTCGACAGGTTGGTGGAGTCGGTACGCATATAGGTGATGTAGCCCGCCTCGTAGAGGCGCTGGGCCAGGGTCATGGTCTTCTTCACCGAGAAGCCCAGCCGGCCACTGGCGGCCTGCTGCAGGGTCGAGGTGATAAAGGGCGCGTTCGGCTTGGAACGCGTCGGTTTATCCTCCCTGGCGGTGATCGCAAGGCTCGCCTTGCGCAGCGCGGCGATGCGCTCCTGGGTCTCGGCTTCCGAGGTGGGGCGAAAGGCCTTGCCGTCCTGGCGCACCAGCTCGAAGCGCACCGGCTCGCCGCCGGCCCCGTCGACCTGCGGGACCAGGTCGGCGTGGACGTCCCAGAATTCCTCGGGCACGAAGGCACGGATCTCGCGCTCGCGCTCGACGATCAGGCGCATGGCCACCGACTGCACCCGCCCGGCCGAGAGGCCCCGGGCGATCTTGGCCCACAGCAGCGGCGAGAGCATGAAGCCCACCACCCGATCCAGGAAGCGCCGCGCCTGCTGTGCCTCGACCCGCGGGATGTTCAGCGTGCCGGGGTCCTGGAAGGCCTCCTGGATGGCGTTCTTGGTGATCTCGTTGAAGACCACGCGCTTGTAGCGGGCATCGTCGCCGCCGATAGTCTCGCGAAGGTGCCAGGCGATGGCCTCCCCCTCGCGGTCGAGGTCGGTGGCGAGATAGACGGTGTCGGCCTTCTGGGCAAGCTTCTGGAGCTCGGCGACCACCTTCTCCTTGCCCGGCAGGATCTCGTAGTGGGCCTCCCAGTCGTGCTCGGGGTCGATCCCCATGCGCCGGATCAGCTGCTCCTGGGCCTTGCGCTTCCGGTACTCGGCCTTCTCGTCCGGCGACATCTTGCGGGTCGCCGCGGCCTGCCGCGCACGCTCCTTGGGATCCGAAGCCGCCTTGCCCGAGCCGCTGGTCGGCAGGTCGCGGATATGACCCACGCTCGACTTCACGATGAAGTCGTTGCCGAGATACTTGTTGATCGTCTTGGCCTTGGCCGGCGACTCGACGATGACCAGTGACTTGCCCATAGTGCTCCACGATATGTGCATGGCGCGCCCCGCGAGGGCGCACCTGACGATGCCTTCCCGCCCATCCGCGGCGGGTGAAAAATGCGCTTACCCTACCCCAGCGCCGTGCATCACGCCAGTCACGCCTCGGCGCGAGGGCCGTGGCGGCCTTCTGACCCTAGACCGCCGAGGGCGCTCTGGGCAAGGCACCCGCCACAACGACATCGCCCCCGCCGCGGCGAGCGGCGGGGGCGAGAATGGCCCGGTGGCAAGGCGCGATCAGCGCTTGCCGCCTCCAGGCTTGCGGCGCGGGGTGGTGGTGCGCCGCCGCGAGGTGGCCGGCTTGGCGGCAGGCGCTGCCTCGGCCTTCGGCACGGGCGAGGCGGCGGGCTTGTCCGACGCTTCTGCCTTGGCCGTCGGCTCGGCCTTGGCCGCAGACTCGTCCGACGCTTCTGCCTTGGCGGCGGGCTCGACCTTCGTCGCTACCGTCGCGGCAGGCGTGTCGGCTGCCACCGGCTCGGCCTTGGCGGCCACCAGCTGCGACTCCATCAGGTCCTCCACGCTGCTGAACGCCAGGCGCTGGGCCTCCGCCTGGCTGCCGACCCAGGCCTCGGCCTCGGCGCGCGACTCGGCCTCGATGAGGGGCGCCTGGTCGATGGCCTGCTCGAACAGCCCCTTGACCCGCGCCATCCGGTCGGCGGAATGCTCGGAGAGCTCCCCGCTGGCCGCCAGCACGTGCTCGATATGTTCGAGGTGCCCGGCGATCTGCTCGGCGGACTGGCCCTTGAGCAGCTCGGGCAGCCCCTCGACGGCCGCCTCGCGGTCCAGCTTGAGAATGAAGAACTGCTCGCGCATCAGGCGCTTGAAGTCGGCCACGGAGAGCTGCGGCTCGAGCTCCGCGTGGGAGGCGCGCAGGCGCTTGAAGTTGCGCTCGTCGGTGGAGGGCGCGCCGCCCAGCACGAAGATCAGCGCACGGATGACGGCCTCGTGGCTGCCCCCCTCGGCAATGTGCTCGCGCAGCTCGGCCTGGCGACGGGCGATGAAGCGGCGGTGCTCCGGCTCGGCGCCGGGGCGACGGCGATGCACATGGGCGTCACCGCCCAGGCCCACCAGCGACTGCAGCAGCGGCTGGCCGTAGAGGTCGAGGAACATCCGCTCGATGGCGCCGTCACGCAGGTCGCGCCAGGCGTTGAGGCTGCCGGTGATCTGGTCGGAGGCGATCGTCTCCAGCACACGGAACAGGTTGTCCTCGTCCACCAGGTGGCGGTCGGCGCGGATCCGCTCGGCCAGCACCGGCACCGCGGTCATCAGCGGATTGCGATCCGAGAGCAGGCGGTAGCCCAGGCGGTTGGGGTGCATGCGGCGCAGCCACTTCGCCGATTCCGGCGTGGCCAGGGCGCGCACCCAGGGCTGCACGAAGAGCCGGTAGAGGCCCAGGTTGATCTCCGAGATGCGGGCCACGGTGGCGAACCGGGTATCGTCTTCCGGGGCGTGCTGGACGTAGTGGTCGAGCTCCTCGATGGTGCGCGGCGAGAACTCCAGCAGGAAGTCCCGCTCGATCAGCTCGGCATCCTCGCGCTCGGCGGCGGTGGAGACGGTGGTCTCGTAGAGCCCCGGCGGCAGCACGTCGATGTAGTCCATGTTGGCGGTGAACTCGGCGTGCTCCTTGCGGGACACGCTGCCCGAGACGAAGATGCCCAGGTGGCCGGTGGAGTCATGCACGCAGTAGACGATGGTCTGCTCGTTGGCAATGATGTCCTCGGTGCCCTCGTAGAGGTCGCGCACCCAGCCCAGCGCCTGGGGCGGCGGCGTGATGTCGTCGCCCTGGGAGCAGAACACCACCACCGGCGAGCGGACGTTGCGCAGGTCGATGCGCCGGCCGTCGGAGGTCACCATCTGGGCCGTGGAGAGACGGTTGCCGACGAACAGGTTGTCGACGATGTACTGGATCTCGTCGCCGCCCAGCACCACGTGGCCGCCCCACCAGCGCTCGAACTCCAGATAGCGGCTGGCCTCGGTGTCCACGTTGGCGTAGAGGCGATACTGCTTGGCCCAGTAGGTGTTGGCCGGGTTCATGTTCTCGAAGTTCTGCACCAGCCAGGCGCCGTCGAAGTGGCCGTCGCCCAGGTCGCTGACCAGCGAGGTCACCCAGCTGCCACCGGTCATGCCGCCGGTGTAGCGCATGGGCGCGCGGCCACGCTCGCCCGCCCAGTAGGAGAGCGGCGCCCCGGCGATCAGGATGGGGCCGAACAGGTCGGGCTCCAGGGACGCCGCCATCATGATCTGCCAACCCGCCTGGCAGTTGCCCACCACCATCGGCTTCTCAGCGTCGCTCTGGGAGTGGCGCTCGTTGACGTGGCGCAGGAAGGTGACCTCGGCCTCGACCACGTCCTCGACGGTCTGGCCATCCACCGGATAGGGGAGAAAGCCGATGAAGTAGCAGGGATGGCCGGCGCGCAGCGCCACGCCGATCTCGCTGTCGGGCTTGAAGCCGCCGATACCCGGGCCGTGGCCGGCACGCGGGTCCACCACCACGAAGGGGCGCATCTGGGGATCGGTCTCCAGCCCCTCGGGGGGCAGGATACGCAGCAGTTCGTAGTTGACCGGCCGCGCAAGGTCGCGACCGTCGATCAGCACCTCGGCATCGAAGCCCAGCACGCTGGGCTTGGTCTTCTCGATATGCTCGAGGTACTGGTTGCCACGAACGCGCATCACGTCCATGTAGAGCACGCTTCGCTCGAAGGCATCCAGCCAGTAGCGACCGGCGGCGCGTCCAAAGCCGAACGGATCCAGGAAGGACAGCGCGGCTGCCGGGGGTGTCGGCATCGGAAGGTTCATCACGAGCTCCTGGCGTTGCGGAATCAGGGGAAAGTGGCTCCAGGCCTGTCGACGAGGAGCTTTGCTGCATTGCAATATAGCGCAGATCCTGCGCTCACGCGAGAAATAGGTCGGTGACGACTGCATGTCAGCGAGGGGCGAGTCCCGTCAGCATCGCCTCCGCCGGCGCCTCGCCCAGCAGCTCCCGCAGGCCGCGTCGCCCCCGGCGAATCGCCTCCTCGGGGCGGCGGCCCCAGGCCAGCAGGCGGGCCTCGCCGGGGGCCTCGAGGGGGCGGTCGAGGCGCAGCCCCGGGCCGCCCGAGAAGCCGGCGCCCGCCTCCGGGAAGAGCCGCCACTGCAGGGCATGGCCGCGAGGGGCCAGGGCCGCCTGGCGATCCCGCAGCCGCTCGCCGGCCGCCAGCCGTAGCTGCTCGACCACCGGGTCCACGCCGGTCAGCGCCTCGTCCAGCGCCTCGCTGCCGTCCAGCCCCGGCTGCATGGCCGCAAAACCGAGCCGATTGCCGCTGACCCGGAAGTCGAGGGAGACCAGGCCGACGAGCCCGAGGCCGGCCAGCCCCTGCAGCGCAAGCTGCCCCAGGTAGGCGCGCTGTTCCGGGGTCAGCCAGGCCACCGGCGCCCGAACGAGCCCGGGATGGACCCGGTCCCGCGCCGGCAGGAAACGCAGGCCCCCCAGGCGGTCGGCCAGCACCGGCACTCGTACCCGCGGCCCGGTCGCACCCTCCTCGGCCAGCGGCACCCCGGCCTCGCGCATCAGCAGGCGGATCGCCTCGCCGTCGTGCATCGCCTCGATCAACGCCGGCCTGGGGCCCACGAAGGCGAGCCCGGCCCGCCCGCAGGCACGGGCCAGCGCGAGCTGGGACCCGGCACCGTTCTCCCCCGGATGCAGCGCCCGGCAGCCCGCCGCCAGGGCCTGCTCCACCACGGCCTCGGCCGGCGCCGGCGGGGCAACCAGGCAGGCCAGGCCCAGCTCCTCGCAGGCCTGGCGCACCCGCAGCCCCGCCTGCCCGGTGGCCACCAGCGCCACCCCGGGGGCGGGCTCGGTGTCTTCTGGCGTCGGCAGGCGAAGGGGCGACGGGCACATGGTCGATCCGGGTCGAGAGGCACAAGCGCCAAGGATATCCGATAATCTCGCCGGACGGAGCCGGTGTCGCGCCGTGGCCGCCGCACGGCCTGCGGTGCTAGCATGACAGCAAGACAGGCAAGAGGCCCCACGGCGCCGCCCCGACCATGACCACGCCCAAGCTGCTCAACAGGCTGACCTTCCGCCAGCTTCAGGTCTTCCAGGCCGTCTACGACCGGCAGTCCTACTCCCGGGCGGCGGAGCGCCTGGGCCTGACCCAGCCGGCGGTCAGTGCCCAGATCCGCCAGCTCGAGCAGGCGCTGGGCCAGCCGCTGTTCAAGTATGCCGGCAAGACCCTGCACGTGCTGCCGGCCGCCGATGCCCTGGCCGCCTCGGCACGGGCGATCTTCGGCCAGGTCTCGCGCCTGCAGATGACCCTCTCCGACATGTCGGGCACCATCAGCGGGGAGCTCAACCTGGCCGCGGTCTCCACCGCCCAGTACGTGGTCCCCCACCTGCTGGCGCGCTTCCGCGCCCACTATCCCAACGTGCGGGTGCGGCTGCGCGTCTGCAACCGCAGCCAGGCCCTGGAACGCCTGGCCGATCAGCGCGACGACCTGGTGATCATGGCGCGGGTCCCCGAGGACCGCGGCCTGGTGTTCATGCCGATCCTCGACAACGAGATGGTGCCGGTGGTGTGGCCCGGCCACCCGCTGCTCTCCGCCCCGTCCGCGACCCTGGAGGACTTCGCCCGCCACTATGTGCTGATGCGCGAGCCCGGCTCCGGCGTGCGCAGCGCCTTCGAGGAGGTGGCGGCCGACCAGGATGTGCACCTGGCCCACTGCATCGAGCTGGGCACCAACGAGGCGGTCAAGCAGGGCGTCATGGCCCAGCTGGGGGTGGCGGTGCTGCCGCGCCTGGCGGTCCGCCTGGAGATCGAGGCCGGCCTGCTCGAGACGCTCGCGCTGCCGGGCTTCCCGCTGCGCCACTCCTGGTGCACCGTCTACCCCCGGGAGCGCCTCCCCACCCCGGTCACCAAGCTCTTCCTGCGCTTCGTGCGCCAGCACCTGGCGGACTTCCACGACCACTTCAACGCCCCGCCTCGCCCCATGCCCAACCACGGCGTGATCTGCCTGCCGATCGGTTCCTGACCGGCATCATGGCGAGGCCGGGTGGCGGTGCCACGCGCCGCCGGGTGTCTGTCCCCGCCCGGCGCGGCTGTGGTAGATTAGCCGCCTGCAACCCACGTAACAGTCTGCGCGCCATGCGGGGCTCACCCGGGCAACGCCCCCGGTCGGCATCGTCTCGCCACCCATGGCCCTCGCAGCCGCCGAGCGGAGGGGTTCCCACCCTATGAGCGACAACACCTCGAAACCGATCCCCAGCGGAGAGAAGTTCCGCACCGAGCAGGGCTTCGCCGCCATCAAGGACGGCATGAAACAGCGCCGCCAGGAGGGCGATGGCCCCGACCTGGGGCGCAAGCCGAAGTGGCTGCGCGCCCAGATTCCCGGCGGCGAGCGTTTCGAGGCCGTCAAGCGCAACGTCAGCGCCCATCGCCTGAGCACCGTCTGCGCCGAGTCCCACTGCCCCAACATGGGCGAGTGCTGGAGCAACGGCACGGCCACCATCATGCTGATGGGCTCGGTCTGCACCCGCGCCTGCCGCTTCTGCGCCGTGGACACCGGCAACCCGAAGGGGTGGCTGGACGCCGAGGAGCCGGCCAATACCGCGAGGTCGGTGGAGCTGATGGGCCTGCGCTACGTGGTACTGACCTCGGTGGACCGCGACGACCTCGACGACGGCGGCGCCGGCCACTACGCGGCCTGCATCCGCGCCATCAAGGCCAACACCCCCGAGGTGGTGGTCGAGGCGCTGACCCCGGACTTCGACGGCGTGCCTGCCGCCATCGAGGCAGTGGTGGACTCGGGCCTGGAGGTCTTCGCCCAGAACGTGGAGACCGTGGAGCGCCTCACCCGCCGGGTGCGCGACCCCCGCGCCGGCTACCGCAAGACCCTGGACGTGCTGGCCCACGCCAAGCGGCACAAGCCGGAGGTGCTGACCAAGACCAGCCTGATGCTGGGCCTGGGGGAGACCGAGGAGGAGATACTGGCCACCTTCCACGACCTGCGCGAGATCGGCGTGGATATCGTCACCCTGGGCCAGTACCTGCGCCCGACCCGCAACCACCTGCCGGTGGAGCGCTACGTCACCCCCGAGGAGTTCGAGCGCTTTCGCCGCATCGGCCTGGAGAAGGGCTTCATGGAGGTGGCCTCGGGCCCGCTGGTGCGCTCCAGCTACCGCGCCGACCGGGTCTTCGAGAAGAACAACCTGGGCCTGGCCGCCCCGGCCGAGGTCCCCGGCCAGCAGCCCGATCCCGACCGCATCGACGCGGTCAACGTCGGCTAAAGCTTCAGGAGCAGTATCCAACCGAGGTACCGAGCTACAAGGGGTTTGCTTGTAGCTTGTGCCTTGACGCTTGTCCCAGGGTCCTGCCCAGCTCGAGCGCCAGGCACGCCGCCAGGCGCTCCCCCACCGCCGCCACATCCGGACAGTCGTCCACCAGGTCCGCCAGGCGCGTCATCGCCATGCCGGCGTAGCCGCAGGGGTTGATGCGCTGGAACGGCGAGAGGTCGCCGTCGACGTTGAGGGCCACCCCGTGGAAGCTGCCGCCGCGGCGGATGCGCAGCCCCAGCGAGGCGATCTTGGCCTCCCCCACGTAGACGCCCGGCGCATCGGGGCGCGCCCGGGCCTCGACCCCGTGCTCCGCCAGCAGGTCGATCACCGCATTCTCCAGGGCGCTGACCAGCTCGCGCACGCCGAGCCCCGCCCGGCGCACGTCGATCAGCGGATAGAGCACCACCTGGCCGGGGCCGTGGTAGGTCACCTGGCCGCCGCGGTCGGTCGCCACCACGGGGATGTCGCCGGGCATCAGCAGGTGCTCGGGCTTGCCGGCGCGCCCCTGGGTGAACACCGGGTCGTGCTCGACCAGCCAGAACTGGTCCGGGGTCCCGGCATCGCGGGCGTCGGTGAGATCGCGCATCGCCTGCCACACCGGCTCGTAGGGGCGACGGCCCAGCCGATGCAGCTCGACGGGGGGCAGGACAGGAGCGGCCGCCATCACACCACCATGTGCACGCGGCCGGTGGCCTTGAGCTCGACGAACAGCGCCTGCAGCTGAGCCTCGCCGGTGGCGCGGATGGTCAGGCGCACCGACTGGAAGCGCCCGTTGCGGCTCGGCACCACCTCGATCACGGTGGGGTCGAACTCGGGATCGTGGCGGGAGACGATCTGGCAGACGCTGGCGGCGAAATCCTCGGCGGCATCGCCCACCACCTTGAGGGGGTAGCGGCAGGGGAAGGTGATCTTCGGCGGCTTGCCGCCCGCCGGGCGGCCGGGGGCGCGCAGATCACGCAGTGACTTGTCGTTCATGGAGCCTTCCGGCGAGTCGTGAATATCCCGCCATTTTACGCAAGCCGGCGGCCAGCGGCCAGTTGGCAAGGATCAAGGGGGCCAGGACGCCCTGTTCCTTGCCCCCTGGTGACGGGCCGATGGACTAGCCGAACCAGCCGCCGATCAGGTTGCTGAAGAAGCGCCGCACCTGGTCGATGAGCCGCTTGACCAGGCCGCCCTCCTCGACGGTCTCCAGGGCCACCAGCGGCTGCTCGCCGACCACCTCCTCGCCGAGGCGCACCTCCAGGGTGCCGACGCGCTCGCCGGCCTGGATCGGGGCGGCCAGGTCGGCGCGGATATCGAGGCGCGCGGTGAGCTCCTCGTTGCGGGCCCGGGGCACGGTCATCACCACGTCGCGGTCGACGCCGACGCGCAGCTCATTGCTGTCGCCCCCCCAGATCCGCGGGGTGTTGAGCACCGAGCCGCGGTCGTAGAGCTTCAGGGTCTCGAAGTAGCGAAAGCCGAAGCTGAGCAGCTTCTGGGTCTCCTGGGCCCGGGCCTCCTCGGAGCTGGTGCCCATGACCACCGAGATCAGGCGCATGTCGTCGCGCTTGGCGGAGGCCACCAGGCCATAGCCCGCCTCGGTGGTCCACCCCGTCTTGAGGCCATCGACGGTGGGGTCGCGCCACAGCAGGCGGTTGCGGTTGGGCTGGCGGATATCGTTGTAGGTGAAGTACTTCTCCGCGTAGATGGCGTAGTGCTCGGGGTAGTCGTTGATGATGTACTGGGAGAGCAGCGCCATGTCGCGGGCCGAGGAGTAGTGATTCTCCCCGGGCAGGCCGGTGGCGTTCTGGAAGTTGGTGTTGTGCAGCCCCAGCCGGGTGGCGTGCTGGTTCATCAGATCGGCGAAGGGGGCCTCGCCGCCCGAGAGGTGCTCGGCCACCGCGACGCTGGCATCGTTGCCCGAGGCGATGATGATCCCGTACAGCAGGTCGCGGATGGCCACCTGGGTATCCACCTCGATGAACATCTTGGAGCCGCCGGTGCGCCAGGCGTTCTCGCTGACCCGCACCATGTCGTCCAGGGCGATATTGCCGCGGTCGAGCTCGCGCTCCACCAGGTAGGCGGTCATCAGCTTGGTGAGGCTCGCCGGGGGCAGGCGCTCGTCGGCATTGTGCTCGACCAGTACCCGGCCGCTGTCGGCATCCATCAGGATCCAGGAGCTGGCGGCCAGCTGGGGCGGCGACGGGATCATGGTCTGGGGCTGTGGCTGCTGGGGCACCGGAACGCCCTGGGCCAGCGCCAGGGGCACCACCAGCAGCAGGCCCAGCAGCACCGCCCGGAAACGACGTGGGGAAAACAGCTCTCTCATGGGGACGGATCTCATCGGGGATTGCGGTAAGGGGTCGGGCGCCCTCACGGGGCGCCGTTGACGATAAAGGCCTGGTCGAAGCCGGCGCGACGCAGCTCGTCGCGCACGGGATCCACCTGGCCGGCATGGGCCAGCGGGCCCACCTGGACACGATGCATGCCGGTGGCCGCCTCCACCCGCACCGGGTGGGAGAGCTCGGCCTGCAGGCGCGACTTCAGGGCCTGGGCGCTCTCGGCGGAGCCCAGGGCGGCGATCTGCAGGTAGATGGGGCGGCCATCCGCGGGGCGGCCATCCGCGGGGCGGCCATCCGTGGGGCTGCCGTCAGCCGGGCGGCCCTCTGCGGGTCTGCCGCCAGAGGCGGCAGCCCCGTTGGCGGACGGTGCGGCCTGCGCCACAGGAGCGGCCTGCGGCGCAGGGGCAGAGACCACCTGGCTGGCCGCCTGGCGGGCAGGCGGCGCGACCGCGGCGGCGGTGCCGTTGCTGCGCGCCCCGCCGTTCTCGGCCAGCCACCGCTCCACGTCGATCGCCTCCACCTTCACGCGCCCGGTGCCCCGGTCGAGGATGTCCAGACGCGCCGCGGCGGCGTAGGAGAGGTCGATTTCGCGGTCGTTGTGGAAGGGGCCGCGATCGTTGACCCGCACGATCACCGAGTTGCCGCTGTCCAGGCTGGTCACCCGGGCATAGGTCGGCAGCGGCAGCGACCGGTGGGCGGCGGACATCTTGTACATGTCATAGATCTCGCCGTTGGAGGTCGCGTAGCCGTGGAACTTCTCGCCGTACCAGGAGGCGGTGCCCTGGCGGGCATAGCCGCGGGCATCGGGCAGTACCTGGTAGGTCTTGCCCCACACCTCGTAGGTGGGCCGGTTGCCGCCCCGGGAGGGCGCCTCGAGGCGCGGCACCGCATCCGGCACCCGGCTGACATCCGGCGGTTCCATGGGGTAGGCGTCGCCGGTCATGGCGTAGCGCCCTCCGCCGCCAGCGGGCGTGGCGGCCGGCGCGGCACCGCTATCCCGCGGGCCGGAAGGGGCACTGCCTCCCCCACCGGCGCAGCCGGCCAGCAGGGCCACCACCATCAGCATCGGCAAGGGGTTCATGGGGCCTCCTCGGCAACGCGGCTCACCGCCTCGAGCCAGTGGGCGTCCAGCGCCCGGGCGTCGGCGATCGCCTCGGCAAGCTCGATCACCGCCATGGCATACAGGTGGCTGTGATTGTAACGGGTGATCACGTAGAAATTGTGCTCGCCCAGCACGTAGCGCCAGTTCTGCTCCCCGTCCTCCAGCGACACCGGCAGCAGGCGATGCTCCTCTGCCAGCCCCTCGGGAACCTCGAGGCCCGCGTCGGCGAGCGCGGCCGCCGGCACGGCGGGCGGGCGGGCGGCCCGGTTGAAGTCGATGTCGGCCGGCGGCGGGGCGGGGCCCTCGGCCTCGTGGTAGAGGGGCTCGCCGGCGCGCCAGCCGTGCTCGGCGAAGTAGTTGCCCACGCTGCCGATGGCATCCACCGGGTTGGTCCAGAGGTCGCGGATGCCGTCGTCGTCGAAGTCGACCGCATAGGCGCGGTAGCTGGTGGGGATGAACTGGGGGTAGCCCATGGCGCCGGCATAGGAGCCCTGCAGCTCGCCGGGCTCGACCCCCTGCTCGTGGGTGATCTCCAGGAAGGCGCCCAGCTCGCCGCGGAAGAAGTCGCCCCGCGTCGGGTGGTGGAAGGCCAGGGTCGCCAGGGAGTCGAGCACCCGATGGCGACCGGTGAAGCGGCCATAGCTGGTCTCGACGCCGATGATGGCGGCGATCACCTCGGGGGGCACCCCGTACTCGGCCTCGGCGCGACGGAAGGCGTCGCGGTGCGCCTCGATGAAGGTCACTCCGCGATGGATGCGTTCAGGCTGCAGGAAGATCCGGCGGTATTCGTCCCAGCGCAGGCGGCGCTCGGCGGCGCCGGCCATGGCATCCAGCACGCCCTGCTGGAAGGCGGCCTCGCCCATCACCCGCTCCAGCCAGTCGCGCTCGATGCCCTTCTCGGCCAGCTCGCCGACCAGGGCGCGGGTGGCGTCGTGCCGGCGGGGGTCGAAGTCCGCTGCGGCGGCCGTTGCTGCGGCGGCCGTGGCCGCCAGCAGCGACAGGCCGGTGCCGACGGCCCAGGCCAGCGCGCTCGATCCATGAAAACGGGACACCGTCATGCTGTTGCCTCTCCCTGGAAGTGCCAACTGCCGGCGCTAGCGCGGCAGCAGCCGGCGATGGGCGTGGATGGCCATGAGAATACCGAAACCGGCCATCAAGGTCACGCTGGAGGTCCCCCCGTAGCTGACCAGCGGGAGCGGCACGCCGACCACCGGCAGGATGCCGCTGACCATGCCCACGTTGACGAACACGTAGATGAAGAAGGTCAGGATGATGCTGCCGGCCACCAGGCGCCCGAAGGTGTCCTGGGCGCCGGCGGCGAGCCACAGGCCGCGGGTGATGATCAGCAGGTAGAGCAGCAGCACCGCCAGCATGCCGACCAGCCCGAACTCCTCGCCCAGCACCGCCACGATGAAGTCGGTGTGGCGTTCCGGCAGGAACTCCAGCTGGGACTGGGTGCCCTGCAGCCAGCCCTTGCCGAATACCCCGCCGCTGCCGATGGCGGTGGTCGACTGGATGATGTTCCAGCCCGAGCCCAGCGGGTCACTGTTGGGGTCGAGGAAGGTCAGCACCCGCTGGCGCTGGTAGTTGTGCAGGTTCATCCACAGCAGCGGCAGCGCCGCGGCAGCCAGCACCCCCAGCCCCAGGATGAAGCGCCAGGAGAGCCCCGCCAGCAGCACCACGAAGACCGCGGCCGACCCCACCAGCAGCGAGGTGCCCAGGTCCGGTTGCCTGGCGATCAGCGCCACCGGCACGCCGATGATCAGCGCGCAGACCGCCAGGTCCCGCAGCCGCGGCGGCAGTTCGCGACGGCTCAGGTAGGCGGCCACCATCAGCGGCATGGCCAGCTTCATCAGCTCGGAGGGCTGGAAGCGGATCACCCCGGGGATCACCAGCCAGCGCTGGGCCCCCATGCCCATGTCCCCCACCAGCTCCACCGCCACCAGCATCAGCACCCCGGCCAGGTAGACCGGCAGCGCCCAGCGCAGCAGAGTGGTGGGCGATAGCTGGGCGATCAGGAACATCACGACCAGCGCCACCCCGAAGCGCAGGGCCTGGGCGGTCACCGCGGCCGGTCGCTGCCCGCTGGCGCTGTAGAGCACCGCCAGGCCCGCGACCATCAGCACCAGCAGCATGGCCAGCAGCCAGGGGTCCAGGTGCAGGCGCTCCCACAGGCTGCGGCGGCGGGCGATGCCGCTGGCCGGCGGGCGAACCGGATGGGCGCGCAGCACCCGCGAGAGATCGATCATCGCCATGGGTCAGTTCCCCGCCACGCTGCCGTCGTCATTCTCGAGCACCTCGCGAAGCTCCTCGATATCCGGCTCCTCGTCCTCGAGCAGCCAGGCATCGGTCATGGCCCGGGCCAGGTGGGCGGCATGGGTGCTGCCGCCGCCGGCGTTCTCGACGATCACCGAGACGGCGATCTGCGGCTCCTCCAGCGGCGCGAAGGCCATGAACAGGGCGTGGTCGCGCAGCCGTTCGGCCAGCTCCTCGGCGTTGTACTTCTGGTCCTGGCCCAGCGAGAAGACCTGGGCGGTGCCCGACTTGCCCCCCATGCGGTACTCCAGGCCGACCCCGGTGCGCCGCGCCGTGCCCTCGCTGCCGGTCAGCACCTTCTCCATGCCGGCGTAGATGCGGTCCCACCAGGCGTCGTTGCTCAGGGTGATGTCCTCCGGGGTCTCGGGCAGGTCGAGGGGGACCGGCTCATCGCCGATGCGGCTCGCCAGGCGCGGCTTGACCCACTCCCCGCGGTTGGCCAGTACCGCCGTGGCGGTGGCCAGCTGCAGCGGCGTGACCTGCCAGTAGCCCTGGCCGATGCCTACCGAGAGGGTCTCGCCGG
Organism: Halomonas campaniensis; assembly: GCF_014193375.1. Classification (GTDB taxonomy): domain Bacteria; phylum Pseudomonadota; class Gammaproteobacteria; order Pseudomonadales; family Halomonadaceae; genus Halomonas; species Halomonas campaniensis. Next base: position 15,865 of record NZ_JACHZF010000026.1, read on the forward strand.
GATACCAGGGCTGGTTGAAGCGCCCGCGCTTCCAGTCCCGGGAGGGCATCAGCGCGGTGCTCTCGCCGAACACGTCGTGCCCCACCCGCTGACCGAAGCCGAAGGCGTCCATGTTCTCGTGGAGCCGGTCGATACCCAGGTCGTGGGCCAGGGAGTAGTAGTAGGTGTTGTTGGAGACGGCGATGGAGCGCTCCATGTCGACCCGGCCATGCCCCCAGCGCAGCCAGTTGCGGTAGCGGCGGGAGTCGTTGGGCAGCTGGTAGTAGCCCGGATCGAAGACGGTCTTGTCCGGGGTGATCACCCCCTCGGCCAGCCCCGCCAGGGCCAGGAAGGGCTTGATGGTGGAGCCTGGCGGGTAGTGGCCGCGGATCGCCCGGTTGTAGAGCGGCAGGTCGAGGTCCTCCTGCAGCGCGCGGTAGGAGGCGACGTCGATGCCGGTGACGAACTGGTTGCTGTCGAACCCCGGGGCCGAGACCATGGCGAGGATCTCGCCGGTGGCCGGCACGATGGCGACGATGGAGCCGCGGCGACCGTCGAGCAGCTCGTAGGCCAGGGTCTGGAGCTGCTTGTCGAGGGTCAGGGTCAGGTTCTGGCCGGGCACCGGGTCGGTGCGCCCCAGCTCGCGCAGCACCCGGCCGCGGGCATTGGTCTCGACCTTGCGCAGCCCCGCCTGGCCATGCAGGGCATCCTCGTAGTAGCGCTCCACCCCGGTCTTGCCGATGAAGTGGGTTCCGGCGTAGCGGCCGGCATCCAGGGTCTGCAGTTCCTCGGCGTTGATGCGCCCCACGTAGCCCAGGGCATGGGCCATCACCTCGGCATCGGGATAGTAGCGCAGCAGCTGGGCCTCCACCTCGACCCCGGGGAGCAGGTGGCGGTTGACCGCCAGCCGGGCGATCTGCGCCTCGTCCAGGTCGCTCATCAGCAGTGCCGGCTGGAAGGGGCGCTGGCGCTGGCGGGAGCGCACCCGGAAGGCCTCGGCCTCCTCGTCGGGCAGCTCGAGCAGCTCCACCAGCAGCGCCAGGGTGGCGTCCAGGTCGTCGACCCGCTCGCGCACCAGGGTCAGGTTGTAGGTGGGCCGGTTCTCGGCCAGCAGCACGCCGTTGCGGTCGTAGATCAGGCCGCGGGTCGGCGGCAGCGGCTCGACCCGCACGCGGTTCTTCTCGGAGCGGGTGCTGTAGACCTCATGCTGGACCACCTGCAGATAGGCCAGCCGGCCCATCAGCAGCCCGGTGAGGGCGAAGACGAGCACCACGGCCAGCAGCGCGCGCATGCGGAAGATGCGCAGCTCCTGTTCGGGGCTCTTCAGGTTTTGGCGGGTCTTGCGCATGGGACTCGGCACCAGGCGGCTGGCTCATCAGCGGTGATAGGGGTGGCCGACCATCAGCGTCCAGGCGCGATAGAGCTGTTCGGCCAGCAGGATGCGCACCAGCGGGTGGGGCAGGGTCAGCGGCGAGAGCGACCAGCGCTGGTCGGCGGCGGCGGAGAGCCCCGGCTCGAGGCCATCGGGGCCGCCCACCAGCAGCGCCACGTCCCGGCCTTCCAGGCGCCAGGCCTCGGCCTGCTCGGCGAGCTGCTCGGTGCTCCAGGCCTTGCCGCCCACCTCAAGCGCCACCACCTGCTCGTCGCCGCGCAGGCGGGCCCGTATCCGCTCGGCCTCCAGGGCCATGGCCCGCGGGATATCGGCATTCTTGCCACGCTGGCCCGGGGCGATCTCCTCCACCTCCAGGGCGAAGTCCCGGGGGAGCCGCTTGCGGTACTCCTCGACCCCCTGGGTCACCCAGGCCGGCATGCGGGTCCCCACCGCCAGCAGGCGGACTCTCATGCCCCGCGGACCTCGCCCCCGTCGCGCCGGGCGGCGCGGTCGGCATCGCTGGGCAGGTCGGCCCACAGGCGCTCCAGGTCGTAGAGCTGGCGGGTCTCGGGCAGCATCACATGCACCACGACATCCCCCAGGTCCACCAGCACCCAGTCGGCGCCGTTCTCGCCCTCGACGCCCAGCGGCTGCAGGCCGGCCTGCTTGGCCTTCTCGACCACGCTGGCCGCCAGGGCCGCCACGTGGCGGGTGGAGGTACCGCTGGCGACCACCATCAGGTCGGTCACGCTGGTCAGCGTCGAGACATCCAGCTGGGCGATGTCCTTGGCCTTGAGATCCTCCAGGGCGTCCACCACCAGAGTCTTGAGTGCGTCAATATGCATAGGGTCTTCTGTCTGAATGTCGTTGAACCGCCATTGTAACGCCTTGACCGCCGGCTGGCAGCGCTCGTTCCCGGCCTTTCTGCCATCGCCACTCGGCTCGGGCTGTCCCGAAGGGGAGCAGGGCCATGATCAGTCTCGATAGAGCCCGTGGTCGAGCAGGTGGCGCTCCACGGCCTCGGGCAGCAGGTAGCGCACGCTGCGGCCCTCGGCCAGGCGGCGGCGCACCTCGGTGGCGGAGATCGCCATGCGCGAGGGCAGGCTGAGGCGCAGCAGCCCGCCGGCGGGGCTCGCCATGAGCGTGTCGGCATCGCCGACCTCGCGCCCGGCGATCAGGGCGTCCAGTTCGGCGGGCAGCGGCGCCTCGAAGTCGGGGCGGTCGACCACCACCAGGTGGGCCAGGGCAAACAGCCGCTCGGGGTCGCGCCACTCCGCCAGGCGCAGGAAGGCATCGTGGCCCAGCGCCATCACCAGGCGCGCCTCGGCCCCGAACTCCTCCCGCAGCGAGGCAAGGGTGTCGGCGCTCCAGGAGGGGCCCTCGCGGTGCAGCTCACGGGGGTCCGCCACCAGGCCCGGCGTATCGCCGATGCCCAGGCGCAACAGGGTCAGGCGGGTCTCCGGGGAGACCCGCGGCTCGCCGCGCAGCGGCGGCACGCTGGCGGGGATCATGTGCACGCGATCCAGTGCCAGGGCCTCGCGGAGCTCCACGGCGCTGCGCAGGTGGCCGAGATGCACCGGGTCGAAGGTCCCGCCGAGCATGGCGATGCGCGGCGCGGCGGGCGGATCCTCGACCCGGGCCGGCAGGCCCGGGGCGTGCGGGGTCACTGGCGGACCTGGCCGTCGCCGAGCACCACGTACTTGCGGGTGGTCAGCCCCTCGAGGCCCACCGGCCCGCGGGCGTGGAGCTTGTCGGTGGAGATGCCGATCTCGGCGCCCAGGCCGTACTCGAAGCCGTCGGCGAAGCGGGTGGAGGCGTTGACCATCACCGAGCTGGAGTCCACCTCGGCCAGGAAGCGCCGCGCCAGGCCATAGCTCTCGGTGACGATGGCATCGGTATGGTGGGAGCCGTGGCGCTCGATATGCGCGATGGCCGCGTCCATGCCGTCGACCACGCGGATCGCCAGCACCGGCGCGAGGTACTCGGCGTCCCAGTCCTCCTCGGTGGCCACGGCACACCCGGGCAGGATCGCCCGGGTACGCTCGCAGCCGCGCAGCTCCACGCCGTGCTCGCCATAGGCGGCGGCCAGCCGCGGCAGCAGGGCCTCGGCCACCGGGGCGTCGATCAGCAGGGTCTCCATGGTGTTGCAGGTGCCGTAGCGGTGGGTCTTGGCATTGACCGCGATGGCCAGGGCCTTGTCGAGGTCCGCGGTGGCGTCCACGTAGACATGGCAGACCCCGTCGAGGTGCTTGATCACCGGCACCCGGGCCTCCCGGGCGATGCGCTCGATCAGGGACTTGCCGCCGCGGGGGATGATCACGTCGACATACTCGGGCATGGCGATCAGCCGGCCGACCGCGGCCCGGTCGGTGGTGGCCACCACCTGCACCGCGGCCTCGGGCAGGCCCGCATCGGCGAGGCCGGCGCGGATGCAGGCGGCGATGGCGGCGTTGGACTCTCGCGCCTCGGAGCCGCCGCGCAGGATCGCCGCATTGCCGGACTTGAGGCAGAGGCTGGCCGCCTCCAGGGTCACGTTGGGCCGTGACTCGTAGATGATGCCGATCACCCCGAGCGGCACCCGCATCTGCCCCACCTGGATGCCGCTGGGCCGCGCGCGCAGCCCGTCGATCTCGCCCACCGGGTCCGGCAGCGAGGCCACCTGGGAGAGCCCCTCGACCATGGCGTCGAGGCGCGCCTCGTTGAGCGCCAGGCGGTCGAGCAGTGCGGCGTCCAGCCCGCTCTCGCGGCCGCGGGCCAGGTCACGCTCGTTGGCGGCCAGCACCTCGGCGCGGGCCGCCTGGAGCCGCTCGGCCATGGCCAGCAGGGCGGCGTTCTTGGCCGCGGTCGGGGCGCGACGCATCGCCGTCGCGGCGGCGCGGGCGGCCTGCCCCAGCCGGGTCATGTAGGCCTCGATGTCGCGGGTGTCGACAGCGCCGACGGCCTCGGCGCCGGTTCGGGTGACTTGAGCTGTCATGCCGAAGGGTGTCTCCTGTGGGCGTGGCCGCCGACGGCGGCCAGGGCGTTATACTGGGTGGGGTCGGGACCAGCGGATGTCGGGAAGGGAGTCATAGTAAGCCATCATGCAGAGCAAGTACAAAGTCGGCCTGCTGCGCCTCAACCTGATGGTCGCGGCCCTGCTGCCGGCCCTGATGGCCCCCGCCTCGTCCACCCTGACCGAGGCCCTGCTGCTGTGGCTGGCGGCCGGCTGGCTGGGCATCAGCGCGGCGCTGGTGGAGTTCAGCCACCGCCGGCCGGCGCTGGTGCCCTGGCAGCTGCTGCCGAGCGTGCTGCTGGCCGCCCTGCTGTGGAGCGCGCCGGAGCGCCACCCGCTGTGGCTGTGGGCCTGGGCCGCGCTGATCATGCTGCCCCAGCCGGCCTGGATGGCGGCGCTCAACGCCCTGCTGGCCGGCCTGACCTGGAGCTGGCTGGCCCGGACGATGCCGCTGGAGCACGCGGTGGTCTCGGGGCTGCTGCTGGCGGCCATGATGCTGCTCGGGCTGTCCCGCGCCCGCGACCTGCAGCCGCTGCGCGGCCTGGCCCGGCGGCGCCTGCACCTGATCCCCGGGCTGCGGCTGTGGCCCCGGGCCCAGCTGGCCCGCGACCTCACCCGCGAGCGGGCCCGGGCCCAGCGCGACGGCGTGCACTGCGAGCTGCTGCTGCTGCGCACCTCGCGCCAGGACCTCTGGCCCCGGGCCCAGCGCCTCTGCGAACTGACGCGCAGCTTCGAGCACTGCTATCGCCTCGACGGCCGCACCCTCGGCGCACTGCTGCTCAGCCGTGACCCCGCCCAGGCCGTCCAGCGGCGGCGGGCGCTGCTCGACGGGCTGGGGCCCTGCGACCGCCTGCGCGCCGTTCCGCTCGGCCGGATCGCCTCCCTGGGCGAGGAGTGCCGCGCCCTGCAGCGCCAGCCCGAACCGATGACCGTGGTGCACGAGGTGGACCATGGATGAGTTCCGCCACGCCCGGCTCCATGCCCTGATCTATCTCATGGGCGCCCTGCTGCTGCTCGGCCTGGCGCTGTGGAGCTACCTGATGGGCGACTTCGCCCGTATCCTGCTGCCGGCCCTGCTGGCCCCGCTGATGGTCACCGCCGCCCTGATGCGCCTGGGCCAGCCGGAGACCGCCCGGCTGTCGGCCTACCTGGTGCTGATCGGCGGCTACCTGATGATCGCCGTGGAGCTGCCGCAGCAGCCGGACCAGGCGGCGCTCTGGCTGGGGCTGCCGCCGCTGCTGACCCTGCTGCTGCTGCCGCTGGGGCCGGCGATGCTGCTCAACGTCACCCTCACCCCGATCTGGCTGCTGCTGGGCGACAGCCAGCTCGGCCTCGACCTGGTACTGGCCTACCTCGCCCTGGTCGTGGTGGCGGGCCTGGCTCCCTGGGAGATCCTCCATCAGCGGGCCCTGCTGCAGGCCACCGACCCCGTCGACGCCGAGTGCTCGGCCCTCAAGCGCGCCCCGCTGGAGGCCCGGCTGCTGAGCGAGTGCGAGCGCGCCGAGCTGCTGGGCCAGCGGCTGGCGGTGCTGGTGATCCACCTGCCCCAGCTGGAGATGGCCGGCGAGCAGTTCGGGCCGCGCGCCCGCCAGGCCCTGCTCGCCGCCCTGTGTCGCATCGTGGAACAGCACAGCCGAGACCACGACCTGCTCGGCCGTCAGGGCGAGGCCGACTTCTGGCTGGTGCTGCCCGACACCAGCGACAACGGTGCCCTGCTGGTCCGCCAGCGCATCGAGGAGGCCCTGCACCGCACGGTCCTGCTGGATACCGGCGTGGTGGAGACGCGCATGATGATCAGCCACCTGCGGCCCGGGGAGACGCCCGACCACTTCCTCCAGCGGCTGCAGGCCCGCACCCAGCGCCTCGGCGACGCCTGAGACCCGACACCGACACCGGAGCCCCGTCTTGAACCTTGCCGACGCCCTCTACCAGCTGACGCCCTCCCCCACCCTGCTGCTGCTGATCATCGCCGCCATCGCCCTGGTCGAGTCCCTGGCCCTGGTGGGGCTGCTGGTGCCGGGGGTGCTGCTGATCACCGCCGCCGCCTCCCTGGCCGGCCACCAGGAGCTGGCGCTGCCGGCCATCATCCTCGCCGCCTTCCTGGGCGCGGTGATCGGCGACGGCGCCAGCTTCCTGCTCGGCTATACCCAGCACGAACGCGTCACCCGGCTGTGGCCGCTCTCCCGCCACCCGGAGTGGCTGGCCCGGGGCGCGCGCTTCTTCCAGCGCTACGGCACCCTGTCGGTGTTCTTCGGGCGCTTCGTCGGGCCGGTGCGTCCGGTGGTGCCGATGATCGCCGGCATGCTCAGGATGTCCCCCCGGGCCTTCACCTGGGCCAACCTGGCGTCGGCGGCCCTGTGGGCGCCCGCCTACGTGCTGCCGGGCTACCTACTGGGCCGCACCTGGCAGCAGCTGCTGGACGTGCCGCCCGGCGTGCAGGCCTGGCTGGTGGCGCTGGCCGGCCTGCTGGTGGCGCTGGCGGTGGTGTTCTCCTGGCTGCGCCAGCAGGTCACCCGCACCGGGCGCGTCTACCGGCTGCTGGCCATCGGCGCGCGGCGCCATCCGGTGATGCGGCGCCTGTGGCTGGCCCAGAGCGCCCGCGGCCAGGGCGAGGTCCCGCTGGCCAGCTGGCTGCTGCTGGTCCTCACCCTGGGCGGCCTCTCGGGCTGGACCCTGCTGGTGATCCACCAGCACGGGCCGCTGCCCATGGACCTGCGCCTGCAGGCGCTGTTCGCCGCGCTGGCCACCCCCTGGCTGACCCACCTCGGCGAGGCGCTGGCCCGGGCGGGCGACCGGCTCGGCGTGCTGGCGCTGGTGCTGCCCTGGGCGGGCTGGCTGCTGTGGCGTCGCCACCTGGCCGCCTTCGCCCATCTCGCCGCGGGCCTGGGCGGCATCGCCGCCCTGAACACGCTGGGCAAGGTGCTGGTCGGGCGCGCCCGTCCCGACACCCCGGAGTACCTCGCCGGCTCGCTGGCCTACCCCAGCGGCCATACCTCGACCATGGTGGTGCTGGCCGGCATGGCGGCGGCCTTCGTTGCCCGGGAGCTGCCCCACGCGCAGCGCCACTGGGTCTACTGGGGGGGGATCCTGCTGGTGGTGCCCATGGCACTCTCCCGGCTGGTGATCGGGGTCCACTGGCTCAGCGACCTGGTGGGCGGCGCCCTGCTGGGCCTGGTGGTCTGCGCCCTGGTGCAGCTCGCCTGGCAGGCCAGGCCCCGGGGCCGGCTGGCGCCCTGCCCCTGGGCCTGGCTGACCGCCGGCTCGCTGGCGCTGGTGGCCGCGCGCATCGCCTGGCTGCCGCCCGTCTAGCGCCGCCACCTATCATCCCAGGGCCAGCCAGATCCCGACGCCGACCATCAGGGTGCCGGCGATGCGGTTGAGCAGGCGCACGTTGCCGTCCTCGCCCAGCACCCGGCGCAGGCCGCGCCCGCCGGCGGCGTAGAGCAGCAGGCAGAGAAACTCGATGGCCAGGATGATCGTGATCAGCACCCCCAGCTGGCCGGCGAGGGGCCGCGAGGCCTCGAGGAAGGGGGGCAGCAGCGCGACGAAGAAGGCCCAGCCCTTGGGGTTGGCCACCGCCGTGACGAAGCCCTGCAGGGCCAGCTGGCCGCGGCCGGCCGGGGCCAGCTCGACCCGCTCCAGGGGAATCGCCATGCGCCCCCGGGAGCGCCACATCATCACGCCGAGATAGCCCAGGTAGCCGCCACCGACCCACTTGAAGAGCGCGAACAGCTCCGGCTGGCGCAGCATCAGGGTGGCCACCCCGGCCCCCGCGGCGGCGGCCACCAGCCCCACCCCGACCAGCTCGCCGGCCATCATCCACAGGGTGCGCCGAACGCCCTGGGTCATGCCCAGCACCATGGAGAGGGTCATGCACATGCCCGGGGTCAGCGACACGAACAGGAAGGTCGGCACGAACACCGACAGCAGGGACAGCTTGATCATCGGCACGGCCTCATCCGTGAGTCATCGGCAGGGTGGAACGGCAGGAAGCCCGGGGCTCACTCCCCCCAGCGCGGCATGAGCCGGTGCTCGATGCCCAGCTGGTTGAGGATGCGCGCCACGATGAAGTCGACCAGGTCCTCGACCGAGCGCGGCTGGTGGTAGAAGCCCGGCGCGGCGGGCAGGATCACCGCCCCCATGCGCGTCAGCGCCAGCATGTGCTCCAGGTGGATCGCCGAGAAGGGGGTCTCGCGGGGCACCAGGATCAGCCGGCGGCGCTCCTTGAGGGCCACGTCGGCGGCGCGCTCGATCAGGTTGTTGCTGGCCCCCGTGGCCACCGCGGAGAGGGTCCCGGTGGAGCAGGGGCAGATCACCATGGAGGATGGCGCCCCGGAGCCGGAGGCCACCGGCGCCATCCAGTCCTCGCGGCCGAAGCAGCGGACCTGGCCGGGGCGGGCGCCGCTGCGCCGGATGAGCGCCTCGGCGAGCCGTTCGGGCCGGGCCGGCAGCGCGACGTCGGTCTCGGTGGCGATCACCAGGTGGGCCGCCTTGGAGATCATCACCCAGACCTCATGGCCCGCCGCCACCAGCGCCTCGATCAGCCGCAGGCCGTACTGGGCACCGGAGGCCCCGGTCAGCGCCACAGTCACCGGGGGATGGAAGCGCGCCGCCTGCCGTACCTCAGCCATGGGCCACCTCCAGGGCGGCGATCAGCTTGTCGTGGATGCCGCCGAAGCCGCCGTTGGACATCACCACGATGCGGTCGAGGGGCCGCGCCTCCTCGACCAGCGCGGCCACCAGGGCCTCGAGGTCCTGCTCGAGACGCGCCGGCACCGGGCTCGCCTCCAGCAGCGGCGCCAGCGACCAGTCCAGCCCCGGCGGCTGGTACCAGAAGGCCGCGTCCGCGGCGGCCACGCTCGCGGCCAGCCGGTCGCGCAGGGTACCCAGGCGCATGGTGTTGGAGCGCGGCTCGATCACCGCCAGCAGCCGCCCGCGGGCGGTGGCGGCACGCAGCCCCTCCAGGGTGGCGGCGATGGCCGTGGGGTGGTGGGCGAAGTCGTCGATCACCTGGATGCCGGCCACCTCGCCGCGCAGCTCCTGGCGGCGACGCGGGGTCTCGAAGCGGGCCAGGGCCGCCGCGCCGCGGGCCAGGTCGACCCCGCAGGCGTGGGCGGCGGCCAGGGCCGCCAGGCCGTTACGGGCGTTGTAGGCACCGGTCAGCGGCCAGTCGACCACGGCATCCTCGTCGACGCTCCCCGCGCCCTCACCCTCCTGATGGATCACCCGGAAGCGCGAGGCGTCGTCGCGCTCGAGCTCGAGCCGCCAGGGGCTCTCCGCGGCGCTGCCGAAGCGCGCCACCGGTGTCCAGGCCCCCATGGCCAGCACCCGGTCGAGGGCCGGCTCGCCGTCGGCCACCAGCAGCCGCCCCCGGCCGGGCACGGTGCGCACCAGGTGGTGAAACTGCCGCTCGATGGCGGCCAGGTCATCGAAGATGTCGGCGTGGTCGAACTCGAGGTTGCCCAGCACCGCGATCTCGGGGCGGTAGTGCACGAACTTGGAGCGCTTGTCGAAGAAGGCGGTGTCGTACTCGTCGGCCTCCACCACGAAGGGGGCGTCGTGGGCGCCGAGGCGCGCCGAGACGCCGAAGTTGCGCGGCACCCCGCCGATCAGGAAGCCCGGCGAGAGTCCCGCCGACTCCAGCAGCCAGGCGGTCATGCTGGCCGTGGTGGTCTTGCCGTGGGTGCCGGCCACGGCGATCACCCGCCGCCCGGGAAGCACCGCCTCGGCCAGCCACTGGGGGCCGGAGACGTAGGGCAGCCCCAGGTCCAGCACCGCCTCCACCTCGGGGTTGCCCCGCGACAGCGCATTGCCGATCACCACCCGGTCCGGGCGCGGCACGAGGTTGTCCGCCGAGTACCCCTCGCACAGGCTGATGCCGGCCTCCTCGAGCTGGGTGCTCATGGGCGGATAGACATTGGCATCCGAGCCGCTGACCGTGTGGCCCAGCTCGCGGGCCAGCAGCGCCAGGCTGCCCATGAAGGTGCCGCAGATGCCGAGGATATGAAGGTGCATGGAGTCTCTCCGACTGCGTCGTGACGCCGCGGGGCGCGGCTGCGGGGTGTGGCGAGACTAGCATGGCGCCACCGCGGCGCTCCAGCCGGCGGCGTCGCTGCCCGGCCACAGGGAGGCTTGGGCCGGCGGCCCGCGCAGATGCAGCCCCAGGCGCTTTCGGCTAGAATCCCACGACTTTCGTCCCCCCATCCCCCGACCAGACGCGACCAGGAGCAGGAAAGCCCCATGGCCAAGCACAATGCCTTCTACGCCCAGTCCGGCGGCGTCACCGCCGTGATCAATGCCAGCGCCTGCGGCGTGATCGAGGCCTGCCGCCGCCACCCGGACCAGATCGGCAAGGTCTATGCCGGCCACAACGGCATCATCGGCGCCCTCACCGAGGACCTGATCGACGTCAGCCAGGAATCCGACGAGGCCATCGCCGCGCTGCGCCACACGCCGGGCGGTGCCTTCGGCTCCTGCCGCTACAAGCTCAAGGACATCGAGTCCCACCGCGCCCAGTACGAGCGGCTGATCGAGGTGTTCCGCGCCCACGATATCCGCTACTTCTTCTACAACGGCGGCGGCGACAGCGCCGACACCTGCCTCAAGGTCTCGCAGCTCTCCGAGAAGCTCGGCTACCCGCTGACCGCCATCCACGTGCCCAAGACCGTGGACAACGACCTGCCGATCACCGACAACTCCCCGGGCTTCGGCAGCGTGGCCAAGTACATCGCCACCTCCACCCTGGAGGCCTCCCTGGACATCGCCTCCATGTGCGCCACCTCCACCAAGGTGTTCGTGCTCGAGGTGATGGGCCGCCACGCCGGCTGGATCGCCGCCGCCGGCGCCCTGGCCGGCCGGGGCGAGGGCGAGCCGCCCCACCTGGTGATCTTCCCCGAGGTGGCCTTCAACCGCGAGGCGGTGATGGCGCGGGTCGATGAGGCGGTCAAGAACTACGGCTACTGCGTGATCGTGGTCTCCGAGGGCGCCCGCTACGAGGACGGCACCTTCCTGGCCGACTCCGGCAACACCGATGCCTTCGGCCACCGCCAGCTGGGCGGCGTGGCCCCGACCCTGGCCGGCATGGTCAAGCAGGACCTGGGCTACAAGTACCACTGGGCCGTGGCCGACTACCTGCAGCGGGCCGCCCGCCACCTGGCGTCCCGGACCGACGTGGAGCAGGCCTACGCCGTGGGCGAGAAGGCCGTGGAGCTGGCCATCGAGGGCAAGAACTCCATGATGCCGGCGATCAAGCGGGTCTCCGACAATCCCTACAGCTGGACCATCGAGCCGGCCCCGCTGGCCGAGGTCGCCAACCGCGAGAAGTTCATGCCCCGCGAGTACATCCGCGAGGATGGCTTCGGCATCACCGAGGCCTGCCGCCAGTACCTCTCGCCGCTGATCCAGGGCGAGGACTTCCCGCCCTTCGAGAACGGCCTGCCCAAGGTGGCGCACCTCAAGCTGGCCCGGGTCGAGCGCAAGCTGCCGGAGTTCAAGATCTAGGCGCCGAGCGCCGAGCAGGATGGTATTCGCCGCACAGTAGACGTCTACAAGAAGCCCCGCTGGATTCTCGATCCGACGGGGCTTCTCACTTTCTTCCTGAACACCTGTCGCCCGTCACCAAGCAGCTTGGCGCTAGGCGCTCGCAGCTGGGCGCTGCCCTATCTCAATAACCAGGAGAGCACCAGCAGCAGCAGCAGGATGCCCGCCACCCCCTGCCAGAAGTGGGCCGTGTCACGCCGCCGGCCACCCTGCGCGTCGCCGCGTGCGGCGCCGGCCGGCTGGCGCAGGGCATGGCGGAATTCCGACATGCGCCGGAAGCGCAGCGAACGCTGGGGATCCAGGGCGCGGCGCAGGGCCTCGTCCATCGCCGGGGTCACCTCCGGGTTGCGGGTCCGCGCACTGCGGTAGACCAGCTGCTCCAGGTCGGTATGGCTGCGCAGCCGGTTGGGGGTCAGCTCGTAGGGCAGCTCCCCGGTCAGCAGCCAGTAGACGGTGGACGCCAGGGAGTACTGGTCGCTGCGCCGGCCGATCTCGTCGTCCAGGGCATACTCCGGCGCGCTGTGCTCGGTGAGTCCCACCTGCCGGGCGAGCTCCCGGGCGGCCTTGTGGTTGCTGCCGTCGCGCATCCGGCAGGCGCTGAAGTCGGTCAGCACCACCTGGCCGTGGCGGTCGATCAGCACGTTGCCGGGATGGATCTGCTGGTGGAGCAGGTCGCGGTGGTGCAGCGCCTGGACCGCCTTGCCGAGCTGGTTGGCGATGTCCAGCCGCTGCACCAGGCTGGCCTGGGGATGCCGCCGCGCCCACTCGGCCAGGGTCTCCCCCTCGACGTAGGCCATCAGGTAGTAGAGATAGCGGCGCGGCCGTGACGGCTCCATGATGCGCACCACGAAGGGCGACTTGACCCGCTCCACCACCCACTGCTGCAGCAGGAAGTGCTCCAGGTAGGCGTTGCGGGTGGAGAGCTCCGGGCTCGGCGCCTTCATCACCATCTCGCGCTCGGTATGGGCATCGCGGACCCGGTAGACCCGCGACTGGGCGGTGCGCGACAGCACCGCCTGCACCTCGAGACCATCCAGGCGATCCCCCGGCGAGAGCTCGGGCGGGATCGGCAGGTCGCCGTAGGGGCGTCCCGGCATGTCGGGCTGCTCGTCGGGCAGCTCGTCGATGCGCACCAGCTGGAAGCAGAACTGCTCGGCGCCGTAGCCGCGGGACTGGGCGCGCTGCACCGCCGCCTCGGCCAGGCGGTCGCAGGCGGCGTTGAGGTCGCTGGCATCCTGGCGGATCAGCTGCACGTACTCCGACGGCATCAGGGTGCCGAGCACCGCCTGCGTGGTGAACAGGAAGATGTCGCCCTGCTTGAGCGGCACCTGCACGTAGTCGATGTCGATGCTGACGTCCATGCCCAGCGCCCGGGAGGGGTAGCGGTAGCCGCCCAGGTCCGTGACGTGGTCGCGGGTCAGCTGCTCGAACTCGGCGCCGCGCAGGCGAAACACCAGGGTATCGCCCAGGTGGAAGAGGTGGGCCTCGCGGCAGCGATAGACCATGGCGGAGAGCGACGAGACGAAGCTGCCCTCGGCCACGAACTGGCTCTGGCTGTAGCACCAGCCGTTGAGGGCGCGCAGCACCCGGGTGGCCGAGGTCTTGACGTCCCAGTGGTCGGGGGTCGAGTAGTAGTCGGCCAGGAAGCCCCGCACGCTGAGGTCGCCGGCCTGCTTGGCGATGGCGTTGCGCGAGGTGGAGTCACTGATCAGGGCGCTGGCGCCCTTGGCATTGAGCAGCGCCGGCTCCGGAAAGCGCACCGACATGGAACTGCGGTGGTGGCGCCGATCCGGGGCCACGAAGGCCTGACCGTAACTCAATGAAAGCTGCGCAGATGCCAAGTCGTTCTCCTCGATCCGAAGCCTCGACGATCGCCACGCCCCCGGCCTGCGGGCGCCGACCGTTCCCGTGGCGGCCCATGATACACTCGTGGCGCGATGCCGGGGTGTCAACGAAAGACGCAGAGGCGGCCGACGCCCCTCGGCACCTATGTCGCATTGGTAATCCCCTCGGCGGCTCCGTATAATTCGGCGGATTTTTTCGGCAATCCGATTCGCCAGGCCTGACTTTTTGCCAACCCAAGGAAGCGACGATGAACTTCGACAACATCCCCGCCGGCAAGGACCTCCCCAACGACGTCTACGTGGCGATCGAGATCCCGGCCAACCACGCCCCGATCAAGTACGAGATCGACAAGGACATGGGGGCGCTGCTGGTCGACCGTTTCATGGCCACCCCGATGTTCTACCCGGCCAACTACGGCTTCATCCCGCACACCCTGGCCGACGATGGCGATGCGCTGGACGCCCTGGTGGTCACCCCCTACCCGGTGGCCCCCGGCAGCATCATCCGCGCCCGCCCGGTCGGTATCCTCAACATGACCGACGAGGCCGGCGAGGACGCCAAGCTGGTCTGCGTGCCCCACTCCAAGCTCTCCAGCCTCTACGATGACGTCCAGGAGGTCACCGACCTGCCCGAGCTGCTTCGCCAGCAGATCGCCCACTTCTTCGAGAACTACAAGGATCTCGAGAAGGGCAAGTGGGTGAAGGTGGAGTCCTGGGAAGGCGCCGAGGCCGCCCGCAAGGCCATCGAGAAGGCGGTCGCCGCCCACGAGAAGGCCTGACCGGGCCGCCCTACGGGGCGGGGTCAGCCAATGACGACGGGCCGCCCCAGGGGCGGCCCGTCGCGTTTTCGATGGGGGCGGGTCACTCGGTCGTGGCGGCCTCCTCCGCCACCTCGTCGGCCAGGGCCTCCGGGGCCGCGTCCGGCTCGGCCAGCGCCTCGGGCGGTGGCGCCACGTCCGCATCGTCGCTCTGCTCCACCTCCACCACCGGCGGCTCGACCGGCGCCGGCGGCGCCTCGTCGGGAGCGGCGGGTGGCGACGGCAGCGCCTCCAGCCGCTCGGCCAGCGCCGAGGCCGCGTCACGGGCGCGGATCACGTGGTGGGCCATCACCAGGGAGTGGTTGGCGAACGGGCCGAAGCCCGAGCCGTTGAGCACCAGCGGGCTCCACAGCCGCCGCTGGGTCATCGCCAGCTCGGCGATCAGCCGCTCCCAGGCCGCATCGGCGCCCGCCTCGGCCAGCACGTCCGCCTGGTCGCGGTGCACCCCTTCCAGCAGGTGCAGCAGGCCCCAGCCGGTGCCGCGGGCCTCGAAGAAGATATCGTCGACCCGATGCCAGGGCGTGCGCGGCGGCAATGCATCGGCATCCACGTCGAGCCCGCGCAGGGCGCCGCGCTGCCCCACGCTCGCCGAGAGCCGCAGCCCCAGGTCGTCGAGGCGCTCGGCGACGCCGGCCAGCCAGGCGGCCAGCCCCAGGCCCGCGACCAGGCCCGCCGGGTCGGGCTCGCCCAGGGTGGCCAGGTAGGCGTCGAGGGCCTCCACGGCCTCCTCGAGGCGCTGCTCGGTAGACGGGTAGAACCAGTCGCGGTCGTCGCCCATCAGACGCTCGGAGGCGACCTCCAGGGCGTCCGGGGAGCCCGCCGTCATGCCCGGCAGGGCACGGGCCAGGTCGCGGGCCTGGTTCAGCACGCCCAGCTCCCAGTGGGGCATGTTGTCGAGCCACAGCCCCGGTGGGGCGATGTCGTTGCGCAGGTAGCCCCCCGGCTTGTCGAGCAGGGTGGCGACCGTGGCCGCCAGGGTCGCGGTGGTCACGGCGCCCCGGGCCGCGGGCTCGAGGGCAGCCTCGCCGCGCCGCTCCAGGGTGGCCTGCTCCACGTCGAAGGGGGCCGGCGCCTGGCTCCACCAGATCCCCAGCCCCACGGTGACCACCAGGTAGAGCCCCAGCAGGGTCAGCAGCGGCTTCCAGATCCAGCCGTACTGGGGACGCTCCAGCACCTCGTTGCTCCTGCGGCGCCTGGCGCCGGCCTTGCCCATCCAAGCCATGTCGATGTTTCCCT
This sequence comes from Halomonas campaniensis, assembly GCF_014193375.1. Lineage (GTDB taxonomy): Bacteria > Pseudomonadota > Gammaproteobacteria > Pseudomonadales > Halomonadaceae > Halomonas > Halomonas campaniensis. Next base: position 31,645 of record NZ_JACHZF010000026.1, read on the forward strand.
GTCCGTGGCCAGCGGAGTGAAGGAGTGCGACAATGTAGCGCAGCGCCATCACCCGGCGGCGGTAAAATGCCTTCGCTTCCTGCGATATCCTAGCACTGACCCTCGCCCGTCGGTCACCCGGCTCGGCCACCCCCGAAGCGGAACCGCGCACCGACGCGACGGGTCAGACATCGAGACCCGCCCATGGACCAAGGAAACGGATGCCCGTGTTGACCGCCAGACGCCTCGCCATGCTGTTCTGCCTGATGCTGCTGCCGCTCACCGGCCAGGCGCAGTGGTTCTCCTCCTCCAACAGCTCCGAATTCCTGCCGGTGCTGGAGGCCTTCCAGCCCGACGCCTGGCACGACGGCGAGACCCTCTACGTGGGGGTCGAGGTCACGCCCGAGCACTACCTCTATCGCCACCAGTTCGCGGTGGCGTCCGACGACGCGACCCTCGGCGAGCCCGAGATCCCCCAGGGGGAGTTCACCAGCGACGAGTTCCTCGGCGACGTCTACGTGTTCCGCGAGACCGTGGTCTTCGAGGTACCCATCGAGGGGGGCGCCAGCGGCGTGCTGCCGGTGACGATGACCTTCCAGGGCTGCGCCGATGCCGGCCTCTGCTACCCGCCCGAGCGGGTCGACCTCGAGGCCGCCGAGCGCTCGGCGCCGGCCGCCTTCGCCGGCTGGCGGGCCGATGGCGGCGACGGCAGCGCGGGAGGCGACGCCGCGGGGACGGACAGCGCCTCCTCGTCCCTCGCGCCCCAGAGCGACGATGGCCGCTTCAGCGCCCTCATGGCCGACGCCAGCCTGCCCCTGGCGCTGGGCCTGTTCTTCCTCGCCGGCCTGGGCCTGACCTTCACGCCCTGCGTGCTGCCCATGGTGCCGATCCTCTCCTCGATCATCGTCGGCCAGAACCCCACCCGGCCCCGCGCCTTCGCGCTCTCCGCCAGCTACGTGGGCGGCATGGCCCTCACCTACGCGGCGGTGGGGGTGCTGATGGGCCTGTTCGGCGCCGGGCTCAACCTGCAGGCCCGCCTGCAGTCGGCCCCGGTGCTGATCACCTTCGCGGTACTCTTCGCCCTCTTCGCCCTGGCGATGTTCGGCGCCTTCGAGCTGCGCATGTCGTCGCGGCTCTCCGGACGCATCGATGCCTGGCAGGCCCGCGCCCAGCGCAGCGGCCCGGGCGGGCTGGCGCTGGCCGGCGCGCTCTCGGTGCTGGTGGTCTCCCCCTGCGTCTCGGCGCCCCTGGCCGGCGCCCTGGTGTTCATCTCCACCACCGGCGACGCCCTGATGGGCGGGGCCGCCCTGCTCGCCCTCGGGCTCGGCATGGGCGTGCCGCTGCTGCTGGTGGGCACCTTCGGCACCACCCTGCTGCCGCGCACCGGGGCCTGGATGAACGGCGTCAAGATCGCCTTCGGCATCCTGATGCTGGGGGTGGCCATCTGGCTGGTCGAGCGCCTGCTGCCCGCCAGCGTGGCCCTGCTGCTGTGGGCCGCACTGGCCATCGGCAGCGCCCTGGCGCTGGGCGCCATGACCGTCAACCAGGCACAGGGCTGGCCGCGGGTGCGCCAGGCCGCCGGCCTGCTGCTGCTCGCCTGGGGCGTCGCCCTGGTGCTGGGCGCCGCCGGCGGCGCCACGGACCTGCTGCGCCCGCTGGCCCACCTCGGCAGCGGCGGCGGGGCCACGGCCGAACCCGCCGAGGTCACCACCGTGGAGAGCCTCGATGGGCTCCAGCGGGCCCTGGCCTCGGTCAGTGACGGCCGCCCCGCCTTCGTGCACTTCACCGCCGACTGGTGCATCTCGTGCAAGCAGATGGAGCGCCAGGTCTATCCCTCCCCGCAGGTGGCCGAGCCGCTGTCGGCCTTCGCCCGCATCAATGTCGATGTCACCGCGACCAACGACATCAGCCGCGAACTGCTGGACCACTTCGGCCTCTTCGGCCCCCCCAGCCTGCTGTTCTTCGACGGCCAGCAGGAGCTCCGCGATGCCCGCATCCAGGGCGAGGTGCGTGCCGCCGGACTGGCCAGCCACCTCGATGGCGTGCTTGACTGGCTGGGTGGTCGCCGGGGCTGAGCCCCCGCCGAGATGCCGCGAACGTCGTCAAACGCACGTTTAACTGCGGGGTTCGAACGGCGTTCTCCGCGAGGCTGGACATCCTCCATGATTTTCGGCAAACTCCGGCGTCAACCCCTTTTCAGAGGCCGATAGACGCGCCAAGAGACGCTATCTTGCCGCGATCTATTGAAAGTTGGCTCGGGTTGACAGCGTCCCGGGCCAACCGCCAACCACCGAACCCAAGCGATCGGGACAACGTCATGGATATCCGCAAGGTCAAGAAGCTGATCGAGCTGCTCGAAGAGTCGAACATCAGCGAAATCGAGATCCAGGAAGGCGAGGAGTCGGTGCGCATCAGCCGTCACCCCAACGGCGGCAGCTGGCAGCCCGCCATGCCCCAGGGCTATGCCGCACCGGCGCCCCAGGCCCAGGCCGCCCCGGCACCCGCCGCTGCCGCCGAGCCGGCCGCCGACGACGCCCCCACCTTCCGTGGCCAGGCGGTGACCTCGCCAATGGTCGGCACCTTCTATCGCTCCCCGGCCCCGGGCTCCAAGCCCTTCATCGAGGTGGGCTCCAGCGTCAAGAAGGGCGATACCGTGTGCATCGTCGAGGCGATGAAGATGATGAACCAGATCGAGGCCGACCGCGACGGCGTGGTCGAGGCGATCCTGGTCGAGGATGGCGAGCCGGTCGAATATGACCAGCCGATGATCGTGATCGCCTGATCACCGCTGTCCTCCCCATTCACCCGACACTGGCGGATTCATCATGCTGGACAAGGTACTCATCGCCAATCGCGGCGAGATCGCCCTGCGTATCCTGCGCGCCTGCAAGGAGCTGGGCATCAAGACGGTGGCGGTCCACTCCAAGGCCGACCGCGAGCTGATGCACGTGCGCCTGGCCGACGAGGCCGTGTGCATCGGCCCGGCGCCCTCGGCGCAGTCCTACCTCAACATCCCGGCGCTGATCAGTGCCGCCGAGGTCACCGACTCCAGCGCCATCCACCCCGGCTACGGCTTCCTCTCCGAGAACGCCAACTTCGCCGAGCAGGTCGAGCGTTCGGGCTTCACCTTCATCGGCCCCCGCGCCGAGACCATTCGCCTGATGGGCGACAAGGTCAGCGCCATCGAGTCGATGAAGAAGGCCGGCGTTCCCACGGTGCCGGGCTCCGACGGACCGCTGCCGGAGGATGACGAGGGCGAGATCGTCGCCATCGCCCGGCGCATCGGCTACCCGGTGATCATCAAGGCCGCTGCCGGCGGCGGCGGGCGCGGCATGCGCGTGGTGCACACCGAGGCCCACCTGCTCTCGGCGGTTAACGTGACCCGCACCGAGGCCCACTCAGCCTTCGGCGACGGCACCGTCTACATGGAGAAGTTCCTCGAGAACCCGCGCCACGTGGAGGTCCAGGTGCTGGCCGACGGCCAGGGCAACGCCATCCACCTCTATGACCGCGACTGCTCGCTGCAGCGCCGCCACCAGAAGGTGATCGAGGAGGCCCCCGCCCCGGGCATCGACGAGACCGCCCGCGCCGAGGTGCTCGAGGCGTGTCGCCAGGCCTGCATCACCATCGGCTACCGCGGCGCCGGCACCTTCGAGTTCCTCTACGAGGATGGCGAGTTCTTCTTCATCGAGATGAACACCCGCGTCCAGGTGGAGCACCCGGTCACCGAGATGGTCACCGGCGTCGACATCGTCCGCGAGCAGCTGCGCATCGCCTCCGGCCTGCCGCTGTCGATCTCCCAGGACGAGGTCAAGCTCGCCGGCCACGCCTTCGAGTGCCGCATCAACGCCGAGGATGCCCGCACCTTCATGCCCTCCCCCGGCAAGGTGACCCTCTACCACCCGCCCGGCGGCCTGGGTGTGCGCATGGACTCCCACGTCTACACCGGCTACACGGTGCCGCCCCACTACGATTCGCTGATCGGCAAGCTGATCACCTGGGGCGCCGACCGCGAGACCGCGCTGACCCGCATGCGCGTGGCCCTGGACGAGCTGCTGGTGGAGGGCATCAAGACCAACACCGACCTGCACAAGGACCTGGTCCGCGACGGCTACTTCCAGCAGGGTGGGGTCAATATCCACTACCTGGAGAAGAAGCTGGGGCTCTGAGCCCTGGATCGCCGATACTGGTCGGCCCGGAGTGCCGCATGGCTCGGGGCTGATCCGGCGGCAGGCCTGTTCGGGGGCGCTGTGAACCCCTCCCTGGGCGCTACCGACGCCATCCCTGGCGTAGGACCCCCTCCAAGCCTGCCCCCGGCGCCCCTCACCGCCGAGCCAAGCCATTATTCCAGGCCGCATCGACACTGCCGTGCGGCCTTTTCATTCCTGAGCCACCACGGGAACCCTTATGCCCTGGCTGCAACTCAAGGCCCGGATCGCCCCGGAACAGGCCGAGACCCTCGAGGAGCTGCTGCTCGCCGAGGGCGCCACCGCCATCACCCTGCAGGACGCCCACGACGACCCGGTCTTCGAGCCCGAGCGCGGCACCACCCCGCTGTGGCACGAGACGGTGCTCACCGGCCTCTACGACGACCTCGAGGGGGTCGACGCCATGCTCGAGCGGGTGCGCCAGGCCTGGGCCGTCGAGACGCCCGAGGAGCCCTGCCCCGAGATCGAGGTCGAGCTGCTGGCCGACCGCGACTGGGAACGCGAGTGGATGGATGACTTCCAGCCGCTGCAGATGGGCGAGCGGCTGTGGATCGTGCCGAGCTGGCACGAGCCGCCGGAGCCCGGCGCCGTCAACCTGCACCTGGACCCGGGGCTGGCCTTCGGCACCGGCACCCACCCCACCACGGCGCTCTGCCTGGCCTGGCTGGATGGTCTCGCCATCAGCGACGCCCTCGACGGCCAGGCGGTGCTCGACGTCGGCTGCGGCTCGGGGATACTGGCCATCGCCGCCCTCAGGCTCGGGGCACAACGGGCCACCGGCACCGATATCGACCCCCAGGCGCTGCAGGCGAGCCGCGACAACGCCGAGCGCAACGCGGTGGACGAGGCGGCCTTCCGGGTCTGCTATCCCGAGCAGCTCGACGATGCCGAGCGCTTTCCCATCGTGGTGGCCAATATCCTCGCTGGCCCCCTGGTGGAGCTGGCACCGATGATCGCCGGCCACGTCGCCCCCGGCGGCCGGCTGGCACTCTCCGGCATCCTCGAGGCCCAGGCCGAGGAGGTGCTGGAGGCCTACCGCGCCCAGAGACTGCGCATGGACGAGCCGGTGACGCGCGAGGGCTGGGTGCGCCTCAGCGGCCGCCGGCCCAGTTGAGCGTGAGCGCGGGCAAACGTGAGCGCGGGCCCCGGGAGGGGGCCGCGTCGGCAACCTCGTCCTGCCACTTCAATCGGACCCGCGGGGGGCGTATGATATGGCCCCCTTTCCAGCCACCAGACAGCGCCATGCCCGACTCTCGTCCCCTGCCCCGGATCGGTCGCCATGAACTGCCCAACCGGGTGATCCTGGCGCCCATGGCCGGCGTCACCGATCGCCCCTTCCGCCAGCTCTGCCGGCGGCTGGGCGCGGGCCTGGTGGTGGGCGAGATGGTCACCTCGGACCCCAGCCTGTGGCATACCCGCAAGTCACGGCTGCGCATGGACCATCGCGGCGAGCCCGGCCCCCGGGCGGTGCAGATCGCCGGCGGAGATGCCGAGATGCTCGCCGAGGCGGCGCGACTCAACGCCGCCCAGGGCGCCGAGATCATCGACATCAACATGGGCTGTCCCGCCAAGAAGGTGTGCAACAAGGCCGCCGGCTCCGCCCTGCTGCGCGACGAGGCGCTGGTGGCCGAGATCCTCGAGGCGGTGGTGGCCGCGGTAAAGGTGCCGGTGACCCTGAAGATCCGCACCGGCTGGTGTGCCGACAGCAACAACGGGGTGCGCGTGGCACGGCTGGCCGAAGCCGCCGGCATCCAGGCGCTGGCGGTCCATGGCCGCCACCGCCAGCAGCGCTACACCGGCCACGCCGAGTACGACACCATCGCCGCCATCAAGGCCGCGGTGTCGATTCCGGTGTTCGCCAACGGCGATATCGATTCTGCCGAGAAGGCCGCCCGCGTCCTCGACTATACTGGGGCGGATGCGGTGATGGTCGGCCGCGGCGCCCAGGGCAACCCCTGGATCTTCCGCGAGATCGACCACTACCTGCGCCACGGGGAGCCCCTCGCTCCCCCGGCCGACGAGGAGCGCGCCGCCGTGCTGCGCGCCCATCTCGCGGCCCTGCACGATTTCTATGGCGAGCACATGGGCGTGCGCATCGCGCGCAAGCACGTCGGCTGGTACCTGGCCGGCGACGGCCGCCTGGACGAGGCCGCCAGGCGTGCCCTCAGGGGCACCTTCAACGGCCTGGAATGCCCGAACGCCCAGCAGCGCTTCATTGACGAACTGTTTCGTCATGCCCCCGCCGAGGCCACCGAGCCCGTGGCGGCCCGCGTGACGTCGAAAGGAACCCGAGCCGCATGACCAGCCAAGCCTTCCCCCAGCATCCCGACCTGTCGGGCAGCCGTCGCGACCTGGCCGGCGAGGGCCAGGAGCGTCCCCTGGCGGGCACGTCCGGGCAGCAGCCGCTGCGCGAGGCGGTGGATGGCGCCATGCGCCGCTACTTCGCCCACCTGGACGGCGGGGAGGTCACCGGGCTCTACGCCATGGTGATGGCCGAGGTCGAGGCGCCGCTGCTCGCCGCCGTCCTCGACCACACCCAGGGCAACCAGACCCGCGCCGCCGAGATGCTCGGCCTCAACCGCGGCACCCTGCGCAAGAAGCTCAAGCAGTATGACCTGATCTGACCCGAATCCAGCGAAGGGAGCCCGAGGGCTCCCTTCCGCGTGTCGGCCCATGCCCGGCACGGCACCGATCCCCGCCCCGTTCCTTCATGCCAGCAGAGAGTGATCCCATGGCCCAAGCCTCCCCCACCCCGGTCCGCCGCGCGCTGATCAGCGTCTCCGACAAGACCGGCATCGTCGACTTCGCCCGCGGGCTGTCCGAGCGCGGCGTCGAGCTACTCTCCACCGGCGGTACCTTCCGCCTGCTCCAGGAGAACGGCATCGCGGTCACCGAGGTCTCCGAGCACACCGGCTTCCCCGAGATCATGGACGGCCGGGTCAAGACCCTGCACCCGAAGATCCACGGCGGCATCCTGGGGCGCCGCGGCCAGGACGACGCGGTGATGGCCGAGCACGACATAGCGCCCATCGACATGGTGGTGGTCAACCTCTACCCCTTCGCCCAGACCGTGGCGAAGCCGGACTGCACCCTCACGGATGCTATCGAGAACATCGACATCGGCGGCCCCACCATGGTGCGCGCCTGCGCCAAGAACCACGCCCACACCACCATCGTGGTGGACGCCGGCGACTACGCCCGGGTGCTGGGCGAGATCGCCGCCCAGGACGGTGCGGTGAGTGACGCCACCCGCTTCGACCTGGCGGTGAAGGCCTTCGAGCATACCGCCGGCTACGACGCCGCCATCGCCGACTACCTGGGCCAGCGGGTGCCCGGCGGCGAGGACGGCTTCCCGCGCACCTACAACCTGCAGTTCGAGAAGAAGCAGGCCATGCGCTACGGCGAGAACCCGCACCAGAGCGCCGCCTTCTACGTCGAGGCCGATGCCAGCGAGCCCAGCGTGGCCACCGCCGTACAGCTCAACGGCAAGGCGCTCTCCTTCAACAACGTCGCCGACACCGATGCCGCCTTCGAGTGCGTCAAGGCGTTCACCGATACCGCCTGCGTGATCGTCAAGCACGCCAACCCCTGCGGCGTGGCGGTAGGTGCCACGGCCGTCGAGGCCTACGACAAGGCCTTCGCCACCGACCCCACCAGCGCCTTCGGCGGCATCATCGCCTTCAATGTGCCGCTGGATGCCGAGACCGCCCGCGCCATCATCGACCGCCAGTTCGTGGAGGTGATCATCGCCCCCGGGGTGGCGGCCGAGGCCGCCGAGATCGTCGCCGAGAAGCAGAACGTGCGCCTGCTCGACGTGGGCCAGCACTGGCCCGGCGAGCGCCAGCACGCCCACGACCTCAAGCGCGTCACCGGCGGCCTGCTGGTGCAGGATCGCGACCTGGGCATGGTCGGCCGCGACGAGCTCACCGTGGTCACCGAACGGGTGCCCACCGAGCAGGAGATGCGCGACCTGGCCTTCGCCTGGAAGGTGGCCAAGTACGTCAAGTCCAACGCCATCGTCTACGCCAAGGATGGCCAGACCATCGGCGTCGGCGCCGGCCAGATGAGCCGCGTCTACTCGGCGAAGATCGCCGGCATCAAGGCCGCCGACGAGGGCCTCTCGGTGCCCGGCTCGGTGATGGCCAGTGACGCCTTCTTCCCCTTCCGTGACGGCATCGACGCCGCCGCCGCCGCCGGCATCGCCGCGGTGATCCAGCCCGGCGGCTCCATGCGCGATCAGGAGGTGATCGACGCCGCCAACGAGGCGGGCATCGCCATGGTGTTTACCGGCATGCGCCACTTCCGCCACTGACGCCTGCGGCGAGCCGCAAGGCACAAGCGGCACGCCACAAGCAAGAACCCCACCGGGCCTCGGGCGCGGTGGGGTTCTTCGGTTGTGGGCCTTGGGGTCTAGCTAGATGTAGGAGGCCGGCTCTGCCGGGCGACAGGAGGCCGAAGGCCTCCCTGCGGCAGTCAATCGATGCATATCCAAACCATCGGGCGCCTGACGGCGCCAGTCGCGCAACAAGTTGCCCTCCTACCGCATCAGCTCTGCGCTATCAGCCCAGATCGATGCAGAGGTACTTGGTCTCGAGAAACTCCTCGAGCCCCTGGTGGCCGCCCTCGCGGCCGAGGCCGGACGCCTTGACCCCGCCGAAGGGGGCGGCGGCGTTGGAGATCAGGCCGGTGTTGATGCCCACCATGCCGTACTCCAGGGCGTCGGCGACGCGCCACACGCGGCCCAGGTCGCGGGAGTAGAAGTAGGCGGCGAGGCCGTACTCGGTGTCGTTGGCCATCTCCACCGCGCTCTCCTCGTCATCGAAGGGGAACACCGCGGCCAGCGGACCGAAGGTCTCCTCGTGGGCCACCTTCATGCTGGCGTTGGCGAAGCTGACCAGGGTCGGCGAGAAGAAGTTGCCGCCCAGCGGGTGCGGGTGGCCGCCCAGCAGCAGCTCGGCGCCGTGGTTCACGGCATCCTGGACGTGCTCGCTGACCTTGGCCACCGCGTTCTCGTCGATCAGCGGGCCGATGTTGATGCCGGCCTGGGTGCCGTCGCCCACCTTCAGCTCGCTGTTCATGGCCACGGCGAGCTTCTCGCAGAAGGCGTTGACCACGCTGGACTGCACCAGGAAGCGGTTGGTGCAGACGCAGGTCTGGCCGGCGTTGCGGAACTTGGCGGCCATGGCGCCCTCCACCGCGGCGTCGAGGTCGGCGTCCTCGAAGACGATGAACGGCGCGTTGCCGCCAAGTTCCAGGGAGATCTTCTGGATGTGCCGGGCGGCATTGGCCATCAGCTCGCGGCCCACCTCGGTGGAACCGGTGAAGGTGATCTTGCGGACCAGCGGCGACTCGGTCATGGCCGCGGCGATCTCGCTGGCCCGGCCCGGCACCACGTTGAACACCCCGCGCGGCACGCCGGCACGCTCGGCCAGCAGCGCCAGCGCGGTGGCCGAGAACGGGGTCTGGCTGGCCGGCTTGCAGACGATGGTGCAGCCGGCGGCCAGGGCCGCGCCCGCCTTGCGGGTGATCATCGCCGCCGGGAAGTTCCACGGGGTGATGGCGCCGACCACGCCCACCGGCTGCTTGGTGACCACGATGCGCTGGTTGGCCTTGGCGGGGGGAATGGTCTCGCCGTAGACGCGCCGCGCCTCCTCGGCGAACCAGCGCAGGAAGCTCGCCGCGTAGGCGATCTCGCCGGCGGCCTCCTTGAGCGGCTTGCCCTGCTCGAAGGTCATGATCATCGCCAGGTCGTCCTGGTGTTCGAGCATCAGGTCGTGCCACTTCATCAGGATGTCGGCGCGCTCCTGGGCAGTCAGCGCCTTCCAGGCCGGCAGGGCCGCGTGGGCGGCCTCGATGGCGCGCTCGCTTTCGGCGCGGCCCAGGCGCGGCACGTCGCCCATGGGCTCACCGGTGGCCGGGTTGACGACCTTGATCTGCTCGCCGCTGTCGGCGGCGACCCAGCTGCCGTCGATGTAGGCGAAGGGACAGTAGAGCTGCGTTTCCTTGAGGGCTTCCATGAGGGTCTCCTGACCGCAATGCGGTGTTGTTATGGGGATAGGCAAGCAAGAGCGTGGCGGGGCCGGGTCATCGGCTGCCGGCCCCGTCGTCGGGCACCATGACGTCATCGAGCACGGCGGGGGCCATCGGCTCGACCATGGCCGTGAGGAGCGCCAGCACCAGCACCAGGGCGATGGCCAGCCAGCAGAAGGCGCGCCCGATGTAGCGTTCGGGCTCGCGGCGAATCTGTCGCAGTCCCACCAGGGCCATCAGCGCGGCGGCCAGGTTCAGCGGCACCAGGCTTCCCTGCAGCAGCAGGGCGAAGAGTGCCGTGACGATGGCGGCCATGGCCCACGGGGAATAGCGTCGGCGTGCGGGGGAACGAGTGGCGTTGTCGCCGTCCAAGCAAGGCTCCCGATATCAGTGGGCTTCGAAGCTGCCCCCCATGCTAAGCGCAAAGACCCCGATGCTCCAAGCACCGGGGTCGGGTATCGCGCGCTTTTCCGCGACAGGGGCTAGCGGCGAGGCTCCCGCGTGGCGGAGAGGGTGACCGAGACGGAATCGGCGAAGCGCAGGGCGTGGGGCTTGTCGATCTCCACCTGGGCGGTGAGCACCGGCTCGTGGGCCATCACCAGGTCGAGCACCTCGCGGGTCATGCGCTCCAGCAGCAGGAAGCGGTTCTCCTCCACGTGGGCGATCACCTGCTTGGTGATGGTGCGATAGTTCAGCGCCTGCTCGATATGGTTGAAGGCCACGGCCTTGTCGGCCCGGTAGCGGATGACCGCGTTGATCACCACGTCCTGGCGGTTCTTGATCTCCTCCTCCTTGATGCCGATGTAGGTGCGCAGGCGGAGGTTCTTGATGCGAATGGTCGCCAGGTCGTGGTCGAAGTGCTGGTCGTCGATGGCATGCAGCGGCATGGCGATCTCCTTGGATGGCGTGACTCAGCGCCCGTTGATCAGGGTCAGGAACTCCTGGCGGGTCGACTGGTTCTCCCGGAAGGCCCCCAGCATCACCGAGGAGGTCATGCTCGAGTTCTGCTTCTCGACCCCGCGCATCATCATGCACATGTGCTTGGCCTCGATCACCACCGCCACGCCGCGGGCCTCGGTGACCCGCTGCACCGCCTCGGCGATCTGGCGGGTGAGGTTCTCCTGGATCTGCATGCGCCGGGCGTACATGTCGACGATGCGGGCGAACTTGGAGAGACCCAGCACCCTGCCGCGGGGCAGGTAGGCGATGTGGCAGCGGCCGATGAAGGGCAGCAGGTGGTGCTCGCACATGGAGTAGAGCTCGATGTCCTTGACCAGCACCATCTCGTCGGTCTCGGACTCGAAGACTGCCCCGTTGACGATCTCCTCCAGCGACTGCACGTAGCCGCGATTGAGGAACTGCATCGCCTTGGCGGCGCGCTTCGGCGTGTCGCGCAGGCCCTCACGCTCCGGGTCCTCGCCCAGGGCGAGGATGATCTGCCGGTAGTGGTTGGCGAGTTCTTCGGTCATCGTGGGGGCCCCATCGGTTGTCGTCATGCGGCATGGCCCTGTCGGGTCGGCGGAGCCGACATGGCCGGGTATCGGACCGTCGCAACGGCCATTCATGTACAGAAGATATACAAGAAATTGACCTTGTACAATATCAATCCTCGGGAACCCTGCATTCTAGCGCATGGCTCCCGCCGGCGCAGGCCCCCTCCGCGGCCGCCACCCGCGCCGCAGGATGGACAGGCCGGGCCCCACCACGTGACAACCTGCCGCACTCCCCCGCCCCCTGCGCTGCCTGAAGCTCACTCCGCTGTGCTAGAATCGGAGCCTCTCATGCTGTGCCACGTCACCTCTTCTCGAGAGCCCGACATGATCAAGACCCCCAAGACACTGCTGCTGGCCGCCCTGCTGATGCCCTCCCTGGCCTTCGGCGCGAGCCTCGAGCTGCCCGCCGATGCCCGGATCGAGGTGCAGGCCATCGACAGCCTGACGCTGGACCGGGACGAACCGCGCCGTGACGACATCCTGATGCGCCCGGTGGCCGATGGCCGCGGCTCCCACCAGCTGCCGGACCACTGCGTGATGATCGGCGACGCCCGCCTGGAAGGCGAACGCCTGCGCGTGACCACCAAGGCCGTCACCTGCATCGCCACCGACGGCGCCGACAGCGACATCTACAGCGGCGAGATGTCCTCCGCCGCCTACGAGGCCGACGGCAGCTACGGCGTGGCGGTCTGCCAGGATGGCCGCTGCGAGCTGGCCCCCGACCACGGCTTCGAGCTGCGCCTGGCCAGCGACCTGGTGATAGAGGAGCAGGAGAACCCCTCCGCCCAGATCAACGAGCAGCGCCGCCAGGCCGACGGCGCCGGCGCGACCAACCCGCTTTCCGAGTAGCCCGACCCCGACCGGTAACCGCGGCAGCGCCACGGCATGATGCAGACGCACCCCACGGGGTGCGTCTCGCGTTTCGGGCGGCGCGTCAGGCCAGCCAGCGCGGGGCGCGTTCCAGCACCTGGCGCTGCTGCTCCAGCAGGCGGATATGGCCGTCCCAGTAGCCGGCATCCGCCAGCCAGGGGAAGGCGCTGGGGAAGGCCGGGTCCTCCCAGCGCGCCACCAGCCAGGCGCTGTGGCGCAGCAGCCGCAGGGTGCGCAGCGGCTCGACGAGCGAGAGCTCGTGGCGGTCGAACTCACGATGCTGCTCGTAGCCCTCGATCACCTCGGAGAGCTGCATGTGGCGCTCCTCGTCCTGCTCGGCGGTGAGCAGCATCCACAGGTCCTGCACCGCCGGGGCCATCAGGCAGTCGTCGAAGTCGACCAGCGCGAAGGCCTCGTCGCGCCCCAGGATGTTGCCGATGTGGCAATCCCCGTGCACGCGGATCGCCCGCTCCGGGCGCCAGGCGTGGCCTGCCAGGCGCTCATGCAGGGCCAGGGTGATCCGGCCGTAGGCCTCGCGCTGGCGCCGATCCAGCCAGGGGCTGTCCAGCACGCCCTCGCGGGCCTCCAGCACCATCCGGTCCAGGTCCTGGGTGGTGCGGTGGACGAAGCGCGAGCGCTCCCCCACCGCATGCACCGCCCCGATCAGCTCACCGAGCACGAACAGGTGGGCGGGATTCTCCAGCTCCGGCGCCTGGCCTGGCAGCTGGGGGAAGAGCGCGAAGCGGAAGCCCTCGGCCCGGTGCAGGCTCGTCCTCGCCGCGTCGCGCCACGGCGCGGCCACCGCCACCTCCTCGGCGACCAGCTCGGCCAGGAAGTCGTGCTCCTCCTGGATCTGGGCATCCGTCCAGCGCTCCGGGCGGTAGAACTTCACCACCCAGCGCCGCCGCTCGTCGTCGTGGATCAGGTAGACCCGGTTCTCGTAGCTGTTGAGTGCGAAGGGCTCGCCAGGCAGCCAGAAGCCCAGCGACTCCACGGCGGCCACCACCCGGGCAGGCGACAGCTCGGCGAAGGGATGGGGGGTGCGTTCCATGGCGTGACTCCGGGCAGGGCCAAAGGGGGCATCCTAACAGAGCCGGCGCGATCAGGGGGCGTGGAGCGGCGTTCGCGCCGGGACCCACACCTCGATCTCCTCGGCCCCGGCCCGCCGGCAGGCTCGCGCCAGGGCATCCAGGGTCGCACCGGTGGTCATCACGTCGTCCAGCAGCACCAGGCGGGGCGGCAGTCGCCCCGCCACCGCGAAGGCCCCGCGCAGGTTGGCGCGCCGCTCGCCCCGGTCCAGGCCACGCTGGCTGCGGGTGTCGCGCCGACGGCGGGCGACGCGGTGCGCGACCCCCAGGCGGCGGGCCAGCCGCCGCGCCAGCCAGTCGGCCTGGTCGAAACCCCGCTCCCGCGCCCGGGCGGGATGCAGCGGCACCCCCATCAGCGCCCCGGGAAAGGCCCGTACCGAGGCCGGCAGGGCCTCCTCCAGCAGGGCCAGCAGGATCGCCCCGGCCCGCGGCGAGGCATGGAACTTGAAGCGCTGCACCAGCCCGCTCACCTCGCCCTCGTAGCGCAGCGGCACCCGGGCCCGGTCGAAGGCCGGCGGCCGACGCAGGCAGGCCCCGCAGGGGCGCCCGGCCAGGGCCCCCGGCTGCGGCTCGGCACAGTGCGGACAGGCCGGCAGGTTCCAGGGCAGCGCCTCGTGGCAGGCCGCGCACCAGGGGCGCTCGCCCAGGGCGGGCGCCAGGCAGAAGGCGCAGCGGCCCGGCAGGGCGCGCCGCAGCGCTTCGTCAACCTTATGAATTCCTGAGGTTGACAAGTGTCGCAGCCGCCTTAAGCTGTCCGTCAACTTCATACCCTCAGACAAGTTGACCATAGGCGAGCCTCCCATGACTCCTGCGCCCCACGACGCGCCCACCGGCACCGATACCCAGACCCTAGCCAGCCCGGCGGCGATTCGCCACGACTGGCCCCTCGACGAGATCGAGGCGCTGTTCGCGCTGCCCTTCAACGACCTGCTGTTCCGCGCCCAGCGGGTGCACCGCGCCCACTTCGACCCCAACGCCGTGCAGGTCTCGACCCTGCTCTCGATCAAGACCGGGGCCTGCCCCGAAGACTGCAAGTACTGCCCCCAGTCGGGCCACTACAACACCGGCCTGGGCAGGGAGAAGCTGCTGGAGGTCGAGAAGGTGGTCGAGCAGGCCCGGGCGGCCAAAGACGCCGGCGCCAGCCGCTTCTGCATGGGCGCGGCCTGGAAGAGCCCACGCGAGAAGGACCTGGACGTGGTGCTGGAGATGGTCGCCCGGGTCAAGGCGCTGGGGCTCGAGACCTGCATGACCCTGGGGATGGTGGACGGCGACCAGGCCGGCCGCCTGGCCGCGGCCGGGCTCGACTACTACAACCACAACCTGGACACCTCGCCCGAGTTCTATGGCGAGATCATCACCACCCGCACCTACGCCGACCGCCTGGCGACCCTGGGCCACGTACGCGACGCCGGCATGAAGGTCTGTTCGGGCGGGATCCTGGGCATGGGCGAGGCGCCCCGCGACCGCGCCGCCCTGCTCCAGCAGCTCACGCGCCTGGAGCCGCACCCGGAGTCGGTGCCGATCAACATGCTGGTCAAGGTGCCGGGCACGCCCCTGGAAGACGTGGAGGACCTGGACCCCATCGCCTTCATCCGCGCCATCGCCGTGGCGCGGATCCTGATGCCGGCCAGCCACGTGCGCCTCTCCGCCGGGCGCGAGCAGATGGACGATGCCACCCAGGCGCTGGCCTTCCTGGCCGGGGCCAACTCGATCTTCTACGGCGACCAGCTGCTGACCACCGCCAACCCCCGGGCGGAACGGGACCGGGCACTGTTCGCCCGGCTGGGCCTGCATCCAGAAGTGAAGGAAGAAGGCGTGCGCCAGACCTGTGCCGATGACGCCCGGGCCCGGGTGGAGGATGCGCTCGAGGCCGACCTCGCCCGCCGGGCGGCCCGACAGGCCGCCGCCCGGGCAGAGGCGCTCGCCTACGACGCCACCCGCGCCAGCGGCGACTGACCATGCCCCCGAGCATGAGCACCGACTGGCCCACTCGCCTCGCCGCCCGGGCCCAGGGCCGCCGGACGGCCGGCCTGTGGCGTCGCCGCACCGTGCAACCGACGGATGCGGTACGCGACTTCGCCGGCAACGACTACCTGGGCCTGGCCCGGGACCCGCGGCTGGCCGAGGCCATGGCGGAAGGCGCGCGGTGCCACGGCGCCGGCGCCCGGGCCTCGCACCTGGTCAGCGGCCACCTGGCGGTCCACGAGGCACTGGAAGCGCGGCTGGCCGCGCTCACCGGTCGGCCCCGGGCGCTGCTCTTCTCCACCGGCTACATGGCCAACCTGGGCACCCTCCAGGCGCTCTGCGATGGCGAGACCCGGGTCTTCCAGGACCGCCTCAACCACGCCTCGCTGCTCGATGGCGCGGCCCTGGCCGGGGCCCCCTCGCGGCGCTTCCACCATGGCGACCTGGCCGACCTCGACCGCCTGCTGGCCCGCAGCCCGGCCGACGCCCCCCGCCTGGTGGTAAGCGACGGCGTGTTCAGCATGGACGGCGACGTGGCCGATATCGCCGGGCTGGCCGAGACGGCGCGCCGACATGGCGCCTGGCTGATGGTCGACGACGCCCACGGCCTGGGCGTGCTCGGCGAGGTCGGCGACGGCTGCGTGGGCCGCGCCCACGGCATCGACGCCGTACCGGTGCTGGTGGGCACCCTGGGCAAGGCGCTGGGCACCGCGGGCGCCTTCGTGGCGGGCAGCCATGAGCTGATCGAGCACCTGATCCAGTTCGCCCGCCCCTACGTCTACACCTCCGCCCAGCCGCCCGGGGTGGCGGCGGCGACCCTCAGGGCCCTGGAGCTCCTCGCCGCCGAGCCCGAGCGCCGCGCCCGGCTGGGCGCGCGGATCGCCTGCTTCCGCCGCGAGGCGGCAACCCTGGGACTGCCGCTGGCGGAAAGCCACACGCCGATCCAGCCGCTGGTACTGGGCGAGAGCCACCGGGTGATGGCCTGGGCGGCCCGGCTGGCCGAGCGCGGGCTGTTGGTCGGCGCCATCCGCGAGCCCACGGTGCCCCGGGGCCAGGCACGGCTGCGCATCACCCTCTCCGCCGCCCACACCGAGGCCGACCTCGATGCCCTGCTCGAGGGGCTGGCGGCCTGCCAGGCCCATGACGCCGACCGGCAGGAGGTCACGACATGACGCGGCTGGTGCTGCTCTCCGGCTGGGGCGTCGACTCGCGGATCTGGCGGCCGCTGGCCGGCCACTGGCCGGGTGGCGTGACGGTCACCGCGCCGGACTGGCCCGGGTACGGGGTCCGCACCCCGCTGGCGGCGCCGGGCAGCCTGGCCGGACTGGCCGAGGCCATGGCGGTGGACCTGCCCGCCGATGCCGTCTGGGTCGGCTGGTCGCTGGGCGGGCTGCTGGCTGGGGCGCTGCTCGCCAGGCTGTCCCCTCCCCGTACGCTGATCCTGCTCGGCATGGGCACACGCTTCTGCGACCCCGAAGGCGTCACCCGCGCGGAGCTGACCGCCTTCCGCCGCGCCTTCGCCCGGGACCCGGCGGCGACCCGTCGCCACTTCCTGCGCTGGCAGCTCGGCGGTGAGCCCGACCCCCGGGGGGCCCATCGCCGCCTGCTCGACCTGATCGACGACGACGTCGACCCCGCCACCCTGGCCGCGGGCCTCAACCAGCTCGCCGCGCTGGATGTATCGCGCGTGCTGGCCGACACCCCCTGCCCGGTGAAGCGCCTCGCCGGCCGCCACGACCCGCTGCTGCCCCCGGCCGCCATCGCCGGGGCCGACCGGGTCCTCGACCACGCCGGCCACTGCCCGATGCTGTCGCGGCCGGCGGCCCTGGCCGAGGCCCTGGTGGCGCTCGCCACCGACATGCGGGCCGCCCGTTCGGCGCGAGCCGAGGAGGCGCCGGCATGACCGCCGCCACCGCCCTGCCCCGTGCCCATGATCCGGCGCCAGCGGCCGACTGGCAGCGCCGCGTGGCGCGGGCCTTCTCCCGGGCGGCCCCGGACTACGCGCGCCTCGCCGGGGCCCAGCGCGTCATGGGCGAGCGCCTCTGGGCCCGACTGCCCGAACGCGCCTCGTCGGTCCTCGACCTGGGCTGCGGCCCGGGCCACTGGAGTGCGCGGCTGGCCGGCCGCATCGGCGAGGGCGGCGCGGTCACCGGCCTCGACCTGGCACCGGGCATGCTCGAGGAGGCCCGGCGGCGCCACGGCGACCGGGTCCGCTGGCTCTGCGCCGATGCCGCCGCCCTGCCGCTGCCCGATGCCGCCCTGGACCTGGTGTTCTCCAACCTGGCCCTGCAGTGGTGCCCGGACCTGGAAGGAACGCTCGCGGAGCTGCGCCGGGTGCTCCGCCCCGGGGGCCGCGCGCTGATCAATACCCTGGCCCTCGGCACCCTGGCGGAGGTGAACCATGCCTGGTCGCGACCCGGCCGCCCCGCCGCCCTGCTGGGCTTCCAGGGGCGCGACCGCCACCGGCGCGCGGCACGCCTGGCGGGCTTCTCCCGCGTCCTGGTCGAGGCCAGCACCCAGCGCTTCCACTACCCCGACCTGGCCGCGGTGATGGCCTCCATCAAGGGGATCGGCGCCCAGGCCGCGCGTCCCGGCGCCCGCCTGACCCGCACCGACCTGGCCCGCGCCGCACGTCGCTATGAAGCCCTGCGCGAACCCGACGGCCTGCCCGTGACCTATCGCCTGCTGACCCTGGAGCTTCACGCCTGAGATGAGTGCCTTCTTCGTCACCGGTACCGACACCGACGCCGGCAAGACCCTGGTCACCGCCGGCCTGCTGGCCCGCGCCCGCCGCGCCGGCCTCACCACCCTGGGCCTCAAGCCCGTGGCCTCGGGCAGCGCGACCACTCCCGAGGGCCTGCGCAACGCCGATGCCCTGGCGCTCCAGGGCGAAAGCCACCCCGCGGTGGACTACGCCACGGTCAATCCCGTCGCCTTTGCCCCCGCCATCGCCCCGCACCTGGCGGCCCGACAGGCCGGGGTGTCACTGCGCCTGGACACCCTGGTCGAGCGGGTTCGTCCCCCGCTGGCCGCGGGGCGGGACCTGACCCTGATCGAGGGCGCCGGCGGCTGGCGAGTCCCCCTCAACGACGACGAGGACCTGGCCGACCTGGCGGTGCGGCTCGGGCTGCCGGTGCTCCTGGTGGTGGGCCTGCGCCTGGGCTGCATCGGCCATGCGCGGCTGACGGCCGAGGCCGTCGCGGCCTCTGGTCTGCGTCTGGCCGGCTGGGCCGGCAGCCTGGTGGACCCCGCCTTCGCCGCGGACGACGCCCTCTACCGCGACAACCTGGCCACCCTGGCGCACCACCTGCCCGCCCCCTGCCTGGGCGTGGTGCCGTGGCTGGCGGGGGAGTCTCCCGGGGCCATGGCCGAGGCCGCCGCCGATCACCTGGAACTTCCCGATGGCGAGCCGAAGCGAGGAGCGCCGGGTACAAGCCGAAGAGGAGGTCCTACGCCAGAGATGGCGTCGGTAGCGCCCAGGGATGATGAGATGGTCTCCTCCCCCTTTAACGGCGTCGCAATGCGCCAGAATGGAAGAGACATCCATTCAAGGATCG
>NZ_JACHZF010000027.1 GCF_014193375.1 Halomonas campaniensis
CGCATCATGCCCCCCGGCGAAAACGCAGGCAGACACCATCACCCAGGTCGAGCTCGATCTCCCAGCCGCGGGGCTCGTCATCGATGGCATCCTCCTCAGGCACCGAGACCGGCGCGAAGAGCGCCGACCTGGTAGCGGAAGTGGGAGGCGTCACTGGCGTTCCTGAAGCCAGCCGGCGTTTCCAGTGCTGGAACGAACTCTTGGACAGGCCCTTCTGTTCACAGAACACTTGCTGGGACTGGCCGCTGCGGGACTGCTCGTCAATCCAGGCCTGCCATTGCCAGGCAGGATAGCGAGAGTGACGTCGCTTCGACATGGGAACTGATTCTCCGTCGGTGAATGACGGAATCAGCGTAGGAGATCAAGCCGCCTCGGGATACGACGCGCCAGAACGGCCGCTTACTTGGGCAAGCCCATCATCTTCATCACCGAGCGCACATAGCGGCGGGTGAAGCTGGGATAGTGGCGATAGGTGGACTGGCTCATGAGTGGCTCGGCGTGGCAGAAGCGGTGGCGTCAGGGTACATCACTGAGCCTCTGCTTGCGGAAGGCAACTCAAGGACGTAGCAGGCACAAACCCACCTTAAACTCTGCTAAAGTCAGTCAAAGCCCGCTGCACTGGTGGAAACATGGAAGATCGTTGGCTCTCCGTCGATGAGATCGGCGAGTACCTTGGCGTAAAACGCGACACCGTCTATCGCTGGATCTCCGAGCGGGCGATGCCTGCCCACCGCATCGGGCGGTTATGGAAGTTCAAGCGCGATGAGGTGGACGACTGGGTTCGCAATGGCGGTGCCAGCGAGGGCAACAAGACCGATGCGTGATCAGGCCACCCTCAAGCGGCTGGGCTTCATGACCCAGCAGGGCAGTACCCACACAGCCCGCACCCTGATGCTCAGCGAGTTGAGCACCCTGTTCGACCATGTCCCAGCTGAAGCGGACAAGGATGCGTACCAGGCCGCCATTCGCGATGCCAACTGCCTCGCCAAGCGCTCCGGTCGTACACGCCAGCTGACGGCCAGCCACCTGGCCGACCTCTATGGGCTCGACCCTGCCAATCCTATTCACGCCGGCCTGCGCTACTTCTGGTCGCGGGACGAGGGCGCACGTCCTCAGCTCGCCCTATTGGCGGCGGCTGCCCGTGATTCTCTCCTCCGAGATCTCGCTCCCGCCATTCTCGCCAAGCCGCTGGGCGCCTCGATCACCCGCGAATCGGTCGAAGAGGCCATCGAGCAGCACTGGCCAGGGCGCTTCAGCACTGTCACTCGCGAATCCATCGCCCAGCGGGTGAACAGCAGCCTGGTCCAGGTGGGTTATCTGCAAGGCCCCTTCAAGAGAGTGCGGGTTCACCTGGAACCTGCGACAGCTGCTGTCGCCTATGCCCTCTACCTTGCCTGGCTGCAGGGCGGCCGCGGTGAGCTGCTGCTGCAGAGCCCCTGGTGCAAGCTGCTGGACGCCAGCCATGATCGCCTGCTGGAACTGGCAGCCCAGGCCTCTTCCAAGGGCTGGATGGTGATGCGCCGGGTCGACAACGTGATCGATGTCGACTTCCCTGCCTTGGCCCCGCTGGTCACCCAAGTCTTGAAGCCCGCTGAGACCGACACTGCCACCCAGCAGGAGATCTTCCATGAGCAAGGTTAAGCGCCTGATCGACTCCTACGGCCGCTTCATCGCCCTGCCTTGGCGCGACGACGCCGCGGCGGCCCAACGTGTCGTCTTCTGCGTCTACCCGGAAACCGAGGAACTTCGCCTGCGTGCCAACCTGGGGGAATTCGAGCTCGTGACCCGTCAGAACGACCATGAGTGGTTGGCGTTCGACCTGACCGATACCTTCGCCCTGTGGATGGCCGAGCAGAAATATGCCAAAGGGTACTTCAGGTCTCCGGCCAAGCTGGCTACGGTGATACATCGCTATCTGGACTGGCTGGAGGCCCGCTTCACCGCGGAGCTATCCGCCCAGGGTGTTGGCGACAACCACGTCGTCACCTTGTATGGCGTCGGCAGCCTGTTTGGCCTGCTGAAGGTCAAGGAGGTGGTGGACCGCCTGGCTCCCCACGTCAGCGGTCGCTTGGCTGTGCTATTCCCGGGCAGCTTCGAGAACAACAACTACCGGCTGCTGGACGGCTATGACGGCTGGAACTACCTGGCCACACCGATTACTGCAGACGGGGCCCGCTGAGCCACCGCCAAGCACCAATTCGAACTTCGCTACCGCAGGGGAAAGGACGCATGCGCAACCGCGATATCTACGCCAAGGACCCATCCCAGCAGCGCCTGGTCAACGAGGGCGTCGCCTACGTCAACGACGACAGAAGCGACCGCGCCCAGAAGGTACTGCGCTACGAGCTGGAGACCTTCGTCTGCGACGGCCAGTACGCCAGAGGCATGCAGGATATTCTGGACACCTACCTGCGCAATCTGAGCGGCGGTGCCTCCCAGCAGCCCGGCGTGTGGATCAGCGGCTTCTTCGGTTCGGGCAAATCCCACATGGCCAAGATGCTGCGCAACCTGTGGGAAGACGTCACCCTCGACGATGGTGCCACCGCCCGTGGCCTCGTCCACCTGCCCCAGGAGATCCAGGACCTGTTCATGGAGCTCTCCACCCAGGGCAAACGCCATGGCGGCCTGTTCGCCGCCTCCGGCACCTTGGGGGCAAGCTCCCGCGATAAGAGCGTTCGCCTAGCGCTACTCTCGGTGATCTTCCGCGCCGCCGGTCTACCCCAACAGTACCCTGTCGCCCGCTTCGTGATGTGGCTGCGCGACGAGGGCATCCTTGAGCAGGTACGCGAGGACGTCGTCAGCCGCGGCGACGACTGGCAGGAGGAGCTCGACAACTTCTACGTCGCCGAGTCACTGCACGAGGCTCTGGTGCAGGCCAAGCCGAGGATCTTCAGCAGCGTGGAGTCCTGCGCCGAGACCCTCAGCCACCTCTACCCCCACGTCAACGACATCAGCAGCGACGAGATGCTCAAGGCCATCCGCCAGGCGCTGAGCCAGGACGGCAAGATGCCGCTCACCCTGGTGGTGCTGGACGAGGTGCAGCAGTACATCGGTACCGACGGGCAGCGCTCCATCGACGTACAGGAAGCGGTGGAAGCCTGCTGCAAGGAGATCGGCAGCCGGCTGATGTTCATCGGCACCGGCCAGACCGCCATCACCGGTACCAGCAACCTGGCACGCCTGCAGGGCCGCTTCACCACTCGCATCGAGCTCTCCGATGCCGACGTCGACGCCGTTATCCGCCAGGTGGTACTGGCCAAGAAGCCCGAGGCCAAGACACCTGTTGCCGAGGTGATGGAGAGCAATCTCGGCGAGATCTCCCGTCACCTGGCCGAGACCTCCATCGCCCACCGCCAGGAGGACACCCGCCACTTCGCCCAGGACTACCCCATCCTGCCGGTGCGTCGTCGCTTCTGGGACGCCGCCCTGCGTGTGCTCGACCAGACCGGTACCGACAGCCAGCTGCGCAACCAGCTCAGCATGATCCACAAGGCGATCCAGACCAACCTGGACGCCCCGCTGGGCAACATCATCCCCGGTGACTACCTCTATTTCGACGCCACCGACAAGCTGCTGCAGTTTCGCATGCTGCCGCGTAAGCTCCACGACGCCACCCAGCAGTGGCGTAACGGCAGTGAAGACGAGCAGCTGATGGCGCGAGCCTGTGCCGTGGTGTTCCTGATCAACAAGGTCGCCAGTACCAACACCGAGCTCGGCCTGCATCCTACCCTGGCCAACATCGCCGACCTGCTGGTCGATGACCTCAAGGCCGGTAGCAGCTCGCTGCGCAGTCGCCTGCCGGATCTTCTCGATGAGTGCGAGTTCATCATCAAGGTGGGCGACGAGTACCGTATCCAGACCGAGGAGAGCGCCGCCTGGAACGACGCCTTCCTCGCCCACAAGAGCACCCTGGGCAACGCCACGCACCAGATCGAGACCGAGCGCGACGACCTGATCCGCCAGCACTTCGCCAAGCAGGTCGGCAACCTCACGGTGAACCACGGCGAATCCAAGGTGCCGCGTCCGCTCTCGCCGGTCTTCGACATGACGCTGCCCAAGGATGCCGCCGAGAAGCTCTACGTCTGGGTGCGCAACGGCTGGTCGGATGACATCAGCCAGGTGCGTGCCGATGCCCGCCAGGCGGGGTCGGAATCCCCCACCCTGTTCGTGTTCATCCCCAAGCGCTCCGCTGACGAGCTACGCAACCAGCTGATCGAGTTCAAGGCCGCCAGCGCTACCCTGGAGACCCGCGGTACGCCCGGCACCCCTGAAGGGGAAGAGGCGCGAGCCGCCATGCAGACTACCCGCGATGCCGCCCAGCGGCGCATTCGCGAACTGCTCGACGAAGCCTTCAACGGCGCCCAGGTATTCCAGGGCGGCGGTAACGAGATCGTCGGTGCCTCCCTGCGTGAGGCCATTCAGGAAGGCGCCGAGAATGCCCTGGCGCGCCTGCATCCCAAGTTTCATCAGGCCGACCATGCCGGCTGGGACAGGGTCTACGCCAAGGCCAAGCAGGGCGCTCCCGACGCCCTCAAGGCCGTGGGCTACGAGGGCGAGCCCCAGGCCCATCCGGTATGCAAGGCTGTTCTGAGTTTCCTCGGCGGCGGCAAGAAGGGTAGCGAGATACGCGACCACTTCGAGCACGGCGATTACGGCTGGTCCCAGGACGCCATCGATGGCGCCGTGCAGGTACTACTGGTCGCCGGCCAGATCCGCACCACCGATGGCACCTCTCCCCAGGAGCTGGAGCGTCGCGCCATCGGTAAGACCGAGTTCCGCGTGGAGGCCACGACCATCTCCGCGGGGGAGCGCATCAAGATCCGCAAGGTGATGCAGAAGCTCGGCGTGCAGGCCAAGTCTGGCGAGGAGTCCGCCAAGGCGCCGGATTTCGCCGACAAGCTCCGAACCCTGGCCGAACAGGCAAGTGGCGAACCGCCGGCTCCGGAGGCTCCCCGTCTGGATGCCCTGGAAGCCGTGCGTACCAGCAGCGGTAACGACCAGCTCAAGGCCATCGTCAGCAACCAGGGTGAGCTGCTTACCGCCATCGACGAATGGCAGGCCACCGCCGAAAAGATCCAGCAGCGGCGTCCCGCCTGGGGCACACTCAAGCGCCTGGCCGACCACGCCAGGAGCCTGCCCGACGCCGAGCCGTTGCTGGCCCAGGTCAGCCAGATCCGCGAGCACCGCTCGCTGCTGGACGACCCGGATCCCGTCCAGCCCCTGCTGGCCAACCTCACCCAGCAGTTCCGTGACACCTTCAACGACCTGCAGCAGCGCTATGCGGACGAGCATGCCGC
Source organism: Halomonas campaniensis (assembly GCF_014193375.1). Classification (GTDB taxonomy): domain Bacteria; phylum Pseudomonadota; class Gammaproteobacteria; order Pseudomonadales; family Halomonadaceae; genus Halomonas; species Halomonas campaniensis. The sequence goes on from NZ_JACHZF010000027.1 coordinate 5,298, forward strand.
CGGAATGCAGCGCCTGGAGGCGGATGACAACTGGCAGCAGCTCTCGCCGGATCAGCGCCACGACCTGCTGGCCGCCAAGCGCTTGACCGCCCACGATGCGCCCGAGATCACCCTCGGCGGCACCGACCAGGTGCTGGAGACCCTCAGCCACGTGCGCCCCGACGCCCTGGCCGATCGCATCGCCGCGCTGCCGAGCCGCTTCGACGAGGTGCTGGTCAAGGCCGCCGAGGAGATGGAGCCCGAGGTACAGTTCGTCAACCTGCCGCGCCGCACCCTCAAGAGCGAGGCCGATATCGTCGCCTGGCTGGAGGACGTTCGTCGTGAGCTGCGCGAGGCCCTGCAGGACGGGCCGGTGATCACCCAGTAGGAGCTAGCAAAAGATCATGAGATCACGCCGTGAAATCGAGGCACTGCTGGATGAGCTGGAGCACTGCGTCGCGGATGACTTGGAAGACCAGGACTTGGACTTCAAGCAGTGGGACACCAAGAGCCGCGACAAGGCCGTAAAGAAGGTCGTCGATATGGCCATCTGCATGGCTAACGGCGGTGGCGGCAGCGTGGTGTTCGGCGTGGCGGATCGTACATCCGGACGCGAGCAGGCCGTGCTGGGCGTTCCGCCAGAAGTCGACATCAATGTGCTTAAGCGGGCCGTCTATGATCAGACCGACCCCCACATTACCCCGGTATTCGAGGAGCTCCATGTGCCGGAGGGCACCGGCCGGGTGCTGATCATGCAGGTGCATCCGGGGATGCCGCCCCACACCGACACCAAAGGCGGTGGCACCGTGCGCATCGGCAAGGACTGCCAGCCGCTCACCGGCACGCTACGGCGCAAGATCGGCGTCGAGACCGGAGAGACCGACTACACCGCTGAGAGCGTTTCGGTCACGTTCCAGGACGCCATCTCCAACGTGGCGCTGGAATCTCTGCGCCAGATGGCCAAGGAGCAGGATGCTCCCGGTGACTTGCTGCGCATGGATGACCGCAAGCTGCTGGAGGCGCTGGGTGTGCTCAGGAAGGGCAAGCTGACGCGCGCCGCGATCCTGCTGTGTGGCAACGAAGCCACCCTTCGCGAAGTGTTTCCGGGATTCTACTGGCTGTTTCTCGCCATGCGTTCAGATACCCACTACGACAATCGGGAAGATCGAGTCAGTGCCATCCCGTCCGCCATCGCCCGGCTAGAAGAGCTCTCGCGGGCCTATAACCCCATCAGTACCGTCGAGCGCGGCATGTACCACTTCGAGTACCGCGACTATCCCGAGATAGCGCTGCGCGAGGCGTTGATGAACGCCTTCTGCCACACCGATTACCGTCTGCACGGCCCCGTCATGGTGAAGTGGTACGCCGACAAGGTAGAGATCAGCAACGGGGGTGGGTTCATCGCCGGCATCCGCCCCGACAACATCCTTCATCATCCACCGGCGGCGCGCAATCCATGCCTGGTCGAGGCGCTGACCCGCCTCAGGCTGGTCAATCGCAGCAACCTCGGGGTCGCGCGGATGTTCGATGCGTTTCTCGTCGAAGGCAAGCACCCACCCCTGATTCGCGAGCTCGGCGAGTCGATCACCGTCACCTTCCTGCGCTCCTCGCTGGATGCTGAGTTCCGCCACCGCATCGCCCAACTGGACGATCCCCCGCTGACCACCGACCAGCTTCTGGTGGTCCATGCGCTTCGCCGGCACCCGCTTGCCGACCGAGACACCATCGCCTGGGAGTCCCAGCTAAGTAAGCGGCGAGTCGAAGAGGTGCTGAAGGCTCTCGCCAAGCGACACCTGGCCAGCGCCACCGGCGAAGGTGAGGGGCAGCTCTGGCGGCTGGCAGGGGCGTTCCAGTCAGCCCCGCTCACGGCGCAGGACCCGGAAACCCAGCGCGAAACACTCCTTGAGCTGCTGCAGCAAGGCCCCTGCTCCATCAGCCAGCTGATGGAGCTGACCGGCCTCAACCGCAGTGCCGCCAAGCGACATCTCAATGAGCTCCGCCAGCAGGGGCTGGCACGCCTGGAAGGCAAAGGCCCAGCGGCACGCTGGCACGCTAGCGAACCAGAATTGGCCAGGGATTGATTCGAACCACGCAGCGAGCCAATTCTATCTGAAATTGGCTCAGGAATTGGTTCAGAACCAATAGCACCTCGATTAACGGACCCCTACCGGGCGAGGAATGGAAAACAGACACATGCAGCCACTCGACAAGACACTCCGCAACCGGCTCGACCGCACCGTGCGCAAGGCAAGGCCAGTGGCCGAACAGGCCGCCCAGGCTGCCCTGGAGCAGCTCGGCGTCGGCGAGGAGACCCCGCCCAGCTACCTGAGCGACGACCAGCGCGCCCTGCGCCGCCGGCTGCGCGCCCACGCCCGCAGCCTAGGTGACCCGCTCAAGGAGGGCGCTCAGGCGGTCACCCGGTTGATCGGCGAGATCGCCTACGAGCATTGGCACCGCATGCTGTTCGCCCGCTTCCTGGCCGAAAACGAGCTGCTGATGTACGACGGCGTGGCCGTCACTCTGGAGGAGTGCGAGGAGCTGGCGGAAGAGGAGGGCCATGCCAGCGGCTGGGCCTTGGCCGCACGGCTGGCCAGCACCATGCTGCCCCAGGTGTTCCGCGTCGACAGCCCCGTATTCGAACTCACCCTGGCCGCCGAGTACCAGCGCGAGCTGGAGGAGCTCTTGGCCGGCCTGCCGGTGGAGGTCTTCCACGCCAGCGACAGCCTGGGCTGGGTCTACCAGTTCTGGCAGACCGACAACAAGGAGCGCATCAACCGCTCCGAGGTGAAGATCGGCGCCGACGAGCTGCCCGCCGTCACCCAGCTTTTCACCGAGCCCTATATGGTCAGCTTCCTGCTGGATAACAGCCTGGGCGCCTGGTGGGCCGCCCGCCGCCTGTCGGAAACCGATCTGGCCAATGCCGAGAGCGAGCAGGAGCTGCGCGACAAGGCCAGCCTGCCCGGCGTGCGGCTGGAGTACCTGCGCTTCGTTAAGGACGAGGAAACCGGCCACTGGACGCCCGCCGCCGGCACCTTCGACGCCTGGCCCCAGAGCCTCGCCGAGCTCAAGACCCTGGACCCCTGCTGCGGCAGCGGCCACTTCCTCGTCGCCGCCCTGCTGATGCTGGTGCCCATGCGCATGGAGCTGGAGGGCCTCAGCGCCCGCGACTCCGTGGATGCGGTGCTGCGCGACAACCTCCACGGCCTAGAGATCGACCAGCGCTGCGTGGAGCTGGCTGCCTTTGCGCTGGCCCTCACCGCCTGGCGCTACCCGGATGCCGGGGGCTACCGTAAGTTGCCTGAGCTGCATCTGGCATGTTCTGGGTTGTCAATTAGTGTTAATAAACAAGAATGGCTGGAGTTGGCCGGAGATGATGTAAACCTTAAAATGGCACTTGAAGAGCTTTATAATCAGTTTAAAAGCTCTTCTGTTTTGGGTAGCCTGATAAAGCCAGAAAGAAGTTTGCGAAAAGGTTCTCTTTTTGAATTTAAATGGGAAGATGTTGAGCCGCTTTTAGAGAAAGCTATTGAAGGCAAAGATAGCTATGAAAAAAGTGAGTTGGGTGTAGTTGCTAGAGGGATATACAAAGCTGCGACCATATTAAGTGGAAGGTATTCAATAACTGCAACTAACGTCCCTTATCTGTCAATAAATAGGGTTAATCCTTCTTTGCGCAGTTTTATTGAAAGTAATTATAAGAATGCTAAAAACGACTTGGCTTTTGTTTTCATGAAGCGGCTATTTGAGCTTGCTGAAGAGCATGGCTTATGCTGCTTTGTTACGACTTCTGGTTGGACGTTCCAAAATCGCGAAAGACATTTCAGGAATGAGATTCTTGAAAGCTATTCATTGAGAATTTTGGCAAGGTTGGGAGCTGGTGCTTTTGACACCATTTCAGGTGAAGTCGTGCAAGCAATGCTTGGAGTGGTAAGTAAAGCTGACAAGCTTGATGCTTTCTGCACTATTGACGCTGATAATGGAATGGGTGCTGATTATAAGGCCGAGAGCATAAAAAAGCAAAATGTTGTCATGGTGGATCAGAAAGAGATTGTAGGGTCTTCTTCCACAGTAATAAACTTTGCAAAAAAGTCAAACGAAAAACCTGTTGGCGACTATGCAGAAGCATTACGCGGATTATCGACAGGAGAAGTGAATTGGTTTAATAGATTTTTCTGGGAAGTTGAGGTGCCAAGTGAAAGGTGGGATTATTTCCAATCTGATACTGAAAAAACAACTCCGTATGGCGGCCGTGAGCAAGTCATCCTGTGGGAAAGCGAGTGCGGAGTAATTTCTCGTATTGCAGAGCAGTTAAAGCACCTTAATCACGCTATTCAAAGCTGGCGGCGAGGTAAGCCTAACTGGGGGAGAAAAGGTGTTGCTGTTAACTTGATGGGAGGGTTGCATGCCACTATCTATAATGGAGAAAAGTACTCTGCAAATATAGGTGTTCTTGTGCCTAATGATCCAAGTGATTTAGGGGCGTTATGGCAGTATTGCTCTTCTAAAGAATTTGTGTCTTCAGTTAGGTCTTTTAACAAAAAAATTAGCGTTGAGCCTCGTTATTTCGAGAAGGCTTTAGTTGATTTTGACGAATGGAGGAAATCTTCAAAAAATATTAAGTTAGTAGCAAAACCATACGCGGTAGACCCAACGCAATGGATTTTTCATGGCCACCCCTGCGGCTCGGTGATCTGGGACGACGAAGCGAATAGGGCCGCTCAAGGCCCGCTGCGAACCGACGAGTCCGTGCTGCAGGTAGCCGTTGCCCGGCTGCTGGGTTATCGATGGCCGGCTGAGCTGGACGCTGAAATGGAACTCGCCGAGGCGCAGCGCGATTGGGCCAAGCATAGTGAGGGACTGCTGGGCCATGCCGATCGCGACGGCATCGTCTGCCTGCCCGCCGTGCGTGGTGAACGCCGCGCCGTGGATCGTCTTGAGGCGCTGCTGGCCGAGGCCTACGGCGACCAGTGGTCCTCCACCACCCGCGGCAAGCTGCTAGAGAGCGTCGGCCACGCCGGCAAGAACCTGGAGAGCTGGCTACGCGACAAGTTTTTCGCCCAGCACTGCAAGCTGTTCCAGAACCGTCCCTTCATTTGGCATGTTTGGGACGGCCTCAAAGACGGTTTCTCCGCACTGGTGAACTACCACAAGCTTGACTACAAGACGCTAGAAACGCTCACCTACACCTATCTGGGCGACTGGATCTATCAGCAAAAGAAACAGATCAATGAGGGCATCGAAGGAGCCGAAGGCCGCCTTGCCGCCGCAGAGGCGTTGCAGAACAGCCTGGAGCTGATCCTCGAAGGCGAGGATCCCTACGACATTTTCGTGCGCTGGAAGCCGTTGGAAGAGCAACCCATTGGCTGGAATCCCGACCTCGATGACGGCGTGCGCCTCAATATCCGCCCCTTCCTGTCCGTCCCCGATGTCAAAAAGAAAGGCGCCGGTGTACTCGTCCACAAGCCCAATATCCACTGGAAGAAGGACCGCGGCAAGGACGTAGAGTCCGCCCCTTGGTATCACCTCGGCCCCCAGCTGGGCGAAGCCAAGGGGGCAAGGATCAACGACTACCACCTCACGCTGGCGGCGAAGCGGAAGGCACAGGAGAAAAAGGATGTTTAATAATGTTGAGCTGAATAACTTTGGGCCACTTGAAAGTTTAAAATGGCCTAACCTTGGGCCGATCAATCTAGTGATCGGCGGGAACGGCACAGGAAAAACCTTCCTATTAAAATCACTGTATACCACGGTGCGAACTCTTGAAGAGCACAGGCGTGGTGACGTTCAAAAGTCAGCATCAGAAATTCTAGCCGATAAGCTCTTTTGGACATTCCAACCGGAAAAGATTGGAGATTTGGTAACCAAATCGACAGAACATCCTTTGTCTTTCTCGTGCTGCTTTGACGAGAAGAAGTTTTCTTACAGCTTCGGAAAGGACACTACAAAACAAATCCACGTACAACAAAACGACGTCCCCCCTAGGAAAAGTAACTCGATATTTCTTCCTGCAAAAGAGGTTCTTTCGCTCCACAAAGTAATTCTCAAATCCAGAGAAGAAGACAAGTCATTTGGTTTCGATGACACATACCTTGACCTCGCTCGCGCATTGCGCCGATCAACAACAAAAGGGAATAATTACAAGGAGTTCTCAAAATCTAGACAAAGTCTAGAAGGTATGCTGGGCGGAAAAATAGATTTTGACTCCAACACGGGGAAGTGGACTTTCAAAAAAGGAAATCAAAAATTTCCCATTGGCGTTACAGCTGAAGGGATCAAAAAAATATCAATCCTTGACACACTTCTTGGCAACCGATACCTAGATACTAGCTCACTTATTTTTATCGACGAGCCTGAGTCGGCACTTCACCCCAAGGCCATCTCTCAGCTTCTAGACATTGTCTCTCTTTTAGCAGAAAGAGGGATTCAGTTCTTTATGGCCAGTCACTCTTACTTCGTTGTAAAGAAGCTTTTCCTTATTGCTCAGGAAAAGGGAGTTTCAATACCTATTATTAGCGAAAACCAAGGGGAATGGACAACTGATAATCTCAAAAATGGCATGCCAGAAAATGAAATTATCAACGAATCCATTCAGCTCTACAAGGAAGAAGTGGGGCTAGCACTAAAATGACAACACAAGCTATTAAAGAATCTGGAATGACCTTTGGCCCATACCCTGAAGGGCAATGCTTCTACATTGAGAAAAGCGACACTTACAAATCCATTGAGAACGGTGTAAAAATCGCAGAGTTTATCTTGATCAAAGCTGATAAAGGGGAGGCGCCTTCTCTTTGGGTAGTTGAGGCTAAATCAAGTTCTCCTAGACCAGAAACCCAGCCTAATTTCGATGATTTTATAGAGGAAATTCGTGAAAAGCTGATTAATGCTTTTTCTCTGAGCTTAGCGTCCTGCCTGAAACGCCATGAAAAAGCAGAGCCTGAACTCCCTAGAAAAATACAAGAACTTGATTTCTCAAACGCGGGCGCGCGGTTTATATTAGTGATTAAAGGACATGAAGAGGGATGGTTGCCGCCGTTGCAGGAAGCGCTTGCTCTTGCACTTCGTCCCACTCTAAAAACTTGGTCATTTTCCCCGACATCAGTAGCTGTCATGAATGAAGACCTTGCAACACAGCATGGACTGATTCTCTGTGAACAAGAAGGGTGATGCATGAGTATTACTTATCACCTTGTAAATTGCTTACGCAGCGCCGCTGCCTACAACCCGGATGTGCAGGCGGCTCCCGCCTGCATCCTGTGGCCTGACCGCGAGCGGCTATGGGAGCCGGTGATTGCCCAGGTCCAGGCTGAGCTGCCTGAGCTTCTGGTGCTGGGCGACTACGCCCCGGAGCAGCGTCGCGGCCCAGCGATCTGGGTGCGCTGTGCCATCGCCGGCACCGTGGAAGGCATCGAACTGGACGATGAGACTCCTCCTATCCTCTACCTACCCGGTGTGGGCCGCCAGGACCTGCGTGCCGTCAGCGAGTGCCCGGAAGCCTTGAAGCCGCTGGCCGAGCTGCAGTACCGCGGCACACTCTGGTCTCAGGTCAACGCCAAGGACTGGACGCCGCGGGCGTTCCTCTCGTCCCAGCAGGGCGGGCTGGGCCTGGACGTGGCCGGTGACGCTGCCACACGACAGGCGCTGCTCGCCGCCCTTCCCCGGTTGCTCCGGGAGTCGCTCGCTGATCTTCAAGGCCGCCACCTGGATGCCGAGGCCTTCAATACCCTTCTCACCGGGGGCGACCCGGTGCGTGACCTGTTGGACTGGCTCAACCAGCCAGACGCCATGCGCTCCAGCTGGCCTGAGCATGAATGGCAGGCCTTCTGTCAGGTGTGCCACTCGCGCTATGGCATTCACCCGGAGAAACAGAGCGTGCTGGATGCCCTGGAGCGCTTCACTCAGCGCCAGGGCAACTGGAAAACAGTCTGGGCGCGTTTCTGTGAGGCTCCTCGCCGCTACCCACAGTTGATCGAGCAGCTGGCTCAGCTCACGCCTCCGGATCTCGGCCTGTTCCCCGAGCCTGACGACATGGCCGTATGGCCGCAGCTCAACCGGCAGGAGGAGGAGCGCCTCTATCACGACCTGTGTGCACTGGGCCAGCTTCCGGCTCATGAGGCGAGAGAGCGTTTGGAAGCCCTTGAGCAGGAGCACAGCCATCGCCGCGGTTGGGTATGGGCCGAGCTGGATGAAAGCCCTCTGGCCATGGCGTTGGTTCCCCTCGCTGAGCTGGCCCGGGTAACCCGACGCAGCCTGGCAGGTGGCCAGACAGAGGATATGCGCCAGGCGTATCTGGACGAGGGCTGGAAGGCAGACGACGCCCTGCTGAGGTCACTGAACCAGGTGAATGGCCAACGTGAACAGGAGGCGATCTTCACGGCAATACGCGCGATCTACCTGCGCTGGGCCGATGAGGCCGCCCGCCACCTCCAGAAAGTATGGCAACCGGGGGTTGATGGCTTGAAACGCGGCGAAGCATCGCCTCATGCCCAGCCAGGCGAATGCGTGCTCTTCGTGGATGGCCTGCGCATGGACTGTGGCAAACGGCTATCCCAGAGACTGGTCAGCCGCGGACTGGACGTTGCCGAGCACAGTACCTGGTCGGCACTGCCCAGCGTGACCGGTACCGGCAAGTACGCCGTAGCGCCCATCCTGGGGAACAACGCCATTCAGGAGGAACCGGACGGTTATCAGTTCACCCCCATCACCCGCCACATCTTCCAGAAACTGCTGCGCGATAACGGCTGGCAGGTGTTGGAGCGTCGCCAGGTGGAGCAGCTGCACAAGGAAACTCTGGACACCTCCCGGCCAGCCTGGTGCGAGTTCGGCGATATCGATCACGCTGGCCATGAGCGAGGCTGGAAGCTGGCACAGCATGTGGATGACATGCTGGCCGAGGTGGCAGAGCGCATCCAGGCGCTGTTGGCTCAGGGCTGGTCCCAGGTGCGCGTGGTGACCGATCACGGCTGGCTGCTGCTGCCGGGCGAACTACCCAAGACCGAGCTGCCGGCCAGCCTGGTTGAGACCAAATGGGGGCGCTGTGCCGCCCTCAAGACGGGAGCCCATACAGACGCAGCACGCTTCCCCTGGTACTGGAACGAACAGGTACACTTTGCTCTGGCAGAGAGCATCCACTGCTTCAAGGCGGGTGAGACCTACACCCATGGAGGCCTCAGCCTGCAAGAGTGCGTCACGCCGGAACTGGTGGTGACCGGCAGTGCCGGCCCCAAGCCCTCGGTGCTGATCGATGACCTGGTGTGGAAGGGGCTGCGCTGTACCCTGGTAGTGGAAGGCGACAGCGACGACCTGATGCTCGATGTTCGTCGCCATGCCGGAGACCCGGCCAGTAGCCTGGTGCTCTCGCCCAAGCCGTTCAAGGTGGGTGGCAAGGCCTCGGTGGTGGTCGAGGACGATGACCTTGAAGGAGAAAGCGCCTATGCCGTGGTGTTGGACGCCGCCGGCCAGGTGCTCGCCCAGCGCTCCACCACCATCGGCGGCAGTGAATAGCCATTGATGGAGGCCCCCTTGAGAACAGATACACGGAGACGTCATGGAACTCGATGAACTGGATCGCAAGGCGGCCGAGCTGCTGGATGGCTACCTGGTGCGCAAGGATCTGGTGCGCACCTTCGCCCGGCAGTTCCCGGTGCCCACCTACGTGGTGGAGTTCTTGCTTGGCCGCTACTGTGCCAGCACTGATCCAGAAGAGATCGAGGAAGGGCTAGAGGTGGTCCAGCGGCAGCTGAAGTCGCGCACCATCAAGGCCGGCGAGGAGGAGCTGTTCAAGGCTCGCGCTCGCGAGAAGGGCGAGATCAAGATCATCGACCTGATCCAGGCCCGTCTGGATACCAAGAACGACACCTACATGGCCAGCCTGCCCAGCCTGCGCCTGACCGACGTGCGGATCCCGGATGACCTGGTCAGCGAACATGAACGCATGCTGACCGGCGGCTTCTACGCCGAACTGACTCTGGAATACGATGCCAGCATCGCCCAGGAGCAAGGCGGGCGACCCTTCGGCATCCGCGCCCTGCGCGAAATTCAGCTCTCCAAGCGTGACGTGCTCGACGAGCTGGCCGCTGCCCGACGTCACTTTACCACCGAGGAGTGGAAGGCCTTCTTGCTGCGCTCTACCGGCATCGAGCCTGCCGGCCTCACCGAGAGGCAGAAGGACGCCATGCTGCTGCGCATGGTGCCCTTCGTGGAGCGCAACTATAACGTGGTCGAGCTCGGGCCCCGAGGCACCGGCAAGAGCCACCTCTTCCAGCAGGTCTCTCCCTACGCCCACCTGATCTCCGGCGGCAAGGCCACCGTGGCCAAGATGTTCGTCAACAACGCCAACGGCCAGCGCGGCCTGGTGTGCCAGTACGACGTGGTCTGCTTCGACGAGGTGTCTGGCATCTCGTTCGACAACAAGGACGGCGTCAACATCATGAAGGGCTACATGGAGAGCGGCGAGTTCTCACGTGGCAAGGAGAGTATCCGCGCCGATGGCTCCATCGTACTGGTGGGCAACTTCGATGTGGACGTGGAACACCAGCAGCGCATAGGGCACCTGTTTGGGCCGTTGCCGGAGGAAATGCGCCACGATACCGCCTTCATGGACCGCATCCATGCCTTTCTCCCCGGCTGGGACGTGCCCAAGGTCAGCAAGGAGCTGCTCACCGATCACTTCGGCCTGGTCAGCGACTTCCTGTCGGAGTGCTGGAGCCAGTTGCGTAGCCAGAGCCGCGTCTCCCAGTGGCAGGGACGGGTCTTCTTCGGCGGCGCCCTCTCCGGTCGCGACACCAACGCGGTCAACAAGACCGCCAGCGGGCTGCTGAAACTGCTTTACCCAGGCGATGACCTCTCACCCAGCGATGACGATCTGGAGTGGGCGATCCATATCGCCATGGAGGCACGCCGGCGGGTCAAGGAGCAGCAGAAACGCATCGGCGCCGCCGAATTCCGCAACACCCACTTCAGCTACACCATGGGCGAAGACGGCGTGGAGAAGTTCGTCGCCACTCCGGAGCTGCAGAGCGACAACAGCATCGGCAACGATCCCCTGGAGCCCGGCCAGGTGTGGAGCATCAGCCCCGGCGGCCAGGCCAGCAATGGCCAGGAGGAGCATCCGGGCGTGTTCCGCATCGAGGTCAACGAAGGCCCCGGCTCGGGGGTGAAGATCCTCAACAAGCCGGTGCCTCCCGCCTTCCGCGAAAGCATCGGCTACGCCGAGCAGAACCTCTACACGCGCGCCGGCCAGCTGGTCGGCGACAAGGAGCCACGCCATCACGAGTTCACCGTTCAGCTGCGCGCCTTCGATGCCGCCAAGTCCGGCACCAAGCTGGGGGTCGCTGCGCTGATCGCCATGAGCTCATCCCTACTCAAGCGCAGCCTGCGTGGCGGCCTGATCGTAGTGGGCGAGATCAACCTCGGCGGCTCCATCGAGCCGATCCACAACCCGGTGACGTTGGTGGAAATTGCCGTGGAGAAAGGCGCCACGGCCATCCTGATGCCCGTCACCTGCCGCAAGCTGTTGTTCGACCTCTCCGACGAGATGGCCACCAAGGTGGACATCCAGTTCTACCTGGATGCCCGGGATGCGCTGTTGAAGTCGCTGGGGGAGTAGAGCAGCCCCTATACCAGCGTGAACGGCTCGATCTCGCGGAAGATGCCGGTCTTGGTCATGTCGCGGCGCAGGATGAAAGCCTCCATGGCCGCTACCGGATCCGCCTGGTCCAGCCTGTCGAAGTGGATCCTGCGCCACTGCTCGCGGGTGATACGGCACTGGAAGCAAAATCCCATGCGACCTCCTTCTCGGTAGATGCAGACAGCGCTTCATTCTGCACAGGCGTGGCGACTTGTGGGAAGTGCATACTGCAAGAACAGCAGAATCAGTAATATTAGATAGAAGGCTTTCTGCAAAAGCTGCGGTTTCTTTCTGCAGCGCCGCTTCAAGCAGGCGGCGCCACGACCCATTGAGAAACGACCTGCGCCGGCAGCAACCCTTTGCCCTTTCCCTTTGCTGTACTCACTTTACTCAGCCTTTCGGGGCAAGCCCCTTCCCCTTGAGCCCCCTTCCCTTCCGGCCTTTCGGCTTTTCACCCTTTGCCCTCGCACCTTTGTGAGCTCCGCCCGGTGGAGGCTCGCCCTTCAAGTGTCTATGCTAAGGGGCTGATGTACCCAGGGAGGGACGCCCATGGCGCTGAAATCGCTTCTGACCCAAGCCGCCAGTGCTGGCCGCCAGGCAGCTCGGAAGGCTCTCGACGGTGGGCAGCAGGAAGGCTGGTCTGACGGCTGGCACACCCAGGCGAGTACGACAGAGTCACTGCGATTGCTGCGCGACTCCGCCGCTGGCGTGGCCAGGTCCACTGCCCAAACGGCCACCACCCAGGAGGGGTGGCGGCGCATTGCTCGTGGAGCCGGCAAGGTGGCTGGCGGAGCGGTGGTGGTGGCTGGCAGTGTGGCTCAGGGGATGCTCCACCACTCCTCCCAGCCGCCAGCGGAAAATAATCAGGACCAGGATCTTGGCTGGGGGGACTTTGGCAGCGGCTACGGCTACTACGGAAAAGACGGTAACAGAATGGATTGAGGATAGGCCTCATCGTGCCGACTGAGCCTTATCTCCGCCCTTTTCGCCTGCACCTTGAGCTTTCTTGCCCCCGCCATCTCCAATGCTGTTCGATATCGCACCGCCAGCCTTCAAGCCTGCCCAACTCAGCACTCCTACCCATAACGTTGGCAGCACCAAAAACATCATCCCCTCCACAAACTGCAACACCATGCGGTCGTACAGGTTGTTGGCGGCGGAGAGCCAGCTGAGCTTGGCGGCGTCACTGCGGTAGAGCAGGTCCACCAGGTTCGAATTGATCCAGCGAGCGAGCTCCCACCAGAAGGTCAGGAACCACATGGCGAAGAGCCCAAAGGTAGCCATGCCGGCAACCTTGAAGCTGTAGCTGGAGATGACCATCACGAACGGCAGACAGATGATAATCGCCATCACCAGGATACCTTGCACCATGGGCAACGCCTGCTTGAGCATGTCCATGCCGGCCTGGAAGGGCAGGACCGACAGGGTGCCACCGATGGCGGAGCCGGCAGTAACGGTGGCATCCCAGAAGCTGCTGCCACCATCCAAGCCGCGGAAACCCACCACCGCCTGGTCTAAGTTGCCACTAGCCGCCCCCGAGCGGGGGCTGACCAGGCGCCGTATCACGTAGTCCTCGGCGTCACTGCCGGTGAAGACGCTGCGGAAGTCGTTCCAGAACCCCGTGCTCACCTCATCATGCAGCCGGGCCCTCAAGCCAACGCTCTCGGCTGACCACCACTCCTGGCAGGAGGGATAGCCCGGCATCCCCGGGCCGGTGTTGGGCCGGGAGACATCCCGGCTGGCATCGTAGGGGAATCCAGTGATAGGCCGCCCGGCGTAGAAGCTGTCGTAGTAGCCGGGGGTGGTCTGGAAGTAGGTCGAGCCAATCCAGTCCACGTCCATGGCACGGGTCGCCTCGACGCTGCCGCCCTCCTGCAGCAGCCGGTTTCGCGCCGGGCCGAAACACTGGCGCTGGAACTCTCCCACCTCCTGTTGCAGCCCCGGGTTTTCGATACTGTGCAGGTCCAGCTCCATGCGGATGGACTCGAAGTCCGTCGAGCAGGGAATAGCGTGAACGGCCGCCGCTGTGACCCCATGCGATACCGCATGCACGCCCGCCCACCACAGCGGCAGCCGTGCCAGACGGCCACCGATACTATTCTCGGTCGCACCGAAGGCTCCCTCGGACCAGCCACCAGAGGCGAACTGGCGAGTACCACACTCCAGCGAGCGGTTCTCGTCGATTTCGGCGGTGGCCAGTTGCACTTGCAGCAACGGCAGGCAAGTGAAGGCGTAAGCCAGGATCATGGCGTAGAGTCGGGTCTCGATGCGGTTAACCGTCAAGATGCCCTTGGTCCCGGCCTCGTCGCCCTCCTGCCGGGCCTTGAACCATTCGGAGAGCACCAGGGTAATGAACGGCACCGCGGCGATGCCGGTACCGACCATGACGTTCCAGATGGCGTTGTTGATGATCCAGCCGAGTAGCGTCATGGCGTTCGAGAAGTAGTCGAACACCACCAGCGGCGCGGTGAGCAGGCCTCCCATCAGGCACCTCCCAGCCGGTTGATCAGGTTGGTGACCTCGATAAGGCCCAGGATGCCCAGGGCCATCACCTCGAGCCGCCGGAGCTTGGCGAGCGCCTGTCGGCCGTCGTAATGATCCTGGCGCAGCCGTGCCACCGCCCGGGGGCGCAACTTGCGCCACCAGACCAGGGCCAGGGCGGCATAGAGGCTCAGCCGCCAGGCCAGCAGCCACGGCCAGGTGGCCTGCCAGGCGCTATGGTGGGCCTCGAACCCACCCAGCAGCCGCACGCTGATGACCAGAATGGCACCGCTCAGCAGGAACATGACGACCAGCACCACCATGGCGACCAGCAGCGACGGCCAGCGGGCCGGATTCATCCAGGAGAAAGCGCGTCGAGCCATCAGTCGCTGCCCCCCTCGCCGGCTGGGCGGCCGCGGCCATCCAGGGCCGCATCCGGGCGGAAGGTCTCACCCTGGGAGGCACCCTGACTGCGCCGGGAGGCCCGTTCCAGGGCGATGCCGGCAGCACTGTTGCCCAGCGCCTGGCGGATCTCCATCTCGGAGCGCAGCGACTCAATATCCCGATCCAGAGCCACCAGCTTGCGGTCCAGCGCCGACATGCCCTGCTCGTTGTCGGCGATGCCCGGGTCACTGCTGCCGGCCAGCAGCAGCCGGCGCGCCCACAGCGCCTTGGTCAGCGTCCGGGCCAGTGCCATCTCGCCACTCAGACGATGGATCAGCAGCGAGGCCTCGGGATCGGTGCGCAGGGACTCGATCACCCCACGGGACACGGTAAGGCCGTCACCGGCGGAGACCTGGCGCAGGTTCTCCGGCGTCAGCGGCTCGCTGCCGTCGACCAGACTCAGGAGCTTGCCGTAGACCTCCTGCTGCTCACGCTCCAGCTCGCGCACCAGCCCCGTGCCGGCCTGGGTTTCGCTTCGCTCGCAGCCGTCGCAGGTGCGAATCGACTGTTCACCGATCACCGTCTGGGTCCACTCGGCGGCCTCCTCAGGGCTCTGCCAGACCGTGCACATGCCGCCCAGGCAGCTTCCCGTCCCGCTGCCTGGCCCCGAGCCGCCACCGCTCCCACCGGAAGTGCCGGCTAGCCCGCCGCCGCCGATCCAGCTGCCTTCGTTGGTGGCCACCGACCCCCAGCCACCACCGCCTCCGGCGATGGGTGCCGTGCTGGTGGTATCGGTACGCCCATGCAGCAGGTTGTAGCCAGCGCGTGCAGTGTCCTCGACCACACGAATCGGCGCCTGACTCTGGCCACCGCGGCGCTGGCCCCCCACCCAAGTCACGCCCTGGTTGCCACCGGACTGATCGACCTGCTCCTGCGCCGCGACGACATCGGCGTTGGACTGGGCCGCGCTCTGCCAGCTCTCCGCCGCGGCCACCTGCTGCCACCCCTGGCCAGTGACCATATCGGCCATGCGCTCGGACATCTTGCGGCAGGACATCGACGCCCGGTCGAAGTCCACCCGCCCCTGCAGCACGCCGTTGCTCAGCAGGTCATAGAGCCCCGGGTTGGCCCGCTGGATGACCATGGCAGGCAACGAGGCCACCGCACTCTGGGCGTTCTGAACCACCGTCCCCATCAGGTTCTGGAAGCCGTTGGTGATGCCGTTGAGCTGGTTGGAGACCGTGGCGCCGATATCGAAGTTGCCGCAGGTGGCATTCATGTTCCAGCTGATGCCGATTCCACGGCTGTTGGGGTTGTAGCCCCGTCCGGCGGAGACACTGAAGGGGGAAGCGCCGCCGATCTGGTAGTAAAGGGCATCGGCGGATTGCGCCTGAGCCTGGGCAGCATGGGTAGACAGCAGCCCCACCACCAGGGCGCCGGCCAGCGGCGCAAGGGCGAAGCGTCGCATACGAATTCCTTTCATCGGCTTCTCTCCTTCAGGGGACTGCATACAGCAGGGTCTGGCCGCGACGCTTGCAGCAACGATAGGGGAGCCACAACGACCAGGCGTAGTCACCGCCGGTATCCAGGCGGTCACCGTAAGTGTCGGTGACTCCACGGTCCGGCCACACCCGACAGGATTTGCTCATGCCGGGCGTCAGGCGCTGCCAGCGATGAGTAGAGGGGTCACCCTCCTTGACCGGCCCGGGCGGCCAGTAGCCGTCGCGGCTTTCCGCCACCAGCGGCGTGTAGACGTGAGGCTGACCCGTGCGGGTGACGATGTCGGCAGAGCGCTGGGCAGTGGTCGCCGCGGTCTTGTAATCATGCACCTGGGTCAGGAAGCCGCTGCGCGGATAGACGTTGCCCCACAGGTCGCCGGGCTGGCCCAGCTCACGCATGCCGGGCGTGAGCGCCTCCGGGTAGAGCGACTCGGGAATCCCGCTGCGCCACGCCAGGGCGTCCAGGGTCGAGAGGTGGTAGGGCTGGAAGGGTGTCGCTGCCCCAGCGCACGACATGCCGAAGGCGCTGGCGAAGCTGCTGAAGGCACCGCCGGCCGGGTGTCCGATGGCGTCCACGTTCTTGAAGCGCAGGTGCTCGTGCCGAGCCCGGTTGGCATCCGAGGTGCTCTGCCCGCCGGCCAAGGCCTTACCCAAGGGTGGCGAGAGGGTGGCCACTTCCCACCAGGGGTTGTCGCCAGTGTTCTCGTAACTGGAGACCACCAACTCGGGGATGTAATGGCGCACCTGCACCGAGGTGCGTATCGAGCAGCCCGACCAGGAACAGTTGAGCCAGACGCAGATACCGATGACCTGATAGTCCAGGCATTGAGTAGAAATCGACGACGCCACAATCTCTGGTGTTGTTAGCGCCTGGGCGGGCCTCTCAATTACGCCCAGGCTCAGCACAGCGCCAATCAACAGAGCGCCCAAGGTCCTGTAGCGCATCATGGGCGGCTCTCCTGACTCAGCAGGCGATCGGCTTCGTTCAATGCCTGCGCGACGTCCGGCTGGCCGTAAATCACATGGCGACCATCGATCACCACGGCGGGCACTTTCTCGACACCCAGCTGCCAGGCCCTGGCCAGCCCGAGATAGCTATCGGCATAGCGGTCAGCAGTTTCCTGCCACGCGGGCGTGGTCATGCGCTCGCGCATCAAGGCTGCAGCAACGTCAGGATCTGCGGGCAACTGCTGAGACAGCAGGGCATCCAGTCGTCCAGGCACATCGAGTTCGATGACCGCTGCACCAGACGGCACATTGATCACCGGTTCTCCGGCGGTGGTAAAGACTTCGATGGCTGGCTCAGCGAGTACGGGGCCTACCAGGCAGGCAGATAGGCTAAAGGCAGCCAGCCAGCGGCGTGGGTGGTGTCTCTCCATGCGTGCCACTCCAATAGATCAAGGAACTGGCATAGCATTGCCAGGTACATCCAGAGAGACAGCAAGAAATGTTAATTCCGTTGAGAGGTGTTTTCTGGGGTCGTCACCAAAGGCCACCCCATCGGGTTATCAATATCGCAACCCAACTCATCATTTTAAATGACAAGAAACATTGAATCATTCCCTAACCACCACCATAATATTCCCCAACACTCACCCACCACGAGGAAGTTCATGTCCATTCTCAACACCTACATGCAGAAGGAACAGCAGCTCAAGCAGCTCCAGGAAGAGCTCGACAGGCTGAAGAACGACGACCGCCTGAAGACCGAGCTAGATTTCAAAAATCACCTCGAAGACCTGATGCGCGAGTTCGACAAGTCAGCCGCTGACGTCATCAAGCTTCTGGATCCAACGCATACCGCTGACAAGAGCTCCAGCAGCGCCAAGAGCACCGGCCGCGCCAAGCGCAAGCTGAAGATCTACAAGAACCCGAACACTGGCGAAGTCGTCGAGACCCGCGGCGGCAACCAGAAGACGCTGAAGGCGTGGAAGGAGGAGTACGGTGCCGAGACCGTAGAAAGCTGGCTCGTCAGGACTGAGGACTAATACTCTCGTAGCCGGCCTGCCAGTAGTTGGCAGGCCGGCTGCTTTCGGCCAAAAGCGGACAATCATAATTCCCTAAAATAGGAATTCTAAAAACATCCATTACCCTTAATTAATAATGACAGAAGCATTTTGGGCCATCCTAGAGATTTGACCCTAGGAGAGCGCCCCATGAACACTCCCTCTGAAAAACATCACTCCCCGTGGAACAAGGGCAAGCTGGTTGGCCAAAAGCACCCACTCCGATTGAAAGACGTTTGGGCTATTCGTGTCAGGCTTCAAATCAATAATAGACAACGTGACTTGGCGCTGTTTTAACTAGCCATTGATAGCAAGCTAAGAGCCTGCGATTTGGTCGCATTGCATGTCCGAGACGTCTCTCACGGAGATATGATATCTTCCCGAGCCATCGTAATGCAGAGAAAGACCCAAAGACCGGTCCAATTCGAGATAACCGAAAAGACTCGTAGCGCACTACGCCAGTGGATCAAGAACGAAAGCCTTGGAATGGATGATTTTTTATTTCCGAGTCGAAAATCGAGACAGCTTCATTTATCTACCCGTCAGTATGCTCGGATAGTAAAGAACTGGGTGACATCCATTGGTTTGGACTCATCTTCTTATGGGACTCACTCACTCCGGAGAACGAAAGCCACGATCATCTACCGTCAAACCAAAAACTTGAGAGCGGTGCAACTTCTCCTTGGCCATACGAAACTGGAGAGCACTGTCAGATATCTTGGAATAGAAGTCGACGATGCGTTGATCATGGCCGAACAAACTGATGTCTAGCTGCAAGGTGCCGGGAGAGTATTCGACACCAAGAAGGTATGACAATGCGCCTCGGCGAAACGCGTCGCCGAGGCGCTACTGGCAGAGATGCACTTCAGCTGTGATCAGTCATCATGGCCCAGTTGCAGGGCCACAAAGTAAGCACGGCCCTCTCGGTTGAGCAGCACAGGCACTGCTCGGTCATCCGGCAGGCTGGTCAGCATCTCCTTCAGCTGTTGTGGACCCTCTACCGGCTGCTGGCCCAATCTGACCAGCACATCGCCGGGGCGGATACCGGCGGCAGCGGCGTGGCCGGTCGGGTCGACCTTGGCGATGCGCACCCCGTGCTCGAGACCGAGCCGGCGCTTCTCCATCTCGGTTAATGGCTGGACCACGATGCCGAGTCGAACCGAGTCGCCATCGGATTGCTCGGGGCCGGCATTCGGCCACTCGCCGACTTCCACCGTAATGGTCTCGCGCTGGCCATCGCGCAACACAGAGAGCTCAACGTCTTCGCCAGGCGCAGTCTCACCGATCAGGCGCGGCAGGGTCGTGGAGCGGTCCACTTCCTGGCCGTTCACTTCGAGGATGACGTCTCCTGCCTGAAGGCCACTGTCCGCCGCGGGGCCGCTGGGGTCGAGTTCGGCGACCAAGGCACCCTCGGCCTGCTCCATGCCGAAGGATTCCGCGAGGTCCTTGGACACCGGCTGGATGCTGACGCCGAGCCAGCCGCGGCTCACGTAACCCTCTTCGCGAAGCTGGTTGGCGACATCCAGTGCCACGTCGATGGGGATGGCGAAGGAAAGGCCCATGTAGCCGCCGCTACGAGTCAGGATCTGGGAGTTGATGCCCACGACCTCGCCATCCAGGTTGAAGAGCGGCCCGCCCGAGTTGCCCGGGTTGATCGCCACGTCGGTCTGGATGAAGGGGACGTAGACGTCCTGCGGCAGCGTGCGGTTGATGGCGCTGATGATCCCGGACGTCACAGAGTGATCGAAGCCGAAGGGGGAGCCGATGGCGGCGACCCACTGGCCGACCTTGAGGTCGGTGGATTCACCGAGCTCGAGGGTAGGAAGATTGTCCGCCTCGACCTTGAGGACCGCCACGTCGGTCTTTTCATCGGCACCGACCAGCTCCGCCTCGAGCTCACGGCGGTCGTTGAGGCGCACCAGGATCTCGTCGGCCTCCTTGACCACGTGGGCGTTGGTCATGATGTAGCCGTCTTCATCGAAGATGAAGCCGGACCCCAATGACTGGCGTGGCGTATCACCTCGGTTGGGTGCGCCATCAGGTGGCATCGGGATGCGGTCGCCGAAGAAGTGGCGGAAGATCTCCGGCACCTCCTGCCCACCAAATTGCCGAGAGGACGTCATGGACCTTTCGACATCGCGGGAGGTGGAGATGTTGACCACGGCCGGCGCGGCCTTGTCGACCAGCTCCGTGAAATCCGGCAGTCGTGACTCGGCAAGGGCTGGCGTTGCCACAAGCAACAGCAGGGCCAGGCTCATCAGCCAGGAGAGCGAATGGCGCTTGGGTATCACGATGGGCTCCTGTCTTTCGAGTGCATGAAACATGACAGCGCCCTTGATACAGCGACCACGTGGCAAAGTTCCTTACCCGAAACCAACCCTGGCCTGCGACGGCTTCGCTCAGACCGTCAGCACGGCATTGACCAGCCAGCCGTTGTAGACCACCAGGCCCAGCAGCAGGGCGCTGGCCTCGATGCGATTGATGCGCCCTTCGCCGCGGAACCCATAGCCCATGACGAACAGGCTCACAACCATGGCCATCATCACCGGCCAGTCACGCAGCATGATATCTACTGAAAGGGCCTCCATCGGCGCGATGACACCGGCAATGCCTACCACCGCCAGCAGGTTGAACATACAGGAACCCACGACGTTGCCCATGGCGATATCGTGTTCTCCCTTGCGTACCGCGGCGATCGATGACGCCAGCTCGGGCAGGGAGGTACCGAGGGCCACGATGGTCAGGCCGATGATGAGGTCGCTCACGCCCAAGGCACTCGCCACGGAGACGGCCCCCCACACCAGCATCCGCGAGCTCACCAGTAGCAGCGTCAGGCCGACCACCAGCCAGACGATGGCCCTGCCGAGCGTCATGGCATGCGAGGCGAGCTCCTGCTCGGTCTCCGCGGCCAGCGGGTCACCCTTGCCACGCAGTGCCGTCCAGATCGTCCAGCCCATGAGACCGAAGAACCCGAGCAGCAGTAGCAGGGATTCCAGTCGGCTGAGCTGTCCGTTCCAGAAGAGTGCCCCGGCCACGGCCCCAAACAGCAGCAGCAGCGGCAGTTCACGGCGAATGATCGTCGAGTGGACGGCGATCGGCACGATCAGTGCCGTCACTCCAATGATCAGGCCAATGTTGTAGATGTTGGATCCTAGCGCATTGCCGAGGGCCAGGTCGGGGTTGCCATCCAGGGCCGCCATAATGGATACCACGATCTCCGGTGCCGAGGTGCCGAACCCGACGATCACCATGCCAATTACCAGAGATGGCAGTCCGAGATGTCCGGCCACCGCCGCGGCGCCCTCAACGAAGCGGTCGGCACTCCACAGGAGCAGCATGATCCCCAGGATGATGGCCAGAATTGGTAACAGCACAGCGTCTCCTCAATGGTCGCGAGTGGCATGACAGCGTCCCGTCAGATGCCGATGTCTTCGTCGTAATCATGGTCGGCGTGGCGAATCAGTTGGCTATTCTCATCACAGTCGGGGTCATGCACGAAGGTGCGCGTGACATCGACCTCCCCCAGGCTCTGGATAGTGCGACGCCCGAGCAGCACGGGATAGTTCATGTCATCGCGATCCTCCAGGCTGAACTGCTCCTCATGGAGGGTCTGGCCCATGCAGATCGTCATCAGTACCACGGGGCGACGATCCTCCCCACCGGCGCCACTGACCAACAGGTTACGAAATACCTCACGTTCGAAGGTGCGTGATACTACCTCATCCGTGTCCTCATCCTCGACTTCGACGGTGAAGCGCACCCACTCCTCGCCGTCACGTTCGAATGTCTCGATCTCTTCGGCTTGCATCGAGGAAGTGAGCGCACCGGTGTCCAGTTTTACCTTGACCTCGGCCCCCCAGGGTTCGACGGTGGCGGTCTCCACCCAGCCATAGGTCGCCGCGTCTGCGCCCATGGCAGCGCTGGCCAGCCCTCCGGCGACAACCAAGATCGTTGCATAACATGCTGATTTTAAATATTTCATATCTAGGCTACTCCTTGCTATAGAACGGTATGCCGCCCTGCGGCTTAGGGCCTTGTGCCAAGCCCCTCCCTGACCAGGTCACTACAGTGAAGTTCCGGATCCCGATAAGTTGGTATGAAGGCAGGACTGGAGGATCCTGAGTGAGGCCGTCAGAATCGCGCCGCAGACCCACCTTGGAGCACCCATGTGAATATCCTGATGTTCACCAACACTTTCCTGCCGATTGTCGGTGGCGTCAGCGAGTCAGTGCAGCGCCTAAAGCGACAGTTGCAGGGGCAAGAGCACAGGGTATTGCTGGTAGCGCCGAAACTGGAGGGCCAGCCGAAAGAGGAAGAGGGCGTGATCCGAGTCGCCGCCGTTCAGAACTTCAATGGCAGCGACTTTTCCTTGCCGGTGCCGATTCCCGGACAGCTGTATGACGCCATCGAGGCCTTCGAGCCCGATATCGTGCATTCCCATCACCCCTTCCTGCTGGGCGATACAGCCTGTCGCGCCGCCGAGACCTATGGACTGCCGCTGGTATTCACGCACCACACCCTCTACGAACACTACACCCACTATGTGCCAGGGGACTCGCCACGGATGCAGCGCTTCGCTACCTCCCTGGCGACGCAGTACACCTGGCTGTGCGATGCCGTGATCGTCCCCAGCGAGAGCATTCGTCAGCTGCTTCTCGAGCGCGAGGGCAACCCAGCCATCAGCGTGGTGCCCAGTGGCGTCGCAACGGCACGGTTTGCCCAGGGGAATCGGTGCTACTGGCGTGAGCGTCTCGGGATCCCTCAACAGGCCTACGTGATTGGGCACGTAGGTCGCCTGGCTCACGAGAAGAATCTGGCTTTTCTTGCCGAGGCGGTTAGCCAAGCCCTCCAGGCTTGCCCGACGGCTCATTTCCTCGTGGTGGGTCAAGGTGAGGCTCAATCCAGCATGGCGATCATTGCCGACTCACGGGGCGTTTCCGACCGCCTGCACTTCACCGGCCGACTGAAGGAGCAGGCAATGATCGACGCCTACCATGCCATGGATGTCTTTGCCTTTGCCTCCCACAGCGAGACCCAGGGGATGGTGGTGGCCGAAGCCATGGCCGCCGGCCTGCCGGTCGTCGCGGTGTCGGCCCCCGGCATCCGTGAGGTGGTGATCGATGGCGACAACGGCCGTCTGCTTGACGGTGACGATGGCGAGGCGATGGTCGATGCTCTTGTGAGTCTGCAGGAACCTCGGCGCCGTCTTCCTCTTTGCGAGTCTGCACTGGTGACGGCCGCGACCTATGATGAAGCCCATTGTGCCGAGCGGTGCCTTGCCGTGTATCGGCAGGTCATTGCTCAAGGTGGCCCCTTTACCCACGCCGACGATGGCGGATGGGACAGGATACGCAGCCGACTGGGCGCCGAGTGGCAAATGCTGTGCTACCGGGGCCGTCTGCTCAAACGTCTCGTGCGGTCAGAACTGAGTGCACGGGGCCCCGCCTGGTGGCCGGGAACTAGTGAGGACGCCCCCGCACCTTCTCCCGGAACGGGCGACAGTGACGTCGATACCGGGCCGGATTGATGATGGGGTGGTACAAGGCCCTTTTCGTCAAACCCAGAAAAATGCCTTACCGCCGAAGTCAGGAGACATGAAGCAGGCTATAGGGCGCTTCGCAGGCATGTCGTTCGTCTCGTTCGTCGACACTTCCCAGATGCATGTGACGGTCATTGTCGTAGGCGACGAAGAGCCGCTCATGATCGAGCACCGCGAGCCCCTCAGCCTTGTGCTCGAATTCAAGGGGGCTTCCCTCTGCTGTGGTCACCAGCGTGGGTTGTCGACCCGAAGGTAAATCTTCGAGCCCCATCACCCACAGGTAACCCCCGATATGGGGGACACCGTCCTGCTCGGTCTCGAAGCTGGTCAGCAGATAGAGCCGGGCATGATAGGGATCGTATTCCAGGCTCGAGAGGCCACATTCAAAGCGCACGCTCTCGTGATCGCCCGGTTCGAAGGCGTAGAGGTCATGCATCTCGTCGATCAGTACCAGATTGCCCTGATCGCTGATCTCATAGTGCGCCCCTACCAGCCGGCTGACATAGGCGAAGTCATCATGGGACTGCCCCTGCTCTCGGATTCCGAACACCAGCAGGCCATCGCCACGCTCACCGGGTATCGCCGCCAGCCCCTCGATCTTGTAGTACGGGAAGCCGATCGCATGGTCGAGCTTGCGGCGCAGCTCCAGTGACCCCGCTACACCGTCACGCGGATCCGGATCCACCACCTGCACCTTGTCGGGTTCGCCCAGCGGCCAGATCAGCAGGTGATTGTAGGCGTTGAGGTCATGGCTGACGTCATCGATGCGATCAAAGCCGGTGGTGGCCAGGACATGACGGCCATCAGCGGTGAGGGCGAAGTCCTCGTACTTGACGGCCTGTTTGATCAGAGGTGTCGTGAAGTACTCAAGCTCGCTGTCATCGGGGCCCTGTGAGGTCATCGGCAAGGCAAAGACCGCGGAGCGTTGTTCGCCCGGTATCGGCTTGTCGCTGGCCAGGATCAATCGCTTGCCGTCGTACACCACCGCCGACACCTCGGCATTGACCAGGTCACCTTTCTGATCCCGCAGGCCAGCGGGGAAGCAGTGAATGGTGCCCTGCTGAAGAATGGTCGCGTGGGTCATAGCTGATCTACTCCGTGTGCTGAAGCCGGCAATGCTCCATGGCTGGTGCCCTTAACGATAGAACCTCGACAGCGCCCTGAGTACTTCGTTCGACACTCTGGCCTGGGGCTCGATCTCGTCGAGTTCGTTCATGCGGTAGTCGTAGACTTCGAAGGCCCCTGTGGGGTGCACGGCCACCTGATAGTCGGGCATCAGGATGCCATAACCCATGTAGCTGCCCGAGAGCATCCAGTCGCGATGGGGTTCGACGTCCAACAGGCTTTGCCCCAGGGTGTAGCGTTGAGGAGCCGACTCACAGTCGAGCAGTTCCTCGAGCAGCGTAGGTGCAATATCGGCGTGGTGCGTTCGCCGCTCCAGCACACCACCGGACCGTCCCGGCAAATGCATCACCAGCGGAACCTGGACCTGCTCCGGCGTGAAGTTGCTGCCATGTCCCCAGTAGTTCTTGCCATGTTCGTTGAAGGACTCACCATGGTCTGAGGTAATCACCACCGCAGTATCCTCAAGCCGCCCACGGCGCTCCAGATCCTCAAGTACGCGTCCCAATTGCTGGTCCACATAGCGCGCCGCCGTGCGATAGCGGTTCCGGTAAGGTTCGGGATCGAAGTCAGGCCCCAGGCTCATGTGGTTGATATGCTCCCAATAGGGCGTGAACCGTTGGAAGTCAGGCGGATGGCTGTAACCGTGCACGGCGTCATAGAACAGGAAACCGAAGAACGGCCGATCATCCGACCTTGCATCTTCTTTGTCCAACCAGGCTAGCCAGTCATCGGTGATTTGCTGGTCGCGCTCCCAGGGCTCGCCCTGTGCTGGCTCCAGCGAGATATCCTTGAGGCCGGCGAAAACATTACGGTCGAAGGCAGGGCTCACCAGCGTCGCAGAAGAGAGAACCTGAAAGCGGTAATCGGCAGCCTCGAATCGCTCCATCAGCACCGGTGGCGTCTGGCTCGCACTGAAGGCATCCCAGTAGGTGACGGGCAGGCCATAGAAGAGGCTGAAGACGCCAGCCTTGGTGGAGTTGCCGCCACTGATATGTTCACGCGCCCTGAACCAACCGGGTTGGTTGGCGTACCGGTAAAGATTCGGCATCACTTCGGGAGTGAGCATGTCGTGACGCAGGGTATCCAGCACCACCAGCAGCAGGTTGTCGGGAGACACTGGCGGCGAGCAGCTCAGCGGTGCGAAGGGGTAGACCAGGTCCTGCGCCTCACCCTCCGTCGCCTCGAGATCTACCCGATCGCGCACTGCCTGGGGATCGACCCATCCCTGCTTGACGAAGAAACGCTTGGCAGTGGCCGGATAGAAGACCGGCACATGGCGCGTCATGCCGGTGATGTCGCGGTCATAGTGGGCATCCGCCCAGGCATGCCAGCCGTGCACCCCCAGCAGGGCCAACAAGCTCACTACCAGCGTTGCGCCCACAGGCCGTGAAGGTGGACGTCGCTTGAACATCAGCCCGAGACCGCCCTGTACCGCCAACATGCCCAGCACGCCACCGACGGCCAGTGTCCAGGCGACCCATGAGAAGCTGAACACGTCTCCCCCGGCGTTGAGCAGCAGGTCGAGGATGAAGCCACTCAGGTGGAAGCGATACTGAGCGTAGACGAAGGTATCAAGCAGCAGCAGCAGCTGCAGGCCACTCGCCCACAGGGTGGTTACCAGCCATAGCCCGATGCCTCGCAACAGTGTGGCCAGAAGGAACAGCGGCAGGGCTCCCAGCCATACCAGCAGCGAGAGATGGCCGAGGAACACCATCAACAGGTAGCTCCACTGCTCGGCCCTCTCAGGCTGGATGTAGCCGACATAGCGCAGCGAGATAACCCAGGCAAGCAGCAGGTTGGCCAGGGTCCAGGCGCCAAGCCAGCGCCACCGATGCAGGAGTCGATGGGTCATGCGCGAGTTCTCGAAAGGCCAGGGGCCCTTGCAGTCGATGCAGGAAAATCGGGCGAAAGACGCCAGCAAGCGTGCCCCATTCTAAGACATTCTATCTTCGAACTACCTTGACCAAAGCATCGGCGAAAGTGTCGGTATTACCGCTGCCGCCCATGTCCGGCGTGACCTGCTCGCGGTCATTCTCCAGTACCTCGCGGATGCTCCCCCGGATCTTCGCCCCCTTCTCCACCATCCCCAGATGGTCGAGCATGTCGGCCGCCGCCAGCAGCAGGGCACAGGGGTTGGCGATCTTCTTGCCGGCGATGTCCGGCGCCGAGCCGTGCACCGCCTCGAAGATGGCCACCTCACTGCCGATGTTGGACCCCGGGGCCAGGCCCAGACCACCGACCAGGCCAGCACACAGATCGGAGAGGATGTCACCGAACAGATTGGTGGTGACGATGACATCGAACTGGTTGGGATTCATCACCAGCTGCATGCAGGCGTTGTCGACGATCATCTCCTCGAGCTCGATCTCGGGATAGTCCCTGGCCACCTCGCGGGCAACCTCCAGGAACAGGCCAGAGCTGGTCTTGATGATATTGGCCTTGTGCACCGCGGTGACCTTCTGGCGACCTTTCTGGCGAGCCAGCTCGAAGGCGTAGCGCACGATACGCCCGGAGCCGCTGCGGGTCACTCGAATGCTCGACAGGGCGGTCTCGCCATCCTCAGAGAGGCTCTGGCCTTCGGCGAGATAGGCGCCTTCGGTGTTCTCGCGCACCGTGATCAGGTCGATGTTGTCATAGCGCGAGCGGGTACCGGGAAAACTGATCGCCGGACGCACGTTGGCATAGAGGTCGAAGTGGCGGCGCAGCTGCACGTTGATGGAGGAGAACCCCTTGCCGATCGGGGTGGTCAGCGGCCCCTTGAGGGCCACGCGGTGCGTCTCGATCGCCGCTAGCGTCTCGGGGGGTACCAGGGTGCCATGCTTGTCCAGGGCGGCAAGGCCGGCATCATGAAACTCGTAGGTCAGGTCGCAGTCGAGCGCATCCAGCACGCGCAGGGTGGCCTCCATGATCTCGGGGCCAATGCCGTCACCTTTCAATACCGCTATCGTTTGACTCACCTGAGGGTCCTCGTGGTGGGTGGTGTGTTGCATGAAATGGAGACCGCCCCTCAGGCGGAATCCAGGAAGGATGTCAGGGGGCCGGCATGGGTCAGCGCCAGGCGGTGCATGGCCCGGGTGCAGGCCACGTAGAGCAGGTTGCGCTCCATGTCGGTGGCATAGTTCTTCGCCGTGACCTCGGGCACGATGACCCGGTCGAACTCCAGGCCCTTGGCCATGTGGGCGGTGCACACCACGATACCCTGGCCAAAGGCGCTGCTCGTCTCGCCGAGCAGCTGCAGCCGCTCGAAGTCGCCATGCTCGCCGCTCTCCAGCGCCTCGAAGACCTTCCTTGCCTGCTTCTGGGTCTTGCAGACGATCCCCAGGGTGTTGTGCTCGGAGGCAGCAAAGTCGCGGGCCAGCTCGCCGATGGTGGCGAGCTCCGCCTTGCGGGTGCGGGCCTTGAGCACCGCCGGCTCCTCGCCATGACGTTCGATCGCCTCCAGCTCGGGATTGGGCGAGATGCGCTGGGCAAAACGGGTGATCTCGAGGCTCGAGCGATAGCTCTTGTTGAGGGTCACACAGGAGGACTGGCGCAGTACCCGGCGTATCTCCTCGGCCTTCGAGGCGCTGTAGGGATTCACCGACTGGAAGGCATCGCCGAGGATGGTCTTCTTGCACGAGAAGAGTCGGCCGATCACCGCATACTGCACCGGGGTGTAGTCCTGCATCTCGTCGATCAGCAGGTGCTTGACCTCGCGCCAGCGCGAGCGCACGCCCTCCAGTCGCATCTTCAGGTAGATCAGCGGGAAGACATCGGCGTACTCCAGCCGCCCCCGGGAGGCGGTCCTGAACAGCTCCGGCCGTCCCAGCCAGTCGTAGAAGCCCTTGTAGGTCTCGCGCAGGGTCGCCTGCCTGAGCATCGTCTTGACGGCCGCCTTGAGCTGCTTGCGCTCCTCGGGTTCCAGGTCGTAGTTGTACTGGTTGCCGATCTTGCGCTCGATCTCCCAGCTCACCTGCTTGAGGCGTTCATTGGTGGGCAGGTGACGATGCTTGCGGAAGACCTCCTCGAGCAGCCAGGCGGGCACCAGCCGCCGGGCGATCCACAGGTCCTCGGCGGCGAAGCGGTTGGCCTCCACGTGACCTGCATAGCGGTCGAGCTCGGTCAGGAAGTCCGGCGAGGCCTTGTAGCGAAGACGCGCCTTCATGGCCTCGTCGTCCTTCTCCAGCAGCGCCGTGGTCTGCTCGAAGAAGCTCTCGAAGCGGTACTGGCCGTCGAGCAGCTCATCGGCCAGTTCCTCCATGCCGACCTGATTGACCGTCTCCTCACCGAGCTCCGGCAGCACGTTGGCAATGTAGTCGGAGAACACCTGGTTGGGCGAGATGATCAGGATGTCCTCGGAGCTCAGGCTGTCCTTGAAGCGGTAGAGCAGGTAGGCGATGCGGTGCAGGGCGATGGAGGTCTTGCCGGAGCCGGCCACTCCCTGGATGACCAACGCCTGGGCCTCGTCATTGCGGATGATGGCGTTCTGGTCGCGCTGGATGGTGGCAACGATGTTCTTCATGCCCTCATCGGAGGCGCGGCTCAGCTCCTCCTGGAGCACCTCGTCGACCACGTGCACCGCGCTGTCGATCATCAGCTCGATCTCGCCGCCCTTGATGCGGAACTGCCGCTTCAGGGAGATCTCGCCGGCCACCGGCCCCTCGGGGCTCTCGTAGGTGGCGGGACCGGTCTCGTAGTCGTAGAACAGCGAGGCGATGGGCGCCCGCCAGTCGTGGACGCGGCTCACCCCAGCGAGGTCGTCGTGGAAGTGGTGAATGCCGATGTAAACCGGCTCGGCCTTGCCGCCTCGGGCGAAGTCGAAGCGCCCGAAGTAAGGGGAATGCCGTAGCTTCTCGAGCTTGCGGCGCCGTGCCAGGGCGTTGTCGCCGGTCATCACCGCCTGCTCGATGGACTCGCGTGCCGAGATCTTCTCGATATGGTCCATCTCGTCGCGGCTCGTCCAGAGGTACTCTTTCTGCGCCTGGATATCCTCGGCATAGTCGGCAAGACGCCCCTCGAGCTCTGCCAAGTTGGCCTCGATGCGCTCCAGGGTGTGATCGAGCTGCCGCCGCTCGGCCGCTCGCTCGGGGGTATCGGCTTTCTGGTTCATCGTGGTCCGTTCAGGTCGGTATTCGGGGTAAGGGGATCAGGTCGCGCCCACCTCACGGGTGCTGTTGAAGTCGATCTCGGGCCACTTCTCGATGGTCAGATCGAGGACCGACCGGTTGGGCGCCATGAAGGCCAGCGCCCCGGCGGCATCTCTGGCCAGGCGGTTGGCATTGGCCTGGGTAAAGCGCTTCATCACGGCGGCATCCTCACTGCTGACCCACAGCGCCTTGTGTACCGGCACACTCTCGAAGGCAGCATCGACCCCGTATTCGGTCTGCAACCGGTGGGCAACGGTCTCGAACTGCAGTTGCCCCACGGCACCCAGGATCATTCCCGTCTTCTCCAGCGGCTCGAATACCTGGATGGTGCCCTCCTCACCCAGCTCCAGCAGTGCCTTGTTGAGCTGCTTGGCCCGCAACGGGTCATTGAGCCGCGCCATGCGGAAGATCTCGGGTGAGAAATGGGGGATGCCCTCGAGTTCCAGCACCTCGCCCTCGGTGATCACGTCTCCAATCCGCAGGCGACCATGGTTGGGAATGCCGATGATGTCGCCTGCAAAGGCGGAAGCGAGATGGGCCCGCTCCTGGGCCATGAAGGTGATGGCGTGATCGAGGCGGATCGTCTTGCCGCTCCGAACATGCCTGGCCTTGAGGCCCTGGCGGTACTCCCCGGAACAGATCCTCAGGAAGGCAATGCGATCCCGATGCTGGGGATTCATGTTGGCCTGGATCTTGAACACGATGCCGGTAAAAGCACCATCGTCGGGCCGTACCGTACGCTGACGAGCCTCGCGCTGGCGGGGCGGAGGCGCCCAGGACACCAGCGCCTGGAGGATGTCGCGCACGCCGAAGTTGTTGATCGCGGAGCCGAAGAACACCGGCGAGAGGTCGCCGGCGAGGAAGGCCTCATGATCGAAGGATTCGGCCGCCTCGCGCACGATCTCCACCTCCTCTTTGAAGGTGGCGTGGGCAATCGGAAAGTGTTCCACGAGGTAGGGATGATCCTCTCCCTCCAGCACCTCGAGGTCGGTCTCGGGACGACTCTCCCCCGGGGTGAACTTGAGCATTCGCTCGCTATCCAGATCAAAGACACCAGCGAACTGCTTGCCCATGCCGATGGGCCAGGTGATCGGTGCGCAGGGCATGCCCAGGATCTCCTCGATCTCGTCGATCAGTTCCAGGGGGTCACGTACCTCGCGGTCCATCTTGTTGATGAAGGTGATCACCGGCGTCCGGCGTAGCCGGCACACCTCCAGCAGCTTGATGGTCTGCGCTTCGACACCCTTGGCGGCATCGATGACCATCAGCGCCGCATCCACCGCAGTAAGCACCCGGTAGGTGTCCTCCGAGAAGTCCTGGTGGCCGGGGGTGTCGAGCAGGTTGATCACGCAGCCGTCATGCTCGAACTGCATGACGGAGCTGGCCACCGAAATGCCACGCTGCTTCTCGACCTCCATCCAGTCCGAGGTCGCGAACTGCTGGCTCTTCTTGCCCTTGACGGTACCCGCCGAACGGATGGCACCGCCGTACATCAGCAGCTTTTCGGTCAGCGTCGTCTTGCCGGCATCCGGGTGCGAGATAATGGCGAAGGTACGTCGTCTCGCCACCTCCTGCGGGAGAGAGGCGGCAGTCTTGAGGGTTGCGCTTGATGACATGGTTGACCTGATGGGAACGCGAAGTGGGAGTCTCTGAACAACACGAGAAACGACGCGTTGCTAATCCCAGGCGGGCTCCCTGGCGATAGCCGACTCCTGCTCGGCGAGCACCGGGTCATGGTGGCGCCAATACACCGAGCTGATGCCCGGCCCCGCCCCCATCAGCAGCACGGCATCGATGGGATTGAGCGCCTGGTCAGCCTCTAGCGCCACCCCTGACAGGGTGCGATGCCCGTATACGCGCTGCCCCATGAACAACAGGTCGTAGTCCACACAGTCACCCTGCGCGGGACGTTGCTGGTCGATGCTCAAGTAGCCCTGCTCCAGCAGCTGCTGGACGCGCGACGATGACAATTGATCAAGAGTGTTCATGGATCATGCCTCCTGGAAACGCCAGGCCCGAACGCCTCGTACCAGGGCCCGATTGGTTCGGCTCAGGAAACGTCCCCGCTCGAAGGAGGCCGACGTCACGCCGGCGTCGTGCATGTCCTGGTAGACCACCAGCAGGCTCGTGCGCGAATCGAGTGGCAGGTAGTGGTGAACGCTGATCCAGCCATCCGCTGAGGAGAGCTCACCAACGTCGGGGAGAAAGGCACTTTGGCCGCTCATTGCTATTCCCTCTCTCGACCCACGGTTTATGCAAACCGGGAGTCGGGCAAACGCTAGGATCCGACATCACATGAGATGCCGACGAACAGGATGCAAATAGAGGGAAACGCGCTAGGGCGGACTGGGGAAGGTGTCGGTGAGTAACTGTGTCAACGGATTGCTCCTCTTGCAGTTACCAGCGACCTCGGCAAGGTATCTGGATGGTCAGGGAAATAGGCGTTTACGATAACAAACCCTTGAACGGCTGTTCAAGTCAGGGGGCACGGGCGCCCTGTTCCTCGACGAGCCGATTGGCATACAGCACAGCCTCATCATGGCCGCTGGCAATCAGTTGGAGATGCTTCAGGTGATGGTGCTCCCCGGCTTCCTTCAGGATCGTCAGACATAGCCTTGCTGCGAGGCCATCCTCGAGGGGAGGCAACCCCACCTCCTCCGGAAGCGGTAAGGCCAGGGATGCGACTTCGTGTATATCCGCAGCACGGATGGCAAACCGGTAGCACTTGAGGAGTTCCCGCCATCCCTCCTCCGACACCCGGGAGGGAGGCATGAACTTGATCATCTTGGGGGTGGCCTCACCGGGTGACCATGCCATCCAGGCCTGACCCACTGCTGCCGTGCCAAGGTTGCGCCGCTGCGCCTCGGTGGCTGGCACCACCACGGCCTCCAGGGACTCTTCATCAAGGCCCTCCCGATGGATGACCTCTATCGTCACGTTATTCTGCGTCAGTTTCAGCATCTCTCCTCACTCGGCACAATCGATGCATTTCAGCACGGTGGGATCCCACTCCAGTCGCTTGACGGCGATCCATTCACCGCACTCGATACACTCCCCGAACGTGCCCCGATCCAGGCGAGCCAAGGCCGCGTCGATGCGACGGATCGCCAGCTGTCGACGATCCTCCTCGGCCTTGGCCATGGCCTGGCCCTGCAGGGCATCCATGCGCGACAGGCGGCCCACTGACTGCTGGTCCAGCATCACCGTGGCACGACTCTCCTTGCTCTCGAAGCTCTGGTCGATCAGCAGGGCCTTGGCGTCCGCCAGCTGACGGGTGATCTTCTCGATATCGAGTTCCGGATGATTCATCTCAATCCCCTCGTTCAGCGAGGCAAGGGGGCCGGCGGATTGGCTCTCTGCTGCGATCCACCGGCCGAAACAATCAACGTAGCCGCTTTGATGATGAATTTGTAGCGCGGGTGGAGAAGGTGAGTTACGCGAAGACCTGGTCCCACTCGTCCCGCTTAGCCAGGAAGCCGCGGGCGATAACCTGGGCGCCTTCCAGGCTGTGGCTCGCCGCCCAGCCGCACTGCATCTCGTTGCAGGCCGGGACCTCAGTGGCCTCGAGCACGTCCTTGAGCGTGCCTTCTAGCAGCGCGAGCACCCCCGCGTAGTCATCGTGATTGATCATCGCGATGTAGAAGCCGGTCTGACAGCCCATGGGGCTGATGTCGACCACCTTGTTGGAGTGGTTGCGCGAGAGCTCGGCCATCAGGTGTTCCAGGGAATGCAGGGCGGGCATCTCCATGTGGTCCTGGTTGGGCTGGCAGATACGCATATCGTACTTGTGGATGCGATCGCCGTTCTCGCCGGCCTTGATGTCGGCCAGGCGCACGTAGGGCGCCTTCACCTGGGTATGGTCCAGGTTGAAGCTCTCGACGTTCATCTTCTGCTCGGTCATGAGGATCTCCTGTGGTATGCAAGGGCACGGGCGGTCATGCCCGTGCCATTTATGCCGGATTCAGAGTTCCGGGGCGTCGTAGTCGTGGGGCTCGTCGGTGTAGACGCAGACATTGGCATGATCCACGTCGCCGTCATCAGCCTCGACCTGGCTGGCGAAGAACGCCTTGATCTCGCGACGGTTGCAGTGCGCCTCGAAGGCTTCTCGGCTGGCCCAGATCTCGTGGAAGACGATGGGGTAGCTGGCACCCTGGGCGTTGGGGTGATCGATATGCCGGGTCACCGTGTACTGGAGGCAGCCGTCCTCGCGGTGCGCATTGGGCTCGAGCGCCTGCAGGGCCTTGAACACTGCCTGTTCGCGGCCGGGCTTGGGTTTGAAGTTGGCGATGCAGTAGAGCTTCTGGGACATCTTGTTTCTCCGTGTCGTCGGGGGTCAGAGCCTGGCGGCGTCGCGCAGGCCAGCGGCCTTGTCGGTGGCCTCCCAGGGGAAGGCCGTGAAGGTCTCGATATGCTCCTGGCCCTGGGTGTCGGTCCAGGCGTAGCTGGTCTCGAAGGGCTCGCGACCGAAGTGGCCATAGGCCGCGGTCAGCTGGTACATGGGATGCAGCAGGTCGAGCATGCGAGTGATGGCGTTGGGCCGCAGGTCGAAGTGCTCGCGCACCAGCTCGATGATGCGGGCGTCGTCCACCCGGCCGGTACCGAAGGTGTTGACCGAGACCGAGGTGGGCTCGGCCACGCCGATGGCATAGGAGACCTGGATCTCGCACTTGTCGGCGAGTCCCGCGGCGACCAGGTTCTTGGCGACGTAGCGGCCGGCATAGGCGGCGCTGCGGTCGACCTTGGAGGGGTCCTTGCCGGAGAAGGCGCCGCCGCCATGGCGGGCGGTGCCGCCATAGGTGTCGACGATGATCTTGCGCCCGGTCAGGCCGCAGTCGCCCACCGGGCCGCCGATCACGAACTTGCCGGTGGGGTTGATGTGGTACTTGGTGGTCGCGGTCAGCCACTCGGCGGGGATCACCTGCTCGATGATCTCGCGGCGCACCATCTTGCGCAGCTCTTCCTGGTCGATCTCCGGGTCGTGCTGGGTGGAGAGCACCACGGCATCCACGGCGCAGGGCTTGCCTGCCGCGTCGTAGCGGAAGGTCAGCTGGCTCTTGGCGTCGGGACGCAGCCAGGGCAGCAGGCCGTGCTTGCGCAGCTCGGCCTGGCGCTCCACCAGCCGGTGCGCATAGTGGATCGGCGCCGGCATGTAGGAGTCGGTCTCGTTGGTGGCGTAGCCGAACATCAGGCCCTGATCGCCGGCGCCCTGGTCCTCGGGCTGGCTGCGGTCGACCCCCTGGGCGATGTCCACGCTCTGCTTGCCGATCAGGTTGAGCACGCCACAGGTCTCGCCGTCGAAGCCCACGTCCGAGGAGGTGTAGCCGATGCCGGTGATCACCTCGCGCACCAGCGCCTCGAGGTCGACCCAGGCCGAGGTGGTGATCTCGCCGGCGACGATGGCCACGCCGGTCTTGACCAGGGTCTCGCAGGCCACCCGGGCGTTCTTGTCGCGGGCGATGATGGCGTCGAGCACCGCATCGGAGATCTGGTCGGCGATCTTGTCCGGATGCCCCTCGGACACGGACTCGGAGGTAAAGAGGGAGTAGTCGCTCATCGGGAATTCCAGGTGAGTGAGTGGTAACGCACTATCAGCTGACGCGGCGATAGCCGCCAAGCTTGCCCTTCTTGCTAAGCACGAACTGCCAGAGCTGGATATCGCGGGCGCGGAAGGCACCGGCACAGCTCAGCAGGTAGTAGCGCCACATGCGGTAGAAGCGCTCACCGTAGGTGTCGGCGAACTGGGGCCAGGCGGCCTCGAAGTTCTCGTGCCAAGCCATCAGTGTCCTGTCGTAGTCCGCGCCGAAGTTGTGCAGGTCCTCGACCACGAACAATTCTTCGGCAGCATCAGTGACATGCCCCAGGGCCGGCAGCTCGCCATTGGGGAAGATGTACTTGTCGAGCCAGGGGTCCGGCGAGGTATCGCGCACGTTCTTGCCGATGGTGTGCAGCAGGAAGAGGCCATCGTCCTTGAGGCAACGATTCGCGACGTCCATGTAGGTGCGATAGTTCTTGCGACCGACGTGCTCGAACATGCCAATGCTGACGATGCGGTCGAACCGCTCGGTCTCGTCGCGGTAGTCCTTGAGACGGAACTCCACCGGCAGGCCCTGTTGCATCAGGCTCTTGCCGAAGTCGGCCTGTTCGCGAGAGATGGTAAGGCCCACGCACTCCACGCCGTAGTGCTCGGCAGCATAAGCCATGAAGCTGCCCCAGCCGCAGCCGATGTCGAGCACGCGCATGCCAGGCTCGAGCTCTAATTTGCGGCAGATCAGGTCGAGCTTGGCCTCCTGGGCCTGATCTAGGGTCTCCGCCGTCTTCCAGTAGCCGCAGGTGTAGGTCATGCGCGGATCGAGCATGGCGGCGTAAAAGTCGTTGCCGAGGTCATAATGGGCTTCGCCGACCTCGAAGGCGCGGCTGGCGGTCTGCAGGTTGATCAGGCGGGTGCGCAGGTGATGAAAGACCAGCTTGCGCGGGTTGATCTGTTCGGGGAGGTGGGCGCGCAGCAGGCGGAAGAAAAACTCGTCCAGGTGCTCGGCGTCCCAGTCACCGTTCATGTAGCTTTCGCCCAGGCCCAGGTTGCCGCGGGCCAGTGCCTCGTCGATGACGCCGTGGGCGTTGAACTTGATATCCCAGGGGCGGTCGCCGTTGATGCGGATATCTGCTTTCCCCAGCAGCTCAGCGACGAAGCGCTGCGAGGAAGAGGTTTCATCGAAAAATGCCGAATGAGCAAAGGTATTGCTGTTCAAGGGTCGCTTCCTTGTACTGCCCTCTCGCCAGGAGAGGTGATGACATCAGGGGTCCTCGGTGTGAGTGGGGCATAACGGAAGCGCGAATCAGGGCGGAAGGATCGTCAATTTTTCGGGTCCTATACAGGGCAATGGCGTGCCTGGAAAGAAAAAAACCGGCACACACCAAAAGGAGCGGTGGGCCGGTTTCGGGAACTTCAACGCAGCAGCAGCACCGGTATGTGTGACTTGCGCAGCATCTCGCTGGTGGTACTGCCTACCAGCAGGTGGCGGATATGTGAATGTCCGTAGGCGCCCATTACCAGCAAGTCGATGCTGTGGTCCTCCTGGTAGGCGTGGAGCGTCGCCTCCACTTCGCCGGCGCGGATGGCGCCCTCGGCCTCATGGCCCTCATCACGCAGGGCCTTGAGCGCCCACTCAAGCTGGGAGCGGTTGTCGCCGGTCTCGGCACCGACGATCACGACATGTACCGGAATACCCTCGAAGAGCGGGCTCTTGGCCAGCATCTCCACCCCTTTGCGGGTGGTCTTGCTGCCATCGAAGGCCAGCATCACCTTCTCGGGCCGCTTGTAGGTGGCCGGTACCATCAGGATCGGCCGGTGCAGGGTGCGCACCACCCGCTCCAGGTTGGAGCCCAGGTGACCGCTGTCCTGGTGGGCCGTCTCGCCGCGCTTGCCCACCACCAGCAGGCGGATCTCGTCGGCCAGCTCCTCCAGGGTCTCCACCAGGGTGCCGTTGCGTTGGCGGCCGGAAGGATCTCTCACGCCATCCTCGACGGCCCGCTCGATAGACGCCTTCATCATTAGCCGGCCCTGTTCCTGGGCCACCTTGGCGCGCTGCTCGTCGAGTTGGGCGAGCTCCTTGAGCAGTCGCTCACGACCGCCGGCCAGCAAGTTGCCGGAAAGGTTTCGCTCCTCCGGCGGCAGATGGTTGTCGTTCACGTGCAAGAAGGTCAGCGGGGCGCTCAGTGCCAGGCTCGCCCAGGCGGCGTAGTCGCAGACCCCTTCGGAAAACTGTGAGCCGTCGATGGCGGCCATTACCTGTTCTGTCATTCTATATGTATCCTTTTGATTGGCTTTTGGATTCTCGCCCCTTCCCGCTTGCCGACAGAAGCGCGGAGCCTCGAGTTCATCGGTCTCAACTTACCAAGTGGGTCACTCCCAAATACCCGACCACGGTCATCACCACCGCATAGGGGAAAGCCATGATCACCATCCTGCCGTAGGAAAGCCGCAGCAGCGGCGCGATAGCTGAGGTGAGCAAAAACAGGAAAGCGGCCTGTCCGTTGGGGGTGGCCACACTGGGCAGGTTGGTGCCGGCATTGACGGCGATGGCTAGCAAGCGGAACTGTTCGGCGCCCAGGTCGCCGCGCAGGAAGGCCGCCTTGAGCTCGCTGATATAGACGGTGGCCACGAAGACATTATCGGAGATCGCCGAAAGCAGGCCGTTGGCGAAGAACAAGAGCCCCGCCTGCCCTTCTGCCGGCTGGGCCAGCACCATCTCGATAAAGGGCTGGAAGAGGTGCTGGCTATGGATCACCGAGACCACGGTGAAGAAGACCACCAGCAGGGCGGTGAATGGCAGCGCCTCCTGGAAGGCCTTCCCAATCTGGTGCTCGTCGCTGACGCCGTTGAAGCTGGTCAGCAGCACGATCACCGCCAGGCCGATCAGCCCCACCTCGGCCAGATGCAGGGCCAGGGCCGTCACCAGGAAGACGGCCACCAGGGCCTGGGCGATCAGTTGGGCACGTTCCCGATTGGTGCGCTTGCTGGCCTTGTAGTGGTCATAGTCCTTGAGGATCTTGCGAATGGTCTTGGGCATGGCGGCGCCGTAGCCGAACCACTGCAGCTTCTCCAGGGCCAAGCAGGTGAGTAGCCCCGCCACCAGCACCGGCAGGCTTACCGGCAGCATATTGAGGTAGAAGTCGGCAAAGCCCCACTCCATCTCCTTGGCGATCAGCAGGTTCTGGGGCTCGCCCACCATGGTGGCCACGCCTCCCAAGGCGGTGCCCACGGCGCCGTGCATCAGCAGCGAGCGCAGGAAGGCGCGGAAGTCGTCCAGTTCGGTGCGCAGTTCGGCGCGCACCGGGGCGTCGTCGTTGTGGTCGTGGTT
The DNA here is from genome assembly GCF_014193375.1 of Halomonas campaniensis. GTDB lineage: Bacteria > Pseudomonadota > Gammaproteobacteria > Pseudomonadales > Halomonadaceae > Halomonas > Halomonas campaniensis. The sequence goes on from NZ_JACHZF010000027.1 coordinate 43,921, forward strand.
ATGGTCGTAGCTCTTGCCGGAGGCCACCTTGTGATAGACGGAGTAGAAGCCCACGGCGATGGCGATAATCACCGCGGTCACCGTCAAGGCATCCAGGAAGGCGCTGAGGAACGCCGCCATCACCGAGAAGAGCAGCGACAGCAGGTACTTGGAACGCACATGGATCAGCAGTTTGGTGAAGGTGAAGAGCAGCAGGTTCTTCATGAAGTAGATCCCCGCCACCATGAACATCAGCAGCAGGATCACCGCCAGGTTGTGCTCCACCTCGCCGAGCACCGACTCCGGAGAGGTCAGTCCGAGGGCAACGGCCTGCAGAGCCAGCAGGCCCCCGGGCAACAGCGGATAGCACTTCAGGGCCATGGCCAAGGTAAAGATAAACTGGCCCAGCAACAGCCAGCCCAACAAGGTCCCGGACTGCTCTCCCAAGGACCAGTGGCAGAGAGCATTGAAGACGAGAAAGGCAAGAATGGCGATCTTGTACCAGATCGGCGAGTTGCCCAGGAAGTTGCGGAAGGCGCCCCCCAGCAACAATCGGGGGGAGGAAGGGCGTGGCGTGGCGAGGGTCGCTTGGTCGTGGGGCATGGTGATCAACATTGGCGTTGGAGGTGGGGATGGATCGGACCAGTCCAGCATCGCGCCGGGGAGGTCGGACAGGGGGAAGATCTCCTGTATGACGGGTCATCGGACGGCCCCGCCCCGGCGAGTCCACCGGGACGGAACAACCGTCGATGCGTCAGTGACCGCCCATCAGCTTCTCGACGGCTTCGGGGTCATCATGCACCGCATAGCGGTCGACGATGGTGGCGCTTGCCTCGTTGAGGCCGATCATCTCCACCTCGGTGCCCTCGCGGCGGAACTTGATCACCACCCGGTCCAGGGTCTGGACGGCGGTGATGTCCCAGAAGTGGGCACGGGAGAGGTCGATGGTGACCTTCTCCACCGTCTCCTTGAAGTCGAAGGCCTCGCCGAAGCGCTCGGAGGAGGCGAAGAACACCTGACCCACCACCCGGTAGATGCGCCGGCTGCCCTCGTCGGCCTCCTCGCTGCCGATGTAGAGGATGTTGCCCACCTTGTTGGCGAAGAACATGGCCGCAAGCAGCACGCCGACGAAGACGCCGATGGCCAGGTTGTGGGTGCCCACGGTCACCACCACGGTGGCGACCATGACGAAGTTGGTGCTCATCGGGTGCTTCTTGAGGTCCTTGATGGAGCTCCAGCTGAAGGTGCCGATGGCGACCATGATCATCACCGCCACCAGCGCGGCCATGGGAATCTGGGAGACCCAGTCGGCCAGGAACACCACCATCAGCAGCAGCGACACGCCGGCGATCAGGGTCGACATGCGACGGCGACCGCCGGACTTGATGTTGATCACCGACTGGCCAATCATCGCGCAGCCCGCCATGCCGCCGAGCAGGCCGGCACCGATGTTGGCGATGCCCTGTCCCTTGCACTCGCGGTTCTTGTCACTGCGGGTGTCGGTCAGGTCGTCGATGATGGTGGCGGTCATCATCGACTCCAGCAGGCCCACCACGGTCAGCATCAGCGCGGTGGGGAAGATGATCATCAGCGTCTCGAGGTTGAGCGGCACCTCGGGCCACAGGAACACCGGCAGGCTATCGGGCAACTCGCCCATGTCACCGACGCTGCGGATCTCCATGCCGGTCATCATGTAGACGGCGGTCAGCACCACGATACAGACCAGCGGCGAGGGGATGGTCTTGCCGATCACCGGTACCAGGGGGAAGCCGTAGATGATCGCCAGACCGGCCAGCGTCATGGCGTAGACGTGCCAGGTCACCCCGGTCAGCTCAGGCAGCTGGGCCATGAAGATCAGGATCGCCAGGGCATTGACGAAGCCGGTGACCACCGAGCGCGACACGAAGCGCATCAGCTCGGCGAGCCTGAGATAGCCGGCGATGATCTGCAGCACCCCGGTCAGCAGGGTAGCAGCCAGCAGGTACTCCAGGCCGTGCTCCTTGACCAGGGTGATCATCAGCAGCGCCATGGCGCCGGTGGCCGCCGAGACCATCCCCGAACGCCCGCCGGTAAAGGCGATGATCACGCAGATCGCGAAGGAGGCGTAGAGGCCGACCTTGGGGTCGACCCCGGCGATGATGGAGAAGGCAATGGCCTCGGGGATCAGCGCCAGGGCGACGACGATGCCCGCCAGGGTGTCGCCCTTGAGATTGGAGAACCAACTCAATTTCATTTTTTCGTACATGCTGCGGTCCAGTCAGGGGATGAATCAGTTCAGCCTCGTGACACGATAGCGATGACGCACACAGCCACCCGACACCCAGATAGGTGCAGAGCAAAGCAATGAAATGTGGGAGTCACGCACGTATCGGGTCAGAGGTAACGCCTTTGACGTAGCGTGAGGATCGGGCGTGTCGCCTCGTTGACGGCGGGCGAGCCCAGAAGGGGGGGGAGCGCTAGGGCGGAGTCATCAGCCCTGAGAAAGAGGTTGTCATGGGGTGCTTTAGCCTTCTATCGCGATGATCGACATCGTTCATAGCACCAGAGCTTGCCCGGTGAAATTGCATGTCATCCCGTGGAAAGCTAGGTACTCTACCAAAATTCATGCTGCATTGCACACTTGAGGGAGGTATGCGCAGGATAGGACATCTCTCAGCCTGGCCAGACTCCAGGCTCCGATGCGGATGAGCGGTGTCGGCGACCCCAAGCTTACAGCGAGGGCATAGCAGGGTCCTGAGAACGCCGACGGAGTTCTTGATCACCTGCGCATCGAGAGCATGAAGCGACAGGACACTTATGTGCGCTCGTCCTCCCCGGCCAGCTCCGCACTTACGCTGCGAAACTGCTCCAGGGCGGCCTCCAGGTTCTCGACGATCTCGGTGGCCAGCACGTCCGGCTCCGGCAGGCTATCGATGTCCTCCAGGCTGTCGTCCTTGAGCCAGAAGATATCCAGGTTGAGCTTGTCGCGCTGGATCAGCTCGTCGTAGCTAAAGCGGCGGAAGCGCTCGGTCTCCTGGCGTTCGCGGTAGCAGCGCACGAAGTCATCGAGGTCGGCGTGGGTCAGCCGCTTGGTCTTCAGGGTCTTGTGGACGTTGGTGCGGTAGTCGTAGACCCACAGCTCCCTGGTCTGCGCCTCCCGGCTGGCCGGACGCTTGTCGAAAAACAACACGTTGGCCTTCACCCCGGGGCTGTACCAGATGCCGGTAGGCAGGCGCAGCAGGGTGTGGAAGTTGAAGCCCTCCAGCAGACGCTTGCGGATGCCCTCGCCCGCCCGGCCGGCCTCGAACAGCACGTTGTCGGGCAGTACCACGCCGGTGCGGCCGTGGGTGTCGAGGATGGTCATGATGTGCTGGAGGAAGTTGAGCTGCTTGTTCGAGGTGGAGAACTTGAAGTCCTCGCGCTCGTAGCTCTCGTGCTCAGTGCTCACCGAGCCGTCTTCCCCCACCACCTTGTAGCTGGACTTCTTGCCGAAGGGCGGGTTGGTCAGCACCACGTCGAAGCGTTTGCCACCGTCACCGGAGAGAGCATCCCCTTGATGCACGGGGCTGCCACCGTTGCCGATACCGTGCAGGTAGAGGTTCATGGCACACAGCCGCACCACCTCATCGACAATATCCACCCCATGCAGGGCGTTGTGCTTGAGCTGACGCAGTTTCTCGCGGTCCTGGCTCTGGGTCTTCATGTGCTCGAAGGCGGAGAGCAGGAATCCCCCGGTCCCACACGCCGGATCGCACACGGTCTCGTCGATCCGCGGGTCAACACACTTCACGATGGCGTCGATGACCGGGCGCGGAGTGAAGTACTGGCCGGCGCCGGAGCGCACCTCAGAGGCGTTGCGCTCCAGCAGCCCCTCGTAGATCTCGCCCTTCACGTCGACCTTCAGGCCGACCCAGGGGCCTCCCTTGTCGATCAGGCTGACCACCCGCTTGAGCTTGGCCGGGTCGGAGAGCTTGTTCTGGGACTTGCGAAAGATGGTGCCGATCAGACCACTCTCGCGGGCCAGGCCCTCCAGGGTATGGCGATACTGCAGTTCCAGGTCATCACCATCTTTCTCCGCCAGCTTGCTCCAGCGCCACTGGCTGGGGATGCAGGTCTCCTCGCCCAGCAGCTCCACCCGCTCCTCGTCCATCTTGAGAAACAGCAGATAGGTGATCTGCTCGATGTAGTCGCCGTAGGAGACGCCCTGGTCGCGCAACACATGGGCATAGTTCCAGACCTTGGAGACGAGTTGTTCGTAAGCGCTCCACAAACCCCATCTGTTGCGGCGTGAGTTAGACCGGTAGCGTGTCTTTCCAGCGCCAGGGCAGCAGCGTGTCGAGGTCGTCACC